>CAZNES010000006.1:0-92679 GCA_964572145.1 uncultured Syntrophobacteraceae bacterium
GTAAACCATGTCCCCGGTCTAAAACGTAAACCATGTCCGGCTTGCACAGTGAGGGAAACGTGAAAACTATGGAATTCGGCGTGGGGCTTTTTCCCACGGAGCCGTTACAAAAAATGATCCAGCTTGCCAGGCTGTCCGAAGAGCTGGGATTTAGCCACGTGTGGATCGGCGATTCCCATTTAATTTGGCGCGAGGCCTACGTCAACATGGCCGCCGCGGCGCTCAACACTTCGAAGATTAAGCTCGGCACCGGCGTGACCAATCCGCTTACACGCCATCCGTCTGTCGTCGCCAGCGCCTACGCAACGCTGGAAGAGCTGGCTCCGGGTCGTTTCATCCTCGGCATCGGTCTCGGCGACAGCTCGGTCGAGACGATGGGGATGAAGCCCGCCAAGCTCGGCTATTTCGAGCAGACGATCCAAGAGATGCGCGATCTTCTCGCCGGCAAAGAGGTCGAGCTCGAAACCGGCAAGATTCACTTGAAGCATCCATCTAAAAACAAAATTCCTATTTACATCGCCGCGAGCGGTCCAAAGATGCTCGAGCTTTCCGGCAGAATCGCCGACGGCATCATCGTGCTTGTCGGCGTCGCCGATGAGTATCTTCGCCAAGCTAAAGAAAAAATCGCAGCCGGCGCGAAAGCCACGGGGCGGAAGTTGAGCGACATCCATCTCGTTCTTTGGGTGCCTTGCGCGGTGTCAGACAAGGCGCCGGCGAAAGACGCGGTGAAGGCGCACGTCGCTCGCGTGGTCGCCCATCCGCAGCCGTACGTGCTCGACGCAAAGGAACAGAAAGTGCTCGCAGAGATCCGCAAGACCTACGACTACTACCACCACATGGAACAGGAGGCGAACCACGCCGAAGTGATTCCCGACTGGCTGGTGGACAAGTTCGCCGTCGCCGGCACCGTCTCCGAGTGCCGCGCGCAAGTGGAGCGGATCAAGAAAAGCGGCATCCAGCAGATCGCGATTATTCCCTACAGCGCGCCGGGAGGGAGCCGGGAAGAAACAATGAGGGGATTTGCCAAGGCGGTTACCTAAGAGTGCTCGGGAAGCGTCTTATCCGGATACGGGCAGAGATCGTCGATAACGCACACCGGGCATTTGGGTTTTTTGGCCACGCAGACTCGCCGGCCGTGATACTGGAGCAAATGGCAGAAACGGACGCGCTTGTTCTCCGGCACCAGCGGCATCAAATCGAATTCGATCTTGTCGGGATTTGTATTCTTGGTAAGGCCCAGTCTCTGAGAGAGCCGCATCACGTGAGTATCGACGCCGATCGTTTGCTGGCCGAAGGCGTTGCCGAGAACGATGTTCGCTGTCTTTCTTCCGACGCCGGGAAGCGTTAAAAGATCGTCTAGATTTCGTGGCACCTCACCATTAAACCGCTTCACGAGCTCAGCACAGCAATCTTTGATCCGCCGGCTCTTTACGCGCGAGAAGTTAATCCTGCGGACCTCCTCACCGAGCTGCTCCAGCGGCGCGTCGGCGTAGTCCTGGGCCGTGTGATACTTGGCGAAAAGCTGCGGTGTAATTTTGTTCACTAAATCGTCCCGCGCCTGAGCCGCGAGGATCAGCGAGATAAGAAGCTCTAACGGATTGTTATAGTCGAGAGCGAGCTTGGCGTCGGGATGGGCCTTCTCCAACCGCTCGATGATCTTTTTCACCCGCTCTGGGCTCGGCGCTGGTTTGGACCTTGGTTTAGACTTAGCGGTCATTTTGGTTTTCCGGCAAAGTATGTTAGCAGATTGTATACGTTGTCAAAGGGAGGAAACGGTTCATGGAGTTAAAAGAGCTTAGAAGAATGACTCTTCCTAAATTGCGGGACTATGCAAAGGCGGAGACCGAGTTGGAGGGGGTCATTGGGATGGAGAAGGAGGAGCTGATTCAGGCCATCGCTAAAGCCAAGGGGCTTGCTTATGACGAGACCCATAAGGACGTCAACGCGATCCATTCAATCAAGCACGATATTCGCGAGCTGAAAAAACAGAAGACCGAAGTCTTGTCGTCTTCTAGAGATTCCAAGAAGCTCAAAAAGGTTCAGAGAAAAATCAGACGGCTAAAGCGTCTGACGCGTCATCTGGCTCGTGAGACCAAAACCGCTCAAGCCGCCAAGGCGGCGGGGCCGGCAGCGCCCGCCCCGGCCGCACCCGCGGCCGCTCCCGCAGAGACGCCGCCCGCCGCGGAGTAAAATTTCATGAAGACGCCGTCTCCGCTTCGCGGCCGAGGCTCAGCCAACAATCCCAAGAACCGCTTCGAAAAAGTCGAGCGGGTTCTGGAGCCGCTGGACGCGGACGAAACTTCTTCTCCCGCGACAATCTTTCTGCCTGATTCCTCCAAGTCGATCGTTGCTTACAACGACAGCCCGGACGTGGGCTTCGACGCCAGTTTCAATCCCTACCGCGGCTGCGAGCATGGCTGCATTTATTGTTACGCGCGCCCCACTCACGAGTACCTCGGCTTTTCAGCGGGGTTGGATTTCGAAACCAAGATTATGGTGAAAGCGGATGCGCCCCAGTTGTTGCGTCGCGAGTTGTCCAGCCCAAAGTGGAAGCCGCGAGTCCTGGCGATGAGCGGAGTAACCGATTGCTACCAGCCGGTCGAGAAAAAGCTCGAGCTTACGCGCCGGTGCCTGGAGGTGTTGCTGGAGTTTCGCAACCCGGTGGCGATCGTGACGAAGAATTATCTGGTCACGCGCGACATCGACCTTCTGTCGGAACTGGCGCGCTTTCAATGCGCGGCGGTTTTTATTTCGCTCACCACGCTGGACGAAAAGCTTTCCGGCCTGATGGAGCCGCGCGCCTCCCGTCCCGCCCGGCGTCTGGCTGCCATATCTGCTCTTTCCAAGGCGGGTATTCCCGTCGGATATCTTCAGGCGCCGATGATTCCCGGCCTCACGGATGCGGAAGCGCCGGCTATCGCTCAAGCCGCCGCTAAAGCAGGCGCGCGCTACGCGGGCTATGTTGCCCTGCGTTTGCCGCACGCGGTGAAGAGTCTCTTCGAAGAATGGCTGGAGCGCAACTACCCTGAAAAAAAGAACAAAATCCTCAATCGCATCCGCGCGATCCGCGGCGGTAACTTGAACGATCCGCAATTCCACAGCCGGATGAGAGGCCGGGGTATCTTCGCCGAACAGATGAACGAGCTCTTCCGCGTGGCATGCAAGAAGGCCGGGATCCACGAAAGATCGCCGGAGCTGAGCACCGGTCACTTCCGAAGGCCCAAGGAACAGTTGAAACTTTTTGCATAGCGCGCCGGCTGTTATGGACTCGTAAGCCTCCTTGACATCCTATGGTTTACTGCTTACTTAGATGGCACCCATACTGCAGTTGAATGGATCTCCAAAGGGAACGTCTAAATGGGACAAAGGGAGGTGAAAGGTATGAAAAGTATCCTAAGATTGGTTCTAGTTTCTCTCGTAACTCTGGCTTTCGCTGGAGTCGCCCTGGCTCAGACCGGCTCAACCGGAAGCACGGGGACCAAGTCTACCGCCCCAGCCAAGCCGGCGGCGGAGAAGAAAGCTCCGGCCCCGAAGGTCATCCGGGCTACCGGCGAGCTTATTGCCGCCGATGCCAAAGCGGGCATGGCCAAGGTAAAGACCAAGGACAAAGAGCTCAGTCTCTCCGCCGAGACCGAAGACGCCAAGGAGTCTCTCGGTAAAGTAAAGGTGGGAGACATGGTGAAGGTTGCCTATACCGAGAAAGACGGCAAGCTCACCTTGAAGTCTCTGTCCAAGACCAAGCCGCCGACGGTAAAGTCGACTTCGACCAAGTCCGACAAGCCCATGGAAAGCAAGCCGGCGACGAAGTAAGGCGGTTTCAAGCTTTACAGAAAGGAGGCGCCTGACGATCAGGCGCCTCCTTTTTTTTCTTTCCCCTCCCGCCCATTCTTGATATTCCTTTCACACCACAGGTTAAGATAGATGCGCTCTCTCTCCCGCCCGTGGGCCATCGCCGCACTGGCCTTCATTACCTTGGGCTTTTCCCGCGGCCTCAATTCGTCTTTCGGCGTCTTCTACGTCGCGTTGCTCGACGCTTTCGGCTGGAGCCGGGCGATCACGGCCGGCGTTTTTTCGGTTGTCTTGATTGTGGACGCCTGCATCTCACCGGTCGTTGGTCATCTCTTAGATCGCTTTGGACCCAAAAAGATCGTCGGCGGCGGATGTGTGCTGTTGGCAGCGGGCTTGCTGCTCAGCAGCAGGATTCAGAGCCTCTGGGAATTTTATATTTTCTTCGGTTTGGTTTCGGCGTTGGGCTTGAGCTTCATGGGAATGGTCCCTCATGTGGTCCTGATTTCCGAGTGGTTTTCTTCCAGGCGGGCTTCCGCGTTGGGCGTAGTGTATGCCGGAACCGGCGTGGGGATTCTCCTCATAGCTCCCTTGACAGAATGGCTGATCTCGAACTGGGGCTGGGAACGGGCGCTGCAGACCCTGGCGCTGGTGGTCGTAGTTTTTCTGCTTCCCTTGGTGTTAATTTTTTTTCGCAGCGGCCCCTACGGGGAAGAACACGGTGAAGATAATAAAGCGGGCAACCGCTGGACCGCGAAGCTCGCCTTGCAAAGCGCTCAGTTCTGGCTGATTTTTTTCGCCCGAATCTTTGCGGCGGGCGGCACGACCGTCATCGTCACGCATCAAGTGGCGCATGTCGTCGATATCGGCTACAGCCGCCTCTACGCCGCGACGATCTTCGGACTGATGGGCATGACGAGCACCGCCGGACGGATGGTGTTCGGCTACGTCGCGGACCTGTTTTCCAAGCAGGGCGCCTACACGCTCAATATTTTGACCACGCTGGTCGGCGTCGCGGCTCTGATGATGGCGCGCGATCCGTCGCAGCCGTGGCTGCTTTACGTCTACATCATTTTTTTCGGCATCGGCTTCGGCTCCAGAGCGGTGATCTTCTCGGCGCTCTCCGCCGATATCTTTTCCGGCAAGGGATTTGGCGCCATCTTCGGCTATTCGGTCATCAGCGTCGGCGTCGGCGGTGCCTTGGGTTCGTGGCTCGGAGGTTTCTTTTACGATATCAGCGGCAGCTATCTGGTTTCATTCGTGCTCTCTACCCTCGTTCTTCTGCTCTCGGATTTATGCATCTGGCTGGTCACGGCCCGGCGGGTGGCTACGTACGATCAGCGGCTCTGGGCGAGGGAAGAATAAGGGACGGCGTGGACGGTGGCGCTGCGGCTCGCGCGTGGAGCGGTGAGTCGTTCATGGACTCTTCTGGTAGAGTCCAACCCAATGCTTGGTGCCTTTGACGCGCACTCTTTTTTTTTCCGTCCAGCCAGCGTTCGTTACATCTTTATCAAGCTCGGGCTCCTCGCGGCCGAATGCTTTTCTGAACAGCGATCTCGCTCCGGCGAAGCGGCGCGTCCATTTGACGTGGCGCAGCTCGACGATCAACCACTTCTCCGACACCCGTCTTATCTCTCTCAGCACGGCCTCTTTGGCGGCGCGCGGTATCAAATGGAAAAGACGGATGCAAACCACGCAATCGAACGCGTCGTCCTTGAAAGGCAGAAGCTCGCCGTCGCACCGGGTCAAGGATAGCCGCATTTTTGGAAGCTTCTTTTCGCGGGCCAAAACGTCGAGCATTTCCTTGGATACGTCGGCGCCGAAGTAGCGGTAGCCTTTGTTGCAAAAAAAATCGGTGAAACGCCCCACTCCGCACGGCAGATCGAGAACGCTTCGCACGCCGGAAATGGTCGCGAGCGCGCGTTCCATCGCCGACTTCAGCGCGTTATGCTGCCGGACCGCCTTGGGCCGGGTAAATCGTTGAGCAAAATAAGAGTCGGCGACCGCTTTGTCCTGGTAAAAAAATTTCCTTGGGTAGTCCATTGGAGTAGGTTTCTTCAAAGCGATGAAGCGCTGGGCGTAACCAAGCTTCGCGCGGCGGCGCTACTGACCCGCGGGAGAAGCTTCCGATCGGGCATAGACGCGATGATGTCTTCCATCAAGAACGTGGAAGCCGGTTTTCGATATAGCGACAAAGACTGGCGAGATCACCGAAGTTAGCCGTCGAGATGTCGGCGTCTTCAACCGTGATGCCGAACTCCTGTTCGAGAGCGAGGACTAGTTGTAGCGCGGCGACGGAATCGATCATGTCTGTGTCGTTCTGCGACAGAACCGTCCGTTCGGCCGCGGGTTCCCTGGGCGCCAGCGGTGAAATCTTTCTTACGATGGCCCAGGTTTTTTTCCGTATTTCCTCTCTGCTCATTTACCAGCTCTCCTGTTCGCGCACCATCCTGCGCCAGAATTTGGCGAATTCAGGCTTCGTGCGGATGTAATTCGAATAAAGCGGACCGAACACAGGGATGATCTCACCCGTCGCCGGCGGCAGCGCTGGATGAATATCGATCACAAGACGCCCAGAGTCATCGCATACGGCGAAGCACGGGAGGACCGGAGCCTGTAAAGTTTCTATGATGCGGAAGGGAAACGGATCGAGAAAAAAGCGCTGATAAAAAAAATCGATCTCTAGCTCCGGCTTCCCGTAAGGGGCGCCTCTCACCAGGAGATGAACAATCTCGTTCTGCCGCACGGCGCGATGCATCCGGTGTATCGCTCGCACGTGCTGCCAGAAATCTCCGCCGAAGGTATCGTAGTCCCAGTTTTCTCGGCTCCACTCTCTTCCCCATCGTTTCACCGGGTCGCCGCGGACGCCTTGACCCGTTCTGCGAAGGCTGTATCCGCGTTGGCTAAGAACGGGCGCGATGATGCTGCTAAATCCGTAGCCATGGCCCGACAGCAAGATGGCGCCTTGTCCGCCGCGCAGCGCTCGTTCCAAATGCTCCTCGCCTTTGAGCGCAGCCCAGTGCTCGCATCGCTCGGCCCAGCTCGGCCAGCCGTGGACCAAAGTCTTCGCCCACTTCCGGTAGACGATATTTTTTTTCGTCGCGGCTCGAACAGCGGGCGGGGAAAACTTTCCGGCCATGGCTTGTCGCATGTACCGAACGCGCCTCCGGTCGGAGTGGTATAGATGGTAGGCGACGCGCGCGACCGTGCGGATCCAGCGGAAATGTAGGTCGGGCGGGATTATCTTTCCTATCCACCTTAGTCCGGGCGTGCGATGGCAGAGGTACGAGAGTCGAAACCGTGACAGGCTCTCATTGAAGGTGAAGGGTTTTGCGCTGACTTGTCGGATTGCAGCCATCGCGCGTTAAGCCGGCGCCGCCCCTTTGTGGACCGGGATGAACGATTGAAAGCGGTAGCGTATAATTTTTCCTTGAGGATTTCTTGGCAGAGTTCTCCGAAAGTCGATTCTCCGCGGACATTTAAAAGGATCCAAATGCTTCGAGCAGAATGTCAGCAGCTCTTTCGGCGACAGCCTTCCGCCGCGGATCACCACGGCGCCGACCGCCTCGTCTCGTTGGCCGGGGCGATGGGCAAACACGATCGTGTCGCGAACCTTGGGATGCGAGCGAAGCACACTCTCGACTTCGGCGGGTGCCACGCGATTGCCGCCGACTTTGATAAACAGGCTCTTTCGGCCCACGATGTGAAGGTTTCCCTCGGCGTCTACTCTTCCGAGATCTCCCGTATGAATGTACCTTCCGCGGCGGTCCGGATTGTTTTTCAGGCATGATCTCCAGAACGGATCTTTCAGCTTCGAAAAATCCAGGACGATTTCGCCCATGTCGCCGGCCGCGGCTTCCCTTCCGGCGTCATCGACGACCGTCATCGGAAACGGGCCGGCGATCTGGCCGACCGTTCCGGGAATTTCCCGGGCGTCGAAGTTAAAGGCGGGGAAAAATTGAGTTCCGCCGTAACGCTGGCGAATGCGCACGCCGAATCTTTGAAAAAATTTGTCGTAGACAAATCTCGACAGCGGGGCGCCTCCGGAGACGCAGAGTCTCAGCGAGCTGAAATCAGCGGGGTAGGCCGCGGGAATCGAAGCCAACATCTCAAAGATGATCGGCACGCCGTAAACGACGGTCACCCGCTCTTTGGAGATGATCTCGGCCGCTGCAAAGCGTTGAAACCTTTCCCTGACGACAACCTTGCAGCTGCTTACGATCGGCAAGATCACCGGCGCATCGAGGCTCGACATATTGTTGAACGGGCGGGTCGACAATATCACGTCATCGGCTTTGATCCCCATAACTTCCGCTCTGAGACGGCCGTGACGCCACAAAGTCTCTGCCGACGTGTAATGCAGCGTTGGCTCGCCGGTAGTGCCTGAGGTCAAGATGCCGAGAATCGTCTCGCTTCGAACAAGTTTTTTTCGCGCATGGGGAAAGTGTTTCGTCGGTGACGTTTGGAAACCTGCCTTTTTATCCCACACGATCGACGCGCGGAGACCGGGACAGAACGCTTCGGCCGCCTTTAAAAAAGATTTTTCTCCAACAGCCAGGAGGGGGCGGATATCCCGAATCGTCTGCGGGAGCTTCCCTGACGGCAAGACCGGAACGACGGTAGCGCCGATCGAGCTGGCCGCGTAAAAGAAGACATAAAAATCGGGAGAGGGTGGAACGCCGAGGACAATGGGCGTCTCCGCTTTCACATTCAGTTCTCGTAGGAAGGACGCCGCTCGATCCACTTCATCGCGCAGCTGGCCGAAGGTGAGCGAACGCTCCTCGCCGGCAACGGCGAGTTTGTCTGGATGCGCCTTCGCCCTCTCGGCCAAAGCCCGGTAAAGCATCATCCCTCCCGGAATTCGAACTGAAAGACCTGCATCACATATCAGCCAACGCCGTGGCTGTCATCTTATATCGGAATGGCCAGCAGGCTCGGAATTTGAAGCGTATCGTAAACGACGATCTTTTTCCTAAGCTTTGGAATTCCGTCGATAAACACGATTTCGTCCATATACCGCCCCGCATTGAAGACTTTGGTCTCTTCGTTGTACGCGGTGGAGAAAACAACGTAATTCGATTGCACGATGTAGCCATCGTTTTCCCCCGCCGAGACGCGCACCGCACTCACTAGGTGCCGGAGATAATTCGCCGAGTAGACGCACGCCTCGCAAAGGGCGACGACGCGGTCCTTCATCATCGCTTTGCCCGCGCAAAACATCGTGGCGAGCGGGAGATTGCGCTCGAAGTTGTCTCGCGCGATGATCTTGTAGAGCGCTTCGTCGGTAAAAAATTCCGGCCACTCCTCATATCTGCCGTCATCGAGAGCCTGAACGTAGGCGTGCATCAGCTCGTCGGCTTCGAATTTCACGTCTCTCAGATTCAATCGTTTTGCCTTTGTGCCCTGCAGGACGCCGAGGCGCTTCGATCCGCGGGACAATGCTTTCGTCGCCCCTCAGCGCTCGAGATCGAATCCCATGACTTCTCGATAATAGTTGTAAAAACTTCTGAGCGCGGTTTCCGTGACCATGTGATCGGCGTCGTGACATTCTCGGCCACCCATCTCGACGAACGCGCTTTCGCCCGCCTTCGCTTCGAGGCCCCTCTGGCACAGCTCGACGGCTTCGGCGTCGTCGATGGTGACGAGACCCGAGGGTCCCATCAAGCATGCTTGCTTGAGACGAAAATCGGCCAGTTCCGGATCGTCGTCTTCGTAGCCGAAAAAATCCCACACCAGCTCCGTCTGCCTCGGCCCTCGCGGGATAATTTGCCTCAGCGCCAGTGTATTGGTCTGCTGCTGCACAAGAAGGTTCGGAAAGACGCTCTGCATGACGACGGTGTGCTCGTCTTTGAATTCCCTCCTGCCTTTTAAAAGCGAAGAATCATGCAGAGTGTATTCCGGTTTAAAAACCGCGATGTCGCGAGTTGCCTCGGAAGGCTTCTGCTCGCCGCGGCGCGATACGAGCACGGCGTGTCTCCCGGTTGCGTCCATCTCGACTTTGGATTTCTGATCGGCCCGGTAGAGCCCGAAGCTCACGAGAAAAACGTGCAGGAGCGTCGCGTGATAGTCTTTGATGTTTTCGAAGACGAGTTTCCAGTTGCAGGCCATCTTCTGCCGGGTCCGTCCGAGAAAACGGAGCGGCCGCCCGTCGAAAACACGGTCGAAATAGTAGAGCATCTTCGGTCCGAGATAATCTCTGAACGAAACCATGTTCGGATCGAAGGAGGCGAACACGACGCCGTTGCGGGTCTCAACGCTAAGCTTCCGCATCGGATGGTCGGCCGGATTGAAATCGTCCGGCAAGCCGCCGACGCGCCGGCTTCCCTCGAGGATGCCGAAGCTAAACGGCACCGCCTTAAGGTTTCCTTTTAGATCGTAAGACCACTGATGATAGATGCAGGTAAGGCGAGATTTGTTGCCGTATGGCTCGCGGCAAACCGTGTTGCCGCGGTGCGCGCATTGATTGACGAGAACGTTGATCGAGCTGTCGAGATCGCGAACCACGATGACCGGCGTATCGCCGACGAACGTCGTCTTGAAGTCTCCGGGATGGGGCAGTTCGGCTTCGAGCCCGACATAATTCCAGGTGGAACCGTGAAAAATCTTCTCCTGTTCCGTCCGGTAAATGGAACCGTCGAAGTAGACCCAATATGGAATTCTACAGGCGCCTTCTCGCGGCCACAAATAGTCCGCCGGCGTCGCCGCACATATCCCGTTCATAAACAAACTCCCATCGTCGAACAGGTCTCATATCATCAAAAATTCACGATTGTCAATGGCAAGTCGCACCGGCGAGCCGCCGGCTCGAAGCACGGAAACGTCGTGATGTGCGTCTAGCTAAGGTGCTCGGCGCGGGGATTTTGGGCTAAAGGCCGGACGCGGCAGAGATAAGAGCGATGCGGCAGTGAGCCGCTGATGGGATCAGCCAGCTCCGTGCCGATGAGAACGCTCGGGTTCGCCCCTTCATGAGAATACGGATCGTAGCCCGGCCGATCGAGGGCGCGGCATTCCTGCCACCAGCCGTGCTGGCAGCAGATGACGCCCGGCAGGATTCTCTCTGTCACGTGCGCGCGCACCCGAATGGAACCCTTCGGGCTTTCGACGACCATCCACTCTTTGCTTTTGATTCCGTAGGCCGCGGCGGTCTCCGGGTGAAGTTCAGCGGTCGGCTCCGGCGATGATCTGCGCAGCGTGGGCAGCGCGCGCTGCTGGCTGTGGATGAACGTAGTGAACTTGGCGTTCGTCAGCACCAAGGGATAGTCGGCTGCGAGATCCGGGCGGCTTATAGGACTCATCGCCGGCTCTTCGTAATCGGGCAGCGCCGGATAACCGTGGGCGGCGAAGAGATGTGAGTAAATCTCGACTTTGCGCGAGGTAGTGGCGAAGCCTTTGGCGAGACCTTTTTCATCGTTCTCAGCATACTTTCTGTAGCGCGGCTCAAGAGGCACAGTGATCCCGCCGGATGAATCTTTCAGTTGCTCGAGTGAGATGCCGGTGGGAGCGAGCTCATAGGCATAGCCGGCTTCGATCTCGCCGTTCCAGAAGCGGTCGGCAAAGCCGAGCCGCTTGGCCAGCTCGAATATTATCCACGTGTCCGAACGCCGCTCGGCAAGCGGAGGAACGACGGCGCTCCGGTATTGCAGATGCAGTTTTCCCTCCCGCCGGTGCTCAAAGCCATTCGAGAGATTGCTCATCTCCAGGAAAGAAGTCGCCGGCAGTACGTAGTCGCACAGCGCCGCGGTCGGCGTCATGAAGAGCTCCGCCGCCACGGAAAACTCCAAAGCGCATAAGGCCTCGCGCGCGCGGCGCGAATCGGCCGTGGACATCACCGTGTTCGAGCCGAAGTTGAGCAGCGCTTTGACGGGATACGGTTTTTCTTCGAGCACGGCCGTGAAGAGATCGTACGCGGCGCAGTTCCCCGGCTTCGCCGGCGGCCCGAGCGGCTTCTCGGCAAGCCCGATTCTCTGCGCGGCGATATCTTTGGGCAGAAATTCTTTTCCATCGACGCTGTTCAACTTCGGCCGGGGAAAAACTACATTGCCGCCCGGCCGATCGATGTCGCCGAGAAGCGCGTACAGAGCGGCGATGGCCCGGCTCGTTTGGGTTGCGTTGGTGTGCTGGCCGAGGCCATTCCACATATACATGCTGACCGGACGGTTGTGAGCCAGCAGCAGCGCCGCGTTCCAGACCTTCTCAGCCGGAACCCGCGTAATCGGCGCGGCGCGCTCCGGACTATAGCGCGCTGCAATGCGAGCGAGAGCCTGAAGAACCGGCTCACATAAAATCTCCGCGCCGTCTTTGCCGCGCACGCGCCTCTCACCGAAGATCAGCGGCCGCACACGATCGGTCTCGGACGATCCCGAAGCAGGGTCGTAAATTACGGCTCGGTCCGAAATCTCATCCCACATGACGTAGCGGCCGCGCTCGCCCGACGGCGCGATGTCGAATTCGGTTAAAATCGCTCCGCTATCGCGGCGCAATAAAAAAGTCCCATTGGTCCATTTCCGGACAAAATCCGCGTCGTACCAGCCCTCTTCCAGAAAACAGTGAACGAGCGCCAGCGCGAGCGCGCCGTCCGTGCCGGGACGAACTTGCAGAAGAACGTCCGCCTGGCCGCCGATACCGACGCGGCGCGGATCGACGGCGACGAGCTTCATCCCGCGCGCTCGCGCCGCGACGATGTCGTGCGCCAGAATCAAAGAAGTCGAGCTCGGATTGTGGCCCCAGAGAAGAAACGCGCCGCTGCGTTCGAGATTCGGCGTCGGCAGGTTGACGCCGAAGGTGTAGCTGAAGCCGCTGTCCTTGTGCCAGTTGCAAACGTGCGTGGTCGAGACCCAATTGGGACTGCCGAAGCTGTAGAGCAACCGGCCGAGCCAGCGCTCGGCGTCGTCGACCGACGTGCCGCTTTTGGTCCCCTTGGCCAAGGCGACGGCGCGGGCGCCGTAGCGGTCGCGGATTTGCAAAAGCCTCTGCGCAATCGAATCGAGCGCTTCGTCCCAGCCGACTCTCTGCCAGCCGGGGTCCCGATCGCCTTTGGGCTGGGTGCGCCTGAGCGGATAATCGAGCCGGTCGGGATGGTAGAGAAGCTCCGGCGCCGCTTTGCCTTTGATGCACATGACGCCGCCGTGAGGATGGTCCGGGTCGGAGTCGAGCCTGACGACGCGGCCGTTTTCGACGGTCGCGATCGTCGCGCAATGCGCCGTGCACAAAGCGCAATAGCCGCGAACGGCGTGCGAGGCTTCGGGAGATTGACTCACGCCGCAAAGATACTGCAACGGCCGGAAAGAAAAAAGACATTCTTTGTTTTTCCTTGAGCCGCTCCGTCGAACTTGTTAGATTCGCATCGAGGAGTTTCGTCGTGGATGCTCGGTTGCGAGAGGGTATTGGTTTGTTCAACGCGGGACGCTATTTCGAATCGCACGAATCGCTGGAAGATTTTTATCTCCGCGCCGAAGAAAAACACAAACCCTTTCTTGAGGGGCTCATCCAGTTGGCCGCCGCTCTGCGTCTGGCCCGCGATTTCGACGAAGTGAAAGGGCCTGCCCGGATGGCGCGCCAGGCGCTCATCCGCCTGGAAAACTATCAGCCGGCTTATCTCGGAATCAAAGTGACGGGCTTGATCCAAGCTATGGCGGCGTGGGCGGACGAGGTCGAGAGCAAGAACGACGCCGCGTTAAAAGCGCCGAAAATTTCCTTGCTCCGTTTCGGAATATTTTAACTGTGTCCACTCTACTCGAAAAAATCGAGCCGCTGCTCGGCGGGCAATGGACCGGGGAAAAGCGGCTTCACGGCCTGAATGGCGGGGCGCGTGGCTATCTCATGTCGCTCGTTGCCGCGCGGCGGCGCGAGCCGACCGTCGTCGTCGCGCCGACGACGCGCGAGGCCGAGCAGCTCTACCTCGATCTCGGCTTTTTTCTCGGCGAAGAAGAGACGGCGGCGCCGCTGGATAAACGGCTTCAGCTATTTCCTTCGTGGGAAATTCTGCCGTTTGAAAATCTCTCTCCTCACCCGGACAGCATCGCGGCCCGGCTCGAAGGGCTTTACCATCTGCTCGAAGGCCAGTCTCCGATCCTCATTTCGACTCCCGGCGCGTTGATGCAGAAAGTCATACCCAAAGAAGCCTTAAAACTCTCCTATCGCTATCTCGTCGTGGGAGAAGAGAGCGCGCGCGAAGGGCTGCTCGAGCATCTGGCCGGCTGGGGATTTCAGAGCGTTCCCCTCGTGGAGGAGCGCGGCGACTTCAGTGTCCGCGGCGGCATCGTGGACATTTTTTCCCCGGCGTATCCGCTTCCCATGCGCCTGGAATTTAGCGGCGACGTGCTGGAATCGATTCGTGAATTCGATCCCGCGACGCAACGGTCGAAAAAAGAGCTTCAGGAGCTTCTCTTGCTGCCCATGAAAGAGTTCTCTCTCGGACGCCACGACATCGACACGGTGGCGCGGGAGATTGACAAGCGGGCCGCCGACCTGGAGATGGATCGTAAAGTTAAAAACTCGCTCCTCGAATCCCTCCGGGAAGGCGTTCCGGTCGCCGGCATGGAATTCTTCGTTCCCTACTTTTATCCCGCCCTGTCCACCGTCTTCTCCTATTTGCCGCCCGAAGCCATCCTTTGGATCGATGAAGCCGCCCACGTGGCCGCGGAGGCCGAGCGCTTCGAGCATCTGGTCGGGCAAATGGCGGCGCATGCGCAAGAGCAGGGCCGGTTCGCGCCGCCGGCTGAAACACTCTACTTGACCGCCGAGGAATGGGAACGGGAGGTGAAACCCTTTCGGCAGGTTGTGACCGAGTCGCTCGATATCGCTCCCGGCGCGACGAAATCCGCCGATACGGTCGCCATCAAATCGTATCTCAACACCGCTCTTCATGCCGAGATTTTCTCGCTCCAGGGAAAAGAGCCGTCGCTCGCGCCGCTTGCGGCGCGAATCAAGGAGTGGACGGACGAAAGAATTTTTATTGTCGCGCCGACGCGAAGCGAGGCCGCTCGGCTTAAAAATATGTTGGTTCATTATGAACTCGACTTTTCCGTGAAGCAGGGTCCGGGGCCGCTGATGAAAACCGGCGGAGAAACGGCGCGCATCCTGCTGGTCGGAAATTTGACGCAGGGGTTTCGTCTTCCCGACGAGCATCTGGTCGTCATCACCACCGACGAGATCTTCGGCGGTAAAAAGAGGGTGGCGGCGGGCGGCAAGAGAAGCGCTCCCGGCCATTTCATCACGAGCCTCAGCGAGCTCAAGCAAGACGACACGATCGTTCATCTGGACCACGGCATCGGCATTTATCGCGGGCTTAAATTCCTCAAAGTCGCGGGCGCCGAGGGGGAGTTTCTCCACCTGGAGTATGAAGGCGGCGACCGCCTCTATTTGCCGGTGGACCGGATCAACCTCGTGCAGAAATATATCGGCGGCGAAGAAACCAGGCCGGCTTTGGACCGGCTGGGCGGAACCGCCTGGGAGAAGGTCAAAGCCAAGACACGCAAATCGGTCCTGGAGATGGCTCACGAGCTGGTCGAGCTTTACGCCGCGCGCGAAGTCCACGAAGGGCACGCGTTCTCGCCGCCGGACCATCTCTATCGCGAGTTCGAGGCATCGTTCGAATTCGAGGAGACGCCCGACCAGGAGAAGGCGATCGAAGAAACGCTCAAAGACCTGGGCGCGAAAAAGCCGATGGACCGGCTGATCTGCGGCGACGTGGGCTACGGCAAGACCGAAGTCGCGCTGCGCGCGGCCTTTGTCGCGGTGATGAGCGGAAAACAGGTCGCCGTGCTCGCCCCGACGACTATCCTAGTCCAGCAGCATCTGCAAACTTTCCGGCGGCGTTTTCGTAACTACCCCGTGAGGATCGAAACGCTGAGCCGGTTCCAAACGTCCCAACAGAGCCGGCTGGTCGTCCAGGATCTCGACAAGGGCCTGGTCGATATCGTGATCGGCACGCACCGGCTGCTGCAAAAGGACATCGTGTTCAGGGACCTGGGACTGGTGGTGATCGACGAGGAGCACCGCTTCGGCGTCGCGCAGAAAGAGCGACTGAAAAAACTCCGTTACATGGTGGACGTGATGAGCCTCACGGCGACGCCGATACCGCGCACGCTGCACATGTCTTTGATCGGCATTCGTGATTTGAGCGTTATCGAGACGGCGCCGCTCGACCGCCTGGCGATCCGCACCTACGTCTGCCGCTACGACGAAAGCGTCATCCGCGACGCGGTGCTGCGCGAGATCGAGCGCGGCGGCCAGGTTTTTTTTCTCCATAATCGCGTCGAGACGATCGAGCGGATGGCGCAGAAAATCGCCGAGCTGGTTCCGGAGGCGAAAGTGGCTCTCGCGCACGGCCAGATGCATCCGCGCGAGCTGGAGAAAGTGATGCTGGATTTCATGGAAAACCGCGCGCAGGTTTTGGTCTGCTCCGCCATTATCGAGTCGGGGCTCGACTACACCAACGCCAATACCATCATCATCAACCGGGCGGACAAATTCGGTCTGGCGCAACTCTATCAACTCCGCGGACGGGTGGGCCGCTCGTACCGGCGGGCCTACGCGTATCTGCTGATCCCCGGCGAAAAAATGATCACCCGCGACGCGGAGCGAAGATTGAAAGCGCTCCAGGAACTGGACGATCTCGGCGGCGGCTTCAAGCTGGCGGTCGAGGATCTGGAGATCCGCGGCGCGGGCAATCTTCTGGGACGCGAGCAGTCCGGACAAATCGCCGCGGTCGGCTTCGAACTCTACACGGAGATGATACAAAACGCGGTGAGCGAGCTGAAGGGCCAGCCGGTGCGGCCGGAAGTCGAGCCCGAGATACGGCTCGGCATTCCCGCCTATTTTCCCGACGACTACGTTCCCGACGCGAATCAGCGCCTGCTTTTCTACAAGCGTCTGGCGAGCCTCCGCGACTTGGCCGAGCTGGAAGAAGTAAAGGAGGAAATGAGAGACCGCTACGGAGCTTTTCCTGCGGTGGTCGAGAACCTTTTCCGCGTCATGGATCTGCGGCGGACTCTCAAAGATTATCTCGTCGAGCAGATCAGCTACAACGACAGCCGGGTCTCTCTGCTATTTCATCAAGAGTCGCCGGTCAAGGTCGAGCGTTTGGTCCAACTCGTCGGCAAGAACGGCGGAATACGGATTTCTCCCGAAGGCCGGATTTCTTTCAGCCCAAAGAGTCGGGACTGGGGAGAAGTCATTCCGGAAGTGATGCAGTTTATCGCGAGCCTGACGACTGGGTAAGCGTCCCGGAAAGGGCACGTTTGCCTAAACGTCTGCGAACATGCATAATTCGATTCAGCCATCGAAGTAGTTATGCGGTTGAGAAATTAAGCTCTGAGAACCGGGCGTGAAGCTTCCTAACCGGGAACGCGCATATGTTCCATCCGCAAAACTGAGGGATTATTTGCTATCAGAAAAACATTACGTGGGCAGGTCGAAAGCTAGATTTTTTCGCCTTGTAGGGTTCACGGACGCGAATCCGGATTTATTGGAATTGGGGTTAATCGCGATTGCTCAACGAGAAGAAGTCAAAGACGTTTCTTCGTCGCCACACGGCACAAAGTATGTCTTGGATGGACCACTGGCTACGCCGTCCAGGGGAACGGTGCGGATTCGAACGATCTGGGCGATAGACAAACAGGGAGACTCGCCGCGCTTCGTAACGGCCTATCTTTTGTAGGAAGGCGAGTACAAGGAGGCTGCATGATTCGGGAATTGGATACCGTGGCACTAGCACATGACGTCGATCAGTACGGTCTCAAGCAGGGCGACTTGGGGGCTGTCGTGCATTGCTACGGCGACGGCGCGGCGTTCGAGGTCGAATTCGTAACTGCCGAAGGTAAGACGGTGGCCGTGCTTACGTTAACTGAGAAAGATGTACGACCCCTCGGCAGCAAAGAAATTCTACACGTTCGGGAGTTGAGCCAGGAAGTACCGTAGCGCACAGGTAGTAAGTCCATGGCAAAGAACCGCGCATCTACAAAAGGCCGGCGTTCGCCGAGCCGACGCCAAAAAAGCCTTCTCGACACGCGATTCTGTGGAATGTGGCAGTACCGGAAGGATATCCGCAACGGTCGATCCTATGCCGGAAAGCTAAGACAATCTCTCGAGCGTCGTGGCGATTGAAACCACAACCTTCGTTGACACCGACATTCTGATCGACATAGCGAAGCGAAATCCGTGATAGAGGGAATGACTACGTCTTCACCTTCCGCTTCGCGACCGCTTTCTCCCATTTTCTTTCCGCGTCGCCGTTGAAAATCAGCGATATCTCGGCCGGAATCGAAAACCACGCGCCGGTCTTGATCTCGCCCTCGAGTTGGCCGGGGCTCCAGCCGGCATAGCCGAAGATGAACAATTTTTGCCGCGGGCCTTTCCCGCGCGCGATCGCTTGCAGGATGCCGAAGTCGGAAGTGACTCCCAGGCCGTTGCCGACAAACATCGTAGCTTTGGCGGCATAATCGTTGCCGTGAAGGATAAAGAGCCGCTCCGTCTCGACCGGACCGCCGTAGTGGATAGCGACGGTTCCTTGGGCACCTGGGCTTTCGTGGCCGAGCCCCTTGAGCAGGTCCGCGAGCGGCCCTTCGGCGACCGGATGATTGATCACCAAACCCATGGCGCCGGTCTGATCATGGCTGATCATGTAGATGACGCTCTCTTCGAAGCGCGGGTCGGCCATTTCCGGAGTGGCGACGAGAAGCTGGCCGATGAGATGTTGCTCGTCTTCGGCAACGGCGTGAGGCGCTCTTGCGGGTTCGACGAAGCCCAGAAGCGCCGCGGCCACCACCAGGAGAAATAATCGCTTCATGGCTTTTCGTCTTTCAAAAATCCAAACCTCAGTCGGTGTATACCAGGGAGATAAGGTTCCGTCTACACGTCCGGCTACGGTGTCTATATTGACATTGACGGACCGAGGCGGCAGTGGCAGAATGGGTATCCTAAAGAATCGGAAGGAGAATTTTATGGCAGCGGTTCTTCCGCCTTTGGTGATGATACTTCTGTTGGCAGGCATCTTTTACCTCGCCTGGCGCGAGGCCAATAAGGAAAAATAGCGTGGGTAGTATTGGCCGGCGAAATTCAAGCCGACCGTTTTGCCTTTCGCAAGGCGCTGTGATAGCTAATTGAATTCCAACCTAAAAGTAAGGAAAGAGTACCGGCCATGAAGAGGCGAAAGAATTACTACGGCCTCGTTGCCCTAGCCTGCCTCACCCTGTTCTGTGCGTCTCGCGCGACAGCCAATGTGATCGAGCAGGTGCTTGTTGTGCTCGACGGCGAGCCCTATACGCTCACCAACTTAAAAGAATACGCCAGGAATCAGATGAACCGCGACTTTCCCGTCGGGGACTTGAATCGTCTTGGCAAAGAGGACCAGGAGGTGGTGGAGCAATTTATTACCGATAAGCTCCTCGCCGCCGAAGTCAAACAGACGGGAATCAAAGTCAGCGACGATGACGTCAACCAGTATATCAACCAAATCAAAGAGAAGAACCAAATCAACGACGAACAGCTTAGAGAGGCGCTCAGGCGGGAAGGGGTTGGTTGGGGAAAGTATCGCGCCTCGATCCGGGCCGAAGTCGAAAAGGGCGAAATCATTGACGCCCAAGTGCGCAAAAGAATCAACATTACTTCCGAAGACGTGGAGCGCTACTATCAATTGAACCAGAAACAATATGTTTCCGACCAAAGAGTGCGCCTGCGCCACATTATGCTTGCGGTTCCCGAGACTCCCGAGGGGCAGAAGGCGGCGATGGAAAAGGCGGCTGAGATTCGCCGTCGCGCCTTGGCCGGAGAGGATTTCGCCAAACTGGCCGAGAGCTACTCGGAAGGCGCCGGCGCCTCGGAGGGAGGAGATATCGGGTGGATTAGCCACGGAAGCATGCTGAAAGAAATCGACGAGCTTGCCTTCGGCAAACTCGCCGTCGGCGAGGTGAGCCAGCCGGTGCGCACCAGCGCCGGGATTCATCTGCTCAAGCTGGAAGCGCGCGAAGGGGGAAAACAGCTCGCGCTGTCGGACGTAAGAGAAAAAATCCAAAACGAGCTTACGGCCAAAGCCTTGGACGAGCGGTTCAATAAATGGCTCAGGAGCGACCTGCGGAGAAAGCATAAAGTCGACGTCAAGATACCCGGAGTCGTCTTCCGTCCGGAAGACACCAAAGAAGGAACGATGGACTCCCTTGTTGCCTCGGGCTCCAAGCGGACCAAAAACCAAAGCTCGAGCTTTTGGGATTTCCTCAATCCGTTCAAATCCACTTCGATCGAAGACGATGAGGAAATTGGACGGAATCCCAACGCCGGGCAGAACGTGATCAGTCTATTCGGCACGCCGCTTTTCAGGTCGGACTCGGCCGACGATCGGCAAACAACGGACGAAATTCTCGACCCGATTGAAAACCCCAAAGGCGCAGTTGAGAAGCCGAAAGAGTCGGGCGGCTTTTGGCAGAGTCTCAATCCCTTCTCTAAAAAATAAACCGGACCGGTGAACAGGCCCCATCTACCATCCGCCGGCCTGAGGGTCTCTCTCCGGGTCGATGCGATACGCCTGTGTTACGCTCACCTGAGAGTTGGGAGAATTTCCGGTGTACGCTTGATACCCCTCGTCCCACGCATCGGCCCTTCGAGATACCCCCGGCGGTCGTATGCTGTTTGGAGCGAGAGATAAAATGGCCAAACCCATTGTGGCTGTGACCATGGGAGATCCCGCCGGAGTGGGGCCGGAAGTCGTCCTCAAGGCGCTGGCCTATCCGTCAGTGAGGCGGAATTGCCGCCCGCTGGTCATAGGGGATTGGGGGATTCTTTCGCGGGGCCTCAAAACCGGCGCCTCCAAACCCAAGCTGGTTCGATGGGAGCAGGGCCGGCCTTGGCCCAAGAGCAATGCGATTGTCATTCATTCTTTGTCTTCTCTCTCTCCCGCGCAGTGTAGACCGGGAATTCCTTCACGAGCTTGCGGCGCTGCGGTTTATCGTTACGTCACGGAAGCGGCGAAGCTGGCGCTCTCGGGAGCGGTCGATGCCATAGCCACAGCGCCGCTCAATAAGAAAGTTCTCCAAATGGCCGGACACCGGTATCCCGGCCACACGGAGCTGCTCGCCGAGCTGGCCGGCGCGGCCGAGAGCCGGATGATGCTGTTGGGCAACAAATTGAAAGTTGTCCTTGTAACGGTCCACCTGCCTTTGATGAAAGTTGGCCGAGCGTTGACGAGTCGAAAAATTCTCGTCACGCTGGAACTGGCGGATCACGCGCTCAGGAAATATTTTGGCCGCGCTCGACCCAGACTGGCGTTAGCGGCGCTCAATCCGCACGCCGGCGAGGAAGGGATCTTCGGCTACGAGGAGAAAAAAATTATTTTTCCCGCGGCGCGGGAGGCGAAGCGGAGAGGACTCCGAGTCTTCGGCCCGTTGCCGGCCGACAGCCTTTTCTACCAGGCGGAGCGGGGAGACTACGACGCCGTGATCTGCATGTACCACGATCAGGCGCTGATCCCGGTGAAGCTGCTGCATTTTATCGGCGGGGTGGCCTTGACCTTGGGTCTTCCGTTTGTCAGAACTTCCGTGGATCACGGCACGGCGTACGACATTGCCGGCAAAAACAAGGCCGATGCGACCAGCATGAGAGAAGCCATCTTGTTGGCGGCGCGTCTGGCGCGAAGGATGAAGCAGCGGAGGAGATCATGAATCCAGAGATCTTTCGCGAGTACGACATACGCGGCCTGGCGGAAAAGGATTTCGATTCGGAATTCGCGCATCTTCTCGGCAAAGTTCATGGAACCGCCGTTTACAACAAAGGCGGGCGGCGCGTCACGGTAGGACGGGACTGCCGCGCCACGTCCGATTCCTACGCCGAGGCGGTGATCCGCGGCCTTATCTCCGCCGGCTTGCACGTCTACGACATCGGCGTCTGCCCTACGCCGCTCCTGTACTTTTCTCTCTTTCATCTCGACGTGGACGGCGGGATCATGGTGACCGCGAGTCACAATCCCGCCGAATACAATGGCTTCAAAGTTTGCCTGGGTAAGGAGACCATTTACGGCGCTCAGATCCAGGACTTGCGAGCGCGGATGGAGCGCGGAGATTTCAAGGAAAACGCCGGGGGAAAACGCGAAGCCTACGAAATTATTCCGCCTTATTGGGAACACCTGTGGCGCGACGTGCCTACTCTCGCTCGCCCCCTCAAAGTCGTCATCGACGCCGGCAGCGGCGTGGGCGGCCCGGTCGGGCCGCCAATTTTCCGCCGCCTCGGCTGCGAGGTCTGGGAAATTGCCTGCACGATGGACGGGACGTTTCCCATCCATCATCCGGACCCAACGGTTCCGGAGAATTTGGAGCTGCTGATCGACAAAGTAAAAAAAGAAAAGGCCGACTTAGGCATCGCCTACGACGGCGATGCCGACCGCATCGGCGCCGTCGATGAACAAGGCAATATCCTCTGGGGAGACCAGCTTTTGATTCTATTTTCCCGCGACATTCTCAAGCGCCAGCCCGGCGCGACGATCATTTCCGAAGTTAAGGGCTCTCAGCGACTCTACGATCAGATCGCTTTGCACGGCGGCAAGCCGATCATGTGGAAGACGGGCCATTCGCTGCTCAAGGCGAAGATGAAAGAAACCAAGGCGGTGCTGGCCGGGGAGATGAGCGGCCATATGTTTTTCGCCGACCGATATTTCGGCTACGATGACGCGATTTACGCCTCGCTCCGCCTGGTCGAGCTTGTGGCGCGATTGGGCCGGCCTTTGTCAGCCCTGCTCTCGGATGTGCCCAAGAGCGTGTCCACGCCTGAGATCCGCGTCGATTGTCCCGACGACAAAAAATTTCAAATCGCCGAGCGCGCCAAGGAATATTTTCGCCGGCACTATCCGATCATCGACGTGGACGGCGTGCGCATCCAATTTCCCGAGGGTTGGGGACTGATTCGCGCCTCCAACACGCAGCCCGCGCTCGTTCTCCGCTTCGAAGCTCAAAGCGCCGAGAAGGTGAACGAATACCGGCGGATCGTCGAGGCCAAGCTGAAAGAGCTGCGGAGCAGCTAACAGGTAAATGCCCGGCAAGATCGTCATCCGAGGGGCGCGGCAGCACAATCTAAAGAACATCGACCTCGAGATTCCCCGCGATCGCTTCGTCGTCATCACAGGAGTTTCCGGCTCGGGAAAGTCCTCGTTAGCTTTCAACACTCTCTATGCCGAGGGTCAGCGCCGCTACATCGAGTCGCTCTCGGCTTACGCGCGGCAGTTCTTGCAGCAGATGGAGCGGCCCGACGTGGACGCGATCGAGGGGCTGTCGCCCGCGATCGCGATCGAGCAGCGCGGCGCGGGCCGGAATCCGCGCTCGACGGTCGGAACGATTACCGAGATTTACGACTATCTCAAGCTCCTCTTCGCCCGCATAGGCAAACCGCATTGCTACAAGTGCGGCCGTGAGATTGCCACGCACACGGTCCAGCAAATCGTCGATCGGCTCATCTCGTTACCGCCACAAACCCAGCTCAATATTCTGGCGCCGATCGCCGTTGCCGGAGTTGCCGATGCGCGGAAAAAGCTCGACGCTTTGGCCAAGGCCGGCTTTGCGCGCGTCAAGATCGACGGCAGAGTTTACGAATTGAGCGAAGAGATCGCACTCAAAAAATCCGCCGGCCATGCCGTCGATCTGATCGTCGACCGAATCGTTCTAAGAGATGGCATCGAAAAGCGGCTGGCCGATTCCCTGGAGACCGCTTATCGCTACGGCGGCGACGTCCTCAAGGTCGAGATTGTGGGCGGCACGGGAAATAATGACGCCGAGCTGATCTTCAGCCAGAAATCCATCTGCGTTCGCTGCGGTATTTCTTACGCCGAGCTTGCGCCGCAACTTTTTTCATTCAACAGCCCGGAAGGCGCCTGTCCCGACTGCGCGGGTCTGGGCCGACGGCTCGCCGCTGGCAAAGGATCGGAGGAGCCAACAGATTACCTCGACGCCGCGCTCTGCCCGGCTTGCAATGGAAAACGCCTCAGGAGAGAGAGTCTCCATGTTTTGATTGCGGGGAAGAGCATTTCCGATCTGTCGGGCGCCCCGGTCGCAGAGGTTCTAGATTTTTTCACCAAGCTCGAGCTCAGCGAGCGCGATCGGTCTATCGCCGACCGCATGGTGCGCGAGATCGCCGCACGGCTCGGTTTTTTGATTCAGGTCGGCTTGGATTATTTAAGCCTGGACCGGCCCTCGGCCACGCTTTCCGGCGGAGAGATTCAGCGAGTCCGGCTGGCGACGGAGATCGGGTCGCGGCTGGTGGGGGTGCTCTACATTCTCGATGAGCCGAGTATCGGGCTTCATCCGCGGGACAACGCGCGTCTGCTTGGTCTTCTTTGCGAGCTTAGAGATCTGGGCAACACGGTGCTGGTGGTCGAGCATGATCGCGAGGCCATCATGGCGGCGGATCACGTCATCGATCTAGGACCCGGCGCCGGGGTTAACGGCGGCGCGGTAGTGGCGCAAGGATCGCCGCGGCAAGTTTTGGCAAGTGAAGGATCGCTCACCGGCCGGTATCTTTCCGGCCGTCTGGAGATTCCGCTCCCCGCTCGCCGTCGCAAAAGCAACGGCAAAGCTCTGATCGTGAAAGGCGCGCGCCAGCACAATCTAAAAGGGATCACCGCGGAGTTCCCGCTAGGGGCGATGACATGCGTGACCGGCGTTTCGGGATCGGGCAAAAGCAGCCTCGTCCTCGACACGCTCTACGTAGCGATGAATCAACGTCTTCACGGCGTGAAAGCCGGGACCGGACTGTGCGACAAACTCGTCGGATACCACAACTTCGATAACGTCATCAGCGTCGATCAGAATCCGATCGGCCGCACGCCACGCTCGAATCCCGCGACCTACACGGGTCTATTTCCTCATATCCGCGATCTTTTCGCGCAGCTTCCGGAAGCGAGAGTGCGCGGCTTCGGACCCGGCAGGTTTTCTTTCAACGCTAAAGGCGGACGATGCGAAGCCTGCGCCGGCGACGGCATGGTCCGAATCGAGATGCACTTCCTGCCGGACACGTTCGTTCCCTGCGAAGTTTGCCATGGGCGGCGGTTTAACCGGGAGACCTTGGAGGTTTTGTATCGCGGTCGAAGCATCGCCGACGTTCTGGATTTAACCGTCAATCAGGCGATAGAGTTTCTGGGTAATTTCCCGGCCATTCGCCGCAAGCTGGAAACGCTTAGAGACGTGGGCATGGGTTATGTCCGTCTCGGCCAGCCGGCGACGACTCTTTCCGGCGGCGAGGCGCAGCGGATCAAGCTGGCGCGCGAATTGAGCAAACGGTCCACCGGCAGAACGCTATATATCCTCGACGAGCCGACCACGGGTCTTCACTTCGACGACGTCAGAAAGCTGCTCGACGTGCTCAACCGTTTGACCGATGCCGGCAACACGGTCGTGGTCATCGAGCACAACCTGGACGTGATCAAGACGGCCGATTTCGTGTTGGATTTGGGTCCGGAGGGCGGATATGGTGGTGGAGAGGTCGTGGCTTTCGGCACTCCCGAGGAAATCGCTCTGGTAGAGAAATCTTATACCGGGCAATATTTGAAGAGCGTCCTTCATTTTTGAGGCGCCGAAGGCCGGGTTTACCGTTCCGGCGACGCGGTATTTTCTTTCGCGCCTCTTTAAATTCTGAAAAGAATCGTTAACTTACTTGCAGGTTGACACGAACAATCGGCTCGGATATTGTTATATCAGACCTAATAGGTCTGAGATCGCTCTGGGGCTAATTATGCAAGGCCGACAATGAAGATTCCGGTTTATTTAGACAATCATTCGACAACGCAGGTGGACCAGCGCGTTTTGGACGTTATGCTTCCCTATTTTATGGACGTGTTCGGGAACGCCGCCAGCCGCAACCATAGTTTTGGCTGGGAAGCGGAAGCGGCGGTCGACCAAGCGCGCGCTCAAATCGCGCGCTTGATCGGCGCGTCTTCGCCTAAAGAAATCGTATTCACGAGCGGAGCGACCGAATCGGACAATCTGGCGATCAAGGGGGCAGCCGAGGCTTACAAGGAGAGGGGAAATCATATCGTCTCGTGCGTCACCGAGCACCGTGCCGTGCTGGACAGTTGCAAGTCTCTGGAGCGGCGCGGCGCCAGCGTCACTTATCTGCCGGTCAACAGCGACGGCGCTTTAAACTTTGAAAAGCTCTCCGCCGCGATAACAGAGAAAACAATACTCATTTCCCTGATGGCGGCCAACAACGAGATCGGCGTGATTCATCCGGTGAAAGAGATCGGGCAAATTGCCAAAGAGAGAGGCGTCGTTTTTCATTGCGACGGCGCGCAGGCGGTAGGAAAAATTCCCGTGAACGTCGAAGAAATGGGGATCGATCTGCTCTCAATTTCGGCGCATAAAATGTACGGGCCCAAAGGAGTCGGCGCGTTGTACGTTCGCTCCAAGCGGCCCAAGGTTCGCCTCAGCCCGATCATCGATGGCGGCGGTCATGAGCAGGGTTTGCGCTCGGGCACGCTGAACGTCCCCGGCGTCGTCGGATTCGGCAAGGCGTGCGAAATTGCGGGGCTTGAGTTGCCGCAGGAAGCGGCCCGTCTTATCGACTTAAGAGAAAGACTCAAGCACGGCATCTTGAGCCGCCTGGAGGAGGTCTACGTGAACGGCGATCCGGTCCGGCGTTTGCCGGGGAATTTGAACATCGCTTTCGCTTATGTAGAAGGCGAGTCGCTATTGATGGCGCTCAAAGACATAGCGCTCTCCGCCGGATCGGCTTGCACATCGGCGAGCCTCGAGCCTTCCCATGTGCTGCGCGCATTGAGGCTGCCGGACGACATGGTGCATTCTTCGATCCGCTTTGGACTTGGCCGGTTCAATACAACGGAGGAAATCGATTTTACAATCGATCGAGTGGCGCAGGAAGTATCGAGGCTGCGCAAGCTTTCACCGTTCTACGAAGCGGCGCAGCGGGACGTTCGAAGACGTGAAGAGAGGGATCTCAAAGCCCGGCAGGCTTCCTGAATCCGTCGGGCTCTTGGAGGATTAGAATGGTCAGCATTACAGAGCGCGCCGCGGAGAAAATCAAGCAGCTCCAGGCGGCGGAAAACAAAGAGAGCCAGGGATTGCGCCTGAAAGTCGTCGGCGGCGGCTGCTCAGGTCTGCAATACAAGATGGACCTGGACTTGCAGAAACCTGGCGACCGCATCTTTGAAAAAGATGGCGCCAAAGTTTTGGTGGACATGAAAAGCCTTTTGTATCTCAACGGCACCGAGCTGGATTACAAGGAAGAGCTGATGCAATCCGGATTCGTGTTTCAGAATCCCAACGTGAAGCGCTCCTGCGGCTGTGGCACTTCGTTCACGGTTTAGTGTCGCGAAGCGTTGAATTAGAAGGGTAAAAGAAATGGCTAAAGCAGCAAATACCGTCGAGATCCTTGCCGACCGGGACTACAAGTACGGTTTTGTCACCGACGTCGAGGTAGATACCGTACCGCGTGGGCTAAGCGAGGAAGTAGTCCGGACGATTTCAGCCAAGAAAAACGAGCCCGCGTGGTTACTGGAGTGGCGGCTCAAGGCCTATCATTACTGGACAAAGCTCGAGCGCTCACAGGCCGAGCCGAAGTGGGCGAACATCCACTATCCGCCGATCGATTACCAGAACATCATTTATTTCTCGGCGCCCAAGTCGCGGCCCAAGAGTCTGGACGAAGTCGATCCGGAAATACTGGCAACCTATGAAAAACTCGGTATTCCACTGCGCGAGCGGGAGCAGCTCGCGGGCGTGGCCGTCGATGCGGTTTTCGACAGCGTTTCGGTGGCGACAACTTTTAAAGAGAAATTGGGCGAGATGGGCATCATCTTTTGCTCTTTTTCCGAGGCGGTGCAGGCCCATCCGGAGCTGGTGCAAAAGTATCTCGGCTCCGTTGTGCCGTATACGGACAATTTTTTCGCGACGCTCAACTCCGCGGTCTTCACCGACGGCTCGTTCTGCTACATCCCGAAAGGGGTGCGTTGTCCGATGGAGTTGTCGACGTATTTCCGCATCAACGCGGCGGAAACCGGACAATTCGAGCGCACGCTGATCATCGCCGACGAGGGCAGCTACGTGAGTTATCTGGAAGGCTGCACCGCGCCGATGCGCGACACCAATCAATTGCACGCGGCGGTCGTCGAGCTCATTACGCACGACAAAGCCCAGATCAAATACTCGACGGTGCAGAACTGGTATCCCGGTGATAAAGAAGGCAAGGGCGGGATCTACAACTTCGTCACCAAGCGAGGCAAGTGTCTGGGAAAAAATTCTAAGATTTCATGGACCCAAGTGGAGACCGGCTCGGCGATCACCTGGAAATACCCGAGCTGTATCCTGCAAGGCGACAACTCGGTGGGAGAATTCTATTCGGTAGCGCTGACCAACAATTACCAGCAAGCCGACACCGGCACCAAGATGATTCACATCGGGAAGAACACCAAGAGCACGATCATCTCGAAAGGCATCTCGGCCGGCCACGGGCAGAACACTTACCGAGGGCTGGTAAAAATCATGAAAGGGGCGACCGGCGCGCGTAATTATTCGCAATGCGACTCGCTCCTCCTGGGCGATAAATGCGGCGCGCACACCTTCCCCTACCAGGAAGTGATGAACGCTTCCTCCAAGATTGAGCACGAGGCGTCCACGTCCAAGATCAGCGAAGACCAGCTCTTCTATTGCAGGCAGCGCGGAATTTCGAGCGAAGACGCGGTGACGCTGATCGTCTCCGGCTTCTGCAAGCAAGTGTTTCGCGAGCTGCCGATGGAGTTTGCGGTCGAAGCGCAAAAGCTTCTGGGCGTAAACCTTGAGGGCAGCGTGGGATAGGAGAGAATTGGTAATTTTCCATGGACCCCGTTATCTACTTCGATAATAACGCGACCACGCGGCTGGCGCCCGAAGCGCTCGCGGCGATGCAACCCTATCTCACCGAGCTTTACGGCAATCCCTCCAGCATCCATGGATTCGGCAGCCAGGTGGCGCAAAAGATCCAGGAGGCGCGAGAGCAGGTTGCGGCCTTGCTCGGCGCAGCCGATCCGATCGAAATCGTGTTCACCAGTTGCGGCACCGAGGGCGATAACGCCGCGATTCGAGGGATTCTGGAGTCGCAGCCGCAAAAGCGCCACATCGTGACGACTAAAGTCGAGCACCCGGCGGTGCTGAGCCTTTGTCAGCATCTGGAGAAAAAAGGCTATCGGGTAACGTGGCTCCGGGTCGATGCGGACGGGATGCTCGACCTGGAGGAGTTGAAAGCTTCGCTCAGCGACGACACCGCGCTGGTCTCGATCATGTACGCCAACAATGAAACCGGGGTGATCTTTCCGATCGACGCCATCGGCGAGATCGTGAAAGCTAGAGGAATCCCGTTTCACGTCGATGCCGTTCAGGTGGCGGGAAAGATTCCGCTTAATCTCCGGCAAATCCCGGTCGATCTGCTGACGATATCGGCGCATAAATTCCACGGGCCCAAGGGCGTCGGCGCGATTTATGTCCGAAGAGGCATCACGTTCAGGCCTTTCATGATCGGCGGACATCAGGAGCGTGGGCGGAGAGGCGGAACTGAAAACGTGGCGGGCATCGTGGGAATGGGAAAAGCAGCCGAACTGGCTCTCGGAAACATGCCGGAAGACGAGCCCCAGGTGCGCGGGCTGCGGGACCGCCTGGAACAATCGCTGCTGGAAACGTGCCTGGAGAGCCGGGTGAACGGTCATCGTGAAAAGCGGCTGCCCAATACGCTGAACATGAGTTTTAAATTTTTAGAGGGCGAGGCCATTCTGGTTTTATTAGACCAGAACGGAATTTGCGCTTCCACAGGCTCAGCGTGTACTGCCGGCTCATCCGAGCCGTCTCATGTTCTTAGGGCCATGGGAGTGCCTCCGGACTGGATCCAGGGAGCTGTGAGGTTCAGTCTGAGCCGCTACACCACGGAAACAGAGGTGGGGTTTGTCAACCAAAAGCTGCCCCCGATCGTCCAACGCTTGAGCGGTCTCACTGCTTTGGGGAAACTGGCGAAGAAATCCGAGCTCAAGCGTAGGGATTATGGCAATCAGGTCGGAGCGAGGAGATAAAGATGGCGCTCATGCAGATCCCCAGAAGAGTGGACTACGGGCTGCGCGCGGCGATTTATCTTGCCGGCCAAGACCCAGAAAAAAGCTGCTCGGTGGCTGAGATCGCCCGACAGCAAGGAATCCCGCGCAAGTTTTTGGAAAAAATCATTCAAGGCCTGATTCATAGCGGGCTTGTGAGATCGAAGCGCGGACAGGCCGGCGGGTATACGTTGGCGCGCTCGCCCGGCGAGATCTCGTTTCGCGACATTATCGAGGCGCTGGAGGGTCCCATCGCCGTCAATGTCTGCATGGACCAGCAAATGAGCTGTAGCCATCTTTCGCGATGCACCATGGTCGGAGTATGGCACGAGATTCAATACCGGGTGATGGATGTCTTTGCCCATACCACGCTGGCTGACCTGCAAAAGCAGCCGGGGACCGGCTTCTCTTCTCTGTCGAGTGCGGCATGAATAAAACGCTCCCACGAACGTCCAACCAGATCAGGCCGCACTCCATAGGGAGGTAACTTTTATGTCATACGAAAAAAGTTTCAACTTCGAAGACAGACTGGCAGCGCTATTTCAGCCGGACACGCTTATTCCGGCTCAATACCTGGACACGTATCGCCGGAAGACCCATCTGGAGCCGGAGAAGCGCCTGATGCTGGCCGTCTTGGAAGACGCGATCGCCTGCTTCCAGAAGTATATCCTTGCCCGCGACGGAAAAGGCCGGGAGATGTTCCGTGAAGCCGAAGAGTGGATTTCGGAGGAAGAGGGCGAATGGCTTTTTTCCTTCGACAGCGTCTGCGAGGCGTTGGGATTCAACCCGGCTTACGTCCGTGCCGGACTGGTGCGCTGGAAGGAAGCCACGCTTCAAGCCCAGCCTAAGGCCAAGGTCTATCAACTGGCTTCCCGGAAGGCCCGCCGCAACAGCGACGTGTCGCCGCCGATGGGGACCGGCCAAAGAATGCTCAAGGCGGTAGGTCGTTAGATCCGCTGAAAGCGCGCAAAGGCAGCGAGGGCGGTGGGACGTGAGTGCCACCGCCCTTTTTTATGCATCTCGCTTGCTCGGCCGGCGCGAAAGAGTGTATAAAAATTTTTCTTAACTTTTTTATGCCGCCACAGAAAAAGAGGAACAAACGCTTGCGTATAAGAAGGCTCGTTAAATCCGCCTTCGGAGCACTAGACTGGTTGCGTTACCGCGCCGGGGAGTGCAGTATGAAGGGCTTTGTGCGCGCGCTGCCATGGATGCCTGCTCGCTTGGTTTATACTTACACGTCGGCCGTCGCTCGCGCGAGCTTCGTGCTTTTGTGGAAATATCGGCGCCGCATGGAACAGAATCTCGCCCTGGCAATGGCGGATGAATTGCCTTCTCCCCAGCAGAGGCAGGCGGTGATTCGCAAAGCGTGGAGAAACTTCGCTCAGGGGATTCTGGAAACGCTCACGCTCATGCATGCGCCCAAAGAAAATATTCTTGCCGCGAGCGGTATAGAGGGCGAAGAGCATCTGAAACGGGCGCTGGCGAAGGGCAAGGGCGTGATCGCCCTCAGCGCCCATCTCGGTAATTTTACGCTGATCGGCGTCCGGCTGGCCGCGGCGGGCTATCCCTTTGCTGTTTTGATCAAGCAGCCGCGCGACCCGCGGGTTGCCCGTATAATGGACGATTTTCGGACCAGGGCGGGAGTGCAGACGATCTCGGCCAAGCCGCGGCGTGAAGCGGTGCGGGGAATCCTGAAAGCGTTAAGGTCCAAAGGCATAGTGTTGGTGATCGCCGATGAGTTCAAATCCGGCGGCGTCCCGGTCGAATTCTTCGGAATCCGTTCCCCGGCGCCGCGCGGGCCGGCCACGCTCGCGCTGCGCACCGGAGCGGCGACTGTGCCCATGTATATGGTTCGGGATTCAAACGACCGGCTGACACTTTACATCGAGCCTGAGATCGAGCTTTCCCGAAGCGACGGGCTCGAAGACGATGTCGCCGCCAATACCGTGCTGTTCACGCGCGTTATCGAAGCGATGATTCGGCGCCATCCCGATCAGTGGAATTGGCTCGGCTTCCAGCGCGACGGCTTACGGGCAAGGAAGCGAAAAAAAATTACAGGATCCAAGGGTTCAAGAGTTGAAGTGATTTAACCTTAAGCCTTCGGAGCCTGGAACTTACTTTGCGTTTGGTTGACACCTCTTTGGCGGCTCCATTATAGTGAACACGTGATTCAGCGGCGCAAAACAAGGCAAATTCAGCTTGGCAGCGTCAAAGTCGGCGGCGAGGCTCCGATCACCGTCCAGTCGATGACCAAGACCGACACGCGCGACGTGAGTGCGACGGTCCATCAGATATGGTCGTTGGAAGCCGCGGGCTGCGAGATCGTGAGAGTCGCGGTTCCCGTGCGCGAGGCGGCGGAAAAGTTGGGCGAGATCAAAAATAAGATTCGCATCCCGCTCGTCGCCGATATTCATTTCAACTACAAACTTGCCCTCATCGCTCTCGAACAGGGAGTGGATGGTCTACGCCTCAACCCCGGCAACATCGGCGAACGCTGGTGCGTCGATGAAGTGGTCAAAGTCGCCGCGGAACGCAAAATCCCGATTCGCATCGGCGTAAACGCGGGCTCGCTGGAGAAGGATCTACTGAAAAAATACGATGGGCCCACGGCCGAGGGGATGGTCGAAAGCGCACTCCGCCACATCGGCATCCTGGAAGATCTAGGGTACACGGAAATCAAGGTTTCGCTCAAAGCTTCCGATCCGCTCATGATGATCGAGGCTTACCGCATGCTGGCGCAGAAGGTGGACTATCCATTTCATTTGGGCGTCACGGAAGCGGGCACGCCGACGACGGGCACGATCAAATCTTCCGTCGGAATCGGCGCGCTCTTGGCCGAGGGCATCGGCGACACCATCCGTGTTTCCCTCGCCGCCGATCCGGTGGAAGAAGTGCGGATCGGAATGGAGATTCTCAAATCGCTCGGCCTGCGCAAAGAAGGCATGACCTTCGTAGCTTGTCCTTCGTGCGGCCGCGCCGATATCGATCTCGTGGGACTGGCGAAAGAGGTGGAGCAGCGCATGTTGCCCTTCAGCAATAAAGACATTCACGTCGCGGTCATGGGCTGCGAGGTGAACGGTCCGGGTGAGGCGCGCGCGGCGGATATCGGCGTCGCCGGCGGCAAGGGCATCGGCCTCATCTTCAAAAAAGGCGAGGTGATCCGCAAGGTGCCGGAAGCCCAGATCGTGACTGCCCTGATGGAAGAAGTGGAAAAGCTCGTGGCTGAGAAAGAGGCGGAGCGGGCAGCGTCTCCGGAGGATTGACCTCTCAGTTTAAAACGCAAAGTGCAAATTGAAAAATGCAAAAGTTTCGGAGATAGAATCCGGAATCTAGGAGCCACGCTCCGGGAAACGACAACGGTTTCTGACTACCGCATTCTGGATTCTGATTCCTGGCATTTTGACTTTTACACTTTGCAATTTTCATTTTGCATTGTGTAAAAGAACATGCGCTGGACCACTACCCTCATTCCCACCCTCAAGGAGGATCCCTCCGATGCCGAGGTCATCAGCCACAAGCTGTTGGTCCGGGCCGGGATGATCCGCCAGTTGAGCCGGGGTATCTACGACTACCTGCCGCTTGCGCTCAAAGTCATCCGCAAGATCGAAGCGATCGTGCGTGAAGAGATGGACCGGGCGGGCGCGCAGGAGCTTTTGCTGCCGATCGCCTCGCCCGCCGAATTGTGGCAGGAGAGCGGCCGCTGGGAAGTGTACGGCAAAGAGCTCGTCCGCTTCAAAGACCGACACGAGCGTGATTTCTGCCTGGGGCCGACGCACGAAGAAGTGATCACGGATCTCGTCCGCCGCGTGGTGCGGTCGTATCGCGAGCTCCCTTTCAACCTGTACCAGATTCAAACCAAATTTCGCGACGAGGTGCGTCCCCGGTTCGGCCTGATGCGCGGCCGGGAATTCATCATGAAGGACGCCTACAGCTTCCACCCGAACGTCGAAGATTGCCGCCGCGAATATCAAAACATGTTCGACACCTACCGGCGGATTTTCACCCGCTTAGGCCTTAAGTTCCGCCCCGTGGAGGCGGACACGGGCGCGATCGGCGGCAGCTTGTCCCATGAGTTCCAGGTCTTGGCGGAATCGGGGGAGGACGCCATCGTCAGTTGCGACAAGTGCGACTACGCCGCGAATATTCAAAAGGCCGAGATCAAAAGCCATACGCCTTCGGCGCGCGATCTCAAGGATTCTTCGCCGCCGCTCAGAAAAGTTGCGACGCCCGTGAAAAAAACCGTCGCGGACGTCTCCCAATTCCTCTCACTCCCGGCCGAGCGGTTTATCAAAACGATGGTTTACAAAGTCGACAACGCCGAACTGGTGGCTGTCCTGGTCCGCGGCGATCATGAGATCAACGAGCTGAAGCTCAAGTCCGCGCTGCGTTGTCAGGAAGCAGTTTTGGCGGGCGAAGCCGAAGTACAAAAAGCCACCCGGGTAGCGCCCGGATTTTTGGGGCCGATCGGTCTCAAGCTCCGGACCATCGCCGATCACGCGATCCAAGGCATGCGCGGTGCGGTCACCGGCGCCAACGAGGCCGACGCCCATTTTGTCGACGTAGACCAGGAGCGGGACTTCACGCCGTCGGCCTTCGTCGACCTTCGCGTGGCGGTGGCCGGAGATTCTTGTCCGCGCTGCGATGAAGGCCGTCTCGAACTCTATCGCGGGATAGAAGTCGGCCAGGTTTTTTATCTGGGCAAAAAGTACAGCGAGAAGATGGGCGCGACCTATCTCGATCCCGAAGGGCGCGAGCAGCCCATCGAAATGGGCTGCTATGGCATCGGCATCTCGCGCCTGCTCGCCGCCGCGATCGAGCAAAACCACGATGACAATGGAATCATCTGGCCCTTTGCCATAGCGCCGTTCCAGGCGATGATTTTGCCGATCAACTACAAAGAAGAAAGACTCCAAAAAGCCGCCGACCGGCTATATGAAGAGCTGCGGCAGAGAAAGATCGACGTATTGCTGGACGACCGCGACGAGCGGCCGGGCGTCAAGTTCAAAGACGCCGATCTGGTCGGTATTCCCCTGCGTGTTACTGTGGGCGCGAAAGGTCTCGACAAGGGATGCATCGAGCTGCGTTGGCGACGCGACGGCAGTATGAAAGAGATTCCGATAGAAGAAGCGGCCGATCGAATCCAAGAGACGATTCGCGCGGAGACGGGCCAAGAAGCATCGCGGAAAAACTGACGATGGCGTCCAATCTCCAACTCCTCCGCTCTCCCACGCCCATGCGCGAGCGGCTGATCCTTGCTCTCGACGTGGACGACCTCGATAGAGTCAGGGCGACGGTCAAGCTCTTGGCCGGCGAGGTCGGCATGTTCAAAATCGGCAAGCAGCTTTTTACCCACGCCGGTCCTCAAGCCGTCAAGCTCGTCCAGGAGATGGGCGGCGAGGTTTTCCTGGACCTCAAGTTTCACGATATCCCGACCACCGTCGCCAAAGCCGCCATCGAGGCGACCCGCCTCGGAGTCAAAATGTTCAACGTCCACGCCTCGGGCAGCTTGGCGATGATGCGCCTGACGGTCAGAGAAGTGAACCGGGTGTGCCGGCAGGAGTCGCTCCGAAAGCCGCTCATGCTGGCCGTCACCGTGCTTACCAGCTTGAACGAAAGCGATCTGAAAAAAGTCGGCGTCACGGGAGAGCTGGCCGACCAGGTTGTGCGCCTGGCGCTGCTCAGCCAGAAGGCGGGCATGGACGGGGCGGTGGCCGCGCCCAACGAGGTCGGCGAAATTCGCGCGGCTTGCGGGCGCCGCTTCGTGATCGTAACGCCCGGCATCCGCCTGCAAAAATTCAAGCGCGACGACCAGAAGCGCGTCATGACCCCGGCCGACGCCGTGCGCGCCGGCGTGGACTACATCGTCGTCGGCCGCCCGATCATGGAAGCCGCCGAGCCCCTGAAAGTAGCTAGAGAGATCATCTCCGAGATGGAACAAAGCACGACAAAAATTTCTTGAAGAGGGGAATTATGGCGACACTTACTTTAAATTTAGGCTTCAACCGCGCGCCGAACACACGCGGGTTGTTCGATGGCTCCGTGCGAGTCGCGGGCGCGGAGCTTAAGCTCCAGTCCGAATTCGGCGCAGGCCTCGACAACGTCGGCGCGCGCCACCGGAAGATCATCGCCGGAGAGTTCGACGGCGGCGAGCTCTCGATCTCCTCATATATTCTTGCCCGAAGGCGCGGCATGAGACTCCGCGCCCTGCCGGTCTTTTTATCGCGGAAATTTCGCCATCGCTGCATGTACCTTCCGGTGAACTCGCCGCTTCGCGACCCTTCCGAGTTGGCGGGGAAAAAGATCACCATCCATCGCTACAACGCGACGACGCCAGTCTGGCTCAAGGGAATTCTCCAGAACGAATACAGCGTTAAGCCCGAAACCGTGGAATGGTTGGTCGCCGAGCCGGACATCGCCGAAGAATCCCTGCGTCCTCCGCCGCCGGAGATCCGCGTGCGGCTCATATCCGAGCCGCGCACGCGCGAGCACGCGATCGAGCTTCTAGAGCGCGGCGAGATCGACGCGGCGTTGGAGCCCTATGACTCGCTGGCAGCGAATTCCAAGCTGCGCCGGATCTTTCCCGACCACCGTCGCGCCGAGGAAGATTTTTTCCGCCGCACCGGCTGCTTCCCGATCAATCATCTTTTCGTCTTGAAAGAAGAGATCGCGGAGAGGCATCCCTCGATCGTCGAGGCCTTGCTCAACGCGTTTCGCCAGGCAGAATCGATGGCGGACCGTTACCGCAACGAGAAACAGAAAGAAGAAGCGGCATGGGAGAAAAAAGTAATGGGCGGGGAGTTCGCGTACAGTTTAAACAAAGGACCGGCGCGAAAATCTCTGGAGACTCTGTTCACCTACCAAATGCAGCAGGGAATTCTAGACAAGAAGCCCGATTTAGCGAGCCTTTTTTTTCCGCAAGTGCTTAGTCTCTAGATTGCCCCAAAAAAAATAGAAGTGATTGACCGGGCTGTGGCCGGCGCCGATCGCAAAACTTTTTCGGATCGCCCGCGTCATGTAAGCTTTCGCGTGGGCTACCGCCTGCTCCAATTTCTTTCTCTTCGCCAGGTTCGCCGCGATGGCCGCGGAAAAGGTGCAGCCGGTTCCGTGCGTGTTCCGCGTCGCAACGCGCGCGGCGGTGAAGGCGCGAAACTTTTTTCCGTCGTAAAATAAATCCGTGGCTGGACCCTTTCGGTGGCCTCCTTTGATAACCACGCTCTTTGCTCCCATGGCGACGATGCGTTTGGCCGACTCTTTTAAATCCCGCAGCCGTGTTCCATGAAGGCCGGTGAGTTGCTCCGCCTCGGGAAGATTAGGTGTCACGATGGCTGCGAGCGGAATGAGCCGCGACTTGAGCGTCTCGATCGCATCGGAACGCAACAGCAGATCGCCCGACTTGGCGATCATCACCGGATCGACGACCAGATTGGTCAAGCGGTATTCGCGAATCTTCGCCGCCACGATCTCGATGATCGCCGAATTCACCAGCATGCCGGTCTTCACGGCATCCGCGCCGATGTCTTGCATCACGGCGTCGATCTGAGCCGCAACTAAATCAGGACTCAGCTCGAAAATCCGTGTCACGCCGCGCGTGTTCTGCGCCGTGATCGCCGTGAGTGCGGATGTTCCGTAGACGCCGAGCGCGGCGAAGGTCTTGAGATCGGCCTGAATTCCCGCGCCGGCGCCCGAGTCGGAGCCGGCGATTGTGAGAGCTTTATGGATTTTCATCCGGTCCTAAAGGTTGCCAAGAAGAACCATCGCGCCCGTCGGCTGTGGAGCGCCGCCGGCCGGCTCAATGGTTACGGCGAATTTGTCGAAAGCCTTCGTCTCGGGCAGCTTGGGAAGACGGACCAGCGCCACGCCGCCGGTATCCACGACGAAAATTCCCGCGGGAACCGACTCTGTGCCGGAGATGCCCCAAAGCTCATAAGCCGTGCCGGCGGGATTCTGCGACAGGTCCGTTACCAACAGCAAACCCGTGCGCGATACCGGATTCCAAAGAAGCTGTCCTTTCGCGCCGCGACTTGCCGGAAGATCCGCGAGATTGACGATACGGACTTGCGGATTCGATAAGAGCCGAATCACCTCCTCCCGCTGCCCCACCTGGGTTTGTAATGCGGCGAGCTGACCTCGCGCTTGCCGCAGTTCGTTCCGCGTGGCGATCAAGTTCCAGCTTAAAATAAGCACGAGACCCGCGGCGGCCACGGCGCCGATACTCCACGCAACCCGCTGTGATTTCCCTTCTTCACCGAGCGGCTCTGGCTTGGCGCTCACCGGCTTGCTGTGCTCCACGCGGCCATCGTATGCCTTCTCGGGAAGAAGTTCCATGAGGACCAACTTGCTTCTATCGCCTCTCTGGTTCACCGGCAAGGAACACGGCGAACGGAGTGAATGCTCTCTTGCTTCCGAGCCTGTTTCAGAAATAGGATAATTCGTCAAAGCGAACAGGAGGTCCGATGGAGTCGATTCCGCCGGCGACGCTTGCTGCGGCCAACGAAAAGAGCCGGAGGCTCAGAGAACTGGTTCGCGCGCCCGAGATTCTCGTTATGCCGGGCGCCTATGATGTTCTCAGCGCGCGCTTGTTCGAGCAGATGGGCTTTCAGGCGATTCAATGCACGAGCGGCGGGATTGCGGCGGCGCTCGGATATCCCGACGGCGAAGTCATGAGCCGCGAGCAAACCGTCGAGGCGACGGGACAAATCGTGAAAGCGGTTTCTCTTCCGGTGAACGCCGACGCCGAGAGAGGCTACGGCGATGAAAAGGAGATCGGTGAAACCGTGCGCGCGCTCGTCGCCGCCGGTGTCGCGGGGATGAACCTGGAGGACGGCGCGGGGGGTAAGCAAGGAGGAGGTCGTGGGTTGGTGGATATGGGCGAGCAATTGCGGAAGATCAACGCCGTCATGGAAACGAAGCGGGCATTAGGCAGCGAATTTTTTCTCAACACTCGCGTGGACGCGCTGATGGTGATGACGGAGGATCCCAAGAAAGCGCTCGATGAGGCGATCCGCCGGGGCAATGCCTACGCCGAGGCCGGCGGGGACTGTATCTTTTTCATGCATGCGGTTTCGCGCGAGACGATCGGCCGGCTTGTCAAAGAGGTCAAGGCGCCCATCAGCGTTCTCGCCGGGCCGCAGACGCCCAGCGTGAGCGAGTTGCAGGATTTGGGCGTCGCGCGCGTGAGCTACGGCTCGGCTTTTCTCAAAGCCGCCATCGGCGCGACTAGACGCTTGGCTCTTGAGATCCGTGACCAGGGAACCATCACGGCGCTCAAAGAGGCGATGCCGACTCCAGAGATCGCGGCTCTGGTGGCGGGAAAGAAAAAATGAACGGCATTGTCGCATCCATTCACATCACGCCCAACGCGGCGGCGCCGACGAAATCGGTCGGCGAAGTGCGCGCGCTGGCGGGAAAAGGACTCGAAGGCGACCGTTACTGTAATGAGGCGGGGACCTATTCGTATCAGGGAGGCTCGGCCCGGCAGGTGACCTTGATCGAAGTCGAGGCGATCGAGGCGCTCAAGCGCGACGATGGTATCGAGATCGATCCCGGCGCGAGCCGGCGCAACATCGTGACGCGCGGCGTGGCGCTAAATCATCTTGTCGGCCGCGAATTTAAAATCGGTCAAGTCACGCTTCGGGGCATCGAGCTGTGCGAGCCGTGCGCCCATCTTCAGAAGTTAACCCAACAAGGAGTCACACGCGGTCTCGTCCACAGGGGCGGTCTCAACGCGGAGATTCTCACCGACGGCGTGATCCATGCTGGAGACTTCGTGGAACTTAAATAATGTTTTTTGCCTAGGAGGGTTTAAATGAAACTCTACTATCATCCCAATTCACCCAACTGCGTGGACGTTCTCGCAACGGCGAATCACCTCGGCATCCAGCTCGATCTTGAGCTTGTCGATCTGCTCAAGGGCGCACAGAAAGATCTGGCCTATCTGAAGCTGAATCCCAACGGCCGAGTCCCGACGCTCGTGGATGGCGACTTCGTGCTCTGGGAGTCGAACGCGATCATGCAGTACATAGCGGGGAAAAAACCGAACAACGCTCTCTGGCCCGCCGACGACAAAACGCGCGCCGACATCAGCCGCTGGCAATTTTGGCAGGCGTCGCAATGGAATAAAGCGACCGGCACGCTGGTTTGGGAGAACATGATCAAAAGATTCCTGGGCGCCGGCGGGCCCGATCCCGCCGAAGTCAAAAAGGGCGAGGAGCTTTTTCACGCCTCGGCCGCGGTGCTTGACGGCCATCTGAAAGATCACGAGTATCTTGTCGGCAATGAACCGACACTGGCCGACTTCTCTGTTGGCGCTATGCTGATCTATGCCCGGCCTGCGGGTTTCCCGTTGGAGAAGTACGAAAATATTCGCGCGTGGTATGGCAGGATCGAGAAGCTGGAGTCCTGGAAAAAGGCGCTGCTGGCGCAAACGCCGGCCTGAGTGCTAGACAGTCACCGCTTGCGGCTGAACCTGCTTCGCTGAGTTCCCTTTCAAATATTCGCGCAGGTAGCGGGCGGTGTGCGATCGCTTGCCGTCGTTGATGACGTCCAGCGGCGCTCCGCAGGCGATCACGTGTCCGCCATTCTCACCGCCCTCGGGGCCGAGATCGACGAGATAGTCCGCTTCTTTGATGATTTCGAGGTTGTGCTCGATCGTGACCACTGTGTTGCCCATGTCCACGAGCCGGTGCAGGATGTGGATTAATTTCTCTACGTCCGCGAAGTGTAAACCCGTCGTCGGCTCGTCTAAAACGTAAAGCGTCTTTCCATGCGATTCTTTTCCGAGTTCATACGCAAGCTTGATACGCTGCGCCTCGCCGCCGGAGAGCGTGTTGCTCGCCTGCCCGAGTGTGATGTAGCTCATGCCGATGTCGTCGAGGATTTTGAGCGGCCGCGCGATCTTGGGGAAGGCGTGAAAGAAGGGTACGGCCTCTTCGACCGTCATTCTCAGCACGTCTCCGATATTTTTCCCGTTGTAGCGGATATTGAGCGTCTCCTCGTTGAAGCGCATTCCGCCGCAGGCGTCGCAGTGGAGAAATACGTCGGGCAAGAAGCTCATCTCTTTGCGAATCTTTCCCTGCCCCGCGCAGACCTCGCACCGGCCGCCGGAAACGTTAAATGAAAATCGATTCGGCGCGTAGCCGCGCAGCCGCGCCTCCGGCGTGAGCGCAAACATGCGCCGGATCTCGTCAAGAAAGCCGACGTAGGACGCGGGAATCGAGCGCGGCGTCTTGCCGATCGGACTCTGGTCCACCTCGACGATTCGCTCCAGCGCTTGCCAGCCGGCGATGTCTTTGTGCTGTCCGGGGCGTCCGGCGAACTGCCCGAGCTTCGACTTGAGTCCCTTGTAAAGCACTTCTTTGACCAGCGTGCTTTTGCCGGAACCGGAGATTCCGGTGACACAGCTCCAGGCGCCGAGCGGCAATTTGACGTCGACGTTCTTTAAATTGTTTGCCTTCGCGCCGTGGACGGTGAGCCAGGTCGAGCCGGCGAAAAGACGGAGCGGCCAGATTCTCTTCTTCGGCGCGTTGAGAAAATTGCCGGTCAGCGAGGTGGGGTTGCGGCGGATTTCTTCGGGCGTGCCGATCGCGACGACGTTGCCGCCGTGGACTCCCGCGCCGGGACCGAGGTCCACGATGATATCGGCGGCCTCGATCGTCGCCTCGTCGTGCTCGACCACGAGCACGCTGTTGCCCGCATTTTTCAATTTCTTCAGCGTGCCGAGCAGCATGGCGTTGTCGCGCGGGTGGAGGCCGATCGTCGGCTCATCCAGAATGTAGCAGACGCCGCGCAGATTCGACCCGAGCTGCGCCGCGAGACGGATGCGCTGCGCTTCTCCGCCCGAGAGCGTGTCGGCGCGGCGGTCGAGAGTGAGATAAGGCAATCCGACTTCGCCGAGAAATTCGAGCCGCTGTTGGATCTCGCGCAGAACTTTCTCCATGACCGCGCGGTCGCGGTCCGTGCCGCCGTTGTCGTGCTGGCTCAAATCGAGGCCGTGGAAATAGCGCTGGGCTTCCTTCACCGAAAGCCCGGTGACCTGCCAGATCGCCTGGCCGTTTACTTTGACCGCTTGCGCGCGGCGATTGAGCCTTCGGCCGTGGCAGGAAGCGCAGGAAGACTCGGCCATGAATTGCGACAGCCAATCGGCCAAGCCGTTCTCCGACCCGTCCCAGAGTCCTTTCAGATACGGGATGAGACCGACAAATCCGCTATCGCCGCCGTGCACCACCCGGTCGCGAATTTTTTTGCTCAAGCGCGAGAACGGCGCTTTGACGTTGACGCGGTCTTTCTTGAGATCGCGTAGAATTCTTTCCAGGCGTCCCCTGATCGGTCCCGCGCCGGCGGTGGCGCCGGAGGACAACGAAGAAACAATCTCTTCCAAGGGCCGGCGCTGATTGCCGATAATCAGCTCGGGGTCGAATTCCAGACTGAAACCGACGCCGGAACATTCCGCGCAGGCGCCTTGCCGGCTGTTGAAGGAAAACAATCTTGGGTCGAGAGTCTCGTAGCCGATGCCGCAGTGGAGGCAGAAGAGGCGCTGGTTGTAGATGTGCTCGCCCGAGCGCGTGACGAGATGCACCACGCCGTTGCCGAGGCGAAGCCCTTGCTCCACCATCGCTTCCACCTCGCGCCCGCCGGCTTTGGCCTGGCCGATGAGGATATCGATATCGTGCTCGCGGTAGCGCTCCAGGCCGGCGGCTAATTTCGGCGATCGGAGATCGACGACCTGTCCGTCGATGCGCGCGCGCCGGTAGCCGAGCTTGAGCGCGCCGGTGATCACCTCTTTGTGAAATCCCTTCCGTCCCCTGACGATGGGGCTCAGCACCGCGATTTCCTTTCCCCGATGAACGCGGGAGATGCGATCGAGGATCTGGCTTTTGGTCAGCGACCGGATCTCGCGCTCGCACTTCACGCAGTGCTGCTTTCCGACTTTCGAATAGAGGAGCCTCAGATAGTGGTAAATCTCGGTGACGGTCGCGACGGTCGAGTTCCTTCCTCCCTGGCTGAGACGCTGCTCGATCGCCACGGTGGGAGGAATGCCGGAAAGCAGATCGACGTTCGGCCGGTCCATGATGTTTAGGAACTGCCGCGCGTAGGTGGAGAGGCTGTCGATGTAGCGCCGCTGCCCCTCGGCATAGATGATGTCGAATGCGAGCGAAGATTTTCCCGAGCCGCTGAGTCCCGTGATCACGACGAAGCGGTCGCGGGGAATCTCGAGGCTGATATTTTTTAGGTTGTGCTCCTTGGCGCCGACGATTTGAATGGCATGGTTACCGTTGCCGGCGCCGTTCGACTCGGCGACGCGAAAACTTTTCTCCAAGCGCGGCGCGAACTGAGAAACGGCGCCGCGCTTCAAATAGGGCTTCAAGTACCGCCCGGTATGAGACGCGGCGCTGCGTGCGATCTCCTCCGGCGTGCCCTCGGCCACGATCGCGCCGCCGGCGTCGCCACCCTCTGGCCCCAAGTCGATGATGTGATCGGCGCATTTGACCACGTCCATGTTGTGCTCGATAACGATGATGGAGTGGCCCTGGTCGATCAGCTCGTTGAACGCCCAGAGGAGCTTCTCGATGTCGTGAAAGTGAAGGCCGGTGGTCGGCTCGTCGAAAATAAAGAGCGTCCCCGACTTGCGCGCCTTCGCCATGTGGGCCGCGAGTTTCAGCCGTTGCGACTCACCGCCGGAGAGCGTCGTGAGCGGTTGTCCCAGCCGGACGTAGTCCAGGCCGACCGCGCGCAGCGGGCGCAGGCCGTATTCGATTTCCGTCGAGTCTTTGAAAAATTCCATCGCCTCGGCGACCGTCATGTCGAGCACGTCGCGGATCGTGCGGCGGCGATAGGCCACCTCTAAAATTTCCTGGCGGTAGCGGCTCCCCTGGCACTCGGGGCAGGAGGTGTAAACGTCCGAGAGGAACTGCATCTCGACTTTTTCAAAGCCTTCGCCCCGGCAGGTCTCGCATCGGCCTCCTTCGACGTTGAAAGAAAAAGTCGAAGGAGTGTAGCCCCGGAGGCGGGAAAGATCCGCGGCGGCGAAGAGCTTGCGGATGCCGTCGAAGACTTTCATGTAGGTCGCGGGGTTCGACCGTGGCGTCGTCCCGACCGGCGATTGATCGACCAAAATGACATCGGAGATCTTGTCCGCGCCTTCCAGGCTCGCGCAGTGCATGACCGTTGCGCCCGGAGAGTCTTTCAGCTTACGCAAATTGCGGTTTATCACTTCGTTGACCAGGCTCGACTTTCCCGAGCCGGAAACGCCGGTGAGGCAGACAAAAAGGCCCAGCGGAATTTCCACGTCGATGGTTTTGAGATTGTTGGCATCCGCGCCGAAAATTTTAATGGTTCGCTGCGGGATCGGCTTGCGCCTCTTCGAAGGAAACGGAATGTTCTTTCTCTGCGACAGATACGCGGCGGTGAGGGACTTCTGGTCGCTCAAGAGATCGTTGTAAGATCCGGCAAAGACGATCTCGCCGCCGTGCTCGCCGGCCTTCGGTCCGAGGTCGATGATGTAGTCGCTCTCCTTGATGATCTCCGGATCGTGCTCGACCACGACCACGGTGTTTTGGTTGGCGCGGAGATCGTGAAGAATTTCGACCAGCCGCCGGCTATCGCGTGGGTGCAGGCCGATCGACGGCTCGTCGAGGACGTAGAGCGTGTTCACCAGCGACGAGCCGATCGCGGTGGTGAGATCGACGCGCCCGAGCTCGCCGCCAGAGAGCGTGCGCGACTGCCGGTCCAAGGTCAGATATTCGAGGCCGACGCCCATGAGATAACCGAGCCGGCGCCGGATCTCGTCGAGAATCAGCGCTGCAACCGCGTCGCTCTCAGCGCCGAGATGAAGATCATTGAAGAAGCAATGCGCCTCGCCCACGCTCATCGCGGCGATATCGGCGACGGTTTTTTCGTCGACGCGGAAATTGAGCGCGTCGGGTTTCAGCCGCGACCCCCGGCATTCCGGGCAGAGTAGATAGGCGCGGTAGCGCGAGAGAAAGACGCGCACATGCATGCGGTAGCTCTTCCGCTCCAGCCGCTGGAACCAGCCGCGGATGCCTTTAAACTTGCCGTCGCCGTCGACGATCAGTTTCTTCTGCTTCTCGCTCAGCTCGCCGTAAGGCTTCTTGGTCGGAATCTTTTTGCTTTCGCAAAATTCCATCAGTCGCGCCGTCCGCCGCGGCTTGGTCTTCCACGGCTTGATCGCGCCGTCGGCGAGCGACTTCGTCGGATCGGGGATCACGAGATCCAAATCGATGTCGATCACTCGCCCAAAACCGCGGCAGATTTCGCACGCGCCCAACGGGCTGTTGAACGAGAACAGATTCGGCGTGGGCTCGTGGTAGGTCAAATCGCAATGCGGACAATGGAAGTGGCTGCTGAAGGGCTCCACACGCCAGCCGTCTTCCGGGTAGTAAAAGTTTACCCTTCCCTTGCCGAACTGAAGCGCTTGTTCGAGCGAGTCGCAAATTCTCTTTCTGGCGTCTGGCCGGTAAATCAACCGGTCCACGACAACTTCGATTCGCTCCGTCCCGGCGGGGAGATCTTCGATCTCTTCCAGATTGCAGACGGCGCGGTCGCGCAAAAGACGATGGAAGCCCGCTTGCTGCAACCCCGCCTTAGTCTCGCTCCAGGGAAGCGAGGGAGAAATCGAAAGCGGAAAAGCCAGAACCAGAGGCGTCCCTTCGGGCATGCCGCTCAATTTCTTGAATATCGATTGGGCCGTGTCCCGCTCCACCACCCGCCCGCAGCCTTTGCAATAAAGGACCGAGACCTTGGCGAAGAGGAGCTTCAGATGATCGTGCAGCTCGGTCATGGTGCCGACCGTCGAGCGCGAGGTCTTGACCGGCCGCCGCTGGTCGATCGCGATCGTCGGCGGAATGCCTTCGATGCTTTCCACGTCGGGCTTGTCCATGCGGTCGAGGAACTGGCGCGCGTAGGCGGAAAAACTTTCCACGTAGCGCCGCTGCCCCTCGGCGTAAAGGATGTCGAAAGCGAGAGTGGATTTGCCCGAGCCGCTGACTCCGGTGACGACGGTCAGGGCGCCCAGCGGAATGTCGAGGTCGAAGTTTTTAAGATTGTTCTGCTTTGCGCCGCGGATGCGGATCCAACCTTCATTCATGGAATGGCCTATTGTAGTTGATACCTTTCGACCACAATGCGGCGGAAGCGGGAGCCGTAGATCAAATCGAAAGTCTCGCCTTTGTCGGGAAAAAGCTCGAGGGCTTTTTCCCGCGCGTCGGCGACGAGCTTCTGAGCTTGGGCGAGGGTCAGGTCGGCTTGCCGGAGGAGCGCGGCGGTAAAATCCATCAGGGTGCGGAGCCGTTTCAGCCTTAATTCCTCGGCGCGTACTGCTTCGTCATCCGGGATCATCGTACAACCTTTTACTTGTATCACAGGTCGCAAGTGAGTCAAGGCAAAATGATTGCGGTGAGTCCTTTCGGAGAGATCCTTCACTTCGTTCAGGATGACAATTTCCCACGAATGTCACTCTGAGCGTAGCGAAGAATCTCCGTTCAGGTCACGCGTTGGGTCGCGAGTCGGTTCGATTCTCCTCCGCCGCTTTGCTAAGCTGGAGCTATGCGGATCGCCGAGATCTTTTACTCGATCCAGGGCGAAGGAAGACTTGTAGGAATCCCGTCGGTTTTTATCCGGACTTCCGGGTGCAATCTGCGCTGCGTATGGTGCGACACGCCCTACACGTCGTGGGAGCCCGAAGGAGAAGAGCGAAGCGTCGATGAGATATTGGCGGCGGCCAAACGATACCCGGCAAAGCACGCCGTCGTTACCGGCGGCGAGCCGCTGCTCGCGTATGAAATCGAAGAGCTGACGAAGCAACTCAAGCGCGAAGGCTTTCACATCACGATCGAGACCGCCGCGACCATTTTTAAGCCGGTTTCGTCCGATCTGATGTCGCTAAGCCCGAAACTTGCCAACTCCACGCCGGAAGGCGCGTTTGCGCGGATGCACGTGGAGCACCGGCTCAACGTGCCTGTCATCCAACAATTCATCAACGGCTACGAGTATCAGCTCAAATTCGTTGCGGACAAGAAAGCGGATTTAGTCGAGATCGAAGATATTTTATCGAAGCTAAAAAACGTCGATCGTACCCGTGTCCTTATTATGCCGCAGGGAAGAACGAGGGAAGAGTTACATGAGCGCTCGCCATGGATCGTCGAGCTATGCAAAGAGCACGGATTTTCATACACCCCGCGGCTGCAGATCGAACTCTGGGGAAGCCGGCGGGGGGTTTAAGCTTCCGGCCTTACGTCCGGGAAAATGCTTATTGCGGGGATCTCAGGTCGATATGTTCAGGCTGGTTGCCGCACGTCGAAGCGAGAAATCCAACGTCCATAATTCACAGCCGACGATTCGGGCCGAAGTGAGCAGGTGCGCGTCGATCCAACCAAGGCCCCGACCGTAGAGACGTTTCTCGTTCAACAAGTGAAGCACTTCGTGATGCTCTGCAAGTTGAGCTGCAGGAAGAGCGGCTAGAAGGTTCAAGATCTCCTCGCGATTGCGCAGGTTGCCGCAGGCAAGCTCTCCAATAATAAAGGGATGACACACGACCTGCTCGTTCTCGAGCAACGAATATAAGCGAGGATTGCCGGCACGGAGATGGTCGATCCAAACAGAGGTGTCTACCAAGATCATGTGCGGTGATTCGAACGCCGCCTAGGAACATTAAGAAGCTGCTTTTCACTGCCTCCTAACTTTGCCAGCCTCTGAGCGCTCTCTTTTGCGATGAGGGTCTCAAGACCTAAACGAACCAGCGACGTTTTTTCTTTTACGCCGGTCAGTTTGGCTGCGCGATGTAGAAGCGTGTCATCGATATTGAGTGTAGTTCTCATATGCATGAAGATGCGTTATAAATGCATACAAGTCAAGAGTAGCCGGTTCGATTTATCGTGTCGAAAATTCGCTTCGCTCCAGTACAAATATCCGGTAATTCAAGTCAAACACGATCCGGCCGTCGATCAGCCGCACGTTTTGGCCGCTCTTGTCGCCGTGGATTGACTCCACCAAAAGGCGGCGGATCTTTCGTTTTACGCCCGGGGGCGTCTGCGTCAGCGCCATCCAGTCCTCGGCGTTACGCGGCTGAACCAGCCGCTTTTCTTTCACCACCCGGAGTCCCACGTTCCTAAAAAATCTGCGCCACTTTTGAAGCGGCAGCATTTCGACGTGCGACGGGTCGCGCATCTTTTCAATCCTGTTTTGCAATCGGCTCTTCTCCGGGTCGTTCTTCGACGTGTTGTCGGAAATCAGAATTCTCCCGTTCAGTTTGATCACGCGAGCCATCTCTTTCAGCACGCGCTCGGGCTCAGGGAAGTGGTGGAAGGCAGCGCGCGTTACGACCAGATCAAAGCTCCCGTTCGGAAAGGGAAGACGGTTCACGTCCGCCCGGCGGAACGTCACGTTCTGCAAACCTTCCGTCTGCGCCAGCCCGCGCGCTTTCTTGAGCATCTCCGCCGTCAGATCGACGCCGACGACTTCGCGGGCGTGCCTGGCGAATTCCAACGCCACAAAGCCCGGACCGCAGGCGAGATCGAGAACGCGATCGTTCGGCTTGACGCCCGCCAGCGGCGGCAGAATTTCCAGGCCGCCTTTTTGCCGCATCGATTGGGATTTGGCAAATTGCTCGGCCTGCTTGGTAAATTCCCGTTGAATGACTTTCTCAAACGGTTTTGCACGCATGGCAGCGACATTAAAAGCACAGATCGGGAGCGTTGGAAAACACTCTTTCGAGAGTCAACGGCGATATTGACAGAGTTGTGCGACTGATTTAGAACCTGTTCACGTCAAGACGCGTCGAACTTGGGCGTGTCGGGAAAAGGAGTCGGCTTATGGCCAAAATGTCACTGAAGGTGAACGGTAAGGCGCATGTCGTGGATACCGATCCGGACACTCCGCTGCTCTACGTCCTGCGCGACGATCTCAAACTGAACGGACCCAAATTCGGCTGCGGCCTGTCGCAATGCGGCGCGTGCACCGTGATCATGGACGGCAAAGCGATTCGCTCATGTGAGACAGCGGTCAAGAGCGCAACCAATCGCCCGGTAACAACCCTGGAGGGGTTGGGGTCGGTCAAGAAGATGCATCCCATCCAGAAAGCCTTTCTCGACGAGCAGGCAGTCCAGTGCGGTTACTGTATCAATGGCATGATCATGACGACCAGGGCGCTGCTCGACACGAATCCGAAACCGACCGACAGCCAGATCAAAGAAGCGCTGGCCGGCAACCTCTGCCGCTGCGGCACGCACACGCGCATCCTGCGCGCGGTCAAGCGCGCGTCGGGCCAGAGGGTATGAGGAAGGAGCAAAAAAAATGAAGACCATGGAAGTTTCCCGCAGACAATTTCTCAAAGGCGCCGGCGCGCTCATCGTCAGCTTCAACCTCTTTCCGGCGGCGCGAAATGTCTTGGCCGCCCAGTTCGCGACGTTGCCTTCCGGCGACATCGATCCACAGTCGCTCGATTCCTGGCTCGCGATCGGCAAGGACGGCAGCGTCACGTTCTACACCAGCAAAGTCGAGCTCGGCACAGGCACGATCACGGCATTGGCGCAGATCGTCGCGGAAGAATTAGATGTGTCTTTCGACCGCGTCAAAATGGTTTACGGCGACACTTCTCAAACAATCGAGCAAGGCTCCACCGTCGGGAGCCGCAGCATCGAGCGCGCCGGCCCGCAGGTGAGACAGGCCGCGGCGGCGGCGCGCCAGGAGCTGCTCAAGCTCGCCGCCGCGCGGCTCGGCGCGCCTGTCGAGAAACTAACGGTCCAAAACGGCGTGGTCAGCGATGGCGCAAAGAAAGTTTCTTACGGCCAACTGATCGGCGGCCAGCGCTTCAACGTCAAGATCACCGCCACCGGCGCCGGCAACGAGATGAAGGTCGCGCCCGAAGTGAAGCCGAAAGATCCAAAGGATTATAAAATCGTCGGCCAGCCGATGAAACGCATGGACTTGCCCGGCAAGCTTACGGGAGAACACCTCTACGCGCACGACGTGCGCATTCCCGGGATGCTGCACGGCCGCGTGGTCCGTCCGCCGGTCGTCAATACCGAGCCGACCAGCATTGACGAGAGCTCAGTTAAAAATATTCCCGGCTTCGTGAAGGTCGTGCGCGAGGGAAGCTTTGTCGGCGTCGTAGCCAAGACGCAGTGGGCCGCGATCAAATCCGTCGAAGCGCTGAAGGTCACCTGGGCCCCTCCCACGACGAAGCTGCCGGCGAACCCAGAGGCGTTATTCACTTACTTGAAAAACACCAAGCCCGCGCGCACGCTGAAGGCAGTGGAGAAAGGGAATCCGGCAGAAGCCTTCGACAAGGCCAAAAAGACCTATCAGGCGAGCTACCGCTGGCCTTTTCAGATGCACGGCATGATCGGCCCGTCGTGCGCCATCGCCGACGTCAAGGGCGACAAGGCAACCATCTGGTCGGGACCGCAGGGGCCGTTCAGAACGCGCGCGACGGTCGCGACGATTTTAAAAATTCCCGAGCAGAACGTGCGTGTGATTTACCACGAAGCTTCCGGTTCCTACGGGCGCATGAGCACCGACGACGGCGCCGAAGACGCGGCGCTGCTTTCGCGCGCGGCCGGCGCCCCGGTGCGCGTCCAGTGGTCACGCCAGGACGAACATGGCTGGGAACCCAAAGGTCCGGCGCAGGTGGACGAGGTGAAGGCGGCGATCGACGGCGACGGCAAGCTCATCGCGTGGGATTTCGTCGATTATGGCCAACCGTGGACGGCTTCAGGATCGACGCCGCTCCTCGCTTCGCTGCAGGTCGGCATCAAGCCCAATAATCCCGGCGGTTCCAACGGCACGCAGAGCAGTGGCGAGATTTACGCGGTGCCCAATCAAAAGATCGTTGCCGAACATATCAATTGGCACTTTGCGGAACCGATTCCGTTGCGCACGGGCAATCTGCGCGCGCCCGGCGACTCGGCGCGCTGCTTCGCGAGCGAGTGTTTCCTCGACGAGATCGCGGCCGATCTGGGCGTCGATCCGGTCGAATTTCGCCTGCGCCACACGGCGGAGCCGCGCGGCGCGGACTGTCTCAAGGCCGCCGCCGACAAGGCGCAATGGCAAAAGCGTTCGTCGCCCGGTCCCGCTCAGAGCGGGAACATCGCCAAGGGTCGCGGTGTCGCGCTCGCGCGCAGAGCGGGCGCTTACGCCGCGGCGGTGGCCGACGTGGAAGTGAACCGAACGACGGGCCAGGTCGTCGTCAAGCGCGTCGTCTGTTCGCACGACTGCGGACTGATTGTGAATCCCGACGGCGTCAACAATCAGATCGAAGGCAACGTGATCCAAGGCGTCAGCCGCGCGCTGTTCGAGGAAGTCACCTTCGATGAGAAAGGCGTGACCAGCCTGGATTGGAAGACGTATCCGATTCTTAAATTCAGCGACGTGCCGGAAATTGAAATCGTGCTCATCAACCGGCCCGAGATGCCGTCGCTGGGCGCCGGCGAGCCGTCGACGGTCCCCGTTCCGGCCGCGATCGCCAACGCGATCTTCGACGCGACCGGCGCGCGGCTGCGCGAAGCGCCGTTCACGCCGGCGCGGGTTTTGACCGCGCTTAAAGCTGCGCCAGCTGCGAATCAGAAGAGTTGACTCAGTTAGGCCTCAAAGATTCCGGTGTCTCCTCGTCTCCCACCTCCGGAGCAACGCGGAGACGCGCTCGCGATCGCGGACTATTTGAAAACAGTTCGGCCGGTGTAGAATAAGATCGAATAGTTTTGAAAAGGGGGTCTCATGGGTAGCGGATTTCGCATCATCGACGGCGACGGGCATCTGCTGGATAGTCCGGATCTCGTATATCGACGCTACTTGCCGGAACCGTATCGCAGCCGGACGGGCTCTTTTTTTCTTCAATTCGGCTGGGATATCCGCATGGGCGGTACCCTGGGCAAACTCGACGCCGATCCCGACGCCTATCGCCGCGACATGGACGCGGAGAAAATCGAGCTGATGATCGCATACCCGAGCCCGGCCCTTTCTATCGGCCTTGTCCGAGAGTTCGATTTGGCCGCGGCTCTGGCGCGCGCCTACAACGATTGGGCGCGGGATTTCGGTCGAGCCGTGGACGGGCGGATCAAAGCGGCGGCTGTGATCGCTCCTCAGGCCGTCTCGGATGCGGTCGGTGAAATCCGCCGCGCGGTCGCCCGGCTGGGCGCCGTCGCGGTCATGATGCCGACGTACGTGAGTCCCGGTTTGGATCTCGGTCAGCCCGAGTTCGATCCGATCTACGCCGAGGCCGAGGAGCTCGGGGTCCCGGTGGCGTTTCACGCAACGGCGCAGGTTTCCCAGGGAGCCGTGCGCTTTCACAAATATCTCGGCGTTCACATGGTCTCGCATCCGTTCGAACAGATGATCTCGATCATCTCGATCATTTCAAACGGCGTGCTCGACCGTTTTCCCAGGCTCAAGGTTGCATTCCTCGAGGCCGGCGTCGGATGGGTGCCCTATTGGATGGACCGCTTCGACGAAAAGTATCACAAGCGCAGGGCCGAGATGGCGCCGCTCAAAATGCTGCCGAGCGAATACATTAGGGACCACCGCTGTTTTTTCACCTGTGAAGGAGAAGAATCGGCGCTGCCTTTTATGATCGAGCGCTTCGGCGATGACTGCATTCTCTACGCCTCGGACTATCCTCATTGGGACACCGACTGGCCCGACAGCGCTCGGAAGATCCTCGATCGCAAGGACATCGCCGAGAAAAGCAAGGAAAAAATTCTCGGTCTGAACGCCCTATCGTTCTACCGCTTGGAGTGAGGCGCGATGGAGGTCGAATTCCCAAAACGCCGGCGGCTACTCTTCGTCGGCTTTATTTTCCTGGCGATTTTTCCTCAGATGTCGATGGGAGCCGAGTCGACGGCCTTCCCCAAACCTGAAAAGAGCCATTTGGAAGTCGCCATCGCTGCCTGGGGCCCGACAACGCTGCCGCTGTTAGTGGCGCAGGAAGCGGGTTATTTCGCGAGGCATGGGCTCACCGTGTCCATCACTCAGGTCAGCGCCAGCGCCGCGGTGCAAGGCGTCGTCTCGGGCGTGATCGACATTTATCAGGGCGGGGCTGCGGCGATCGCCGCGAATCTGGCCGGGGCGGATATCATCTACGTTGCTGCGGCCGTAGACCGGAGCTCGCTGGTATTGTTCGGACAGAAGGGGCTCAACGCCTTTGAAATGCTGCGCGGCAAGGCGATCGCGACCACTTCTCCCGGCGCTTTCGGAGAGATCGCCGTTCGTATTACAGCGCGGAAACACGGCATGGAGGTGGGCAAAGAGATCAAGCTCCTGTATCATCGCAGCACGCCAGAGGCGCTGGCCTCTTTTCTCGTGGGAAACGCCGAAGGTCTGATCATCACGCCGCCCCAGACCGAGATCGCCAGGAAGCAGGGCTATCCGGTAATCCTCGATTATTACCAAGACGGGCTCAAGATCATCGGCCCGGGCACGGCCGTGACGAGAGACTTCTCGCAGAAATATCCCAACGCGCTCAAAGCCTATCTCAGGGCGAACCTGGATGGACTCAAAAGAGTGCTGGAGGACGAAGAGTTCGCCAAGAAGACCGATAGCAAATATACAAAAATCTCCGACGCGCAGATCCTGAAAGAGAATTACCAGCAAGGCATGCGGGTCTGGAACAAAGATATGACCGTCGATCCCGCTGCGATCCGGCTGGTGCTGGACGATTCTTCCGACCCGAAGGCCAAGACCGCCGACCCGAAAAGGTTCTATGACAATTCGATCATCGAGGCGGTAAACCGAGAGTATGCATCTAAACTTTTTCCAGGATTAGTGAAGTAGAGATGAGAAGTCGCCCGCGTTCAAATTGGCTGCGGTGCTCGGCTGCAAACCGAATCCGGCGACTGAGGGCGCACGGATGGACTTTGCGCCCGATGTGCCGCTGTCAGTATCCCGGCGTTCACCTGCGCCGGAGCAAGCACAGCGAGCAGGGGATCCGCTTTTACTGCCTTTCTAACCGTCTTACGGCATTGAATTGATCGACGCTTTAATTCGAGTTAAGAGGAATTCTCGAGAGTCTCTGCGCGGTGACGTGGGGTATTCCTAATTTACGTGGCTCCAGGCGTGGTAGGTGCTGCGAACGAGCGGACCGGATTCGACGTGGCGGAAGCCGAGTGACTGCGCGTCGGTTTTGAGCTGGTGAAATTCATCAGTGGTCACATAACGCTCAACTCTATCCTAGTCTTGCCCTCTGACCAGCCGAAAGGGAGTCCGCCTGGAGCAGTGTGGGATGTAGGCGACCTCGTATAAATCCTCGGAGACAATGCGATCGATGCGCCGCCAACGCGGTATGGAGCAGTCCGTGGCCTACGTCATCGGGATCATAATGTGGGTCTGATACGGCGTGCGCCGGCAGAGACCTTCATACCACGCGCTTAAATGACCCAACTTGGGCCGCTCGATCGGCAGGTTGAACCAGCGATAGGCCCAGACGCCCAGCGGAATATCGCCGATGGTAAAACCATCGCCCGCGAGAAAAGTGTTTTTCGCGAGTTGGTCATCGACGATCTTCCACGCCTTGCCCGTTTTTTCAACGGCGGCTTCGATCGCCGACTTGTCGCGCTTATCTTCCGGAGTCCGGACGATCCCCCAAAAGAGCGGCACGATGGCCGGTCCTAACGTGGTCAACTGCCAGTCCATCCAGCGGCTGGCGTTGGCCCGTCCCTCCATGTTGGCCGAAAGCAGCTTCCCGCCGCCGTACTTTTCCGTCAGGTAGCGCACGATCGTATTCGATTCCCACAGTATAAAGCCGCCGTCTTCGATCGTCGGCACGAGGCCGTTGGGATTCAAATCCAGATACGGTTTTTCTTTGTTCCCCCCGAACTTGCCGCCGAGGTCCACTCGGTCAAAGTCGATGCCCAACTCCGCGCAGCACCAAACGACTTTTTGCACGTTGGATGAGTCTCTTCGGCCCCAGACCTTGATCTTTGTTGTTTCCGACATACGCGCCTCCTCTGTGTTCGATCCATAGCACCGTTTCGGCAGAAGTTGTACCGGAGCGCTAACGCTTTTCCCTGCGATCTGCTAAGTAAAAAGTTTCTCAGCAAGAAATTTACCGGAGGGCGTGATGACGCGCAAATGGGTTGGGGGGGAACTGCTGATTTTGGTTTTAATCGTGGCTCAAGTTGTGGCCGCGCAGGACAAAGCCGAGGGCAAGAAATTGTACGTCACGTATTGCTCCGGCTGTCATGGCGAGACCGGTAAGGGAGACGGTCCTGCCGCAGTGTCTCTTCCGGTTAAGCCCGCCAACCATACCGACGGGGCCGTCATGAACCATATCCCGGATAAAATCCTCAGCGAAATCATCTCGAAAGGCGGCCAGGCGGTCGGAAAATCGCCGTTTATGCCGGGTTGGGGGAGCCAGCTCAATGACAAGCAGATCCGCGATATCATTGCCTATGTTCGTAATCTGGCCACTCCACCCTACGCGCCCACCGGCAGGTAAAAAAAGGTAAGAAAAAATTAGCCAGGCCCCTTGACGTTTGCAGATACGAGCTTATATTTGCATCCAATCCACAGTCCCGTCATTCATAATTTAATTTATGTCTTATTGAGGAGGATTAGTTATGGCGCTCAAGGTTCGTCCCCTGCATGACAGGGTCATCGTCAAGAGAATCGAGGAAGAAGAAAAAACCAAGGGCGGAATCATCATCCCCGATACCGCCAAAGAAAAGCCACAGGAAGGCCGCGTCGTCGCGGTCGGCGCGGGCAAGCATGAGGACGGCAAGGTCATCCCGCTCGACGTGAAAGCCGGAGACAAGATTCTTTTCGGAAAATATTCCGGTGCTGAGATCAAGCTCGACGGCGGAGACCACCTCATCATGCGTGAAGAGGATATTTTAGGGATTATCGAATAAGGAGGAGATATGGCTGCTAAGGAAGTAAAATTCAGTGAGGACGCGAGGGCTAAAGTCCTTCGCGGGGTCAATATTTTGGCCGATACCGTGATCGTTACGCTGGGGCCCAAAGGACGAAACGTCGTTCTGGAGAAGTCCTGGGGCGCTCCCACAATCACCAAAGACGGCGTCACGGTGGCGAAGGAGATCCAGCTCGAAGACAAGTTCGAAAACATGGGCGCGCAGATGGTCAAAGAGGTGGCGAGCAAGACCTCCGATATCGCCGGCGACGGGACCACCACGGCGACCGTTTTGTCCAGGGCCATTTTTAGCGAAGGTATCAAGATGGTCGCCGCCGGTCACGACCCGATGGCGATCAAGCGGGGGATCGATAAGGCGGTGGCAAAGGTTGTGGAGGAGCTCAAAGCCCAATCCAAGCCGACTCGCGACCGCGACGAAATCGCACAGGTTGGGACGATCTCCGCCAACAACGATAAGACCATCGGCGCTATTCTCGCCGAGGCGATGGACAAGGTCGGCAAAGAAGGGGTCATCACCGTCGAGGAAGCCAAGGGACTGGAAACCACGCTCGATTTAGTCGAAGGCATGCGCTTCGATCGCGGCTACCTCTCGCCCTATTTCGTCACCGATCCCGAGCGCATGGAGTGCGTCTACGAGGATTGTTACATCCTCATCAATGAGAAGAAAATCTCCAGCATGAAGGATCTGTTGCCGGTGCTGGAGAACGTCGCTAAAACCGGCAAGCCGCTGCTCATTCTCGCCGAGGACGTGGAAGGCGAGGCGCTGGCGACGCTGGTGGTCAACAAGATTCGCGGGACGCTGAAAACCGTGGCCGTGAAGGCCCCCGGATTCGGCGACCGCCGCAAAGCGATGTTGGATGATATTGCCATCCTGACCGATGGCCGCCTGATCGCCGAGGAGCTCGGACTCAAGCTCGAGAACATCGCGCTGAAAGATCTCGGCCGGGCCAAGCGGATCATCGTCGATAAGGACAATACAACCGTCGTCGAAGGCGCGGGAAAAAAGTCCGCGATCGAGGCCCGGATCAATCAGATCCGTGCTCAGATCGAGGAGACTACTTCGGACTATGATAAAGAGAAGCTCCAGGAGCGGCTCGCGAAATTGGCCGGCGGCGTCGCCGTGGTCAAGGTCGGCGCGGCTACCGAAGTGGAGATGAAAGAAAAGAAGGCGCGCGTCGAGGACGCGCTCCACGCCACGCGCGCAGCCGTGGAAGAGGGTATCGTACCGGGCGGGGGAGTGGCTCTCATTCGCGCGTCCGCCAACCTCGGAAATCTTCGCGTCAGCGACGACGAAAAAGTCGGCGCGCGTATCATTCAAAAGGCGCTTGAGGAGCCGGCGCGTTGGATTGCCCAAAACGCGGGCGCCGACGGTGGCGTCGTCCTGGACAAAATCAAAAACGGCAAAGGAGCCTTTGGATACAATGCGGCGAAAGAAGAGTTCGAGGACTTAGTCAAAGCGGGCATCGTGGATCCCACAAAGGTGGTCCGCACCGCGCTACAGAACGCGGCTTCGGTTGCAGGCTTGATGATTACGACCGAGGCGATGATCGCGGACAAGCCGGAGAAGAAGAAAGAGGCGCCGTATGCTCACGGCGGCGAGGAAGATTATTAACAGGCCTTAAAAAAGGGTGAGTTATCAATAAAGGGGGCGTCTGGAATTCCAGACGCCCCCTTTATTGTCGCGCAAAAAAAGGGGAGAGAATTTCTTCTCTCCCCCGGAATCGAAGCGAGTCGGCGATTAGTTAACACGGTGCTATTATTTTGCCGGGACAATCGTGGGTTTTCCTTTGTCATAGAGGGCGAACACGATCGCTTTCAGAGGTTCCGTCTTGCTGGGGTTTTTAACGTCATGCACCATGTTGGGCTCTATGTGAACGACTGAGCCGCGGCGTTGTGTGATCGGAGTCATATTTCCGCCCGCCAAGACCGCCGCGGTGCCTTCCAGAATATAGGCGATCTCGTTTCCCGGATGGGAGTGCTTGCCGGTGGCCGCTTCCGGCGCGAACTCGATCAAAAACACTTCCGCTACTTTTCCCGGGACTCCTGGCAATTCCGTTTGCACTAGGGTTGTGCGCCGGATCTGCTCCTGTGGCTGTTGCGCGTTGAGGAGCCGGTCCGCCGTGAAACCGACGATGATTCCAGCTACAAGAGTTACGGCGATGATTAAAACCGATCGCTTCATATTTTCCTCCTGATTCCAGCACCGGACTATAGGCACGGGGTTGAGAAATTGCAACGAACCGCGGCATTTTCGCTCCTTCGATTTCTCCGCCTCTCTCTGCGATTTCCTTGACTTCCCGGCGGTTTTCCAATAGAAAAAAATTGGTTGTCCGCGGCGGTTCCAGAGCTTCTCAACGGCCCTGTCTTAACGTGACCCCCAACGTGGTCAATTAATGAGCGATCCTTATTTTCCCGTCCTGGTAATTTTTTTCATTGCCGGGCTGGTTGTGTTGGGACTACTCCTGATCGCCCAAACGGCCGGTCCCAAAAGGCCGAGCCCGGTCAAGGCGGAACCTTTCGAGTCGGGAAATCCGCCGAAAGGCGACGCCCGCATTCGTTTTCCGGTAAAGTTCTATCTGGTAGCGATGCTTTTTCTCATCTTCGACTTGGAAGCCGTTTTTCTCTATCCCTGGGCCGTCACGTTTCGCCGCCTGGGGATTTTCGGCCTTGTGGAGATGGGGATTTTTTTGCTCATCGCCGTGATCGGCTTTATGTATGCCTGGAAAAAAGGCGCGCTGGACTTGGAGTAATTTTCAATGCCGGAAGAGAGCCCGCGCATTCAATATCTCAGCGGCAAATTCGGCGCGCTGATTCTTGAATCGCATGTGCTCCACGGCGACGAGACGGTCGTCATCCGCCGGGAGGGATTGCTGGAGATCGTCCGCGCTCTCAAAGAAGATCCCAAAATGGACTTCGATTTTCTCGCGGACCTTACCGCGGTCGATTATTTGGGAAAAAAAGAGCCGCGCTTCGAAGCGGTCTATCACCTGCTTTCCTTGCAGAGCCATCGCCGCATCCGCGTCAAAGTCCCGGTTCCGGAAGATCAGCCGGAAGTCGATTCTTTGACGCCGCTGTGGAAGGGGGCGAACTGGCTGGAGCGCGAGGTCTGGGACATGTTCGGCATTCGCTTTCGCGGCCATCCCGATCTCCGACGCATCCTGCTCTACGAGGAGTTCCGCGGCTATCCGCTGCGGAAAGACTATCCGGTGAACCAGCGCCAGCCTCTGATTCCCGAGCGGCCGCTCGCGGGAACTTTCGTCGATACCCGGTCGGACAATAAACTCTTGCAACTGAAGCAGAAGGCTGAGCGCAAGCCATAAGCGGCGCCATGAAACCAGAAACGAAAGAACTGCCGCTCGAGCCGATGGATCTCCAGATGGGACCTTCTCATCCGGCGACCCATGGAACGATCAAATTCAATCTCAAGCTCGAAGGCGAGAAGGTGCTTGCCTGCGAGACTGAGGTCGGCTATCTGCATCGCGGTTTCGATAAAATGTCCGAGCAGGCGACGTGGACTCAAGTCATTCCCTACACCGACCGGTTGAACTACGTCTCGCCGCTCATCAACAACGTTGGCTACGCGCTGGCCGTGGAGAAGCTTCTGGGCGTGGAGACGCCGCCGCGCTGCCAGTTTATCCGGACGATCATGAGCGAGATCTCGCGCGTGACGGACCATCTCACCTGCTGCGGCATGGCGGCTTCCGAGCTCGGCGCGATCACGGTGGGTTTTTACCTGATCGAAGCGCGCGAGCTCTTGATGAGAATCATCGAGGCGGTGACCGGCGCGCGCCTGACGATCTCTTACGTGCGGATCGGCGGATTGAAGCACGACCTCACGCCCGACTTCGCCGAGCAGGTGGCTCAGGCATTCCGCAAAGTGCGGAGGCTTTTGTCCGATTGCGATAAGCTGCTCTCGCGCAACCGGATCTTCATCGACCGGATGTCCAACGTCGGAGTGATTTCCCGGGAGACGGCGATCGACTACGGACTGACCGGGCCGATTCTCCGCTCCACGGGAGTCAACTACGACGTCCGCAAAGCGAATCCCTATTTGATTTACGACCGGTTGGAATTCACGGTTCCGCTGGGGACCCGAGGAGACAACTACGACCGGTTTATCTGCCGCATCCAGGAAATCGAGCAGAGTATGAGGCTCGTGGAGCAGGCGCTCAAAAACCTGCCGCCGGGCCCGATCTCGCTCGACGATCCGCGCGTCGTGCTGCCGGAAAAAGAAAAGGTTTACAACAGCATCGAAGGCCTGATGCACCATTTCAAGATCATCATGGAGGGCATTCAGGTTCCGCCCGGGGAAGTTTATTTTCCCGTCGAGGGCGGCAACGGCGAGCTGGGCTTTTACATCGTGAGCCAGGGCGGAGGAAAGCCGTATCGGGTGCGCGTGCGCCCGCCCTGCTTCATCGCGATGGGCGCGTTCCACGAGATGATCAAAGGTTACATGCTGGCCGACATCGTGCCGACCTTCGGCATGATCAACATGATCGGCGGAGAGTGCGACAGGTAAATCGCAAAGGTAGGGGCGGGTTTGAAACCCGCCACTACGCCGAGAAAAATGGCCTTGGAATTTTCACCCGAGACGCGCAAAAATTTAGACGAGATCGTCGGCCGCTATCCGAAAAAAGAGGCGGCGATGCTGCCGGTCCTTCGACTGGCTCAGGAGGAGTTCGGCTATCTCAGCGCCGAGGCGATCGAATACGTCGCCGCGATCATGGGCGTCCCGGCGGCGCGGGTCTACGGCGTCGTTACGTTCTACACGATGCTCAACATGAAGCCGATCGGCAGGCACCACGTCCAGGTCTGCCGGACGCTCCCCTGCGCGCTGGCGGGCGCGGAGCGGATGACCGCGGCGATCAAGGCGAAGCTCGGCATCGGAGTCGGAGCAACCACGGCGGACGGAAAATTCACGCTCTCGGAAGTCGAGTGCCTAGCCTCCTGCGGCACGGCGCCGATGATGCAGGTGAACGACGACTACTACGAAAACCTGAACGAGCAAAGCGTGGGCGAAATTCTCGACAAGCTGAAGTAACGATGGAAAAGATTCTGCTACGGAACGTTGGCGCGCCGGACTCGTACACGATCGGAGTTTACCGTTCCCGCGGCGGCTACGGCGCGCTGGAGAAAGTGCTGCGCGAGATGTCGCCCGAGCGGCTCATCGGCGAGATTAAAGCTTCCGGCCTGCGCGGGCGCGGCGGCGCGGGTTTTCCCACCGGCATGAAGTGGGGTTTCGTTCCCAAGGACAATCCCAAGCCGAAATACGTCGTCTGCAACGCCGATGAGAGCGAGCCAGGAACGTTCAAGGACCGGCTGCTCATCGAGAAAGATCCGCACGCGATCGTCGAAGGCACGATCATCGCCGCTTACGCGATTCGGTCGCACACCGCCTTCATCTACATCCGCGGCGAGTTCAGCTTCGGCGCCAAAGTACTGGAGCGCGCAATCGCCGAAGCCAGAGCGGCGGGATATCTGGGAAAAAATATTCTCGGCTCGGGTTACGACCTCGACTTGATTCTCCACCGCGGCGCGGGCGCGTATATCTGCGGCGAAGAAACCGGGCTGCTCTCGTCGTTGGAAGGCGGCAAAGGCTGGCCCAAGGTCAAGCCGCCGTTCCCGGCGACGCACGGCCTCTTCGGCTGCCCGACGGTCGTGAACAACGTCGAGACGTTGGCTTCCCTCCCATGGATCATCGAACAGGGCGCGGCGCGATACGCGGCGATCGGCACCGAGAAAAGCAAGGGCACGAAACTCTTCAGCGTCAGCGGCCATATCAAAAAACCCGGGGTCTACGAAGTGGATATGGGTTATCCGTTCAAGAAATTTCTCCAAGAAGATTGCGGCGGCGTGCCGAACGGAAAAAAGTTGAAGGGCGTGATTCCCGGCGGCGCGTCGATGCCGGTGCTGCGGCCTGACGAGCTCGACGGCATCACGATGGACTACGAATCGTTCCAGGCCGCCGGCACGCTGCTCGGCTCGGGCGGCGTGATCGTTATGGACGAATCGACCTGCATGGTCCGCGCCGCGTGGAACATCTCGCGGTTCTTCGAGCATGAGTCCTGCGGGCAGTGCAGCCCGTGCCGCGAGGGCTGCCACTGGATGGAAAAGATTTTCCGGCGCATCGAGCGCGGCGAAGGAAAGACAGGCGATTTGGATCTCATCCTCAGCGTGAGCGGCAACATCGCAGGCAACACGATCTGCCCGTTCGGCGACGCGGCCGCCATGCCCGCCGCCGCCTTCATCAAGAAATATCGCGACGAGTTCGAAGAGCACATCGCGCGCAAGCGGTGCACGGTTTCGGCGAGTTAATTTCATGGCGGATCCGGTAAAAATCACCATCGACGGGCGGGAAGTCGCGACGACCAAGGGCAAGACCGTCATCCAGGCGGCGGCGGATGCGGGAATCGCCATTCCCCATTATTGCTACCATCCGAAGCTTACGATCGCGGGAAACTGCCGCATGTGTCTCGTCGAGATCGAAAAAATGCCCAAGCTCCAGATCTCCTGCAACACCCTTGTGACCGAGGGCATGGCGGTCAAGACGCAAAGCCCGAAAGTTTTGGAAGCGCGCCGCGCGGTGATGGAGTTTCTGCTCATCAACCATCCGCTCGACTGTCCGATCTGCGACCAGGCGGGCGAATGCTGGCTGCAAGACTACTACATGGAGCACGACCTCAGCGCGAGCCGCTTCGACGAAAGAAAAGAGCACGAGCGCAAGCGCGAGATCTTCGGCCCGTACGTTGTCTTCGACGGCGAGCGCTGCATCAAGTGCACCCGCTGCGTGCGCTTTTTGCAGGAAGTGACCCACACGGACGAGCTCACGGTGGTGAACCGCGGCGACGATTCCACGATCGCTTTGTTTCCGGGAGAAATTTTGGACAACCCGCTTTCGGTCAACGTCGTGGACATCTGCCCGGTCGGCGCGCTCACCGACCGCGATTTCCGCTTCAAAGTCAGGGTGTGGTACCTCGAGAAGACGAAGTCAGTCTGTCCCGGCTGCAGCACGGGCTGCAATATTTCGCTCGAGACCTATCAGAACCGCATCGCGCGCTTCAAGCCGCGAGTCAACGAAGCCGTGAACAGTCATTGGTTGTGCGACGAGGGGCGCTACTCTTTTCATGCCCTCACCGAAGGCGAGCGGCTGACGACACCGATGATCCGCCAGGAAGGCGGCCTGGTGCCGGCGGGTTGGGACACCGCTCTGCAAGCCGCGATCGCGGGTCTCGGCGCCAACGGACCACTCCTAGGTGTCCTCTCCGGAAGAAACACGAACGAAGAAGCGTTTCTCTTCACCCGTCTGATGAAAAATATTTCCGCGCAGGCCGAACTTGAAGTTTTCTACCGTGAGAGAGAGCTGACCGAAGTCGAGAAAGTTCTCAAGAGCCCGGACCGCTCGCCGAACTTTCGCGGCGCGCGCGACATGGGCGTCCATTCGAACGGCGGCTTCGACTCGTTGGCGGGCCGGCTGGTTGCCGGGAATTTTCGCGGCGCCTATATCGTCGGCGAAGATCTAATCAATCTGCCCGGCGACGGCGAGAAAATCCAAACCGCCCTGGAGAAGCTTTCGTTTCTGGTCGTTCAGGACACGCGGCTCACGCCGACGGCCAAGCTGGCGCAGGTGGTCCTTCCCGCCACACACTTCGGGGAAAAAGAAGGCACCTACACGAACCGCCGCGGCAGAGTGCAGAAACTCAATGCCGCGATCGTCCCGCCTTTGGGCGCGCTTCAGGACTGGGAAATTTTTTCCCGCTTGCTCGCGCGAGCGGGAGAGAAAGCCGCGTATGCAACCGCGGCGGAAATCTTTTTGGCGCTTGCCCGTGAGATTCCGGCTTACGGCGGACTCAGCTACGACAAGATCGGCGATCAGGGATTTCAGCTCGGCAACGAGACCCAACAACCATGATCATCGACTTCGCGATCATCGCGGCCAAGGCCTTTCTCGTTCTCTTCATGGTGCTCAACCTGGCCGGCGTTCTGGGCTGGATCGAGCGCAAAGGCAGCGCGCTGATTCAAGACCGCATCGGCGCCAACCGCGCATCGATTTTCGGCTTCGCCGGCATGGGGCTCGTCAACACGCTGATCGCCGATCCGATCAAGTTTCTCTTCAAGGAAGATTTCATTCCGGCCACGGGCGACCGCCTGCTGCACACGCTGGCACCTTGCCTGGCACTTTTCCCGGCGCTGGTGACGTTCGCTGTCATCCCATTTGGCGACGTTCTCGTCCTCGGCGGCCGCGAGATCAATCTTCAAGTCGCGAACTTGAATATCGGCGTGCTTTATATTTTCGCCATGGCGTCGCTCGGCGTCTACGGCATCGTCATCGGCGCGTGGGCCTCGAACAACAAGTTCTCTCTTCTCGGCGGCGTCAGAGGCGCCGCGCAGATGATCTCCTACGAGATCGCGATGGGCCTGTCGGTCATGGGCGTGCTGATGGTCTACGGCACGCTCGAGCCGCAACAGATGGTGCGGGCGCAGGGCGAGCTCCTCGGGGGCTGGCTACCGGCGTGGGGATTTTTTCTCCAGCCGGTCGCGTTCCTGCTTTTCTTTACCGCGGCGGTCGCGGAGACCAAGCGCATACCCTTCGATATCCCCGAGGGAGAGTCGGAGATCGTCGCCGGCTATCGCACGGAATATTCCGGCGGAAAATTTCTCATGTTCTTCGCCGGCGAGTTCGCCGAGATCGTCACGGCGGCGGGGCTTGTCACGACGCTTTTCTTCGGCGGCTGGCAGGTTCCCTGGCTCATGCGCGACGGCTTTCACTTTCCCTGGGGCGGCGCGATTGTTTTATCGCCGCTCGCTGTGACCGTGTTGCAAGTCGCGGCCTTCACCCTCAAAGTCGTCTTCTTCTGCTGGCTGCAAATCCTCCTGCGCTGGAGCCTGCCGCGCTTTCGTTACGACCAGGTGATGCGCCTCGGCTGGAAGATGTTGCTGCCGGTCGCGCTCGTGAACGTCGTGGTCACTGCCGTTTGGATCGTGCTCCGCGAACGGCTTTCCAATCCATGAACGAACGATGATTCTCTTTCTCATTCTCGCCGCGCTGTCGATTATCTCTTCGCTGCTGGTGATCTTTCCGCGTAGCGTGGTGCGCAATGCCATGGCGCTCGCGGCGACGCTTTTTTTCGTCGCCGTTCTGTTCGTCACGCTGGACGCTCCGATGGTCGGCGCCCTGCAGGTGCTGGTCTACGCGGGCGCGATCATGATCCTGATTCTTTTCGTCATCATGCTGCTCAATCCCGCCGCGTTGGAGGCGCGGCCGGTCGCCTGGGGAATGACGGGCGCGCTCGCGGCAGTCGCGTTGCTACTGGAGCTGGTCGCCATATTTTTCTATCGGCCGTCGTCCGCAGAACAGCCGTCGGTAACGGTCGGCTTCGGCGGGCCGGAAGCGCTGGCGCAGAGCCTCTTCACCGACTTCGTTCTCCCTTTCGAGATCGCCTCCGTCCTGCTCTTGGTCGCGATCATCGGCGCGGTCGCGCTGGCAAAGAGGGAAGGCTAACTGGGACAATGCAAAAGTCAAAGTGCAAAATGCAAATTTCAAAATGCACAAGGCCGAAAATCCGGCAATTTTGCATTTTTCATTTTTCATTTTTCATTTTGCAATCGGGGTGAACAGTGGTCCCGCTGCATTACTATCTCGCGCTCAGCGCCGTGCTCTTCGCCATCGGCGTCGCCGGGGTTCTCATCCGGCGCGACATCATCGTCATCCTCATGTCGATCGAGCTGATGCTGAACGCGGTCAACCTGACGTTTATCGCGTTCGCACGCTTTCTCGGCTCGATGGACGGGCAGGTGATCGTCTTTTTCGTCATGACCGTCGCGGCGGCGGAGGCCGTGGTGGGGCTGGCGATCGTCATCTCGGTTTTCCGGCACCGGCGGACGTTGGACCCGCAGGATATGCAGCTTCTCAAATGGTAGCGCTCCCAATGTTGAATTTTGAATTATGAATTTTGAATTGAAATCCGATTCGGAAATCGCAGATGGGAACTAGCCTGCTGCGCCTCATACCGCTCTTTCCGCTGGTCGGCGCCGCGGTGAATATTTTTTTCGCGACGCGCGTCAGCCGAAAATTCGCCGGCGTGCTCGCTTGCGCCGCCGTGGGGCTGTCGTTTCTCGTCTCGCTGCAAATTTTTGCGCTCCTCTCTCCGACGGAAGTTTTTCACGATACCCTTTTTACCTGGATCGATTCCGAGCCGTTCAAGGCGAGCCTTTCGCTGCAAGCCGACGCCTTGACCGCGGTGATGCTGCTCGTGATCACCGGCATCGGTTTCCTTATCCACGTTTATTCGTTGGGCTACATGGGTCATGATGAAGGCATGGTGCGCTACTTCGCGTACCTCAATCTCTTCGTCTTCTTCATGTCGCTGCTGGTCCTGTCCGATAATCTGCTGCTGCTCTTCGTCGGTTGGGAAGGGGTCGGGCTTTGCTCGTATCTTTTGATCGGCTTCTGGCACCAGGATCACACCAACACGATCGCCGGCAACAAGGCCTTCATCGTCAACCGCATCGGCGACTTCGGCTTCATCCTCGGCCTCTTGCTGCTTTTCTGGGAGCTCGTCCGCCACGGCGCACCGAGTCTCAACTTCTCCGACTTACAGCAGAGCGCCCATCTCCTGCGGCCTGAAACCGTAACGATAGTCACGCTGCTGCTTTTTGCCGGCGCGACCGGCAAGTCGGCGCAAATCCCGCTCTTCGTTTGGCTCCCCGACGCGATGCAGGGGCCGACGCCGGTGAGCGCGCTGATCCACGCGGCCACGATGGTCACCGCCGGCGTCTATATGATGGCGCGGCTCAATTTTCTTTTCGCGCTGGCGCCCACGACGCTGGCCGTGATCGCCACCGTCGGCGCGCTCACCGCTTTTTTTGCTGCGACCGTCGCCGTGGCGCAAAACGACATCAAGCGCGTGCTGGCCTACTCCACGGTGAGCCAGTTGGGCTACATGTTCCTGGCGGTCGGCGTCGGCGCGTTTAGCGCGGCGGTCTTCCACCTCTTTACGCATGCGTTCTTCAAGGCCTGTCTCTTTCTCGGCTCGGGGAGCGTCATCCACGCGCTCGGCGGAGAGCAAGATATGAGAAAGATGGGCGGGCTCCGGCGCCATTTGCCAGCGACCTACTGGACATACTTAATCGCCACGCTGGCGATTTCCGGCGCGCCGCTGACGGCGGGATTTTTTTCCAAAGACCGGATTCTTTGGGAGACTTATTCGAGTCCTCTCGGTTCCGTCCAGCTATGGGCGCTGGCCTGGATCACAGCCGGGCTCACCGCCTTTTATATGTTCCGCCAGTTGTTCATGGTGTTTCACGGCGAGTCCCAAGCAGCAGAATCCGTCAAATCTCACATCCACGAGTCACCGGCGTTGATGACCGTGCCGTTGGTGTTGCTGGCGCTGGGTTCGGTCTTCACGGGATGGTTATCGACCCCCGACTTTATGTGGGGAAGCGTTTGGGATGCTTGGTTGCAACCGATTTTCGGCGCCCCCAAAACCGCCGCGCACGCGGCAGTCAATGATGAATTGTTCCTGACCGCGATCACGCTTGGCATAGCGGCGCTGGGAATCTTCGTCGCGTTCGTTTTTTACGGCCGGGAGAGCAGAATCGCCGAGCGGATTGCCGCTACGCGACTCTATCGTTTGCTCGCTGGCAAGTACTACGTCGATGAACTTTACGACCGTCTCTTCGTGCGGCCGTTCGCCGTGTGCTCTGTCTGGCTCGCGCGGCGCTTCGATCCGGGAGTGATCGACGGCATCGTCAACGGCGTCGCCGCGAGCGTCCGCGCGACGAGCCTCTCCTGGCGCCGGCTTCAGAGCGGCAACGTGCAGCACTACTTGTTCGCTTTTTTGGCCGGGACGCTTTTGATCTTTGCGTATTTTTTGAGGTGGTGAGGGCGTGAAGGATTTGAGCCTGCTGGTATTTCTTCCCACGCTCGGCGCGTTGGGGCTGCTTTTTATTCCACGGCGGCAAACGCGCGCGCTTTTCAAAGCAGCGCTGGGCGTGAGCCTGCTCACGTTCTGCCAGTCTCTGTGGATTCTTTACCGCTTCGATCTCGGCGTGGCTGAAATGCAACTCGTCGAGCGGCTGCGCTGGATTCCCGCCTACGGGATCGAGTACGCCGTCGGCATCGACGGGCTCAGCCTTTTTCTTGTGTTGCTCACGGTTCTCCTCACGCCGATTGCGATCCTGGCGTCCTGGACGATCCACGACAAAGTCAAAGAGTATCTTTTCTTCATGCTGGTCCTGGAGACCGGCATGCTCGGCGCTCTCGTCGCCATCGATTTGTTTCTCTTTTACGTCTTTTGGGAAGTGATGCTCGTGCCGATGTATTTTCTGATCGGCGTGTGGGGCGGACCGCGCCGCGTCTACGCCGCGGTCAAGTTTGTGATTTACACGATGGCCGGCAGCTTGCTGATGCTCGTCGGAATCATTTTTCTGGCGACGCGGAATTTTCAGGTGACGCAGGTCTTGACCTTCGACCTTCTGCGCATCGCCAATCTCCATCTACCTTACGACGAGCAGATGTGGTTGTTCCTCGCCTTCGCGCTTTCCTTCGCCATCAAAGTCCCGCTCTTTCCGCTCCACACGTGGCTTCCCGACGCGCACGTCGAGGCGCCGACCGCCGGTTCGGTGATTCTGGCCGGCGTTCTCCTCAAGATGGGGACTTACGGATTTTTGCGCTTCGCGATTCCGCTGTTTCCCCAAGCCGCGCTGGCGGCGGCGCCCGTCGTCACCGCCCTCGCGGTCGTCGGCATTATTTACGGCGCCATGGTGGCGATGATGCAGGACGATCTCAAAAAACTCGTCGCCTATTCTTCGGTTAGCCATTTGGGCTTTATCATGTTGGGGCTGTTCGCGTTCAATCTACCGGGAATTGAAGGCGCGGTGTATCAGATGCTCAACCACGGTCTCTCCACCGGGGCGTTGTTTCTCCTGGTCGGCATGATCTACGAACGGCGGCACACGCGCATGATCGACGACTTCGGCGGCTTGTGGAAACAGATTCCGGTCTTCTCGGCATTTTTTCTCGTCGTCACGTTTTCTTCCATCGGGTTGCCGGGGCTCAATGGCTTCGTCGGCGAATTTTTGATCCTGCTGGGCGCGTTCGAGGCAACCCCGGTAGCGGCGGCGTTCGCCGCGACCGGCGTCGTTCTGGGAGCGATCTATATGCTGTGGATGTTTCGCCGCGTGGTGTTCGGCCCTCTCGCCCGGCCGGAAAATCAGCGGCTCCAAGACCTGAATTTTAGAGAGATATGCATTCTGGCGCCGATCTTAGCGCTGATCTTTTTCATGGGCGTTTACCCCCAGCCGTTCTTGAGCCGAATGAAAAATTCGGCCCGGCTGGTTATTCAGCGAGTCGAGAGTCAACGGCTGGCCCTGCTGCTCGTCCGCGGCGAGACCATTTCAGAGGAGAAAGCGGTCCGTGGAAACTAATCTCACGCCTCTTCTCCCCGCCGCCGAAGTGCTTTTGACGGCGCTTGCCGTGCTGGTGCTCGACCTTTTCGTGCCCAAAAACGAGAAGGGAATTCTCGTCTGGATCGGTCTTATCGGCTTAGCCCTTGCGGGCGTGATGGCCTTTTTCTTGCGGGGCGGTCACGAAGGCGCCTTTCAAGACACCATCCGGCTCGATCCCTTCGCAATTTTCTTTACGCTGTTCTTTCTCGCAGCGGCTGCGCTCACGATTCTTTCCTCGGTCGGTTACGTGAGGGAAACCGGCATTCGCGAGGGAGAATTCTACGCGCTCGTTTTGCTCGCCACCTTCGGAATGATTCTCATGGCCGCCGCCAACGATCTCATTCTTTTCTTTCTCGGTTTGGAGACGATGTCGATCGCCGTCTACGTTCTCACCGGATTGTGGCGCGAACGCAGCCTGGCTGCCGAGGCGGCGATGAAATATTTTCTCATCGGCGCATTCGCCACCGGCTTTCTTATCTACGGCATCGCCCTCATTTACGGCGCGAGCGGCTCGACGCATCTCGGCCGCGTAGCCGCCGCGCTGACTCACCCGAAGAGCCAGGGGTCGATCTTTCTTTCGGCCGGTGTCTTCCTGCTGTTCGTCGGATTGGCTTTCAAAGTCGCCGCGGTGCCGTTTCATTTCTGGGTTCCCGACGTGTACGACGGCGCACCCACGCCGGTCACCGCCTTCATGGCGGTCGCCGTCAAGGCCGCCGCCTTCGCGGGGTGGGCGCGGATCTTTCTCTACCAACTCTCGCCGCTGCACGACGAATGGGCGCTGCCGGTAAAAGCGCTGGCGATTCTCACGATGACCTTTGGAAATGTACTGGCGATCTCGCAGTCGAGCGTAAAGCGAATGCTCGCTTACTCGAGCATCGCGCATGCGGGTTATCTGCTCATCGCGCTCGTCGCCGGAGGCGAGACGGGCGGACAGGCTCTGCTGTTTTATCTCGTGAGCTACGCGGCGATGACTCTGGGCGCGTTCGGCGTGCTCATCGCTTTGAAAGACGGAGAGCGGGACAACGAGACGTACAACGATTTTGCCGGGCTGGGCTTCAAGCGGCCGTTTCTCGGAATGGCGATGGCGCTTTTCATGCTTTCTCTCACCGGCTTTCCGCCGCTTGCCGGCTTTACCGGGAAATTTTATCTCTTTCGCTCCGCGGTGGTTGCAGGACACACCGATCTCGCGATCATCGGCGCGCTCAACAGTCTTTTGTCCGTGGTTTATTATCTACGGGTGATCGTGATGATGTACATGGAAGAGGGAGGAGCGGAGGGAAAACGATTCGCCGTCGCGCCGTATCTTTATCTCGCGATCGCGCTCGCCGTGATTGGAACCGTCTACTTCGGAGTGCTCCCCGCGCCGGCGCTGGATCTAAGCCTCAAGTCTTTTTCTTCCTTGCGTTAGATTGCAGCGTTCTTCCTGACTTTAGAGTACAGAGTCTTAATTCGCCCGGAAAAGCCCGATCGTGACGGGGACCTCAGCCGTGCCCGGCACGTACTCCTCGAACTTGACCCCGCGGACGTGAAGCTGTGTCGAGCCACCGCCGTCGAGGTTGAGCAGGTCGGAGGTCTGAGCTTGCCACTGGGCCGAACCGAAAAATTCCTGCAGCTCCGCCCAATTGAGTCCCCCGAAAAGCGTGTCGGTTACCGCGACGATCAGCCGTGCGCTCGCGTCCATGCCGATGAGCGAGCGTCGGAATTGCCGGTCGGCGCCGCGCGTGACGGTCAAAGGCGAGCCTTTGGCGAGCAGCAAGGGACCGGCCTGCAGTCCCTCGTCTGCCTGTTGGAGGAGGAATTCATCGCGGTGCGCGATGAACGGCGTGTGGTCTTTGATGGCGAAAATTCCGGTAAACAGAGGGCTTTTGGAAACGTTGAGGTTCGCTTCGCCGGCGGTCTTGAGAAATCCGAGCGGCATCCCTTTCTCGTCGAAGTAGTTGGCGTTGATCATCGCCAGCGCGCCGCTCTTTTCCGCCAGCGTCCTGACATCGGCGCTTTTCAGGTTATACTGCTGGCTGCGCACGACGCGCGGAACGATCCAGTGAAGATCGAAGCGGACGAGCTTCAAGTCGAGCTGATGGCGAGACTCGGCGCGCTCCAGGGTGACTTTACGGAATTCCACCCCTCTTTGAACGACTTTCCAGCTCCCCAGGTCTGTGATCGACAGTCCGGGGCTGGCCTTAAACCTGTTGGCGGTGACGGCTTGAGTCGAAGCCCTGGAGGGAAAGACGACGAAAATGAACAGCCAAAGCAGGCTTGATCGCCGGATCGTCATTGGATTATAGATGATAGCAAAATGGTTTACAGAAAAAAACAACGGCCGCGACAACGAAAATAGTTTCGGTTTTCGAAACTCGCCCCCAAAACTTGAAATCGAGGAAAACTCTTGCCGCTCAGTAAGCTCGTCGGCGCCAGGGTAAAGCGGCGTGAAGATCCGAGATTGATTCGGGGTCTGGCAGGCTATGTCGATGACATTCGCTTAGCCGGGACTCTCAGCGTGGCTATTCTGCGCAGCCCGCACGCGCACGCAAAGATTATCTCCATCCGCACCGAACCCGCGCTCAGTCATCCGGGAGTCGTCGCCGTATTCTCCGGAAGAGAGCTTCGGGATGAAATTGGGCCGTTGCCGGTCGACAGTCAAAATCCGACGCTGCGAATCCCCAAGCATTATGTCCTCGCCGTCGAAAAAGTTTGTTATGCCGGCGAAGGCGTGGTGGTGGTGGTCGCGGAGGACCGCTACGCCGCCGCCGACGCGCTTCCTCTGATCGAAGTCGATTACGAGCCGCTCGCGGTCGTTACGGACCCGGAACTGGCGCTCACAAAAGAGAGTCCTGTAATTCATCCGGAATGGCCGGACAACGTCGCTTTTCGCTCGAGCCGCAGCCAGGGCGATTTGACCGCGGCTTTCGAACGGGCCGACCGGATCGTCAAGGAAAGGCTCGTTCATCAACGTCTCGCGCCGGTGGCTATCGAAACGCGCGGCGTGCTGGCGCGCTACCTGCCGGAAAAAAAAGAATTGACCGTCTGGTCTTCCACGCAGATCCCGTATCTGCTCAAGAGCCACTTGTCCGAAATGCTCAAGCTGCCTGAGGAGCAGGTGCGCGTGATCGCTCCCGAAGTGGGCGGCGGCTTCGGCAGCAAGCTCAATATCTACGCGGAGGAGGCGCTGGTGGCTTTTCTCGCGCTGCGGCTGGGCCGCCCGATCAAATGGATCGAAGAGCGCCGGGAAAATATGCACTCCACGATTCACGGCCGCGGACAGGTCGGCGAAATCGAAGTCGCGGTAAAAAAAGATGGTAAGATTCTGGGACTTAGATCCAGAGTCGTCGCCGATATCGGCGCTTATCATCAGCTCTATACGCCGGGGATTCCGCGCTTCACCGGCTTGATGCTTTCGGGTTGCTACAAGATCCCCGCGATGAGCATCGAGGTCACGGGCGCCTTCACTAATAAAATGTCCACGGATGCTTATCGTGGAGCAGGGAGACCCGAGGCGACTTACGTGATCGAGCGGATGATGGACCGGATCGCGGGAGAGCTGGGCATCGATCCGGTGGAGGTGCGGAGAAAAAATTTTCCCAGGCCGGCGGAATTCCCTTTCGCGACCGCGACCGGACTGAGTTACGATAGCGGAAATTATCAAGCGAGTCTCGACAAAGCCTTAAAGCTTGTGGGCTACCGGAAGCTCAGGCGCGAGCAAAAGCGGCTGAGAAAACAGCGGAGGTATCTTGGCATCGGTCTCTCCACGTATGTGGAAATCTGCGCCATGGGGCCGGGCTCGGGAGAGTATGGCAGCGTGAGCGTCGAGCCCTCCGGGAAAGTGACCGTCCTCACCGGCGTATCGCCCCACGGGCAGGGGCAGGAAACTTCGTTCGCGCAGATCGTCGGCGATGAGCTCGGCGTCGAGCTTGACGAAATCACGGTGCTGCACGGCGACACCGCCGTGGTGGAGAGCGGCGTCGGTACTTTTGGCAGCCGCGCCACGGCCGTGGGCGGCGCCGCAGTGCTCCAGGCGGCGGAGCGAGTGAAGGAGAAGGCACGCGAGATCGCCGCGCATCTCTTCGAGGCGGACCCTGAAGATGTCGTCTTTACCGGCGGAAAATTCAGCGTCAAGGGCGTGCCGAAAAAAAACCTCACGCTCAAGCAGATCGCGCGCGAAGCGCATACGGCGGGGAAGCTTCCCAAGGGGATGGCGCCGGGTCTTTCAACCGCCGCTACCTTCGAGCCATCCAACTTCACTTTCCCGTTCGGCGCCCACGTCTGCGTGGTCGAGGTCGATCCCGAGTCGGGGGAGATCGAAATAAAAAAATACGTCGCCGTGGACGATTGTGGCAAGGCGATCAATCCGCTTTTGGTCGATGGCCAGATACACGGCGGTATCGTTCAAGGGCTGGGACAGGCGCTCTTCGAAGAAGTGCTCTACGAGGAAAACGGCCAGCTCATCACCGGGAGCTTGATGAGCTACGCTTTGCCGCACGCCGAGAACCTGCCACGGCTCCAACTCGCTCGAACCGAAACGCCGACGCCCGTCAATCCGCTCGGCGCCAAGGGAGTTGGGGAGGCCGGCACGATCGGCTCCACGCCGGCCATCGTCAACGCGGTGGTGGACGCGCTCGCTCCGTTCGGCGTTACCCATATCGACATGCCGCTCAAGCCCGAGAAAATCTGGCGCTTGTGCCGTGGAACAAAAGCCTGATTGCAACTCAACGCCATCTCGTGTTAGCGGTTGTAGATGAAATTTATTTTGAAAGAGGAGTAACGATGAAAACCTGGACGAAAGTACTGAACTGTGCGGCTGTGGTCCTATTGTCGGGCGTGGGTTGCGGAAAGGATCAAAAGAGCTCGGCCGAAAGGGATGCTGAAATTCAGAAGGCACTCCAAGAAGGAGCGGCGAAAGAGCAGAAGATGTACGAGGGAATGAAAAAAGGGGTGGAGAATATGGAGAAAAGCGTTCAGGAACAAAAAGAGAAAGGCAAGTAGCCTTTTCAATCCGACTTTGCGGGATCGGCCGCCGGTGCGTTGCGTGGAATCATCTCGAAGACCACGCGCTCCAAAAGCGGCGGCGAGTCGCGCAGGTTGAGGACGTGCACGCGGAGCTTTTCGTCCGCGACTTGCCGCGCCCGACAGGAAAAAAACTCCCCATCCGCTTTGACCTCCACGTTAGGGTTCTTGATCATGTTCCGGCACCAGTGCTTGCTCTCGATCTTTCTTGACGCGGCGTAGAATTTGCCGTCGAGAAAAACCATCCTCAGCTCCACCGTGCGCGGCAGACCCGTGCGCCGCCCGATCGTCGTGAGATCGCCGACGAAGACGGATTCGGTTTTTAAATTCACGCCTGGGAATATAAGCGGTTGGGACTAGCATAACAAGCTTGACTCTCCTTCACCTGCACGATAATCCTGAGCGCAATTGTAAGGAGACGGTATGGAAATCAAGACGCCGCGGCTTGCGGTGAAGATGAGCGCCCAGGAGGCAAAGGCGTATCTCGATGCGGTGAATGCGAAGGTCATTCGCCGTTGGGAGGAGCGGGTGACTCAGGGCGCCTTCATGAAAGCGCTTACGCAGGGAAGCTTGCCGCTGCCGGTCATTCGACTTTTTTTCAAAAACTGGGGCGCGTTCACGATCGAGATCAATACGCTGATCGCCGCTTCGTATCATAAGCATCTCGGCTTCTTTAAAAGGCACGTCGATCTTCTCGGGCCGTTCGGCGCCAAAATCGCCGATGAATTCATCCATCCGAAGCCGCCGGGCCACGTGCTGGTCATGCTGCAGACGGCGAAAGCCCTTGGCCTTTCGGAAGCTGACGTTCTGCGCCAGCCGATGCTGGCCGAGGCGCGCGCGATCCTCGACTTCAAACGCGCTCTCCTATGGGAGGGGACGGTCGCGGAATGGTGGTTCTCGATGCTGACCGAAGAGCCGATCGGTCATTGGGCGGCAACCTGGTATCGGGCGCTGACCAAGCAGTATGGCTTCACCGGCGAGCAGACGATTTATTTTTCCACGCACGAAGAGGCGGATTTGAAGGAACATGACGACGGCGTGATGGGCCACGGCAGTTTCAACCGCGCGGTCATGGAACGGATTCTGATGGACGGCTACGCCGACGTGCGCGAAGGCTACAATCTGGAATACTGCGCTCTAACCGCGGTGGATCTCTACGGCGTGATGCATCGCGGCGTTTACGAACATGGAATGGCCGAGGCGGGTAAAAAGTGAGGTTGAGGTAATGAAGAAAAAAAATTCATCGAAAATTATATCATCGACCGTGCGCCTGGGCGGCGGCATGTCCGGTTTCCGCGCGCTGCCGAAAGCGAAGGGCAAACGGCCCGCAGTGATCCTTTTTCACGAGCGCTACGGGATCGTGCAGCATACGAAAGACCTGGTCGTAAAGTTCGCCCAGGCGGGATACGTGGCTCTGGCGCCGGATCTCTTCTGGCGCTTCACCGGCGACAAAAAAGCGCTGGCGCGCGGCGAGGCGCGCGCCGACATGCGCGACAGCGAAGCGCTCGAGGATACTGCGGCGTCGCTCGAATATTTAAAGAAGCAGGGCTCGGTGGATCCTGCGCGGATCGCGGTCATGGGTGTTTGCCAGAGCGGACGCCAGGCCGTGCTGCCGGTGACCCACGGCATGAATGTCGCCGCACGCGTGGTTTTTTACGGCGCTGCCGGAGGAAAAGAATGGACGACCGACGAGTTCCGGCCGGTGCTGATCGAAACCCTGCTGGAAAAACTTTCCTGTCCGCTCTTGGGAGTTTTCGGCGAGGCCGATCACATCATCTCCGTGGACGACGTGCTGAGATTCCGCGCCGCTCTGGAGCGGAACAAGAAAAGCTATCATATTCGGATCTATCCCGACGCGCCGCACGGTTGGCTCAACGACACGATGCCGGGGAGATACCGCAAGGAAGCGGCCCGGGATGCCTGGAATTTCCTGCTGAGCTATCTCAAGAAGACGATGAGTCAAGGCTCGAACAAGGGAAGGATCTCCTGGACGTTCGAGAGCGATTTTTCCGTTGGCTACGATTTTAAGAAAAACGTCCGGATGGAATAATGACCGGAAGGCGAGTCCTCGCGGCGCGAGTTTCGGGCCGCGGCCGAGCCCTTCGGGATCTCAAATTGAAAATCTCAGATCTCAAAGGATTCCAAATCTGAGATATGAAATCTGCCATTTGAAATTCCGAGCGTAGCGAGGACGTATGCGCGGGTCCAAAGGCCAAATCGGCGCAATCACGCCGACCTATCTCGACGAAGCCGAGGATTGGTTTAGAATCGTCCCCGAGGGAGTGAATGTCGTCTTTGCCACTCTGGGCGTCGAAGAGCACACGCCGCAGGAATTTCAAAAAGCGCGCGCGGTCGTGGAACGCGCGGCGCGCGGGTTGATCAAGCTCGGCGTCGGCGCGGTCGTGCTCGGCGGCTCGCCGCTGGTGATGGCGGGGAAGGGCGAAGGCACGGACGAGCTTGCGCCTCTGCTGCAAAGGGAAACGGGAGTTCCCGTCAGCACCGGCCAGGAAGCGGCCGAGCTGGCGCTCGGCATGTTGAAAATAAAAAAACTGCTGCTCGTCACTCCCTATAAGGAGAGCTTGAACGAAGGCATGAAGCGCCGGCTCGAAACGCGCGGCTTCGAAGTTCTCGCACTCAAAACCGCTCTATGCCCCGGGCCGGCCGAGATGTCGCGGCTCTCGCCCGACCTTCCGCTCCGTCTCGCGCGCGAGGCTTTTCGCGAAGCGCCACACGCCGACGGTATCTACATCCCCAATCCAAAGTGGCAGCCGCTCGGCGCGATCGAGGCGCTCGAACGAGATTTTAAGATTCCCGTCGTGACGACGACTCAGGCATCGGCCTGGTGGGCGCTCAAAATGCTCAAGATCAAAGAGGCGAGACCCGGATACGGGCGGCTTTTGAAGGAGTGTCTATGAAGCGCAATAAAGATGCGATGGCCCTAGTCGCATTCTTGGTTTTCTGTTTTATCCCGCAATTGCTTTCGGCCGGCAGCGCTCCCGAGCGCGCGCTGATCGGCACGCCGAGCCGCGGGCTGTTCGAGTTCCCCGCCGTCGTTGCGATTCGCAAAGGTTTTTACCGAGATGAGGGATTGAACGTGGACAAAGTCCAGATGCAGCCGGCGATCGGCGTCAAGGCGCTGGTCTCGGGCGACATCGACTATCTGCTCGCGTGGGGTTCCACGCTCCGCGCCGCCGTCACCGGCGTTCCGGTCAAGGTCGTCGCCGGCATGGCGTCCAAGCCGTTGCACGTCTTCGTCGTGCGCGGCGAGATCAAGTCGGGGAAAGAGCTCAAAGGCAAGACGATCGGCGTCGATTCCTTCGCCGGCACCGTGGACTATCTCGCTCGCCTCACCGTGCGCCACTTCGGCCTCGATCCGGACAAAGACGTGAAAATCATCGTCAGCGGCGAAAGCCCGGTGCGGCTCGCGGCCGTCAAGGCGGGCGCGATCGATGCGACCGCCATCGACGTGGCGTTCGCGGTCAAAGCCGAAGAGGAGGGAATGCGCCGCCTGCTGAATCTCGCTGAGATCATAGATCTGCCGCTCTCCGGAATCGGTCTCACCGATAAGAAACTTCAGACCGAGCGCGAGCAGGTGAAAAAAGTCGTGCGCGCCACGCTCCGCGGCACGCGCTTCATGAAAGAGAACCGCGCCGAGACGCTCGCGATGATGACCGACTATCTTCGCATCACGCCGTCGCAAGCGGCCAAGGCTTACGACGCCGCGATCGGTTCCTTCACCGACGACGGCTACATTACCGACAAAGGCGTCATGCTCGACGTGAATCTGACGCGCGAGCGGCTCAAGCTCGCCAAAGAAATCCCGCTGAGCCAGGTCGTGGACTGGAGCTTGCTGAAGGAGATCAAGGCCGGCATGAAATAGTTTTAGATTTCTATCTCTTGCGAATTTTTTGAAGATCTCACGAACCTTCTACGAACAACCCACGCTTGCCGTCGCCCGGGAATTGCTGGGCAAATACCTCGTGCGGAAACATCCCGACGGAAAAGCCGTCGGCCGCATCGTCGAGACCGAAGCGTACATCGGACCCAAAGATCTCGCCTGCCACGCGTCGCGCGGGCGCACGGCGCGGACGGAGATCATGTTTGGCCCGGCGGGCTTTGCCTACGTCTACTTCATCTACGGCGTTTACTATTGCCTGAATATCGTGACCGAAGAGGTAGATCACGCGTCGGCTGTGCTGATCCGCGCGCTGGAGCCGGTGGAAGGAATCGAGTTGATGAAGAAGAGACGCCGAACCGAGGAGCTTCGCAATCTCGCCAGCGGACCGGGCAAACTCTGCCAGGCCTTCGCTATCGATCGGTCTCTGAACGGGGCCGATATTTGCGGCAATATCCTTTACGTGGAAGATCGCGGGGATCCGGCACCGAAAATTTTAGCGAGGCCGCGGGTCGGCGTGGACTACGCGGGGAAGTGGAAGGACAAGCGTTGGCGCTTCCTGATTCGTGGGAGTGAGTTTGTTTCCAGGCGGTGAAGGATCGGCGGTATCAACCAATGTCCGAGCGGCTTCGGCGGGCAGTCGGCGAGAAGCGCCAGGCGTACCAGGTGGCGCCAAGCCCGCCGATCGCGAGCACCATGAATGCCGGTCCCCAAACGGCCGCGGCTGTATTTTCAGAGCGGCCGGAGAGATCCAGAACGAATCCGAAGACGGTCGGCGAGATCGCCCCGGCGCTGAATCCGAGAAGAGAGCGAAGCGCCAGCGCCGAGCCGAGATAGCCCGGCGTAACGGCCTCAGTGAGCGCCGTAGAGAGCACCGGGGAGTCGCCGATCGCGGCGAAGCCGTAGACCAGGATGAGGCCCATAAGAATGGGCACTGGCCAGTTCACCAACCAACCGAGCGTCAGCGATAACATACCGCCGGCTGCTGCAAGGACGAGCAGGACCGTCCGTCTTCCGAGGATGTCGGATAGATGTCCCATGGTCGAAGCCGCGACAGCGCCAACTATGTGCATGGTCGCCGTGAGGTAGGATGCAATCTCCGCGGCTCTGACCGATGCGGCACCGGAGAGCGCCAAGCTCGCCGCAAGGAAGGCCGGCGCCCAGGCCCACATGCCGAGCAGCTCCCAGCAATGCCACGTGTATCCCGCAACCAGGCGCCAAGCGTTGGCGTCCTTTCGCAGCATCGCTGCCAGTTTCATCTCGCCCTTGCGCTCGTGCACGGTGTTGGGTACTCGTCGTAGCGCCGCGCACAGGATCACCGCACCGAGGCCCGGCAGAAGGCCGGTCCCTATGAAGGCCAGGGAATAGCCGCCCCAGGCGAGGAGCGAGCCGGAGACAGCGAGCGAAAATGCGTAGCCCACGGACGTGCTTGAGATCAGCCATCCGACCGCGCTGCCGCGATTTTCCGGCCTGTAACGCTCCGCCATAATCATGACAGCGGGGGTGTAGTTGCCGCCTTGGGTCAGCGCCGCCAGCGTGTACAGCATAAGCCCGGAAATGTAGTCTCGGGCGAAGATGCCGAATGCTATCGCCGTTAGCGCGCTGGTTGTCGCGGAAAGTACAAAAAGACGGCGCGGACCGAAACGTTCTGCAAGCCAAGAGCAAGCGACGAGCGAGACCGTGTAGCCGAGCAAATAGCCCGAGGCGACGCTACCGGCTTGGGTCGCAGACATCGTCCACTTCTCCCTTAGAATCGGCAGGCAGGCGGCGTAGACCATGAAGTTCGCGTAGGCGAAGATGCGTCCAACGCAGATGGAAAGAAGCCAACCATCGGGCCGCGGGATCCTTTTCATTGCGAGGGCCTTTTCCGAAAGCCGATACGCTTAGGCGAATCGACTTAAACTGAAGGAGTTGCGACAGCCTGTCTAAAGGCGCGGCGGAGATAGACGCCGATCAGATGGCGCTTGTACTCGGCGCTGCCTTCGAGGTCATCGACGGGATCGGCGGCGGTTGCGAGTGCTTCGGCGGCGTCGGCCAACTGCTTTTCGACTTTGTCTCGCGGACCGACTAGCAGCGCATCGGCCTGATCGGAGCGGCAAGGTTTCGCGCTGACGCTGCCGACGACGGCTCTGGCCTTGCCTACGCTGCCGTCGTTATCCAAATTAAGAACCAGCGCGAGACCGAGCGTCGGCCGCTCTTTGATTTGAAATTTGAGATACGCCGCGCGTTTGTTCTTGGAGGCCAGCGGAATGTCGATGGCGATCAAAAGCTCGTCCGGGGCCAGCGCGGTTTCGTAAGCGCCGGTAATCAGCTCCTCCATTTTTAGAATCCGCTCTTCGCCCCGTCCCTGAACGTGCACGTGGGCTTCAAGCGCCAGCAGCAGAGTCGCCGGATCGGAGTGGGGCTCGGCAAAGCAGAGATTTCCTCCCAGCGTCCCGGTCGCGCGCACGCGCACGTTGGCGACGTGATGGGCCATCTCGGCCAGAACGGGAACGATTTCCCGCACCGCGTCGGACTTTTCAATAGCCCGATGCGTGACCGTCGCGCCGATGCGGAGCGAATTATTCCGGGTTTCGATCGTGTTCAGTCCCGGAAGCGGTTTCACGTCCACGAGGTGCTCGTAGCGCAGGAGATCGTGCTTCATCGCGAGCAGCAGCTCCGTGCCGCCGGCATAGAGGCGGCCGTTCTCGCCGTAGTGCGCCAGCATCTCCGCCGCTTCTTTCACCGTCTTCGGCTGGTGTATCTGGAATCGTCTCAATGGCATCATAAAATACTCTCGCCTATCGCCTTTCGCCTCTCGCCTTCTTGTCTTTAAGCGCCCGCCATACTTTTTCCGGCGTCAATGGAGCGCTGCGGATGCGCACTCCGACCGCGCGCTCGACGGCGTTGGCGATGTTCGCGGGCATGGAATTCAACGACCCCTCGCCGCCGCCTTTGGCGCCGTAGGGCCCGACGCCGTCCTGATTCTGCACCAGATGCAGAGCGATTTTTTTCGGCAGGTCCGAAAAGCGCGGCAGGCGGTAATCCAAAATGGACCCGTTCATCAACTGCGGGCCCTGATAAACCAGCTCTTCAAAAAGGCCGATGCCCATTCCCATGGTAGCAGCGCCGATGTCCTGACCTTCGGCCAGCGCGGGATTGATTGCCAGTCCGACGTCGCCGACGGTGACGAGCTTCTCGACGTTGATCTTCCCGGTCTCTTCATCGACGGCGACTTCGATGCCGGTGCTGACAGTTTCCCAAAAAACCGGGATCTGCGAAAACCGTCCAGACTTCCGAATGTAAGCGCGGCCGATGACTTCGCCGTCGGGAAGCGCGTAAAACTTGCTGATGACCTCCGACCAGTTGAGTTGGGCTTCGCCGCAGCGCACGCCGCCGCGGATGACTTGGATCTGCTCGACCTTCACCTTGAGCACGTCCGCGGCCATCACGACCATCTGCTGGATCGCCTCGCGGCTCGCTTCCATAACCGCGCTGCCCATGAGCGTCGTCGTCCGACTCGCGCCGGTGGAGCGGTCGTATGGCGTGATCGCGGTGTCGGACGCGACCACGTGAACTTTTTCGAACGGTACTCCCAGCTCCTCGGCCGCGATTTGCGGGATGACCGTGTGGCTTCCCTGACCCAGCTCGGTGCTGCCGGTCATGATCGTCACCGAGCCGTCGGCGTGAACGCGCACCGCCGTGGACGTCAGCGGGTAGGCGCCGGCGTCGCTGGTCGAGCAGGCGAGGCTCCGGCCGTGGCCTTTCGCGATCGGCTGATTCCAGCCGATGGCCTTGGCGGCGATGTTGAGATCTTCCTTAAGCGTGCCGTCGAACGGGCGCATCTTGGGCATGAACTCTTCGCCCGGCTTGGCCACGTTCGCCAGGCGAAATTCGTAGGAGTCCTTGCCGATCTTGGCCGCCAGCTCGTCGATCTGCGATTCGCCCGGCAGCGTCACTTGGGCGCAGCCGAAGCCGCGGTAAGAACTCGCCGGGACCGTATTCGTATAGTAGGAATAATTGTCGATCTGCACGTTGGGGATGGCATACGGCCCGACGCAGCGGTTGGTGGATTTCTCGACTACGAGCGGACTGTTCTCGGCGTACGCGCCCGTGTTCATGTAAATCTTCGCCTGACGGGCGATGATCTTGCCGTCGGCATCCACCGCCGTGCGCATCCAGGTAAGGGCGTCGTCGCTGCGCGTCGTCAGCATCGCCTCTTCGATCGTGAGCTGCAATTTCACCGGCCGCTTGGCTTTCCACGAGCATGCGGCCGCCAGCGGCTCGATCTTGGTGTACGACTTGCTGCCGTAGCCGCCGCCGACGAACGGCACGATCAAACGGACCTGGCTCACGGGCAGGTTGAAAACCGATTTCAAGTCGTGGCGCACCATGAAAGGATGCTGCGCCGAAGAATAAACCGTGACGCCGGTCTCCTGGACATCCGCGATTGCGACGTAGGCTTCCATGGCATAGGCGTACGTCATCGGAAAGTAATATTCGGCTTCGACGACGGCCGCGGCTTTTTTGAATGCCGCTTCGACGTCGCCCCATTTGATGTGAGCCTCCTGGCAGATGTTGGTCCCGCGGCCGGCGGTGACTTCTCCTTCGAAGCCGCGGAGCGCGCCGGCCTCGAACTTTTTTTCGTGCAACAGGGGCGCGTCCTTGGCCATCGCTTCTTGGGGAGTCAAGACCGGCTTCAGCTCTTCGTATTTCACCTCGATATGTTCGAGAGCGCAGAAGGCCGTGCGTTCGTCGACCGCGACCACCGCAGCCACGGGCTCGCCGGCATAGCGCACTTTTTCGATCGCGAGCAGCGGATGGTCTTTCACCGCATGGCCGTAATAAGGGTCCAAGCCTTCGAGATCGTTGCCGGTGATGACGCAGTGAACGCCGGGCAGCGCCGCGGCGTGTGCAGTGTCGATGGAAACAATCTTCGCGTGGGCGTAAGGGCTGCGCAGAACTTTTGCGTAGGCCATGCCCGTCAGCTTCACGTCGCTTACGTACATGGCTTTGCCGGTAACTTTCACGCGGCCGTCGCGCCGCGGCACGGAATGATTGACTACGTGGAAGTCGGTTTTCTTTTCCGCGCTCACTTTTTTGTGTCCTTAGACGTCATGCCGGCGGCGCGTTGAATGGCGGCAACTATGGAGACATAGCCGGTGCAGCGGCAGATGTTGCCGTCCATGTAATGAACGATCTCTTCGCGCGAGGGCTTCGGGTTTTCGTCGAGCAGCGCTTTGGCCGTGAGAATCATTCCCGGCGTGCAGAAGCCGCACTGAAACGCGAACTCGTCGAGGAAAGCCTGTTGGATCGGATGGAGCGTGCCGTCGGGCTGCGCCAGTCCTTCGATCGTGACGACGTTTTTTCCGCGCGCTTCATAGGCCAGCAGCGTGCACGAGCTGACCGGAAGCCCATCGACGAGGACCGTGCAGGCGCCGCAGACCTGAACCTCGCACGAAATTTTCGTTCCCGTAAGATTCAACCGTTCGCGCAGGACCTCGGCGAGGGTTTCGCAGTGCTCGTACTCGGTCTCCGTCGGCCGTCCGTTCAGGTTAAAAGAAAGCTTCATAAGCAATCCTAGCTGGAGTGTTGGAGTACTGGAGTATTGGAGTGTTGTTCAAGAAAAGTAAACCACTCCGGCTTCATTACTCCATTACTCCATCACTCCATTCTTCATTCGTAGTGCGGCAGGATCTCCTCGGCCCAGAGCGTCATCTGCTTGATGAGACTGTCGATCGTCGGATAGATGATTTTAAGCTCGAAGTGCTGCACGCCCGCCGCGACGAATTCATCGACCCGGCGGCGCACGTCGTCCACGGAGCCGAAGATATGGCGATCGAGCGCAAATTGCATGCTGTCGATGTTGCGCTCGTAGCTCTCGCTGCTGGTCTTGAGCGTCGGCACGGCAAGATTGAGTCCTTCGTCTCTGGTTTTGCCGATGGTCGCGAGTTTTTCCACGGCGATGGTGATCTTCTTGGGGTCGCGGCTGTTCTCTCTCGCCGTCTCGGCCAGGATATCACAACCTGCTTTCATCTCCTTGGGTGACAGCCAGCCGGGGATCCAGCCTTCGCCGTATTTGCCGGCGCGCTTGGCCGCGAGCTTCATCCAGCCGCCGACCCACACGGGCGGATGCGGCTTTTGCATCGGCTTGGGAAAAATCTCCGCGTTATGAAACTCGATGAATTTTCCCTTGTAAGAAGCGAGCGGTTGGGTCCAGATCGCTTTCATCGCTTCTATATGTTCATCCGTCCGGTCGCCGCGCTTGTCGTACGACACTCCGAAAACTCCGAACTCGTCCGACTCGCGCGTGGCCTTTGAGCCCAGGCCGACGCCGACGATCAATCGGCCTTTACACAATAAGTCCAGCGTCGCGTACTGCTTGGCCGCGTAAATCGGATTGCGGCAAGGCATGACGAGACAAGCCACGCCCAGCGTGATCTTCTTCGTCTCGCCGGCCAGGTACGACAAGATCGTTGTCGCCTCGTAAAAATTCGCGTCCTGCGCGTCGGTGAGGGCCTCCGCGGCGCCGGAAGAGATGTGGTGGCGGTGCATCTCCGAGCTCCAGACGACGTGGTCGTGCACCCAGATCGAATCGAAGCCCAGCTCTTCGGCCTGCTTGGTCGCTTTGACGATGTTCTCGATGCTGGAGAGCGGGCCCGAATTGGGCACGCGCACGCCGAACTGAATCTTATGCATGACGGCTCCTAACCTGATTTCCCTAGCGCTTCGGCCCGAGCGCGCGAGGCACTCCGGGCGAAGGTCAATAGTTTTCTGACTCGAGGGCCACCCGCGCCGGCCGCTCCAATGGAGCTTATTCCACCGGCCAGGGCCTGCCGTGCTGCTGCACGTCCCTGTGACCTTCGCCCTCCGGCCTCGTGCTCTCGGGCCGCTATGATGTTACAGCGTCCGTGGTTCCGAAGGGGCGAGTGTGAGGGCTGAAGCAATTTGTTTCCTGTTACCATGAATAATCCGGCCTAGCTTTTTTCAGTGACCGCGATCTTGTCGTACTTCAGATGACGATTATACCAATCGACGACGTTGGCGGCCACTTCGTTAAAGTAGTCGTTGTAGATGCCGTAGTGCGTCGTCTGGCGGAAGATGACGAGCTTCTTCGGCTCGCCGGCTTTTTCGTAGAGCGTCACCGACTGCGACTCGGGAGTCACCGCGTCGTTTTCAACGGCGACGAAGAGCACGCCGCGCGGGGAGATCCTGTGAACCACGTCCTCGGGGCTGTACTCGATGATCGCCTCGGCGCAATGCAGCGGCATCTGGTCGGGAATCTTGTCCGCGACTTCTTTTTTGATCGTCGTCGTTTTGCGCTCGGGTGTGGCGACCATGATCTCTTCGCGCGCGCTGACGATCTCGCCCGCCCCGGTGAGCGCGCGTTTTTTCCGGTCTTCGTCGATGCGCTTTAAATAATCTACCCATTCGTACTCGCGCCGCATCGAGTGGAGCCAGTCCCGGCCGTTGCTGATGCCGAGATAGCAGACCGCGCACTTGACGCGCTCGTCGATCGCCGCGACGTAGACGGCGTTGCCGCCGCCGGTGCCGCCGGAGCCGTAAGTCGCGATGCGGTTCGGATCGATGTCGGCGCGGGTCTGCATATAGCTGATCGCGTTGCGGATGTCTTTCACCTGCCACATCGGCATGACCCATTGGCGATCTTTGCCTTCACTGTCGCCCCAGCCGCGATAGTCGAAGCATAGACAAGCATAGCCGGCGGCGCAGAGCTTCTCGAACATCAAGGCATAGTGTTTGGCGTCCCGGAGGCCCAAAAAGCCCGGACCTTGAACGACCCCGGGCCACGGCTTGCCCTTGTCATCGTCGGGCAAATAGATATCGCCGTTGAGTTTGTTGCCTTCGCTGTAAAAAGCGACCTTCTCTTTCCGCATAGCGAGTTCCTTCCTTAAGCCCGGACTTTAGGCAGGACTTCCTGGCCCAACAAGTCGATCTGTTCGTACCAGTCGGCGTAACGGAACCGGAGGTCGTAAACGATATGATTGAGCCCGGCTTCCTCATATCGCTTCGTGTCGCGCGCGATATCCGCCGGTGTGCCGGCGATGAGCAGGCCTTCGATGTCTTCGACCTTGGAGAAGGTGCCGGATGCCGGTTTGACCCAGGTTTTCTTGCTCGGGGCGTTGCCTTCGTTGATCAGACCCTTGACGTTCACCTTGCTGAGCGCGACGTCTCTGTTCTTATCGATGCTGGTGATCGGGATCGCGCCGGTGGTAACCATGGGCCGTCCCGCCAGCTTGCACTGCTCTTCGAGGTACTTGACCATCTTATTAAAAGTAGCCGTGGGAATACGTCCGGGCATCCAGCCGTCGCAGTAATCCGCCGCGCGGCGGCACGAAGCGGGCGTTCCGCCGCCGTACCAAATGGGAATCTTTTTGCTCGGCGTCGGTTTGAGCTCGACGTCTTTGAAATCGTAATAATCGTCTTTGTAGCTGATCTTTTCACCGGCCCAGAAGCGACGGCAGAGCTGGGCGTTGATTTTTGCGATGTTAGCGCGATCTTGTAAGGTAGTCTTCTTATGACCCGCCGCTTCGAATTCATGGGGAAAGGTGCCGAGGCCAAGACCCATGATAATATTACTGTCGCACAACGTGCTGAGGCCCGCCATGGACTGCGCCAAATGAATCGGATGGCGGTGAGAGATCATCGTGCCGGTGCCGAGAGTCAGTTTTTTGCAGACCGTCGCGACGGCCGCGAGGATCAACAACCCCTCGATATGGGTATTATCCTCGCCCTCCATCCCGTGCGGCTCGAAGACGAGGTGGTCCCTGACCCAAACCGAGTCGAAACCATAGGCCTCCGCCTTTTTGGCTCCTTCGATACACCTTTCGGCCGAGCCATACTCGCAAAAATGCGGCAGCAGCAATCCGAACTTTAACTTTGTTGGCATCTAGTTTCTCCTCTCGTGTCGCCAAATGGAAATTTCTGCAAGAATATTCGACTATCATATTTTCAAGCTTGAAGACAACTTGGGCGGGAAGACGATTACACTAGAAATCCCTGCCTGCTCATCGCGTCCTAAAGATTTCCTGAAAAAGCTTCACATTTTCGGAAAAATACTTGTAATCATCCGGGCGCTCGACTAAACGCTGATAGCCGCGGAAGAGACGGGCCGGTTTGGGTTCTACGTCTTTCCGGACTGGGATGCGTTGAAACTCCAGCAGCATCTCTTGTCCCTCCTTTGAGAGGAGAAAGTCGAGGAAGATCCGGGCGGCGTTGGGATGCGGCGCCTTGGAGCCGATCATAAGCGGGTCGATCTCGACCACAGCCGGCTCAAGGGCAATCCAGTCGATGGGCGCTCCCTTGAACTTCTCCCTTTCAACAGTATGGGCATAAGCGATCACGAGCGAATACTGTCCGGCCCCGGTAAAAGTGACCCTTTCGGTATTTCCGCGAGTAAGGACGGGCTCTTGAGCAGCCAGCCTCTTCATATAGTCTACAGCCTTCTCCTTTCCCCAGGCAGATATGAGCCCTTGAAGCAGCAAGTAGGCTTCGTTGTCCATGGAGATTGCTCCACCCCTCCACTTCGGGTTCAGTAGGGCTTCGTAGGTCATGGGGACCTCTTCTTTTTTAACCAGCTTCGTGTTGTAGCCAAGGGCGTTGGGTACCACATAATAAACGTACCAGTAGCCATCTTTATCGAAGAGGTCCGGATCGATCATACTGGTCTCCGGCGACCGATAGCTGGCCAACAGGTTTTTCTCCTTAAATCCCTGAATCATCTCCCCCCTTCCCCCCACAACGTCAAAAGCGTATCTTCCGGCTCGGGCCTCGGTCAGGACCTTATTCATCAGCGCCCCTCCGCCGGATCGGAACAGAGTCACTTTAATGAACGGATATTTCTTCTCGAAGGCATCCGCCACCGGCTTGCTTTGATCCAAGGCCATGGAGGTGTACCACACAATTTCCCCTTCCTTCTTGGCCCCTTCGAGGATTTTGGGATCGGGACTTTTTTGCGCTGGAGATGGTTGAGACAGGAAAAAGAGGAAGCCGAAAATGAGCCAACTGACGATTCGCGTCATCATACTTGCGCCCTCCTTTGGTTTTTTAGCTAAAAGTCCAATAAGTTGACAGGTGCTACGTCTCTGAAATCCAGTTGGAATCTGCGCGGATAGTCCCCCCCTACAACAGGCGTATGAAGGAGTCAAGGAGTCAAGAGAGAGTTGACATGCCACCTCTCGAACGATAATCTCTGCGCCGACAAGGAGGAAGATCCATGGCGACCAAGATGACAAAAGAATTCGCAGTCCATCCGTATCTTCAGTTCATGATGGACACCTACAGCCCGTATAAAAAGTGGATCGAGTCCGAGGGCATCCCGATCATCAGCGGCTCGTACGTCCCCGACGTGCGCGACGTCAAGCTGGGAGATTGGAAGCGGCGCGGCGTCAAAGGCGCGTACCTGACGTTTTCCGATCAGTTGGTCGCGGACGCCTACATCTGCGAGATACCGGCCGGGGGAAACAGCAAGCCGCAGAGACAGCTCTATGAAGAAATCGTGCTCATCGCGTCGGGCCGCGGCGCCACGACCATCTGGTACGACGGAACTCCGAAGCGGACTTTCGAGTGGGAGAGGGGAAGCGTCTTTGCGATCCCGCTAAACGCTTACCATCAGCACTTCAACGCGACCGGCAGCGAGCCGGCGCGATTTATCTCGCTCACCAGCGCGCCGGTGGCGTTCGAGCTTTACCGCGACCCGGAATTCATCTTCAACACCAACTACATGTTCAAGGACCGCTTCGATCCGAAGGATGATGAATTTTTCAGCCGCGAGGGAAAATACCACACCCAGTATTACGGCGGGATTTTCCACACCAACTTCATCGCCGATATCCGGAAGATCAATCTCGTGCCGCGCGAGAAACGCGGCAAGGGGACGCGCAACATGTACATCCACATGGCCGGGAGCGCGATGCTCGCCCACGTGTCGCAGTTTCCCGTCGGGCGCTATAAAAAAGCGCACAAACATGGCCCTGGAGCTCACGTGTGCCTGCTGGACTCGACCGGCTACACGCTGATGTGGAACGAAGGCGAAGAGCCCAAGAGATACGACTGGCACGAAGGCAGCGTGGTTTGTCCGCCGGCCGGCACCTGGCACCAGCACTACAATACCGGGAACGTCCCGTGTAAGTTCGTCGCGCTCCACGCCAACACCGCGGTGCAGAGAGAAGAGGGCGGCATCGATCAGATCGACTTCGACAACGAAGACGCGGCGCTGAGAAAAATGTACGAAGAAGAATGCGCCAAGAACGGCGTCAAGCCGGATATGGACCAATAAGAATTTTGGATTTTCGATTTTAGATTTTGGATTGTTCTCGGATCAGAAATTAGCATTCTACAGTCTGGGGATTGCTCCCTTGCGCGCTCGCAGGGTTTTAATCGATGCCACTGTCATCGCCAGGATTTCATTAGCTTCCTTTATCAACTCTGTTACTTGCGCTGCCGCAACGACGCCAGACTCTATGAGCAACTCCAGCCAGTAAATGGCTTCATCTGCTTCTTCCTCGACAATTGCCAGTTTGGCCATGACATCAGCGGTGGACTTTCCTCGACACGCCGCTCGATAGTTAGCACCGATCGAGGTGGCGGAACGGAGCAGTTGCCTGGAGATCACGTCAGCAGTTAGGTTTTTCGGTAGTCCTTCCACAAGTTCAATGACACGTTAGCCCAGGTTCTTTGTGCGCTCCTTGAATATTTCCTCGGTCATGGTTCTTCAATCCAAAATCCAAAATCGAAAATCCAAAATCACTTGATGACTTGATTCGCCCGCGCGAGCAGTTCGTACGGAATTGTAATACCAATTTGTTTTGCCGCCTTAAGGTTAATGATGAATTCAAACTTCATCGCCTGCTGTACAGGCAGGTCGGCTGGTTTCGTTCCCTTAAGAATTTTGTCCACGTAGTGGGCGGCCTTGCGGAACAGGTCATCGTAGTCCGCTCCATAGGACATGAGGCCGCCCTCATCAACGAACTCCTTCTGAAAGTAAATAGCGGCCAACCGGTATTTGCCGGCAAGCTCGACGATGCGCTTTCTTTCAGCGAAAAAGGGGCGAGTGGTGGTCGTCATGATCGCGCCCACCTGCTTCTGCTTGGCGGTTTGAAAGGCGCTCTCTAATCCTTTGGCGTCGGCATGAGTCTCGATCTCCTCCAATCTTAGCTTCAGTGCCAGAGCCGCAGCCCTGAGCTCTTTCAGTTGGAGGTCCGCTGCGATGCTGTCTTCCAGTGGCCGCAGAAGTCCAACTCGGCTGAGCTTGAGGACTGCGTCCTTGAGTATCTCTAGCCTTTTGGTATTTAGCTCGGTCGCTAAACTCGAGAAACCGGTGACATTGCCTCCCGGCCGCGCCAGACTGGCAACCAAACCTGCACCCACGGGGTCTCCAGGGTTTGTCATCACGATGGGGATGGTAGTAGTCGCTTTCTTCGCCGCTAACGCCGGCACTCCCGATGTGACCACGATCAGATCAACCTTAAGACGAACCAGGTCCGCCGCAAGCTCAGGCAGGCGCTCATTCTTTTGCTCGGCAAATCGGTACTCGATGGTGATGCTCTTTCCCTCAATCCATCCAAGCTTGCTCAGCTCTTGCAGGAACGCCTCCACGAGGACCGCGCTACCAGAAGCAGTGCTTGAATCCAGGAAACCTATGCGGGAGACTTTTCCCGCCTGCTGCGCCTCGGCAAAATGGCCGGAAGCCAGAATCACAGTGGCCAGTACGACGACAACGATTCTTTTACTCATGAGCTTTTTCCTCTTACTATCGCCTCCTGCCTTCCGCCTCCTGCCTTCCGCCTCCTATCTTCTGCCTGTTTTTATTTGATCACCTTATCCGCCCGCACCAGCACGTTCGGCGGAATCGTCAGGCCGATTTGCTTAGCCGTTTTCAGATTGATGATCAGCTCGAACTTCATCGGCTGCTCCACGGGCAGATCGGCGGGCTTCGCGCCCTTCAGAATTTTGTCCACAAAGATGGCCGCGCGTCGATCCCTATCGCTTTGACTAGTGTCGTAGGTCATGAGCCCTCCTTCTTCGACAAATTCGCGCCGGTGGTATATCGCCGGAAGCCTACTCTTTGCCGCAAAGACTACGATCTTTCCTCTATTTCGATTGGTAAGAGGACCCCCAAGGTTCACGAGAGCACCGGCGCGGCCCTTGGTTATCGCTTGAAATGCGCGGTCGAAGTCTTCGGGCTTGGTCACTTCTAGGGACTGAAGTTGCACGCGTAAAGACTGGGCTGCGACCTCCGTCTCTTTAAAACTCACCGCCAAACCGGGAGTAGTCGGATCCCAGAGAACGGCTACCCTCGAGAGCTTGGGGACAACTTCCTTGAGCAGCTCAAGCCGTTTCCCGCTTAGCTCTGGAGAAAGGGTGCTAAGCCCAGTGATATTTCCGCCCGGCCGCGCAAGGCTGGCGACAAATCCCGTGGCCACAGGATCATTATCTTGGGTCATGACTATGGGAATCGTACTCGTCGCTTCCTTGGCATGACGGGTTGCGTCCGTACCAAGCGTGACGATAACATCAACTTTTAGATGGACTAGCTCGGCTGCGAGGGCAGGCAACCGATCGGGTTGTCCGTCGGCATATCGGTACTCAATTGTGATGTTCTGCCCCTCAACGTACCCGATCTCACGTAAACCTTCACGAAACGTCTTGACGCGGGGCGCTTGAAGACTAGCAGAGTTGTACGATAGCAAACCTATCCGCGGGACCTTCTTCGACTGCTGCGCCTCAACGAACGGAACAGTGAACAGTAGAGCAGTAGTCAGTAGGCAGATAACGATTTTCCTGTTCATGGTTTTCCCTGTTTACTGTTTCAGCCTGAGGCTGATCCGCCTATCTTTTTGGCGGAGCCTATTGCTTCTCGCCTCACTCCTCACCCTTCACGCCTTACGTTATTTGATGACCTTGTCCGCTCTTACCAGCACATTGGGCGGAACTGTCAGCCCGATCTGCTTAGCCGCTTTCAGATTGATGATGAACTCGAACTTCGTGGGCTGCTCAACCGGCAAGTCGGCCGGTTTGGTGCCTTTCAAAATTTTGTCCACATAGGTGGCGGCGCGCCGGTACAAGTCAGTAATGCTTGTACCGTAGCTCATAAGCCCCCCGTCTTCTACATACTCGCTCTGAGGGAAAATCGCCGGCAGCCGGCTCTTTACCGCAAGCTCTGCAATCTGTGTTCGGTGAGTTTGGAGGACGGGGCTGTTCAGCATAAGGACTGCGTCAGCCCGCCCCTTGCCTGCGGCTCGGAATGCGGTCTCAATATCCTGGGGATCTAGTACGTCTAGGTATTGGAGCTTTACTCCGAACGCCCCTGCGGCGAGCTCCACTTCTCTTAACGACTGTGCGTTGCCCGGGTAGTTTAAGGTCCCGAAGACGGCCACGCGCGAGAGCTTGGGAATAATCTCCTTCAAAAGCTCCAGTCGTTTTCCGCTTAGCTCCGGAGCAAGGGTTGCCAGTCCAGTAATGTTGCCGCCAGGTCGCGCGAGGCTGGCGACGAACCCGTTGGCAACAGGATCGCTATCCTGCGCCATGACAATGGGAATCGTAATCGTCGCTTCCTTGGCGGAACGGGTTGGTGCTGGACCACCCGTGATGATGACGTCTACCTTGAGACGCACTAGCTCGGCCGCGAGCGCGGGGAGGCGA
>CAZNES010000007.1:0-23461 GCA_964572145.1 uncultured Syntrophobacteraceae bacterium
TCGACCGAACCTTCTTCGCGGTAAATTTTGGATTTGACGAACCATCGGACCTCCGGCGCGTACCATTGCTCGGAGAACAGCTCTCCGCTCTGCGTCTCGTAGGTCTCGACCCTGAAGGCCTCGAAAGTCCCGGCCGGGACGCGCACCTCCTCGACGGCGGCGACCACCGCCTCGGTATCGATTTTTTGCGAGCGCCGCTGCTCCGGGTTTTCAGCGACAAACTTGTTTTGCCATTGCTTGCCGGCTTCCAGCGGCCACACGAGCGGCGTGGACGGCGGATCGTTTTTGCTGAGGGTCTTGCCGCCGGAGACGGTCGCCAGCACGCTGAGATTGTTTTTTGTGTGCGGGTACTCGTTCTTCCCGATGGCGAGGACGTAGCTCGGCGTTTTTTCGAACACCTCTTCCCGGGTCACCCGGTTGAGCACGATTCCTTTGATTCCGGGGGCCGTGAAAAGGTATTGCCATTGATAGCCGGCTTTCCACTCGGGGACCGGCGCCCGCAAACTATCGCGGCGGGGCCGGTTCGCCGCAACCAGCTCGTTCATGTTCTGCTGCAGCTCGCGCTCGAAGTCGTTGCGCGTTAGACCGAAGCTGTCGGAAAAATTTTCCGATTGGAAGTAGTCCATCATCCTTCCCACACCCCTTTTTTCGACGAGCTTGTGCATGGCGAGGAAAGCCACGTCATACGTTCCCACTCGTCCTTTGGGCCGGTCCAAGACGCGCAGCCAATCGGCGGTGGTTTCAAGCTCCGAGAGCCGGGGCGGCGTGGACCCGTAGCGCGACAGCTCGCGCTCCGCGCGCGAGATCGACGAGGCGTAGCTTTCCCAACCGAGCGAGTCCATGACCTTGGCGGCGATCCAGTCGGCGAAGCCTTCCCGCAGCCACTGGCTTCGCGGCCGCGCGCCGCCGATCAGGATAAATTCCAGATTGTGTCCGTAATCGTGGGCGAGGAGCCGCAGCAACGTGCCCCACGGTTGTCCCCTGGCGATCGCGACGTTGACGTGAAGCGCGTTCTCGTGCGGCGCGGCCAAGGTAAGCCGTATGTTATCTTCGCGCATCCTGGGCAAGCCATCGGTATAGAACGAATAGGCATCGGGATCTTTGTAGAGGTAGAGACGAAACGGCTCGATGGGCGGCAGGCCCAGATCTTCGGCGCACACGGTCATGATCGCGGCGATCGCGTCCTCGAGAGTTTTAACGTCCTGCGGGCTTTTCGGCCTCGTAGCGGAGGGGTTCGAGACCGGCACGATGAGCGGCCGTTCGGGAATGCTGCAGCTCGCGACGACGAATATCAAAAGAAATAAAATCCAGCTGCTCAGCAGCCGTTTCGATGGACGGAACATCTTGGTCTTTGGTTTTGTCGAATCGTCAATCGATCTTGAAACTCACCAGCTCCTGTTCGATCACGCCTTCCGGGCGGTAGTCTTTCACCTTTACAAACCATTTAACTCGCGGCGCGTACCACTGCTCGAAGATCAGCTCGCCGGTTTGAGAGGAGTAGGTCTCGATCCTGAAAGCCTCAAACACGCCGGCCGAAACCTTCACTTGCTCCACACCGGCAACCACAGTCTCCATCTCCACCGTGTGAGATAAATTTTGCTCTGCGTTCTCTACAGCACTCTTATTCCTCCACTCCTTTCCCACTGTGAGCGGCCAGGACAGTACGGAAACAGGAGGGTTGTTCTTCGCGACTGTTTTCCCTTGCGACGAATGCGCCGCCAAAGCCAACGCGTCTTTGGTATGAAGGTATTCACTCTCTGCGACGCTGAGGACGTAAGCAGGAACTCCGTCGAATGTTTGCTCTCGTGAAATTTCGCTCGTATAGGTGGCGTCGATCCCCGGGCCTTTCACGGCATACTCCCACTGGAATCCGATTTTCCAAGCGGGTGCGTTTGCTGCCGGAATAGCGCCGGCCGCGCCGTGCCTCGCCGCGACCAACGCGCTAATATAATTGCGAAACTCTCTGTCGAATTGAATCCATGTCACGCCGAAATTGCTTGGAAAGTCACTTGTCCGGAAATAACCTGCGATCGCCGCCGCGCCTTTCTTTTCTATGAGTTTATGCATGGCGAGAAAGGCCAAGCCGTACGTTCTCGCTTTGCCCTTTGACCGAAGCGATTGCCCCAACCAGGCTAGTGAGTCTTCGAGCTGTCTGAGCCTCAGTACTGGAGCCTCGCCGTCACGCGCAATCGTCTTCTCGGTTCTGGCCAAGAACGATGCGTAGGGTTCCCAACCAAGCGAGTCCATAACTTTCGCGGCGACCCACTCGGCGAATCCTTCCAGCGCCCATTGACTCCAGGGCCGCATGCCACCCATGAGCTTGATCTCGACATTGTGGGCGTATTCGTGAGCCAAGCGTCTCAGCACCGAACCCCAGTTGTCCCCTTTCACTATTTCCGTGTTGATGTGGAGTCGATCGTCTTGCGGTTGAGCCCAGGTGACGCGCCCTATAATAGGATCCCCCGCAAATTTATCGATGTTGGCCGCATAGGAATTTGCATCTTTGTACAAGTGCACGTCGTACGGATCGACAACTGGCAGCCCGAGGTCTTCTCTGCATATGGTCATTATTGCCGCTATCGCCTGTTCCAGGCTCTTAATCTCTTGAGGATTTTTCGGTCGAAAAGCGGGCGGGTTAGAGATAGATACCAGTTCGCCGGGCTGAGGTACATACGGTACGCTGCAGCCGAGAATGTTTAACGCGAGGAGGACAAGCGACAATCGAAAGGTAAAAGTTCTCACTAAATTTTCCGCTCACGGCTGCAGATGTCCAGCGCAACCAAAGCATAGATCTGCGCCGCCTTGACCATGTCGTCGATCTGGATTTCCTCGTTGCGCGGGCCGATGCGCTTGCCGCGCGGGCCGACCTTGACCGCGGGAATGCCGAGCTCGTTGTAGACGTTGGTGTCGGTCCAGATGCTGGCGCGGTCCGGCGCTTCCGGTTTGAGCTTCGCGTTGAATAAAAATTGATGGATCTCTTCGAGCGATTGCACCAAGGGCTCGACTCCCTTGCCCTCGTGGCCGAGAAGCGACTTGTAAGCTTCCATCTCGTATTCGACGCCGAGCGCGGCGAGCGTCTTCTCCACTTCGTATTGAACCATGACCGGCCGCACCTGCGGCGGCGTGCGAATGTCCACGTAGATGCTGCAAACTCCGGGAAAATAATTGGGCCGGTAGGGCGCGCCGCCTTCGATCGCGCCTATGTTGACCTTGGGATAAAGCGGGCCGGTGGGCGAGTTGTAGATATATTGTTCCTCGAACCGCTCGGCCCACTGTTCGAGCGCCTGGATGATCTTGGTCATCTTCACGATCGCGTTCAGCTTCTCCATCGGATGCGTCGAGCGCTTGCTGCCCCACGCGGCCTCGGCCTTGCCGAAGGTCGTGATCTTGATCTGCACGACGCCGGTTTGAGTCCAGACGATATTCAAATCCGAGCCGTCGGCGACCACCGCGTAGTCCGTGTGCATGCCGTGGGTGAGGAGATGCCTCGTGCCGACGCCTTCGCCGCGGTACTCTTTGGTCTGCCATGGGCCGATCGGCGTGCGCGAGATCTCGCCGACCACGGCCGCGAAGACGACGTCGCCCTTGAGCTTGACGCCGCTTTTCTTGAGCGCTTTTCCGGCCATCATGAACGCCGCGACGCCGCCCTTCATGTTCGAGATGCCCAGCCCGCGCACTTTGCCGTCGCCGATCGAGCCGCGCAGCTCCGATTCCGGCTCGATGTTGGCGACCATGCGCAGGTCTTCGCTCGTCCCGGTGAAGCTCGTGTCCATGTGGCCGTTGAAGCCCAGGCTGAGGCCGGTGCCGTCGCCTTTCAACACGCCGACGGCGTTGGGCCGATCGACTTCGACTTCCTGGCGGATCGCTTTGAGGCCGTTCGCCTGAAACCAGCCGAGAATAAATTCGGCAACCGCTTTCTCCTGTCCGGTCGGGCTAGGATGATTGACGAGATCGCAGCCGAGCCGCGCCAGCTCGTCGCGGTCGATCTCGGCCAAAACTTTCCGGGCCGATTCTTCGTTGACGGGCATGCTTTTTCTCCTCTTGCGCACCATACGGTTCACCGGCGGCGGAGTCAATATCGTCTGCAATGAAGTCTAGCGGCGGTAATTTGAACAACCTATCCCCGTAGGGGCAGACCTGTGTGTCTGCCCGATTCCTGGGCGACCACACAGGGTCGCCCCTACACGTTCTCCAATCCACCGCCGGTCTCCTGCCGCCTTGACAGCCGCGGCGGGTGGAGCATAGATAGGATTGAGAAACGGCGCCGGAGGATTCGACGATGACCGATTATTTCGAAGACCACTGCTGGAAAGATGTTGTGAGCGAAGAGATTTTGGAAATTTACGGCCACTACAAGAGAGACACGTATGTAGGACAGCGGCCCGCGCTGCTCGCGATCGACCTCTACAGCCTCGTTTTCGAAGGCGGCCAGCGGCCCGTGAGCGAAGTCGTGAAAGAGTTTCCCAGCTCGTGCGGCGCGCACGCGTGGAACGCGATCAAGCCGATCCAACAACTGTTCGCCGCCGCGCGCGCGGGCGGCTTGCCCGTGATCTATACGACCACGGAGACGCGCCGCGAGGTCAAGCCCGCGAACGTTCACGCCACCAACCGGCGGATCAAGAAAATCGATCCGCATGCCTATGAGATTTACGAAGCGTTCAAACCCGAGCCCGGCGATCTCATCATCTACAAAGAGCGGGCGAGCGGGTTTTTCGGCACGCCGCTCATCGCCCACCTCAACATGCTCGGCGTGGACAGCCTGATCGTCTGCGGCGAGACCACGAGCGGCTGCGTGCGCGCGAGCGTCGTCGATGCCTATTCGAACGGCTTCCACACGGTAGTCGTGGAAGAGGGCGTCTTCGACCGGAGCATTCTGTCGCACAAAGTCTGCCTCTTCGACCTGCATCACAAGTACGCCGACGTCATGCATCTGGAAGAAGTAACAAGCCACTTGCGGCCGGCGGCCGTTCGGCAGGCGCTTTGAATGTCGCTCCATTTTCATTGTTTCCGCGTCGTCTTGTTTTTTTATTTCCCACCGGATTATTGAGATAATCCGACCCTTCGATGCAGCTCTCACGACGCGCGTTCCTTCGACTGGCAGGCAAAACCGGCGCGGCGTTGCCGTTTCTATTCGGCCCGTCGGGCTGCGCGCTCCCGACCGCAGGCATCTTCGACGGCAACACCGGTCTCTCGCTCGGATACGTTGCGGGCGACGCGACGTCGGACGGCGCGGTCGTCTGGCTGCGCGCCGAGCCCGGCAGCTCGGTCTCGCTTCAATACGGCAAAGACCCGGCACTGGCCGCATCGGCGTCCACCCCTGCGATACAGGTCGCAAGCGAGAATGATTATACGGCGAAGATCACGCTCGGGGGACTCGAACCGGCGAGCGTTTATTACTACCGCGCCGCCGTTGCCGGAAGAAAGCCGGGAGCGATCGCCCGCTTCGTGACGGCGCCGGCGCCGGGCGATCTGGCCGTCGTGAAGTTTTGTTTCAGCGGCGACACGCGAGAAAGTTACAAGCCGTTTGCGATCATGGACGCCATCCGGTCCATGCGTCCGAATTTTTTTGTTCACCTGGGCGACACCATCTACGCCGATCGCGGGGGAACGGCCTCGCGCCTCCCGGAATTCTGGGCCAAGTATCGCGCCAACCGCGATGACGCGGCGAGCCAAAGGCTCTTTTCGGAAACGAGCGTCTACGTCGTCTGGGACGATCATGAAGTCGCCGACAACTACGAACCGAATCATCCGCTGGCGGCCATCGGGCAAAGAGCCTTCCTGGATTACTGGCCGCTCAGGCGCGATGCCGCCGAGCCGAATCGCATCTATCGCTCGTTTCGCTGGGGCAAGGCGCTTGAGCTTTTTTTTCTCGATACGAGGCAATACCGCGACCAAGCGCATGAGACAATGCTCGGGAGTCAACAGAAAGAATGGCTCTTCGAGAGCCTCGTGTCCTCGTCAGCCATGTTCAAAATCATCGCCACGTCGGTTTCGCTTTACGGCGGTGGCCGAGACCGGTGGGACGGCTTTCCGAACGAGCGAGCGGAGATGTTGAGATGGATCAGGGATAAAAATATCAAAGGCATCGTGTTTATCAGCGCCGACCTCCATAGCGCCGCCGTGACGCGACTCCCAGGTGGTCTGGGGCTGAAAGAGATTGCTACCGGCCCGTTGGCCGCGCCGTTAAACGCTCTTGCGATAGGCTACACCGGCAGGTCCGAATTTTTCTCGAATAAAACCTTCAACTACGGCATGATCACGATCGACCCCAAATCCGCCGAGCCTCACGCGCTCGTGGAAATCCTCGATGAAAACAACGGGAGTCTTTACAAAACGAGAATTGAAGCGGTCTAACCCTTCGGGATCTCAGATTTCAAATCTCAATTGGCAAATCTGAGATCTGAAACGAATGCGGCAGACGGCGCAGCGGTAATGAAGATTTATTTTTGCTGAGTTTTATTTTTTCGGCGTTGGAGCGCCTCGGGATTGACCGCGCGGGTGAGATTGCCTTCCATGTAGTTTAAGATATTCTCCACGGCGCTTTCCGCAAATCCGTGAAAGCCGGCGTCGGTGGGCCAGCCGAGATGCGGCGTCAGCACGACGTTGTCGAGCTTGGCGAGCGGGCTGGCTTGCGGCAGCGGCTCTTCCACAAACACGTCCAGGGCCGCGCCCGCGATGGCGTTTTCCCGGAGAAGCTTCGCCAGCGCCTGCTCGTCCACGATCGCGCCGCGCGCCGTGTTGATGAAGTAGGCGCTTTTTTTCATCAGGCGGAGGCGCTTTTCGTCGAGCAGCCCTTTGCTCTGCTCGGAGAGTTTTAGATGCACGGAGACCACGTCGCTGTTTTTCAAAACGTCTTCCAACGGCAAAAAAGTCGCGCCGGATTTCTCCGCGCGCTCTTTAGTCAGCGTCGGCCCCCAGGCGATGATCTTCATGCCGAAGGCCTGGGCGATGCGCGCAACTTCGACGCCGACTTTGCCTAGGCCCAGGATGCCGAGTGTTTTTCCCTTGAGGACGTAGCCAAGAACCAGCGGCCACTCGCCGCGCCGCATGGCGGTGTCGCTCTGCGGGATGCGGCGCATAACGGCGATCATGAGGCCGATGGTCAACTCTGTGACTCCGCCGCCCGCAGGGGCCATCGTGATCACGATTCCCGCCTCCGTGGCGGCGTCGATGTCTATATGGTAGGCGTGATTTCCCGTCTGGGCGATCAGCTCGAGGTCGGGCAAAGCCTTGAGCAGCGGCGCGGGAAATTTCGTCCGCTCACGGATCGGAACGATCGCCTGCGATCCCCTGAGCGCCTGAATCAATTTTTCCTCGGACGAAAATTTTTCCGCGTAGATTTGAACTTCGGCTTTCTCGCGGAGCCGCGCGATCGCGGGCGAAGCTTCGAAGGCGTGCTGGTAGTCGTCGAGGACGGTGACTTTCATCGTTGCACGCAAAACCCCCTCTTTGTCTCCCCCTTAGCAAGGGGGAGATTTAGTGGGGGTACGAACACGAGCCACGAGCACGTTTTTAAAGCACCGCGATGCCGTTGATCTCAATCAAGTAGTCCGGGTGCGCGAGCCCGGTTATAATGACGAGCGTGCTGGTCGGCGAGTTGTTCTTGTAATACTGCATCCGAACGCGGTTGTAGCCCTCGCGGTATTCTCTACCCGTGATGTAGGTCGTGGTCATCACCAGATTGTCGAGCGTTCCGCCGGCTTCCTCCAGCACCGCCCGCATATTTTTAAAGACCTGATGCGTCTGTGCTTCGATGTCTCCCTTGCCCACGACGTTTCCATCCTTGTCCGACGCGGTTTGCCCCGCGACAAAAAGCAATTTGCCGCCCTCGGCGAGAATCCCCTGGGAGTATCTCGGCCGCGGATCGGACAAACTCTTCGGCTGAATCACTTTCGTTGCCATCGTCAACTCCTTTCAAACGAACTGGAGTAATGGAGTGGTGGAGTAATGGTGTGATGGAAAATCCGAAGACAATACTCCAACACTCCAGTACTCCAATACTCCGTTTTTTACTTGGTTGGATATCTTTTGGCCATCTCGTTAAAAAAGCCTTCCTTCTCAAGCTCCTGGAGGAAAGTAAGATCGACGAATTGCTCCGGCTTGGCGTTCTTGGCCTGCGGCATCGTCGGTGCCAGCACGTCCAGCATGAACTGGATTCCTTTGAGCGTGGGGTAGGGCTTTTTTGGGATCATCTTGATATAGCCCTGGTAAGAGACTTCGAGAACCTCGGGGTCATTCGTGCGCATGTACTTCGCAAAGACCCTCTGAGCCTCCGGCTTGTTGGCGTAGATGAAATAGATCGCTTCAACGAAACCTTTGAGAGCGTTTTTCACCACTTCTCGATTGCTCTTGATGTAATCGCGTGAGGTGGCAAATCCGTTTCCCTGAACTTCAACTCCCAGGTCCGCGACCTGGAAAAGTTCGGTAAGACCTGCCTTTCTTGCTGGAGGAGCTGCGGAGGTGCTGAAAAATGTGGCATCGATTTTTCCGGAAATCAGAGCAGCCAGCCGCTCCGCGTCGGGGCCGGCAGTAAGGATTGTCACATCCTTGTTGGGATCGATGTTCAAATGTTTGAAAAGAATGCCAGACGCATAATATGTCGCAGAGCCGAAGCCGCTGATGCCGAACCTTTTTCCTTTGAGCTGCTCCAGCTTCGTGATGCCGGGGCGCGCGAACACGATCTGATCGTACGTGGTCTCGACCGCCGCGATCAGCACAAGACTGAAGCCCGTCAGATTGGCCTGCACCACCGTTCCGATGTTTACGATCGGCGGGTCGCCGCCAGCCAAGGCCATAGTTGCTATTTGTCCGCCGCGCAGAAATATCGGCTCCACCTCCAGACCGTACTTCTTAAACAGGCCCATTTCTTTAGCCACCCAGACGTTGCTCTGCCTGAAGCTCGTCGACGGATAGCCGATTCTGATTTTCTTCAGCTCCTGCGCCGGGACCGCCACGGCGGTGAAAAGCTGAATGAGCGCGGTTAACATCAAGAGTCTAAAAAATAGCTTCATAGCTTGCCTTTCCTCGCTGTTAAATATCTCGCAAAGTTATTTCCACCCCAGTTGTTTTTTCGCGTCCTCCACCAGACTCGTGTCGACGTATTGTAGGTACGAAGGGGCTTTCTTGCCTTCGTATTTGCCGGCTTTTTCCCTCAATTCGAAAGTCTTTCCGATCGCCTGCTTGTTGAGCGCGCCATCGACGGGGAACGGTTTAAACTCTTCGATCATGTACCGATAATCGGCCTCGGCGGCTTCCCGCGGGCTCTTTAAAATTTTCAGGTAAATCGCCAGCGCCTCTTCCTTGTGTTTCGGATCGTACAGCCACTGGGTCGCCTCGGCCATCCCTTTTAAAAACTTGACCACTTCGGCGCGGTTGGACTTGAGGTAATCGTCATGCGCGAACTGAACGACAAATTCGATAGGGCCGAGATGCTTGTGGAAGTCGGTGAGTTTCGTAAAGCCCTCTTTCTCCGCGCGCAAATTGAACGGAGGACCCATAAAAGTGGCTTGGACCGAGCCCCCCTTGAGCGCTGCGTATCGGTCCGGCGAGGTTCCCACGACGAGAAGATTGTAGTCATTCTGTTTCAGTCCGAACGCTTTTTCAATTACCTCCCAAAGCATCAGAGTGGTGCCGCCGCTTAGGCTATCGACCCCGATCGTCTTTCCTTTGAGGGCCGCGCCGGTTTTGATCTCGGGGCGGGCCACCAGGTCATAGGGCAGCTTCTCCAACGCGCCTGAAACGATCTTGACGTGCGCGCCCTTTTCCATCGCGTCGATCACGTAGTCGGGGTTGATTCTACCGATCGGAATCGTGTTGCTGAGAACGGCGCGGGTTACGTTGGTGCCGCCGCGAATGATGATCTCTTCTATATAGATCCCGTTTTTTTGGAAGAACCGCTTCTCTTCGGCGACAAACAGCGGCCAGCTGGAGGCGGTGCGGCCGCTCTGGACGAAGCGGACGGTGGGAAGGCCGGCTTCGCCGGCAAAAACAGGCGGTAGGCGATAGGCGGTAGGCAGTAGGAAGAAAAGAATTAAGATCGTAACGCGGTGGCGCATAGAACCTCCGTTAACCATTACTCCATAACTCCGGGACTCCAACTCTCCAGTTCACCCCGCCGCAAAACCTGTGGCGGACTTGACCTCGTCCTCGATCTGCTTCCACACTTTGTTCTCCAACTCGACGAAGCGAGGGTCCGATTTTATATCGAGATTTCTCGGGCGCGCAAGGGGCACGGCAAACTCTGACCGCACGCGCCCCGGACGATGGCTGAAGACGACGACCCGGTCTGAAAGCAAGATCGCCTCCGAGATCATGTGGGTGATGAAGATGACGGTTTTCTTGGTGTGCGACCAGATGCGCAGCAACTCGAGCTGCATGAACGTGCGCGTCTGCGCGTCCAGCGAGGCGAAAGGCTCGTCCATGAGAAGAATTCTCGGATCGACGACCAGCGCCCGCGCCAAGTTGACGCGCTGCTGCATGCCGCCCGAAAGCTGGTGCGGGTAATGATTCTCGAAGCCGGAAAGTCCCACGAGATTCAAATAACGGCGCGCGGTCTCTTCCGCCTCCCGCGGCGGCTTTCTGCCCTCGACGCCGAGAAGAACGTTTTTCAAGCTCGTGCGCCACGGCAACAGTGAGGCCCCTTGAAAGACAAAGCCCATGACCAACTCATGGTCGGCGCCGGTCTGTTCCTTGCCGTCGATGAAAATCTGTCCGCCGGTCGGCGGCAAGAGACCGTTGATGACGCGAAGCAGAGTCGTTTTCCCGCAGCCGCTCGGCCCGACGATGCTGACAAACTCGCCCTCTTTGACGCTGAGACTGATGTCTTTGAAAATGACGAACGACGCTCCGCTGCCGGTGGGGACCTCTTTCGTAAGGTTTCTAAGTTCGAGGACAGGTCCGGCCATAGCTATTTTCCCGCCAGCTCCTTTCTCCAAGGGCTGGCGAGATCTTCGATAACTTTGAGGAGCTGGAAGCCGAGGATGCCAAGGATTGCAAAGACGGTCACGCCGACGAAGAGAATCGGTATATTCAGCGTCTGCCCGGCAAAAAAAATCAGATACCCCAGTCCCTCCCTCGCGCCGAACCATTCGGCGATCGCGACGCCGGTAAGCCCCCGGCCGACGGCGAGCCTCAATCCGGCCAGAATAAACGGCACCGAGGCGGGCAGGAGAATTTTTAAGAACAATCTCCCCGGCGACAAGCGGAAAGACCGGCCCACCTCGACGAATTCCCGGCTAACCACGCGCATGCCGTAGAACGAATTAATGAGAATTGGAAAAACGCAGCCGAGAAATACGATGAGGACTTTGGATGCCATATCGATGCCGAACCAGAGCAGGATCACGGGGGCAAACGCGATGCGCGGCGTGGTGTAGAGCGCGGTCATCCAGGGGTTGACGTAATCTCTGACGACCGGGCTCAGCGCCATCAAAAATCCCAATGGAACGCCGGCGACGGCGGCGAGAACCATGCCCTGGAGAAAAATCGTCGAGCTGGCGTAAAGGTGGGGATAGAGATCGCCGGTGACGAACAGCATGTCGTAACCTGTGAGCGCCACAACCAGCGGCGAAACCAGCAGGGATGTATCATTGACGACGCGAGTGGCGAGGACGTGCCAGAGAACAAGACCGCCCAATACGGACATCAGCTTCACGAAGCCTCTCATGGTCACCACTCGGCGGTCTCGCGCCAGGGCGCGAGCTTCTGTTCAGCCTTTTTGATCAGCGTAAAGCTCCCCATCCCTATCGCCGCGAGGAGAACGACGGTGACAAAAAGCTTGGGACTGTCCCACGTCTCGGACGCGTCGCGCAGCATATAGCCCAACCCCGCGTTGGCGGCCATCAGCTCGGCGACGATGACTCCAAGCATCGCCCGGCCGACTCCGAGGCGCATTCCCGTCACTATATAAGGCATGGCCCCCGGCAAGCGAATCTTCCAAGACGTTTCCCAGGCACCCAGGCGCAGCGACTGCGAAAGCTCGAGCCAAGTCGGGTCGATGTTTTTGATTCCCGCCGCGGTATTGAGCATGATGGCGACGGCGGTGATCTTGAATACGACGATCACTTTGGAGAGCAAGCCGATGCCGAACCAGATAATGATGAACGGCACGAAGGCGATGACCGGAACGGAGTAAAGCGTTGCGATCCACGGATCCATAACGTCGTCGAACCATTTGTGCCGGCCCATGAGGTAGCCCAACACGATGCCGACGACGCAGGCCGTGCTGAAGCCGCAGATGAATTCGAAGAGCGTCGCAAAGAGATGCCGGTTGAGTTGCCCGCTCAACGCCAATTTCCACAAGGTACGGGCGACGCTCGTCGGTGGAGGGATCAGGAGTTCATTTTCCAAAAAGAGGCGAGTCAAGACCTCCCACAGGATCAGGCCGACCACGATCGAGACGATTCCGCGGCTCAAGTCTTTTCTAATCAGCCCGCCTGGAAATCGGATTCCGGGCCGATGCGATACGCCTCTGAGACGTCCAACCAAAGTGCTGAGACTATTTCCGAGCGACGATTGCATCACGTATCGGCCCTTCCAGGGGCAACCAGACGGGCGCTTTAGCGGTAGAGTTCCTGATCGTTGCCCTTGTCCTGCGTGAGGTGGATCTTGGGAAAGATAGAGAAACGGCCCAGCCGGCCTTGCAGCATGAAATCGACCGGGATGAAGCCCTCCAACAGCGGAATCGGCAGCAGCACGCCGGCAAACGGACTTCCTTGTTCGGCGCCGACCATTAGCTTGTCGCCCCATAATCCGGCGGGCAGCCCGCCGCTGATGTCGAAGCGGCTGGCGGAAATGCTGCCTTGAATGGGGGGCAGCTTGTATCTGGAACTGGGATCCTTCTCGACCTCGGTCTGGAGATGGGTGTCGAGGCCTCCCGGCGACCTGGCGGTCGAAGACGCTCCGGCCTCGCGCACGAGCCTGAAGTTGGCGTCGCCCGTATCTGGATCCGGTGGTTTTTTCGCGAGATCGCCCGCGAGCAGCGCGCGCGGCACGTTTTTGATTCCGCCCTGGGTGTCCTTCGCTCTCGTGTCCACGTCCGCCATCGCGAGATCGTAGTTTCGTTTTCTCACCGCCATCTGGAATCGATTATTGGCCTCGTCGTTGATGCGGTAGACCTGGCTGCGAACCCCCCACGGAGTTTGGAAATTGAGCAGGACCTCGTTGTCGCCCACCAGGCTCACGCCTTTGTCCGCCAACTCCATGTTGCTCAAATTGCCGTCAAAGAGAGACGGCTTGAGCGCGAGTCCCTGGGGGCCGTAAAGTTCCGGGTTCTCCATGAGAAACTTCTTGCTCATGCGCAGACCCTGATTCTCCAGCTTGGTCATGCGGCCGAGCCGCTGCGTCGCCTCTTTCGCGGCGGCGCTGTCCGCGTAGTTGTCGAGAATTTCTTTCAAGTAGTGCTCCTGCGCGCTGCGGTCGCTGCTTCTGCCGGCGGCCTGGAGCAGATCTTTGGCGGCCCTCTCTTTCAGGTCGGCGATCTTTTTCTCCGGCGCCTTGCCGGACAGCTCGTGGTAGGCGATCGCCTTGTCGTACATGCCGGTTTCTTCGTAAACGCCGGCCAGCACGCTGTACACGTCGGTGGCGGTCTCGGGGTGATTGCGGATGTAGTCCACGCCTTTGTCGATCATGTTCTGGGGAGAGATGGGATTGTTGGTGAGCACCTGAACGAGATTGGTGCCGATGATGATGGCATTGGCCGCGGCGACCGAGCCCGCGCCCGCCGGCCCGACCACCGCGAGCGGCGCCGCGGCGAGGAGGAGATTCTTTTTAAGGAAATCGTCGCCCAGAAGAACGTATTTGACCGTTTCCAGGGTGCGCTGCGTGCGCGCCCGCTCGAAGGAACCGAGCAAGTTATAATCCGGGCTCTGGAGCAGCGACTGCGCGCGCTGTCGCTCGTGCGGAGCATTCGACGCGTCGGCGACCTGCTGGACAACCTTCTTGGCTTCCTCGTGCCGGCCCTTGATTTCCAATCCGACGGCGGCGGCGTCGCGCGCCGATTCGGCCGCGGGCTTGCCGCGATATTTCTTTTCCACCGCGGCGGCCGCGGATTGAATCTTTTCCGCGTCCCTCAGTGCCAGCGCGTAGAGAAGATCGCTCATGTCGCGGTCGTTGGGCTCGTTCGCGCTCTGCCGGGGCGAAGGCGCGAGGACCAGCGCTTTGTTTTTCTCCTGTTCCTCTACTTGAGCGCGCTGTTTCAGTTTTTCGAGTCCCGCTTCCGCGGCGCGCGACAGTGGCTCGATCGCCGCAGCCACCTCGTAATGGAATTCGGCCTTGGAGAAATCTTTTTTCTTGATCGCCTCCTCGGCCTTTTCGATCTGCTTTTCGGCCAGGACGCGTTGTTTCTTTTTTGCCAGCGTCTCGATCTGCTTGCGGATTTCCGGATTTTTCGGGTCGTCGGGGTAACGCCGGAGATGCTCGCCCAGCAGCGCCAGCGCCCGCCGCTCTTCGATCGGCATGTCGGAGGAGCCCAGGAAAACCAACTGCTGCATCACGGAATCGACGCCGGCGCCGATGTAGTTGCCCGTCGCGACGTTCGCGAGATCGACCGAGCCCAGCATGCGGTTCAATATCCCGCCCCATTTGTTGTTGGAACTTTTCTTGAGCTGCTCGACGGCTTGAGTGAGGTCGTCGTTTTTGATGCGCGATTCGATGAGCTGCTTGTGCTGCGGCGAGGTTGTGAACGTGAGGGCCTTGCGCTGCGCTTCGAGATAGCGCTCGCGGTCCTGAATCGTATTGTTGTAGAGATCGCGGACCTCTTCCGTGAGGCCGGTCGTCGTGCCGCGCTCCTTTTTGATCTGCGCGTCGCGCTCGGTGAAGAAGCGGAGATGGTTCGCCAGGTTCTCGCTTTTATTCGTCAGCGCGTCGATCATCGCGGCGCGCGCGCGCTTGTCCACGTCGTCGGGGAAAAATTGCGGCGCCGAGGGCGGCTTGTCGAACGGATCGAATTCGGGAAGGGGGTTGAGAATTCTCTCGGAGAGGTCCTGATTCTCTTGTGCCGCGAGTCGTCCGCCGCTCAAGGCGAGCAATCCCAAGATGCACAAGATGCACAAGAGCGCGGGTTTATAGGGGCGGCTCACCGGCTGAGTCTCCTGATTTTTTCGGTCTGTCCCCGCAGCGCTTCCACTTTGCCCTGGGCCTCGATTTTTTCAACGATTCCGTCCACGTCCGCCACTTCCGTATAAAACCTTAAAGCCGATTTTGCAAGCTGCTCGTACGCGGCGAGTTCGAAGGCCAATCCCTCGGGATCGTTCTGGGCCGCGTATTCCTTCGCCAGGCGGACATAGAAGTCGCCGAAGTCCAACAGGAAACGGTAATAATTTTTGCTCTGGCGGTGCTTGGTGACGAGCTGGCTGTAGGCCAGGATGGTGAGCTGGTTGCCGTCGGTCAGGCGGTAGCGGTTGATCTCGACGAAGGCGACCTTGGCGCGGTCGATCTTCTCTTCCTCCACGCGGGCCAGGTATTCGTATGGCGCGCCTTGATACTTCCGCGCCATTTCATTCCAGGCGTCCACTTTTTCGTCGAGACTCTTGATGTATTCGAACGGATCTTCGGCGGACAGCGGTTTGTCGATAATCGTCTTGAACGATTCCAGCGCTTCGACGTTTTTTTTCGCTTCGGCGCCCAGGGCGCCGGTGAATTCGGCGGCCTTGCGGTAGTCGGCGAGCGCCTGGTCGTATTCTCTCAGCCTCTCGTATGCCGTGGCCCGGCTGTATTGGATGATGTCGATAAATTGGTTGGGGTTTTTTTTCTGGTAGTCGTCGAGGCGGACGAGCGTCGCCTTCATGATGTTGACGCCGGTCACATCCTTGGCGATCGGGAAGCGGTAGAGGTCCTCGCGCGCCAGGCGCTGGAAGTCCTTGACGATGTCTATGAGGTTTTGCGGCGGGACGTACTGCCGCTCCGCGACGATCTTCGAGGAGCAGGCGCTCAACAAGGCGGCGAGGATCGCCGCCTGAAAAATTTTGGATTTTGGATTTTGGATTTTGGATTTCAAGGCCGCTTCTTGTCAACGCGTTTTGATGAGCGAGTAAAATAATACCAGGTTGTTTTTTCTTCCGGCGGCGAAGTCGTGCGGGGTTCCCTTGGGAATGTGACAGAACGTTCCCGGCGCGAGCGCGATCCGGCGGTCGTTGACGCGCAAACGGCCGCGGCCCTTGAGCACGTGGCAGATCACGTCGCGGTCGCGATGCTTGATCTGCTTCGGATCGGCGTCGGCGCCTCGTTTGGGTCTGAACGAAATCAATCCTGCCGTGAAACCTTTCCTCTCCGCCAGAGATGTATAACGAATTTCCTCGTTGATGCTTTTAAGACGGGTCAGGGCTTTATTGATCTTAACGATTTTCAAACTCTCGCCTCTCGCCTGCCGCCTCTCGCCTATTCTTTGATCGCTTCGAAGATTTTCCGGATGTGTTTTTCCGCTTCGTCTTTCGGCACGCGGCACGAGCCGACCACGTGATGCCCGCCGCCACCGTGTTTCTCCATCAGCGCGCCGACGTTCACCTTCGAGGTCGTGTGGAATATATTGTAGCCGACCGAGATCGCCGTCGTGTTCGTTCTTTGCGAGTCGTCGGCGATTTTCATCGAGAGGCTGCCGCTCGGGAACAATGTGTAGATCAGGAACCGGTTGCCGTCCGGGATTTCTTTGACTCCCCTGAGATCGGTAAAAATGACGTTGCCCTTGAGCGTCGTCCGTTCCAGCAGGATTTGTTCGAGCTGCTCCTGGTCGTCGAGAATTTTCCGGCAGCGCAATGTGACCTCGGAATCGCTCATCGTCTCTTCCAGAGTTTTCTCGCGCAGCAGCTCGATCAGGCGCAGCCAGTAAGGCTCGTCCTCCGCGTACTTGCCGTCGATGGTCATCGAAAGCAGGACGTAGCCTGCGGGATGCAGCACGTCTTCGGGCGTGAGCTGCGCGGCGTCGACTTTGTCCGCTTCCTGGAGCAAAAATTTCATCCGCTCCGAGTCAAGGATTTTTAATTTTTCTTCGATCTCCCTGTTGCCTCGCGCCTCGCGCCTCACGCCTTCCGTCGTGTAGTATTCATACACGACCCGCGCCGCGCTCGGCGCGATGCGAAATCCTCCCTTGCCGGGAACGATCGTCGTCGCTTCGGACATTCCCGTGTGCGCGCGCCACGCCGGCGCGTTGGTGATGTGGTGGTCGAACCAGAGCGTGCAGTTCGGATGGTAGGGAAGATTGGCGATGACGTCGCCGCGGCGAATGTCCACGTCGCCGTCTTGCATGAATTTGGGCTCGACGAAAAGATAAGAATCAACGTCCTCTTCCATCAAAGTGATCAAAGAGCCGCACACGATGCCGTCGAAATCCGCGCGCGTGACGAGCCTCATGAGGCGATGGCCTCTTTGGGAAGGGCAGGGATCATGATCAGGGAGGTAGTTTAGCGCAGGCGAACGGTCAACGCCAGACGGCCCAGGCGAGAAGCAGCCAGCCGATGAGAAAGGCGAGGCCGCCTATGGGGGTGATCGCGCCGAGCCAGCGCGGACCGCCGAGCGCGAGGAGATAGAGGCTGCCGGAGAAGACGAGCGTGCCGAAGATGAACAGCCAGCCGGCTGCGGTGACGGTTGTTCCCGGCCAGCGGCTCGAAGCCCAGGCGACGGCCAAGATCGCGAGCGCGTGATACATATGATAGCGCACGCCGATTTCGAAGACGTTGAACATGTCCGCCGGCAGTTTGCTCTTCAGCCCGTGCGCCGCAAACGCCCCGAGCGCGACAGCGAGGAAAGCGGAGATCGAGCCGGCGGTGAAGAAGAAACGGTCCATGGGTTGCTTCGCGAATCTCAAATCTCAGATCTCAAATCTCATATTAAAGAAGGTAGAAGATAAACTCAAAGCTCATTCGCAGGTTTGCGGGATTTTGCTCTCTGTTCCGCGGCGGCTTCATTGATTCGACGGATTTCTTCAAGAAACTCCTCGCGGTCTCTTTTCCCCGCGTAGCGTGTTCTCGCTTTATCGTCCAAATGACGCTGCCCCGAGATGTCCGATTCTTTCAGTTTTTCGATCCAACCGTAAAGCTGCCTGGAGATATTTTCGCTCCGGCCTTTGAGATCTGAAATCTGAGATTTGAAATTGGCCAGCGTTCGCCAGCCTTCGATGACCAGTAGCATCGAGCGCACTTCTCCCGCCGAGCCGCGAGCGATGTAGAGGAATGCCAGCAGCTCGCTCGTCGAGCCGCGCTCGAATCCTTCAGCGACGTTGTTGGAAATCGATAAGGCGGCTCGTTCCAGTTGGTCGCGCAGTCCGGGGTGGCGGCGCAAAGGCTCCGCGGAGGTGAACTCGTACATTGCCCGCGCGAGGCCGGCGGCATCCTGCCAGACGGGTAATTCTTCAAAACGACGATACTTCATCCGCTTCCCGGAATCCCAGATATCAAATCTCATATTACAGAAGGCTTCGTTAAGGCAAGCTCGATTCGATTGACAGCGCCGCGTGCATGGTGAAAGAATCTCCCCGCTTGGCAGGCGTGTGAAAGAAGGAGACCCTATGGCCGTCTTGGAGAGTGTTGTCGTGCCGAAAAATTCCGGCAAGGCGTTTGTCGTAAAGAAAGGACAAAAGCTAAGAGTCGCCGGACGGACTGTCGTCGATTTCGTCGCGTTCAATCTGCACAACCTGAGAGAGAGGTTCGATCAGGCGCGGACGAAGACGAATCAGGTGAAAATATTTATCAGCACCGGCGATCATTTGTTCTCCAAGGAAAATAACCCGCTGCTCACGATCGTCGAAGACACGTTCAAGGAAGGCAAGCACGATCTACAGAAGGGCATGTGCAGCAGGAAGCGGTTCGAGATGATCGCGAAGGGGCTGGCGCAGCGAAAATTCGCCGGGGAAGTCGATCTGAATCCGCAACGGCCGGAGGACATTCCCGATCACGGCTGCTGGGAGAATTTGATCGACGCGCTCAAAGGCTGGGACATTCCGCCGGAGGATATCCCGAGCCCGTTCAATATTTGGCAGACGATGCAGATCGATCCGGACACGGGCGCGATGTTCGACACGACGATTCGGCCGAAGACCGAAGCGCACATCGATTTCCGAGCGGAGATGGATTGCCTGGTCGCCGTCAGCGCCTGCCCGCAGTCGGGCAGAGGAGAAGCGATCAGGGTGGAAGTCTATGATGTTATCTAGGGGCGGGTTTAAAACCCGCCCCTACTGGATTCCCGTTATCACGGGAACCGACTTATACGGGCTCTGGCAAATCCTTAACTCCCACCTTCGCCGCAAGCTGCGTTAGTTGCTCCCACGTTGCATCGTCCAACTCCACGCCCTCTTTCATCTGCCGCGCTTCGATTTTTCTCGCGCGCTCACCGGGTAAAAGAATTTCGCTGAATCCGGGGGCGGATTTGATTTTCTTCGCGTAAGAAACCAATTCATCGACGCCGGCGAAAAATTTCTCCCGTGTCTGGAACTCTTCAATTGCAATGGCTTGCAGGAATACACCGTTGACGGCGTGGGCGCCTTTGTCCCACCATTGTCTTCCCATGCCATTCCCCGAGAGAATCCCTCCTAGAATCTCCACGACGAGATTCAGCCCCGATCCTTTGTAGCCGCCGAAGGGCAACAGCACGCCGCGTGGCGGCCCGCGATAAATTTTCATGTCATTGGCCGGCTTGCCGTATCCGTCGAGCATCACGTTCTCCGGAATTGGTTCATTTCTCGTGAGCCTTTTCTGTAGCTCGCCCATGCTCATGGCCGCGGTCGCGAAGTCGAGAATTATATGGTTGCCGTTTCTTGCCGGAATTCCGAACGCCATCGGATTGGTGCCGGTGACGCGCTCCATGCCGCCATAGAGAGTGACGCTTCCCGCGCCCACGCTGACCGCGGCCATTCCGATCATTCCCTCTTCCGCCGCCATCTCCATGGTGTCCGCCAGTCGTCCCACGTGGCCGGCGCGCCGGAGACAGACGATTCCGACGCCGTGTTCTTTGGCCTTGCCGATCGCGAGCTTCATCCCGTCGTGCGCGACGACCTGGCCGATGTAGTGATTGCCGTCGATGACGGCTGTGGTCTTGCCTTCGTGAATCACTTTGGGTTTCTCGTTCAGGTTTATGGTGCCGTCTTTGGTCCACGCCAAATAGGAGGGTATCCGGCAGATGCCGTGGCCCGAGTAGCCGCGCAGGTCTGCCCTGACGAGCAGCATTGCCACGAGCCGCGCGTCGCTTTCCGGAATTCCAGAGGAGAGCAGCCGCTCGCCGAACGCCAACAATTCCTGATACTTTATTTTTGGCATCGGCGTCCCTCAGCTGTCGCGATGGACCGGAAAATAGCGCGCCAGCCAATCGGAGACGATGCGCGTCAAGCGTTGGTTTTCTTCGTTGAACGTGAAGTGGTCGACATCCGACAGTAAGTGCAGCTCAGCCGGCTGCCGCGCCCGCTTGAATAACTCGATCGATTCTACGGTGGGCGTCACGGAGTCATTGGCGCTGTGCACCAGCAGCAGCGGTCTTGGCGAGATTTTTTCCACCATGTCGTCGGCGCGGAAGTCGACCATGCTCTGCGCCGTTTCGGCGGGGAATTCCATGATCGATCCTTGGCTCATCCGATTGCGCAATTTTTCGGGAATCGGCACGATGTCGTAGCGCGGCACCATCAACGACTTTCCGGTTCGCTCGCGATAGCGGCGCCCCTCTTCCAGCATATTCGTGAAGCGAGCCCATGCCTCGGGTGTCGGATGCTGGCCGCGAAACTTGCGTTCGCCATTTCCCCAGCCGCCGCACGAAATCACCGCAGCTACACGCTGGTCCTTTCCGCCCGTATATACGGCCACGGCCGCGCCGAAGCTACTGCCGATCAAGGCGACGCGCTCGGGATCCACGTCGGGACGGCCGGCCATGTAGGTCACCGCATTGGATGTATCCGCGACTTGATCCAGGCAGATAATCCGTCCGCGCTCGCCTTCGCTCTCGCCGCAGCCTCTGAAATCGATGCGCATCGCGACGTAGCCCCACTGAGTCAATTGGTTGGCCACGACGGTTTGCCCGTGGCCGCTTTTGTTGCCGCCGAAGCCGTGCAGCACCAGGAACGCCGGGCGGCGCGCGCCGGGACGCAGATCGTCCGGAATGTGCACGATGCCTGATAATTTGCGTCCGTCCGATGGAAAAATGACTTTTGATTCCGTGATTCGCCCTCTCAATTCTTTTTCTCCTTGTCGAGCGTTTCGCTGCCCCAGATCTCCCGCAGAAAGCCGCTCTTCTCCAGGTTTTCGGCGAAAGCGGTATCGTAGACCTCTTCCGGCTTTTTTCTTATCTGCGTTCCCTCCGCGCGCGCCGTCTCCACCGCCTCCGCCACAAGGTTGCGCGGCACCGCCATGCGCCGGTTGACGAGTGCCTTGGCGTAGGTCTGGTAGGCCGATTGGAGGACCTCGGGGTCCGAGACGTTGATCGCCTTCGCCAGACTGCTCATCGCCTTGTCCGGGTTTTTCTCCACGAAGTGAACGCTCTCCGCAATCGCTGCCACGAACCTCTGCACTAGAAGGGGCCTCTCCCTCAGGCTTTTCAAGTTCGTCAGCACCGAGCTGTAGATCGACGGCGCATCCAGCTCATTGAGATTATACAGCAAATGCAAGCCGTCTCTCCGGGCGCGAACGTCGAGAGGCGGCGTGAGAAGCACCGCTTGCGTCAAGCCCTGGAGCACGGCGTTGTAGGGCTCGAGCTGGCCCGTGCCGCCGATATGAACGAGCTGCACCTCCTGCGTCGTCAGGTTGAATTTTTTTAACACCGCTTTCGCCAGCTGATCGGTGAGGCCTCCGGGGCGCGAGACCGCTATGCTCTTGCCTTTCAGGTCGGCGGGCTTTTGAATCTCCCGGCGCGCCATCAGCACCCAGGGCAGCCCCACGAGCGGAGATCCCACGAGCTTCGCTTCGACGCCCGCCGCGATCCGGGGAATCATGGGATCGGCGGAGCAGTAGACGAACTGTATTTCGTCGGAGGCTAAGGCTACCAGGCTCACGACTCCGCCTCGCAGCGTGACGTGCTCCACTTTCATGCCATACTTGTTGAAGAGACCGTTGTAGAGCCCGCTGTAAAAATGAATGAACCCGCCGGTGATCGCGCAGGTTCCGGCGCGCACGGCGGTCGGCGCTTCGCCCGGCTTGGCAAGGTAAGGGTTGGCCGCGACGGCCATCGGGGCAACGACGCAGATCGCTGCGATCAAAAGGGCGAGCTCATAGCGGGCGATTTTATTGAACACCTTGGCAGCTCGGTTCTATCCCCACGGCCCCAGAAACGGCTCGCCCTCGAAAGAGTCCGACATCGGCTCGACCGTCTCCGGCCACTCGCCGTTGTTCACGCTGCGCCGCAATTCTTTCGGCCGCGCCTTTCCGTCCCATCCGACCTGCTCCATGTAATAGTAGAGCTTCAGGCAGTGGCCGTCCGGATCTAAGACGTGCGCGGCGTAGTCGATGCCCGGATAAAGATCCGGCGGCACATCGGCGAATTGCACGCCGTGCACGCGGAGAAAATTCACCGCGCCGCGGAGCTGCTGATAGTTGGCGAGCTGGAGGCCGAGCGACATGCAGGTGGAGTGCGGGCTCAGCCCCAACGCCTCGCGCATGGCGAGCGGATAGAGCGCGAGCGAGTGATGCTCCGTGTTCGCGCGCAAATACAGGCAACGATGGCCGCGCCAGCGAACTTCCTCGGTGAGAGTGAAGCCCAGCGTCTCTCGATAAAATGCCTCCGCGGATTTCAAATCGTTGACGAAAAGTTCCACTGGCCCCAGGCGGACGATCTTGAAAGGCCGCGGCAGCAGGATGCCGTCGACATCATAAGTAGCCGGCAACTTCTCGACGTGACGATGACCTGACAGAAGATCTACTCCTCGTTCGAGCGCATGCTGAACTTCATCGAACTCGGAGACCTGAGGAAGCGGCGGCGGCTCATCGAAGCCGCGATCGTACATGGGTCTCGGCTTGCTGTGGCCGGTCCAGCCGATCTGCTCGATGCCGTAGTAAAGCTCGTTCGTGTGTCCGTCGGGATCGTTCAAATAAGTGTGCCAGTTGGAGCCGGGCATGTCGCGGCCTGAGCGTTGCATCTTGATTCCTCTTTCCGCGAACAACTTGATCGCGCCCCCGACCTCGCCGAGGCTGGCCACCTGCCAGGTGATTTGATTGATCGTAACTCCAGGTGGATCGTTTCTACCCAATGCATCGCGTACACGCTTGTTGAAGAGGACGAGCGCGTGGTGGTCGGTTCCGTAGCGCGTGAAGTAACCCTTGGGATCGCCGAGCCCGGCGAGTTGATCGGGACTCTTGGCGCGGCGCGAGTAGTCGATGACGTCGGAGACGCGAAAGCCCAGGAGATCGGTGTAAAAGCGCAGGCCCTCGTCCATCTTCGTGAGATTGAAGCCGAAGTGGCCGAGCCGCCGGATCTTAAACGGCCGGTCTAAAAGAACGCCTCCAACGTTAAATCTCGCTTTTTCCGAGGCTTCCATGATTCACCTCACCGTAAATTTTGA
>CAZNES010000007.1:23561-42409 GCA_964572145.1 uncultured Syntrophobacteraceae bacterium
TGAGTTTTGAATTAGGGAATCAGATCTCATGGTTTTTCGCCCGTTGTCTTTACGATGGATGTTAAGATCCGAATCAGTTCTTCTACCTGCTTTAACTCACTAGATACATCCACATCCACAATCTCGGATTTCTGGAGCAAACGCAGCCAGTATTTTGTCTCTCGTGCCTCCTTTGACGCGACAGACATCTTCGCGAGGAAATCTTTACGGCTTTGGCCAGCGTTAGCCTCTTCCACGTTAGCACCAATGCTAGTCCCGCTGCGCAAGAGTTGTCTCGACAGGACGAATTCCCTCCTGTCCTGGAGCTGCTTGTACAAGCGGATAACGGCTAAGGCAAACTCAAAACTTTTCTTTTGGACGATGTTGTCTCTCATCCGATAATTCAAAACTCAAAACTCAAAATTCAACATTGACCTCTTGATTTACGGTTCGTAAATCAAGAGGTCCACCGGTTTCCCGCCGACGGGCATATCCGGGCAGGCGCTGAGAGCCACGACCAGATCCATCTCGGCGCGGAGGTCGACATAACTTCCCGGCTTGGCTCTGACCGTCGTATGTTCCATTTTGCCGGTTTTGCCGTCGATCGTCATGTGCTGATTGAGATTCCAGGGATTCGGGATGTCTTCCGGTGCGATGCCATAGGGCGCTAGTGCCTTCGACAGGTTTTCGTAGCAGCCGTGATCGGGAATCTCGTCGTCCTTAAAGTCCCGGTGGTAGTATTCCCTCAGCCTGCTCTCTTTTTTCGCCAGTTGAAAGCGGATACCGCTGCACATGCCTTTCTGCAGGTCGTGGGTTCCTTCGCGGTTGGTGTTCTCGACGATGGTCATCATGTGCTGGTTGTTGCGCCCCATGAGCTTGTCGCCGTTCGTGATAAAGATCTTCCCGTTGTAAACTTTAGTTCGCGCCTGATCGAAGCGCTCTTTTAAATTTTCTCGTCTCAAGCATACGAAGTCTACGGTGGTCGTGGCGATGATTCGAATCACCTGTCCCTTCTTCAAATCTCCGGCCCAGCCGGTGTTGTACGGGACGTGTTGCTCGCGCAGTTTATTCATGACTTTCTCCTTTAGCGTAAGGGTTAGACCCGATTGCAAGCTTTCTTACGATATGACATTAATCGCGTCAATTTCCGAAGGAGGGGATTTTATGACCAAGACATTGAGGATGCTTGCGGTTTGCATATTGCTTCTCATGGGCGTTTCCGGGTGCGTGGCGATGACCGGAGAGACCCTGGGACAGAACATCGACGATACTAACATCACGGCGGCGGTGAAGACAAAGCTGACGGCCGAGAAGGCGTCGAACTTCACGCGCATCGACGTCGATACGGTCAGGGGGGTCGTCCACCTCGGCGGCGTGGTCGCCAACGATGTGGATCGGGCCCGGGCCGAGCAGATCGCGGCGCAGGTCGGCGGCGTGAAAAAAGTCGTCAACAATCTCCAAGTGCAGAAGCGTTAGCGAGTCATTCAATTCTTTCTTGACTCGCGGTCATGCGGGGTGAAGCCGCAATCACCGTTCCCGGTATAACGAGTCGGCAAAACCGCTGCTCACGATTTCATTGACGAAGCGCGGCTCGACAAATCTCTGCGGCGCGACTCCCTGCGGCAGAGGCCGGCTGGCGGCGATCTCGTCCAAAATCGTCTGGATGTCTTCGGCGGTCGCTTCCGGGACCCGCTTGAGGTAGCGCTGGATGAAAATATCGTAAACCCGCTCCGTGGCGGGCGTTGTTTTTATTCGAGTATGTTTCTCCAGAGTCGCCAAGGCGAAACGTTTGTCGGTCTTGAAGCGATGAATGCCCTCGACGTAGGCTCTCATGAAGCGCCGCACCACATCGGGCTGGGAACGGATGAAAGATCCGAGCGCGGCGAAAGGTCCGTACGCGTAAGCCAGGCCCATTGTCGAGACGTCGGCCAGCCGCACGAATCCTTGTCTTTCCGCCTCGATCGTGTAGGGCCCCATACTCATAACGCCGCTTTGAATCGAGCCGCCCTTTAGAGCGGCGAAGACTTCCGGGCCTGCGCCCGTTTGGAAAATCACCACGTCGCTTCCCGGCTTCAGGCCCCATTTCTTGAGAACGTAGCGCCCCACGAAATCGGATGTCGCGCCGATGCGCGTCACGCCCATCCTCGTTCCCTTGAGCTGCTCGGGCACGCGGATCGTCGGCACGGACCAGATTTCGAAAGGGAGCGTGTCGGCCGTCGTGCCGAGAAGCACCACGTCAGAGCCCGCCAGATTCGCGGCGACCACGGCGCCCGCAGCCGTGAAAGAAATCTTAACATCGCCCGCCAGCAGCGCCTGCGTCGACGGCGGACCGCCGCCGATATAGAGCAGCTCCACGTCGAGGCCGTGCTTTTTGAAAATCCCGGCCTCCTCGGTCGTCCAGAGCGGCGCAAAGACGATCGCAATGGACGTGTAAGCGATGCGCAGAGGCTCGGCGAAAACAGGCGCAGGCTCGAAAAGCGCGAAAGCAAAAATCAGATAAAACAAACTCGCCAGGATCATCCGCCGCTCTTTCCGTTGCTTCATGACTGCCTACCTTTCCAGGAAGTAGTCTCTCATTCCGGTCACCATCAAGTTGGCGAGCCGCTCGTTGTGCGCCTCGACGTGACCGTAGTGCGTAAGCCGCGGGATCACAACCAGACGCACGGTATCCGCGTATTCTGCGAAGCGCCGGAGCGCGAACACCTCGCGGCGAAAGCCGAGTCCTTTCTCGGCCCCGTCGAGCCAATGCCCTTTGTCCAATTCGCCGACGAAGTGGAGCATCTTCTTGCCGCGCAGGCGGTTGAGATCCGCTTGGAAGGTGATGAACAGCTCCTCATCCGGTAAGCGCGATTTTTTTCTGACCTCGTCGAGCAAGACGTCGTAGGCGCTGTGCTCGATGTCCTGGAGAAACGGCTTGAACTGCGGCCGCCGGTTATTTTCCAGGAGGAACCAGCGCTCGACGGCGCCCCACGGCTGATTCGGCCCCACGTAGCCGCTCTTGACGTAGCCCTTCGGACTTCTGCGGCTAAGACCGACAATCGGCCGGAATTTCGCGGTCCTCATCTCGGGCGGCTTGTCGTCCGCGGCCAGATCCCATTCCTTGCGCAGCCACGCCGGCATGCCGGTGCCGAAACCCAGGCCGCCAAGCAGCCGGTTCTTCAATCCGTACTGCTCCATCAAATAAAAATACTCGCCGCCCGTCGAGTGGCCCCAGATATATAACTGGTGATTCGGCAGGCGGCGCTCGATCAATTGCTTGATCGCTTCCAGGCACATGCGGAACGTGTACACTGCCAGGCGATTTTCCAGCTCCGCGTCGCCGGGAATCTCTCCGATTGTGAACTCGGGCCGCCGGGCCGCAATCGGCGGCCAGGGCTTGCGGCTGTAGTGGCCGGGCAAAGAGACGGCGAGCACCGGGATACCGAGCGAGGCCATGTGCTGCGCGACGCCGACTCTCGCGGCGGCAGGCGAATTTTTCGTCAGGTCGAGAAATTCCTCGGAGCCGTCGGGAGTGAAAAGAAATTCATATTCGTTCGCGGCGCCGCCGTGGATCATGACGACAGCCACGTTGGCTATCAATGGTTTCGCCGGAGCCAACAGCCTGCCGTGAATGTCCCAGCGAAAAAGCTCCTGCGGTTTTTGCGGATTTGGATAGCGCAAGATGGTTTCTTGAACTTCCTCTACGGCGAAGGCGCAGCGCTGGAACGGATCGGGAAACGACTTATAGTCCTCCCAGTCCATGGTGTAAATGAACTCGTCTCTCAGGCCGGCGCCATGATTCAGCGCCGCCAGCAATTTTGTTTCAGCCTCTATGCTCATCGTGTCCGATCCGCTTTTGCTCCGCCTGTCATTGCTCGGGCTTGCCCTTCACGAAGAGATCGTAAAATTCTTTGGCGAACGTCTCATGCTGGTCCGCGACGCGCTTGTCGGCCAGGAAGAGCTTGAGTTTCTTCGGGTCCATCTTGGGAGAAGTCGGCTGAATGTCGGGGCTGGCGGGCGTCCGATACTGTTGTTGCTGTAAAATGGTTAGTCCCTCTTTGGACAAGAGAAAATCGATCAGTAACTTGGCGGCGTTGGGATGGGCGGCGTTTTTTCCCAGCGCGAGGAGATTCGGCGTCACGACGATGGGATCGAGCGGAGTCCAGTCGATGTTGGCGCCCTTGGACTTCATTTCTTCGACCCTGTGCGCATAAACGAGTCCCAGAGGAAACTCTCCGGTCGAAAGCAGCGTCGCAATCAATGTATGGCCCTTGCGCATGTTTGGGTCCTGCACGGCCAAGGCCTTCATGAATTTGTCGGCCCTTTCTTTACCCCATGCGAAGCTGAGCCCCCCGTACCAAACCCCTTCGTCGCGATCCATCGCGAATTTGTCCCCTTTCCATCGGGGCAAGAGCAGGTTCTCCCATTTCTTCGGCAGCTCGTCTTCCTTGACCAGCTTGGGGTTGTAACCGAGCACAAGGTAATTGACGTAAATTGCCGTCCAGTATCCCTCAGGGTCTTTGTAGATGTCGGCATAGTTTTTGGCCTCGGGCGATTTATAAGCCTGCAGCAGGCCGAGTTTCTGCAACTGCCATTCCTCGAAGGCGTCGAACTGGGCCACGTCGTGCTGCGGCCGGCCCGCGCGCGCCTCGACCGCGATCTTTTGCAAGAGCTGTTCGGAGTTACCGCGGAAGGGCTCGACTTTGATGAAAGGATATTTTTTCGTAAACGGGCCCGAAACCTGATCGATCTCCTGAATGGTCAGCGAGCTGTAGAAGACGACCTTGCCTTCTTTTTTCGCCCCGTCAAGGATTTCTTTCGATTGTCCTCTGACTTCTTCCGTCCATCCAAAGACGGCGAGCAGTGACAGTACGACGAGGGCGAATGACCTTGTTGTTTTCACAGCTTTCATAAATCCTCCTTGTCATTCGGATGCGCAGAACATATCGCCTTCCCCCGCCAGGTTGTCAAGATCTTGCTTTATGGAGATGCATGCTTGACAACAACGGCGGCTTCCGGCTACAGATTTCAGTGATAAGGAAGAGAAATGGCTGCGGGAATCGTCATCGCGTTTTTTCTCTGGCTCGGCCACTTTTCGAGTTCTCAGGCTCTGGCCCAGGAGCGCATCACGTTTCTCTACCCGAGCCCGGCGGGGAGCTGGGCCACGCCCATGATCGCCAAAGAGGCGAAGTACTTCGACGACGAAGGACTCGCCGTCGAGCTGGTTCGCGTCGGCGGGAGCACGAGAATTGTCGCGGCGCTCATCGGCGGCAGCGGGCAATTGATTCACGCGGGCGAGCCCGCGATCGTCCCGGCCGTGGCCCAGGGCGGCGACGCGGTCATGATCGCGTCGATCAGCCGGGTCAACCGCCACCACCTCATCAGCCGCCCGGAGATCAAGGACGTGAAAGATCTCAAGGGCAAGACGGTCGGAATTACGACCTTCGGCTCGACTTCGGACTATATTTTGCGCACGATTCTGGAAAAGAACGGCCTCGATCCCAACAAGGACGTTTCCATCGTTCAGACCGGCGGACAGCCCGAAGGCATGGCGGCCATGGTCGGCGGGAAAATTTACGCGCAGAGGATGTCTTTCCCGCTGCATCTGAAAGCCATTCAGCTAGGCATGAGAGAGCTGGTGGATTTGCCGACCGACGAGAACACCGGCACCGTGATCACGACGCGGAGCTACATCGCCCAGCATCGTCCTATCGTTATTAAGTTCATGCGTGCGTTCATCCGGGGAATGCATCGCTATAAAACGGACAAGGAGTTTGCCAAAAAAGTAATTTCCAAGTTCGCCCAGTTAAAGGACGACCAGATCCTCGAAGCCACGTGGCGCGAATATGCCGCGGACCTTCAGCGCGTGCCGCGGCCCATTTTGAAAGGCGTTCAACAGGTGATCGACAGCGGCATGGGCGGAAAAAAGATCGATCTCAAAGCGGAGAAGCTGGTCGATCTTTCGATCCTCGACGAGTTGGAACGGAGCGGCTTTATAGATTCGGTTTACAAATGATTCCGCAATCGGAAGGAGAAAAACCATGGCTCAAATTCGCCATCTCGCGATCAAAACGGAAAACCCGGCCAAGCTCGCCGCCTTCTATAAGGAGGTCTTCGGCCTGGAGGAATTGCATCGGCCGCGCGGCGACGACGGGCCCGTGTATCTCACCGACGGCTATTTCAACCTGGCGATTTTGCCGAACACCGACCAGCAGGCGCGGAGCGGTCTTTATCATTTCGGTTTTCTCGTCGATAATGCCGAAGAGGTGATAAAAAAAATCCAGAAGCTGGAAATGTCTAATCCGCCCAAGTCCAGACCCAAAGGCCGGCCGTACGCCGAGATGCGCGCGTCGGACCCCGACGGCAACTTCTTCGATATTTCCGAGCACGGATTTCAAGACGTGAAACCGCTAAAAGCAAAATAAAGGAGCTGCCGATTATTTTTTCCACGGCGAATGATCCACACTTCGTGTGCTTCGTGCTCTTCGTGGTGAGAGGATTTCAACCACGAAGGACACGAAGGTCTCGAAGGAAGGGCCGAGCGCGTGGAGAGGTCAGACTCAGGAGTTGAACACGTCGCGGAGAGAGGAGTTTTGGCAATGCAGGCTGAAAGCCTTCCGGGCTACGAAAAAATCGACGCCGCCGCGGAGCGCATGGACACGCCCTACGATCACTGGGCGTCGTCCCAGGGGATCGACGTCGTCAAAGGCTTCGGCGTCGAGAACGTCTACGAAGTCCCGCTCAAGTGGTGGGAGCGAATGGGCGGCAACGGCGTCTTCATCAATCTCACTGGAACCGGCTATCTCGACGACGCCTACGTTTGCAGCATCGCGCCGGGAAAAAGTCTCCGGCCGCAGCGCCACCTGTTCGAGGAGCTGGTTTATATTCTCGAAGGTCGCGGCGCGACGACAATGTGGCAGGAGAACGGGCCCAGGCAGAGCTTCGAGTGGCAGAAGGGAAGTCTCTTCGCGATCCCTCTGAACGCCTCGTATCAGCACTTCAACGGGCAGGGCGACCGCGACGCGCGGCTAATTTCCGTGACGACCGCGCCGCTGGTCTTCAACCTGTTTCACTCGGAAGACTTCATCATGAACAATCCCTATGTCTTCGCCGACCGCTTCAAAGGCGAGGAAGGATACTTCGCGGGCAGGGGAAGGCTGTATAAGGACCGCGTTTTGGAAACCAATTTCGTCGCGGATGCGATCAACATCGAGCCGGTCGCTTGGCACGAGCGCGGCAAAGGCAACCGCACGATTTTCTTCGAGCTGGCCGAAAGCACGATGGGCGCGCACGTCTCCGAGTTTCCCGTCGGCATCTACAAAAAAGCGCATCGTCATGGTCCCGGCGCGCACGTCATGATTCTCACCGGCCAAGGTTTTTCTTTTATGTGGCCCGAGGGCGCGGAGCGCATGCGCTTCGATTGGGGGCCGGGCTCGCTCGTCGTGCCGCCGGAAAATTGGTTTCACCAGCATTTCAACTCCGGCAACCGGCCCGCGCGCTATCTCGCGCTCAAGATGCTCTCCCGCCGCTACAAGCTTGTTCCCGGCAAGATCAAGTCCGACGTGTCGATCAAAGACGGAGGCATGCAGATCGAATACGAGGACGAAGACCCGGAGATCGGGCGCATCTTCGAAGAGGCGTGCGCGAAGTCCGGCGCGACAGTGATGAGATCTGAGGCTTGAATCGGCACACGCTTTCAGAGATGTTTCCTGCGCCCTAACCTTAGAATTCTGGTGGTAGGCAGAAATGAAATTAGGCCAGGAGAAACGATATGAGAACAGTCAAAACATGTGTATTTTTTTTAGCTGCCGTGACCACTATTGGCTGCGCGGTAGGCCCTAGGCTCACGCCTGTTATCGATCCGACGCAGCGCCTTCAATTTCAGGGTTTCTCTATCCTGCCTCCGACAGGGGAAAACTGGTTCATGGTCGCATCTCCCCCTTCCCCCGACCCCAATTGGACATGGAATGTTGGATTCGTTAAATACCTCAAAGTACCGGCTACACGACCAGCGGAGCTTAAATCAGTTGTGGTATGGGTGAGAACTCGTAGCCTCGGCGACGTACAATTTGAAAGCCGTACCGAACTTTTAAAGCAACTAGCAAGGGAATTCTTAGAAGATTTCGAGAGGGCGCGACAAATGAGGCTCTTAAACTCCAAGGCTTCCGTGGAGAAGTGCCTTGGATGGGATTGTGTCCAATATGAATCCACACATGAGGATTACAGTTCACATCTCTTTGCGGGTTCCGTCTTCATACTGACCGGGCATGGCTTTGTGTTTCTTCACCCCGACTCTCCCGCCCACATTATCGCTCTGGAATACAGCCAGAGATATCTAAAAGGAGAAATGCCGCCGCGGTTGGAAGCGGAGGTTGAGCCGTTTCTAAAAAGCCTGGTGTTTGGTCCTTTGCGGTAAGCTGGGATTAGAGTCGTCGCTATCCATTATTCAGGATGAGAAAGGAAGGCATCCAAATGAAAGTAAGAGATCGTTCCCGTAAATGGCCGGTCGTAATAATGATCCTTCTACTTTTCTATGGATGTGCAACGATGCAAATCCCGTCCAAGGAGGCGATGGGCTACTTTACTCGTGCGGGAATCAATTGGAACAAAGGTGAGTATGACCTGGCCATTTCTGATCTCACCAAGGCCCTAGAGATAAGCCCGAGCTGGGCTGCGGCCTACTATAATCGGGGGCTTGCCTACCAGACTAAGGGTCAGGATGACCAAGCTATCGCTGACTATACGCGTGCCCTAGAGATAAACCCGAGTGTTGAGGCCTACAACAATCGAGGGGATGCCTATAGGCGGAAGGGCCATTTTGACCAGGCCATCGCCGACTTCAACAAGGCGCTGGAAATAAATCCAAGGTTAGCTGAAGCATACTTCAATCGGGGGAATGCCTATTTTGACAAAGGCCAATACGACCAAGCCATCGCCGATTACAACAAAGTCCTGGAGATTAACCCGAGGGATGCTGGGGCCTACAACAATCGCGGAAATAGCTATTGGAGCAAGGGTCAGTACGACCAGGCCATCGCTGACTACAACAAGGCGTTGGAGATAAACCCAAGGTATGCTTTGGCCTACGGTACTCGGGCGCGCGCTTATTATTCTCTAAAAGATTACGACAAGGCCTGGGATGATGTTCACAAGGCACAAGAACTAGGTGCCAAGATCGACGCCGAATTTCTGAAGAACCTTCGTGAAGCCTCCGGAAGAGAGAAATAGAAGAAGCTGGACCTTCGACAGCATTTCTTGCAGCGCGCTACCGTTTATGTTTGCGTTACTGGGATTCTGTCGACGAGTTGCTTTACTCCATCTCACCGATAGAACCTGTTAGGCGGTGCTGTACTTACAACTTGCCATATGTTGTAAGTTGGAATAGGAGATCGCATGGGAAGCACGGCAAACAAATGGTTCTGCTCATCATTACTGCTTGGTGTGCTGGCCATTGCTGGTTGCGTGCCAGTTTATTCCTATTCGCCTTCTGATCCACCAGTCGCCGGCCGGAGGATCAAGCCGGAAGACGTGGCCTTTATCAAGCCCGGCATTACGTCGCGTGACGAGGTGATCTCAAACCTAGGCGTGCCGACGGTCGATCTCTCAGATCTCAGAACCCTCGTGTACGTATGGATCGAGCTCAAGGAGCAATGGGTTGGCGTCATTCCTGGACTTCTTTTTACAGCACCGCGCACAGCGGACTGGACACTACTCGTGGCGATAGATGAGAACGACCGTGTCGTCAGTTCGGGCTTCGACCAGCGTCGGTGGTCTGATACCGTTATTTCTCAGGCTCGCAAGTGGGCCGAAGCACAGCAGGTGAGGCTACAGCCTGCCAGAACTTCCTTTGACCCACTGCCGATTCCTGAAGAAAAAGCACTCATCTACATCTATAGGGTAAAGCCACCTTCTTCCTTTTCCTGGTCCTGGTCCTGTCTGCTGTTCTCGGCGGCCTGTCTGCCAGCTCGCTTGACCACACCGTCGTGGCAATTCCCAGTTGCGGTAGCAATAGATGATCAGTACGTGACCGAAATGCACGACGAGACGTATGTGGCGCTTTCGGTACCTGCGGGCCAGCGAAACATTGTCGCGGATCCGCTTCCTCCTTATCGCTACGCAAAGATGAAGGGCAACCTGGTGATCGATCCTTCAAAGAGACGCCCGGGTACCATCACAGTTCAAGTTTCGCCGGGGCAGCAGTATTTTCTAGAAGTACTCTCTGTTACTGACGGCTTTGGGACTCTCAACACATCGTTGACAGTCCGGAATGAGTCCGCCGCCAAACCGGTCCTTCAGACGTTTCGGCCTGTATGGTAACACTCACCAAGAAAGTAATAGGCGAGGCCACCCGGCAACCCGCGCCGTCGACTGCATGCGTAGTAGGCAGTAAGAGAATCAGGACCGCGAGCAGCACTGATCCTGCTGCATGGTGATTCTCCTCAAACCTTTCAACAAGATGTTCGGTTGACAGCCAACGCGCTTTCGATTAATTTTTAAGAGCGATTCGAGTTAGCGGAAAAGGAGGGCTGCCATGCTCCGGCCTGTAGGACTGATCCACGGACATTACGAATGTCGCTCTCTGGACGAGACGCTGCCGATCTTCACCGATCTTTTGGCCCTGGAGGTCGTCAAGCGCAACAACGGCGAGGCCGTCGTCAAGCATCCCAACACCGATTGGCTCTTGATCGTGCACGAGGGCGGACCCGGCGCGCGCAGCAAGCCGCACAACAACCATTACGGCTTTCGGGTCGCGAACTCCAAAGAAATACCCGCGGCCTATAGTTACCTAGAATCCAACAAAGCCAAGTACGGCATCAAGTCCGTGACCAAGCCGCACGAGGCTCACTTCGCCTATTCCGTCTATTTCAAGGAGCCGGGAGGCAACGATTTGGAGATCGAGTACTACAATCCGAACGCCGTGCAGCAGGGACGGCGCATCGCCGCGACGCCTTGGAAGCAGCTCATGCCGGAAGATCGTTTCCCGGGAAGGGGGTATGTCCCGCAAGCGATGTCCCACGGCACGCTACAGTGCGATAGCAAAGAGGCGAGCGACCGGTTTTACCGGGAGGTCCTCGGGCTCGATATCGTCGGCGGAGGAAGACAATCGAGCTACATCAAACATCCCTCGACTCCCTGGTACATCGTGGTCCTGCCCATGAACGGACACCGCGACTTTCTGTCACCGGTCAACCGTTTCACGCTCAAGCTCGCCACGCCGGACGACGTCCAGGAGGCGCGCTGCGAGTTCTCCGCCGACGGAAATAAATACGGCATAACGGAAGTCCGGGACCTGGAGGAAAAGAACGGCCACGTCTCGTTCATCTTCAGCGATCTCGACAAGAACTGGTGGGAAGCGGTCGCTTCCACATCCGAGGTCTCGCGAAACTAGTGTAGTGCCTCTTAAATTAAGGCACTTATCCTTCAAGCTCTATTCACCACGAAGCGCACGAAGGACACGAAGAACGGAGAAGTGGATTAGCAAAGCGACCGGATATCAACATAATTTTCTCTTCCTTCGTGCTCTTCGTGTCCTTCGTGGTGGCAGACTCCGTTTCGCCTGTCGAACTTAGGATAAGGTGTCAACAGCGTGAGACACTACACTAGCGCGTTGCTTCGAAGATGCGCCCCTCTGCGTCGGTGACCGCTTTCTCCGGGCGCCGAAAGCGCGGAATTTGCGGCGCAACCTCTTTACAAAGAATTTTTTTTCTGTATAGATTCCTTAAACCCGAGCGGGGAAATTATGGGAACAATCATTGACGGCAAGGCCGTCGCGCGAGTGATTCAAGCCGAGATCAAGGAAGAAGTCGAAGGGCTCAAGCGGCGATGGGGAATGGTCCCCGGACTAGGCGTCGTGCTCGTCGGCGACGATCCCGCGTCTCATCTCTACGTTAAGAATAAAGAGAAGGCCTGCAAGGAAGTCGGCATCCGCTCGGAGGAGCATTTTCTCCCGGCCTCGATTTCGGAAAGAGATATCCTCTCTCTGATCCAAAAGCTGAATCGCAACGACGAGATCCACGGCATTCTCGTGCAGTTGCCGCTCCCCGCGCACGTCCGCGCCGAGCGCGTGCTCAACGCGGTCTCGCCGCAAAAAGACATCGATGGATTTCATCCGGTCAATCAGGGGCTGCTGCTCTCTGGCGGCGAGGGCTTCAGGCCCTGCACGCCGATGGGAATCATGAAGCTCTTGGATTCCGTCCGCTGCGATCCCAAGGGAAAAAATGCGACCGTGGTCGGCCGCAGCAACATAGTCGGGAAGCCGGTCGCCATCATGCTCCTGGAGCGGCACGCCACCGTTACGATCTGCCACTCGCGCACGGCCCAGCTCAAGGACGAAGTCGGCCGGGCGGACATCGTCGTCGCGGCCATCGGCAAAGCCGCGATGATACGCGGCGACTGGATCAAGCCGGGCGCGGTGGTGATCGACGTGGGAATCAACCGCCTTCCGAGCGGAAAGTTGTCCGGCGACGTGGAGTTCGAGAGCGCCAAAGAGCGCGCCTCCTACATCACCCCGGTTCCGGGCGGCGTCGGGCCGATGACGATCTGCATGCTTTTGTTCAATACGTTGAGAGCGGCAAAGGAATCGCTGCAGCGGGAAGGTTAAACCGGTCGCGTGAACGCGCCAGCCACACCCCAAGCCCCGAAACTCAAAAGAACTCCGCTTCATTCGGTTCATCGGCGCTTGGGGGCGAAGATGGTCGAATTCGCCGGCTGGGACATGCCGGTCCAATACAACGGGGTGATCGAAGAGCATCGGGCGGTGCGCGGGCGCGCCGGTCTTTTCGACGTGAGCCACATGGGGGAGGTCGAGGTCCGGGGCGCGGGCGCTGTGGATTTTTGTCAGACGCTCACGCCGAACGATCTCTCGCGTCTGAAGCCGGGACAAGCACAATACAACCTGCTGCTGAACGAGCGCGGCGGGACCGTAGACGACATTGTGATCTACCCGCTCAAGGCGGATCACGTTTTTATCTGCGTCAACGCCTCGAACACGGACAAGGACTTCGACTGGATAGCCAAGCACGGCGGCGCGAATGTCAAGGTCGAGAATACCAGCGCGCGCTATGTCCAAATCGCGCTCCAAGGGCCGCTGGCGGAGAAAATCTTGCAGCGGTTGATTCCGTCGCGCCTCGAAGAGTTGAAGACATTTTACTTTTTCTTCGGCGCGGTGGGCGGGGTCGACTCCATGGTGGCGCGCACCGGCTATACCGGCGAAGACGGGTTCGAGATATTTTGCGAATCGCCCGAAGGAGAAAAATTGTGGTCCGCGCTCATGGACGCGGGAAGCGAGCACGGGCTTCAGGCGGCCGGCCTCGGCGCCAGAGACACGCTTCGTCTCGAGCGCGCGCTGCCGCTCTATGGGCATGAGCTGAACGATGTCACGACGCCGTTGGAAGCGGGCCTCGACTGGGTGGTAAAATTTTCCAAAGATTCGTTTCTCGGGCGGGAGGCATTGCTCAAGCAAAAACAGGAAGGGATCCGGCGCAGGCTCGTCGGCTTGGAGATGATCGATCCGGGGATCGCGCGCAGCCATTATCCGATTTTCAAAGAAGGCGAGCGTACCGGCGAAGTGACAAGCGGGACCAAGTCCCCGACGCTGGGGAAAGCTGTCGCGATGGCTTACGTCCGGGCGGAGCATGCGGCGGTTGGAAACAGCGTCGAGGTGGAAATCCGCGGGCGGCGGGCCGTGGCGCGGATCGTGCCGTTGCCCTTTTATCGGCGCCAACCAGTGAAATAAAAGTTTTAAGGAGGAGTGCGATGGAGTACCCAGAAGGGTTGAAATATTCTAAAGAGCACGAGTGGGTGCTGGTCGAGGACAAGGTCGCGATCATCGGCATCACGGAATTTGCCCAGCACGAGCTTGGCGACGTCGTTTACGTCGAGCTCCCCGAAGTCGGCGAGAAAGTCGTCAAGGACGATCCGTTCGCCGCCGTGGAATCGGTGAAAGCCGTCTCCGATGTGTTCGCGCCGGTCAGCGGCACGGTCCTCGAGATCAACGACACGCTTCCGGAGAACCCTGAAACCATCAACGACGATCCCTATGGCGACGGCTGGATGATCAAAGTGGAGATGACGGACAAGGACGACCTCAAGGATCTCATGAGCGCCGAAGAATACGCGGAGTACATCGAGCAGCAAAAAGAAGAGGACGAGGAGGAGGAGGACGACGACGAAAAAGAAGAGGAGAGAGAGGATGAAGACGAGGACGAGGATAAATAGGATCTCTTCATGCGCTACACCCCGCACACGGAGGCCGACAAGGAGCAGATGCTCCGGACGATCGGTCTCTCCCGGATCGAAGAGCTGATCGAGCACATTCCCCGTTCGCTGAGAGAAAAAGCGAAAATCTCGCTGCCGGAAGGCTTGACCGAAGTCGCGGTCAAAAGACGGATGGCCGCGCTGGCGGCCAAAAACGCCAGCGCCCAGGACTGGAGTTTTTTCCTGGGCGGCGGGATCTATCACCACGCGATACCCAGCGCGGTCGATGCGATCATCTCGCGCTCCGAATTCTCCACCTCCTACACGCCCTACCAGCCTGAAGTCAGCCAGGGCACGCTCACGGCGATGTACGAGTTCCAGACGCTCATCTGCCAGCTTACCGGAATGGAAGTCGCCAACGCCGGAGTTTACGACGGCGCGTCGGCGGCCGCGGAGGCGGTGCTCATGGCGCGGCGGATTCAAGGCGGAAGATCCCGGGTTTTGGTCGCGCGCGCGCTGCACCCGCAGTATCGCAGCGTCATCGCGACGTATCTCAAAAATCTGGACGGCGTCGAGCTCGTCGAAATTCCATTCACGAAAAGCGGCGCGACCGACGCGGAGTTTCTCGCCGAGGCGCTCGATGACAAGGTGATATGCGTGGTGGCGGGCTATCCGAATTTCTTCGGCGTCATCGAGGACCTGGTACCGATACGCGCGGCCTGCGATCGCTCCGGCGCGCTGCTGGTTACAGTTACGACCGAGCCGCTCGCGCTTGCGCTGCTGAAACCGCCCGGAGCGTGGGGCGTGGATATCGCGGTCGGCGAAGGCCAGAGTCTCGGCGTGCCGATGACTTTGGGAGGACCCGGCTTCGGTTTTTTTGCCGCCCGGCAAAAATTCCTGCGCAGTCTGCCGGGGAGATTGGTGGGCGAGACAGTGGACGGCGAAGGCCGGCGCGGCTTTGTCTTGACGCTCTCGACGCGCGAGCAGCATATCCGGCGCGAAAAGGCCACGTCAAACATCTGCACGAGTCAGAGTCTTTGCGCCTTGGCGGCGACCGTCTACATGTCCATTCTTGGAAAACAGGGAATGCGCCGCATCGCGGAAGTCAACGCGGCGCGCGCGCGCCGCGTGCGTGAGCGCCTGATCCGGGAGGCCGGCCTCGTTCCCGCTTTCAGCGGACTTTTTTTCAACGAGTTCGTCCTCAAGGTGGGGGGCTGGGCTGAGCGGCGCAGCCGTTTCATCTCGAACAAGATCGTGCCCGGCATCTCACTCTCCGAATGGTATCCCGAGCTTGAAAACAGCCTGCTTATCTGCGTGACCGAAATGAACGAAGAAGAGGAGATCGAGAAGCTTGCGCGAACCTTCTGCGCCCGCTGACGGCGCGCGTTCCAGTCCCCCGCTGATTTTCGAGTGCGGCTCGCCCGGGAGAAGCGGTTTTTTCTGGCCCGAGGAAAAAGGCCTTATCGCGCTTCCTCCCGAGCTCGTGCGCGCGGAGATTTCGGGCTTCCCCGAGCTGGGCGAGCTCGAAGTGTTGCGCCATTTCACCCGCCTCTCGCAGCTCAACTTCTCGATCGAGAGCCAGTTTTATCCGCTCGGCTCCTGCACGATGAAATACAATCCCAAGGTGAACGAAGTCGTGGCGCGCCTGCCGGGATTTTCTCTGCTTCATCCGCTGGCGCCGCCGGAGCTGATTCAAGGGGCGCTGGAGCTGCTTGTTCACCTCGAACGCATCCTCGCCGAGATTTCCGGAATGGATGATGTGACGCTGCAGCCGGCCGCGGGAGCGCAAGGGGAGCTGACCGGCCTGATGGTTATCCGTGCCTGCCTCGCCGAGCGGGGAAACCCGCGCCGCAAAATCATCGTGCCGGATACTGCGCACGGCACCAATCCCGCCAGCTCTACCCTGTGCGGCTACGAAGTCGTTCAGGTCAGCTCCAACAAGCAAGGCATTATCGAGCCCGAGACCGTGGAGCAGGCGATGGACGAATCCGTAGCCGCCCTGATGATTACGAATCCGAATACCCTCGGAGTCTTCGAAAAAAATATTCAGGCCATCGCCGACGTGGTTCACAAGCGGGGAGGGCTGATCTATCTGGACGGCGCCAACCTGAACGCGCTCATGGGCATCGCGAAGCCCGGCGACATGGGAGTGGACGTTCTGCACATCAACCTGCACAAGACATTCTCCACGCCGCATGGGGGCGGCGGCCCCGGCGCCGGTCCCGTCTGCGTCAAAGCGTTCCTGCGCGACTATCTCCCGATACCGCGGATACAAAAAAAGGACGGCGCCTACGAATTGCGCACGGATTTTCCCAAAAGCGTCGGCCGGGTCCGCTCTTTCTTCGGCAACTTCGGCATCCTCGTGCGCGCCTATACGTATATCATTTCATTGGGCTCCGACGGGCTCGAAGAAGCCAGCCGCATGGCGCTGCTCAACGCGAACTACGTCAAGAAAAAATTAGAAACCACGTTTCACCTGGCATCGACCGAGCCGTGCATGCACGAATGCGTTTTTACCGATCGCGCCCAGCAGAAGCAGGGCGTCAGCACGCTCGACATCGCCAAGCGGCTGCTCGATTACGGCTTCCATCCTCCCACCATTTATTTTCCTCTGGTCGTCTCCGGGGCGCTCATGATCGAACCCACCGAGACGGAAACCCGCGAGACCCTGGACGCGTTCGCCGACGCGATGCTCGCGATCGCCCGCGAAGCCAAGGAAGATCCCGCGCTGGTCAAGAGCGCGCCCCATGCGACCCCGGTCGGCCGGCTCGACGAGGCACGCGCCGCAAGAAAGCCCGTCCTGCGCTGGGAATCCCATAGAAAATGATTTGGGAGTGTCATAGAGATATAAGTGTTTGACGTTGAATTTTGCGGATGTTATAGACTCCCTACAATGACAATTTAACTGAAAGGAGTCCTCTGATCGTTATGACACTGCATCAACTAAAGGTTTTTATCACGGTTGCGAAGATTAGAAGCTTCACCCAGGCCGCCGAGCGCCTGGGTGTTCGCCAACCCTCGGTCTCGCTCGTCATCAAGGATCTGGAAGAAGATCTTCAAGTCCGGCTGTTCGAGAAGCTGGGCCACAAGATCAACCTGACCGCCGCCGGAGAGTTGCTCATGGAGGATGCGGAATCCATCCTCTCTAAAGCGGAAGGGCTCAAAGAAAAGATGGACGAGCTCAAGGGCCTCAGGAAAGGGAAGATTTTCGTCGGGGCTTCTCCCGCCGTCGCTTCGTTTTTTCCTTTTGTCGCGGACCAATTCAAACGGGAATTTTCCTGGGTGGAGACCGGTTTTAGAATCGACGCCAGCTCGAGTCTCGAGAAGTCTTTACTCGACGGGGAGCTGGACGTTGCCATTCTGGGCCGCGCCCCGAAGTCGCCGCTCATCATCGGCGAACTTTGCTATCAAGAGGACATCGTGGCGATCGCCCCGCCCAATCATCCGCTGACGAAGAAAGCGTCCGTTCCACTGATGCGCATTGCCAGGGAGCCGATCATCACCGAGGAGAAAGGCGGCAGCCTGGTCCGCGACTTGCTCGAAGAGCGGTTCGCCCGCCTGGGGGTTCCGTTCACGCCGCACATGGAGCTCAGCCCGCGCATCGGTGCCAGGGACGCGATCAGAAACGCAGTCGCCGGCGGTCTCGGCATCGCCTTCATCACCAAGTGCCATGTGGCGTCCGACGTGCAGGCAGGCCGCTTGAAGATTCTCAAAGTACCGGATCTCAAGTTGAAGCGGAGAAGCTATATTGCGGTTCACAAGAGCCGGCAGAAAATTCCCTTGGTCCAGGCGTTCATCAAGGTGCTCAAGCATTACAAAAAAACGCACGCCTGATTGCGCGCTATCCGAGTCCGAGAGATTTCCGCGAATGCTTCGCCTAGATTAGGGCGTGTAGCCGTACCTCAGTCCGTTGCCGTAATATTCGAAGCTGGCCACAATGGGCAGGTGGTTCCTTCCCATGGAGCGGGGAATCGGTCTGAACGGCGCGGCCGCCTGAACGGCCCGCATCGCTTCTTCATCCAGTATGGAGGAGCCGGAGGAGCGGATCAGCCGTAGTTCTTCCAGTTGGCCATTCGCGGCGACCGTGAATTCAAGGAGAAGCTTTCCCTGAAGTCCGTATCGCTTGGCAATTTCCGGGTAGATCCATACGATATCGATCGCCTGTTTCACGGTGGTGAGATAGGGAACGTATTTCGGTTCTTGGCTGTCCAAGCGCACAGGGTTTTCCCGGTTCTGATTTCTCTCGGCGGAAGACATATACACGGGCGGCAAGAGATCCTTTAACGTCGGCAGCGGCCGGCTGGTGATCGCCTCATCCTCGATTCTTCGCGGCCTTGGATTGACCGGTTGCTCGCCGAACCTATCTTTTTCGATTTTCGCTTGAGTCTTGTCCGGTTCCGGCGCCGCCGGGGCGGCGGACGGGGATTTTTTCGCGAGTTGCGCCGACGGGCGCGCCGGAGCTTCTCGGGAGAGTTGCGGATTTACCGGTGGTGGTTCCGGAGGAGCGGGGATGACCCTGATGGGAATGTCCCGCATGACCGGGCGCCGGTCGTAACGGGCGTACCAGCTCACGACCAGCAGCAAATGAAAAACGCTGGAGACCAAAATAAATGGAACCAGCGAGTTGCGGACCGCATTCACGCCGCTATTTTACCTCGTAGCGGTAGTTCAGAGCAAGCCGCGTAAGCCGCCGC
>CAZNES010000007.1:42509-84917 GCA_964572145.1 uncultured Syntrophobacteraceae bacterium
ACGCCGCTATTTTACCTCGTAGCGGTAGTTCAGAGCAAGCCGCGTAAGCCGCCGCGGACGAATACACGTAACGCTCGCGGGCGAATTTTAGGCTAAGAGTTTTTTTGGGACCCGCTTTTTGACGCCGCACAGACCTTTGAGATGCTCCTGCGCTCTCGCGATGTGTCCAAACTACTGCTTTGTCGCAGGCGGAGTCAACATAGGCCAATTTGACAAAATCCAAAGGGCTGCTCTATAGTTGTTTTATTTTTGGCGAGGGAGATGATTCCATGGTGAAGCGCGAATACGAGCCCGGCAGCATCCAAAAGGAGAGCGAGATGACGCCGGAGTACCGCGCCACTCTGCTCAAGCTGCTGGCCGACCAGGCGAAAGCCGAGCTCTTTGCGTCTCACACCTACTCCAAATGGGTGCGCCGGGCGCCCGGTCCCGAGGAAAAAGTGCACCTGGCCGACATCGCCCGCGAGGAGACCGAGCATTGGTACGGCACCGTGAAGCTGCTGCAGGGACTCGGCGTCAGCCACGACGACGCGCCCAAGTACGAATCCCGCCAATGGTTCTACAACCTCGTTCATCTCTTTATTCCGCGCTACACCTGGCTTGATATTCTGATGATGACGTTTCTGATCGACCGCGGGGCATTTCTCTTGGTGGAAGATTTCACGCAAAGCAGTTACGCACCCTGGGCGAAATTCTGCCGCGCCGTGCTGGACGAAGAAGTGGGGCACATCGATTTCGGCAACAACTTCGTGAAGAGCCAGGTCGAGAAATACGGTGCCGCAGCGGTGCAGAGCGCGCTCAACAAGTGGTGGCGGGTTGCGTTGAACATGTTCGGCCCGCCCAGGACCGAGCACACGGACCTCTATATTCGCCTTGGGCTCAAATATCGCAGCAACGAAGAGCGCCGCCAGATTTTCCGCCGCGACTGCGAGCGGCAGATCGTGGCGGTAGGTCTCAAAGTGCCGAAGCTCTACCGCGAGAGTTTCCCCTTTTTCTAAATTCCATCTTCATCCGCTCGAGCAATCAGGCGCGCGAACAATTCGGGCTAAGCGCCGAGACCCAGCAGTCGCGCCGCGTTGCCGCCGAGAATTTTCTTTTTGTCCTCTTCCGGGACGGACAACGCCTCTACGACCTCCACCGATCTTTTGAGAGAAATCGGCACCGGCGGAAAATCGCTGCCGAAGACGACGTGCTCCACTCCTACGGTTTGTACCGCGCAGAGAACCGCGGGCGTGTGCAGGCTTACGGTGTCGAGATAGAGCTGCTGGATGTAGTCGGCCGGCGGCTTGGTGAGAACGTCCGGCTCCCAGGGACCGAAGCTCGTGTCGCGGCGCAGCTCGTAGCCGAAGCCCAGCCGGCCCGGAAGCATCGGCAGTGCGCCGCCCACGTGGGCGCAGACGAGTTTCAACTTGGGAAATTTTTCCAGGCCGCCCGTCAAGATGAAGCGGGTGAGCGACAGCGTCGTGTCGAACGGCCGTCCGAGCATTTCCGGCAGGCGGAAGATTTCCATTTTTTCCGCGCCGATGGTCACGCGCGGCGGATGAACGAAGAGCGGCACATTCAACTCCGTCACCAGCTCGAAGAACGGAGTGGCGCGCGGCGAATCTAAGTATTCGCCGTTGACGCTGGAGCCGACCATGATGCCTTTTAATTTGTAATCTCTGACCGCGCGCTCGGTTTCTTTCAGCATGCGGTCGTCGCCGAACGGCACGGCAGAGGCGAGCCCCAGAAGGCGTCCCGGATTATTATTCGTCGTCTCGGCGGCAAACTCGTTGAACTCTTTTACGATGTCCAACGAATCGCGCCCCGACGGCGTGCGTATCCAGTTGTTTCCGAATACGGTGAGATTGACTCCCGCTCGGTCCTGCTCTTCCAGCAATCCCTCGACGTTGAAAATCGCCGGCGGCGATTTCGCATGATACCAGCTCTTCGGAACCAGATGAGAATGACAATCGATGATCATGGCGTGTGTCCCTCGTTACTCAAAACATATGTGCTTGCGAGTAGGATTGTCAATCGGATGTAATTGCAGTCCTCCTGTGTTAGAAATTTGCCATGGCGCGTTCCAAGAAAGACATCCAACGGCTCATGCGCGGCGCTTTGGGGGAGATCAAGGCCGACCTAATCGTCACCGGCGGAAAACTTATCAACGTTTACTCCGGCGAGTTTCTCGACGGGATGGAAATCGCCGTTCTCGACGGAAGAATCTGCCACGTCGGAGCGAGCGCGGCGCACACGCGCGGAGAGAAAACCGAAATCCTCGACGCGCGCGGGCTGTTTGTCACTCCGGGTTTCATCGACGCGCACACTCACATCGGCCACTTTTGCCGGCCGTATGAGTACCTACAAGCATATATGCCTCATGGAACCACAGGCCTGGTCGCTTCGTGCGACGAGCAGGCGACGGTGTTCGGTTTCCAGGGCATAAAACTTTTTCTCGACGAAGTGTCGGCGCATCCGCTGCGCGTCTACACCGTTCTGTCGATGGTCGCGCCTCAGGACCCGCTGCTTTGCAGCACGAAATCTCTCACGCAAGCCGAAGTCGCCGAAGGCTTGGACGATCCGCGCGTCATCGGACTGGGCGAGATCGTCTCGTGGCTCCGGTTGCTCCAAGGAGACGAAGAGCTATTGGAGAGAATCGAGATGGCTCACCAGCGGGGGAAAATCATCCACGGCCACACCGCGGGCGCCAGAGATCAGAAACTTTCCGCCATCGCCGCGGCGGGCATTTCTTCGTGCCACGAGCCGATCAACGAACAGGACGTGCTGCAGAGACTTCGCTCCGGCTACTGGGTGATGCTGCGCGAAGGCTCTTTCCGCCGCGACCTCGAAGGAACGTTGAAGTCGGTCGTCGCCCGCGGACTGAACACTCAGCGCCTCATGCTCGTCACCGACGGCATGTCGCCGGACGACGTCGCCGAGGACGGCCACATGGATTTTGTCTTACGCCGCGCGATCGCGCTCGGGCTCTCGCCGATGCAGGCGATCCAATCTGTGACGTTGAATGCGGCGACTTATTCGGGCTTGGAGCAGGAGATCGGAGGCATCGCTCCCGGCCGACACGCCGATCTCGCTTTTCTCGAAGATCTCAACGACGTGCGGGTCCATTCGACGATGATCGGAGGAAAAGTGTTGGCGAAAAACGGCGAGTCTCTGTTCCGCGGCACGCCGATCGCCTGGCCGGATGAGACGATTAGTTGTCTACGCATCGGAATGAAAGTCTCGCCGGAATCTTTTCGGATTCCGTGCGCCTCGCCGCGCGCCAGGATTCGCGTCATGGAATTGGTCGGGCAAACCATCACCGCCGAGAGAATTCTCGAAGTCGCATCGCGCGACGGAGTCCTGGTTGCCGACCCGAACGACGATCTCCTCAAAATCGCCGTGTTCGAGTGTCACCAGCCCGGCGGGGGAATAGCGTTCGGATTTCTCAAAGGCTTCGGCGCGCGGGTGGGCGCCGTCGGCATGACGACGAACCTCGACGAAAACACGCTTCTCATTGCCGGCAGCAACGACTGGGACATGGCGCTATGCGCCGATATCCTCGTCAAGGCCGGCGGCGGCATCGCGGTAATCGATCGCGGAGAGGTTCTGGAAAAAATCGAGTTTCCGGTGGGAGGAATCTTTTCGCTCGCTCCGTGGCGCGAGACGGGAGTAAAGCTGGAGCGAATCAACCGTTGCTTGCGGGAGCGCGGCGCGCCGTTTGCCAAGCCGATTTACGCGCTTGCGTTTCTAACTTTCGTAACGCTTCCGTCTCTCAGGATTACCGCGCGCGGCCTGATATCGGCCAAGGAGCGAAGAATCGTATCGCTCTTCGCGGACGAGTGATGCTAGGACCCGGAATCGTCCGCCTTGCGGCTGCCGATATCCTGGCGGAGCAGCGGCAAAACTTTTCCTTCCTTTTCCTTTCTCATGTTGCAATGGCCTTCGAGGACCGCGCCGTCGCCGATCACCAGGCTCTGCGTGAAAAGATCTCCGATGACGATCCCCGGCGGCTGGATTTCGATCTTCGCGTCCGCTTGAATGTCGGCGGTGACCTTGCCGCGAATCACGGCGGAAGTCGCGCTGATCTTTCCTTTAATGGTCGCATTCTCTCCGATCGTCACGTTGCCGTGCACCAAAATCTCGCCATCGATCTCGCCTTCGATCGTCGTCGGTCCTTCGAACATGAGCCGGCCGCTCACTTTGGTTCCGGGACCTAAATAAGTGCCCGATTCGGAACCGCGCGCGCCGGCTTGCCTGCTTGTCTCCGCCATGGATGTGCTCCTTTAAGCTTATGCTTCTAGTCTATTTCCGTACCGTTTGTCCAGCGGTAAAAAGGTAGATCCGTGCTCGTGATTGTGGCTCGTGCTCGGCCGGAAAACACGAGCACGAGCACGAAACTTGCAGAGGGCCACTTCGAAGTGGCACGAACACGAATTTCATAGTTTGACAAGCCAAAGCTCTTCTGTCACAAACTTGCGTTATGGCGCTGAAGGATTTGAGAGATTTCATCAAACTGCTGGAGTCGCACGGTGAGCTCACGCGCGTCCGCGAAGAGGTCGATTGGAACCTCGAGATGGGAGCGATCATCCGCCATTGCTACGACACCGGCGCGCCGGCGGCGCTGTTCGAGAAAGTCAAAGACCATCCCAAAGGATTTCGCGCGCTCGGCGCCTCGCTCGGTCCGAGCCGGCTGCCGGGCCATTCCCTCTATGCGCGCATCGCTCTCGCTTTCGGACTACCGCCCGACGCGACGCCGCAGGAGATCATGCGCTACTACCTCGAGTGCAAAGAAAAACCGATCAAGCCCGTCACGGTGAAGAGCGGCCCGTGCAAGGAAAATATCGTTCGCGGGAAAGACGTCGATCTGCTTAAATTCGCCGCGCCGCTGATCCACGGCGGCGACGGCGGCCGTTACATCGGAACGTGGCACACGGTGGTCACCAAAGACCCCGACAGCTCATGGGTGAATTGGGGAATGTATCGCCTGATGATCCACGACCGGAATACGATGGGCTGTCTCTTTCCGCTGCAGCAACACATCGGCCAGATGTATCAAAAATACGAAGCGAAAAATCAGCCGATGCCCGCTGCGGTCGCCATCGGCGCGCAGCCGCTGGCGCCGATCGTGAGCTGCGTTCAGCTTCCGCCTTACGTCGACGAGGTCGATATCGCCGGCGGCCTGCAAGGCGCGCCGATGGAATTGGTCAAGTGCGAGACTATTGATCTGGAGGTTCCCGCCGGCGCGGAGATCGTTCTCGAGGGCGAAGTGCTGCCGCACGAGCGGAAGAGCGAAGGTCCCTTCGGCGAATACATGGGCTACGAAGCCGGGAAATCCTCGCCCAAGCCTATCTTTCGCGTCAACGCGATCACCTATCGCAACGATCCGATTCTGACTTTCTCCAATATGGGTATGCCGATCCACGAATCGCAGATCGTGACCGCGCTCATCAAAGGCGCCGAGGTTTACGCCGAGCTAAAAAAACTGGGCATTCCCGTCAAGGGAGTTTACTTCCCGCCGTTCGCCGTCGGCCATCTCGTGGTCGTCTCGACCGAGATCCCGTTCATCAATTTCGCCAAGCGTGTCGCGCACGCGATCTGGGCGACCAAGCCCGGCCTCTTCACCTATTATATCGTCGTCGTCGATGCGGACGTCGATCCGACCAACACCGACGAAGTGCTGCACGCCATCGCGACGAAATGCCATCCGGTGAACGGCATCCATCCGGTCAACCACATTCCCGGATTTCCCGTGCTGCTGCCTTTCCTGCCGCCCAAAGAGCGCCTGCTCGGTGACGCCGCCGGCGTTATCTTCGATTGCACCTGGCCCAAAGACTGGCCGGCGGAGTCCATTCCAATCAAGGCCAGCTTCGAAAATCTCTGGCCGGAAGAAGTGCGGAAGAAAGTCCTGCGAAAGTGGGAAGCCTACGGTTTCAAAACGCCGGAAGCTTCCGCGCCGCGAGCGCAAAAAACTCAAGCGCGTAAATAGCGCGTCACTCTCCGATCGTAAATCTCTTTTTCCGCCACATGGCGCTCGCGGCTTCGCGGGCGCGGTGAAGCTCGGCGGCTGAGAAAAATCCCGTCGCGTAAAGAACCAGAGGAAAAACTGCCAGCCCGGCGGCTTTCACGACGAGACTCGAGAGGAATGCGTCGGGCGCGAGCCGGACCGACGCGAAGTAAACCGCTCCCGCCGCCGCAAAAATCTTTCCGATCCGGCTGTATTCATAGGGCACGGCGTAGACCCGCTGCGCCGCGCGCAGCGTCAGCAGCAATCTCACCGCGTATCCGAGAACGCCCGCCCATGCCGCTCCCATCATTCCCCACCGCGGAATGAGGGCGAAATTGATCGCCGCGCTCGCCGTCGCCGCCGCCAGCATGATGAGCGGCAACCGTTGCGTTCGCTTCATCAGGTAAAGCCCGCGGCAGGGGATATCGTAGAGCGCTTCGAAGATCGATCCAAAAACGAGCCACGGCACCAGGGGAAGCCCGGCAAGATATTGGGCCGGCGCGAGAACGTGGAAAACTTCGCGGGCAAAGGCGGCGAGCGCAAGGGCGCAGCAAACGATCGCCAGTGTAAAGTATGTCGCGGCGGAGGCGATGAGCCGGCGCGCTTCCCTATCGTCTTCATCTCTGGCCGTCGCGTAGAAAAACGGCGACCAGGCGAAGTTCACCGCAGCGCCGATGACTTGAACCATCATCCCCACCGAGTGGCTCACGGAATAGATTCCAGTCGCGGCGAGCGAGACGTAGTGGAGCAGGAAGAGACGGTCCGAGCCGACCAATACCCACGAGCACACGCGCTCCGACATAGTGGGAATGCCGAAGGAGAGCGAATCTCGAACCGGCGCCCAGCGGAAATTAAAACCGAGATAAGGACGAAGATAATATAAAAGGTAAGCGACCGACATCGACGAGGTCAAAAGCGAGGCGAGCAGCGGCCCCAGCGCTCCCATGCCGCCGGCCACGACGAAGAGGAGCGAGAGCGCCGTAGCCAGCATCGCCTTGATGACGTCGACGGCGATGTAGAGCGTCGCTTGTTCTCTGACGCGCATGAGCGTGTTGGGCAGCACGCCGAGGACCTGGAGGAAGAGACTTCCCAAAGCGACGGCGATGTAAGGATAGAAAGGCACCGCGCGCGTGAGCAGGGGCGCAAGCAGGCGCGCGCCGAAAAACATCAGGAAAAGCGACAGCAGCGCCGCCAGACCGGTGTAGAAAAACAGCAGCGAGCTGAAATAAATCTTCCGCTCCGCCTCGGAATCATGATCGTAATAGTGCCGGGTGGAAGAGGCCCTGAGCCCCATGATGTAGACGAACTGCAAACTTCCCATTACGGATGCGACGACCGGCAGAATGCCGTATTCTTCGGGAGCGAGGTAGCGCGTGAGCACGGGCACGCTGATCAACGACGCCGCCCGCGTCAGCACGCTGCCGAGCGTGTAGATCGCGGAGTTTTTGAATAGACGGGTGAGCTTGTCGAGCATGTTCAGAGAAAGCGCGACAGTTTGAAAGCGAACACCGCGGGCGGGTCGTCCTGGACGCCGATGCGCAGCAGCGCCAGCGGGTTGGTTCCCGCTCGATTGATTCCTTGAATCGTCGTGCAGGCCGCTTCATATCGGGCTTGGCCCGCAAGATTCTGAATCTCCGCGTTGAAGTGTTCAAGGCCGCCGAAGGGATAGGCGAAAAGTTTGACCGGGCGGCCGAGCTTCGATTCCAGAAGCGCCTTGGACTCCGCCAACTCGCGCAGAGCATCATCGCGGCTCAACGCCGGCAGCGCGGTGTGAGTGAGGGTGTGGCTGCCGATTGTAACGCCTCCGCCGGCCATCTCGCGCAGATGCTCCCACGTAAGCATCGGCGGACAATCGGACGGATCGGCGTCCGTCGCGAAGCCCAATTGATCCGCCACGTCGCGCATCTTCCGTTCTCGCTCCGGCGGCGTCATGCGGCAGAGCGCCGCCTCGACCGCATCGAGAGCGATGCGGCGTTGTTTCTCGGTTCTCAGATCGAAGACAGCCGGTCGAGCCGCGCGCGATTCACCGCAGAAGAATTCAATTTGTTTCGCCCCGGTCTTCCGGAACCAGATAAACAACCGGTTGGGCCAAAGCGCGCGCTTGTGCGCGATCGGATCGGTCGCGACGAAGAGGGTCGCGGCACAGCGATATTTTTTGAGCAGCGGGAAAGCGGTTTCGTAGTTGTCGCGAAAGCCGTCGTCGAAGGTGAGCGCCACGGCGTTATCCGGCAGCGGTTCGCCGCGCCGCATCGTCTCGACGGCGCTCTCCAGAGACAAAATCTTAAAATGCCGGGTCAGATATTTTAGCTGCTGGGAGAAATTTTTCTCGGAGACACAGAGGCCGGGCCGAAGCAGATCCGGCCGGCCGATGCTGTGATACATTAAAATCAAAAGCCCGCGGCTCGCTTGCCGCCGCCGGAGCAGAGGCCATGCGTGAAGCAGACCGGTGTAGTAGCCGGCCCGAATCGCCCGGCGGCGCGCTCCCATCTTTATATTCGGGAGCCGCTCGGGCTTTATGCGATGACCCAGGAAATACCGGGCGCACTTGAAGATGAGCGGCGCCGGATCGTCGAAAGCGAAGCGGCGGATGCGCGACGTCTGGGCGAATTTTTCGAGACGAAAGCGCTTTTCGAGCCGCTCGCGATGGCGCGAGACGATTCGGTCTTCGGTCTCGCTCGCCGGTATGAGGACAGGCGTCGAAGACCCCAGCGACGGGAGCTTCACGAGAAAGTCGATGTAGCCGCTCTCGTCTTCGGCCGGATCGCGCGGCGCAATCGCCGGCACGCAGAATTTCGACAGCAGAGCGGCGTCGCCCGCGTTCGCGCAAACGGCGATGACCTTGACGCCCTTGCGGCCGAGGCTCCTGCATGCGCGGAGGCCATTTTGGCCGCCGCCCAACACGACGGCGGGAGGAAGACGTTCGGTATCTTGTGGATTCATGAAGCAGCGCCTGAAAGCGGATACAGCGCTAGAGTCCGCTCCAGCATCGCCGCTTGCGAAAAATCGCTCTCGACGCGGCGGCGGCCGGCGCGTCCCATCTCCTCCCTTTTTTCCGGTTCGGCGAGCAGCTTTACGACCGAGTCTGCCAGCGCGGCGAAATCCTCCGCAGGAAACAGCAGTCCCGTGACGCCGTCCAGGAGCACGCCGGGAATACCGCCGACGTTCGCCGCGACGACCGGCTTGCCGCAAGCCATCGCCTCTATCAGAGAGAAGGATTGGCCCTCGTAGCGCGAAGGAAGGACCAGCAGATCGAGCGCGTGCATGAGTCGTCGCGCGTCGCTTCGATAGCCGGCGAAGAGCGCGATGTCGGAAACTCCGCGCTCCGCTGCGAGTCTCTTGAGCGCGTGCTCGGCCGGTCCCGCTCCGATCAAGACGACTTTTAGCTCAGGCACTCGCGCTCGGATCAGCGCCGCGGCGCGAATCAAAAGATCTCCTCCCTTCAGTTCATCCAGCCGGCCTACCATTCCGACGACGGGGCTTCGGTCGGGCAGTCCCAGCGCCGCCCGCGCCGCGCTCCGTTCTTTTGGCGAGCCCGTGAATTCCGCCGCGTCGATGCCGTTGGGGATCACGGTTACCTGTGCCGGCGCGACGGATTTTTTGTCGACCAGCTCTTCCTTGACTTCGTCGCACACGGCAACAATGTGATCGAGCATGCGGAGCATCCGTCCCTCGAAGAACCGCTGTAGGGGGGAACGCTCCATGACGGGATTATGAATCGTGAGGAGACGGGTCCGAATCCCGGCCGCGCAACTGGCCGCGATCGGCGCGTAGGCGAGCCCCAATCGCCCGGCGTGGAAATGAATCACATCGAGCTGCGCCGACTTCAGGGCGCTGAGCGCGCGCAGCAGCACCGGAAAGTTTTTCGCCAGCGGTCTTATCACCCCCCTGGTTTCCTTCACGCGCAAGGGAACCATGCGGGGGCTCAAGCCTCTCGCGTTCAGCTCCGCGCGGAAGGGATTGTCGTCTTCCGCCGCATCGCAGAATACGGTGATGCGATGGCGCTCGCGCAGGTGGTCGATCAACGCGAGGAGATGTCTTTCAATGCCTCCCATGGAAGCGGAAAAGCATAAATAATAGCCGATGCGGAGCGGTGAGCTGTGAGCTTTCACGCAAAACCTAATCGCCGGCGGCGCGGCGCCGTCCCAAGCGCTCGCCGAGAAATAATCCGCAGACGAACCACGGCTCGACCAGATAGCGCTTCCAGAGGTGCGCGGGCCGGCTCGCCAGACGGAACAGCCACTCCAATCCGAGCGGCCCGAGCCAGCGCGGCGGCGTCGGCGCCGCTCCCGCAATGTAATCCATCAGGGCGCCCACGTTGAAGATCGCGTTCGCGTCGAGGCGGCCGGCGTTTTCCCGGATCCAGCGCTCCTGCCGCGGCATGCCCATGCCGACCAGCAGCAAATTGGGCCGGAAACGATCGATGGTTTCCACGACGCGGCGGTTTTCCGCGCCGCCCGGCCGTGGATCGAAATATCCTTGCGCGGTCTCGATCGGCAGGCCGGGAAATTCTCCGCGCAGGATCTCCGCCCCCTTGGCGGCGACGCCCGGCCGCGAGCCCAGGTAAAAAATCCGCCAGCGGCGGCGCGCCGCCTCCGCGCACAACGGGCGGAGCCAATCGAGCGGGGTCAGCCGATAGCTGCGGCGCAACGGCAAGCCGAGCAGTTTCCCGAACCAGACCACGCTCATGCCGTCGATGTGAATGAGCTCCGCCCGATCGTAAAACGCGCGCATCGCCGGGTCGTGGTGATAGAGATAGATGCTGTGCAGGTTGTGATTGGCGACGATCCAGCGCTGATCGTTCTCAATGGCCTCCGCAATCGCCGTCTTCAACCGGTCCCACGTCAGGCGGTGCACGCCGACGCCGAGGAGTCGAACGGCGCAGGCGTCATGCGACGTCATTCTGACGCTCCGAAGGATTGACCGTGTCCTCGGGGTCCGCGCGCTTTAATTCTTTCACCCAACCCCGGTGCGCGCGCCAAAAACCGGGCAGCATCAACAAAAGGATGGTTCGCTCGCGCGCGAGCCGGCCGAGGAACTTTAGATAGAGGGCGCCGTCGCGGAACAGCCAACGCCAATGGATCGTCGCCTCCTTTATCGTCGAACCGAGAAACCACCTGAGTAACACCACGCTGAGGAAATGCGGGCCTCTGTGGCGCCGGTAAAATTCCGGATACCGGCAGTAGAGCCTGAGCGATCCTTCGAGCCGCCGGGTCCAGCGTTCGCGGTCGAGGAAAACGCGCGGCCTCGGCGGGTGGATGACGACGATCTCGGGTGAAAAGACGATCGGCCCCCGGGTCAGAACGGCGGCGGCAAGCTGGCTGTCCTCAGCGTAGTGCGCGGCTTCGTCAAAACCTCCCACCGCCGACAGGACCTCTCTTCGGTACGCCACGTTGCAGCCGTGGTAAATCGCGTTGGGTCGGGTGACGACGATTTGATGCGTCATCGGTGTTACGCGCTCGGGCACGGTGAGGGTTTTCCCGTACACTCCCAACGCCTCGGGACGATCGGCGAAGGCCCGCGCGATGCCTGAGAGCCAGCCGGGATCGGCGCTGCAATCGTCATCCATGAAGGCGACGATTTCGGCTGTCCCACGACGCCAGCCAAAATTTTTCGCCGCGCTTAGACCGGCGTGGGAGATGTGAAGCGGGCGCAGGCAGTCGCCGCGATCGGCCATCCGTTGCAGCGCCGCCCAGGTGCCGTCCGAGGAGCCGTCGTCCACGACGGTGACGAGATAGCGCTCTCGGGAATAGGTTTGGGCCATCAGGGAGGAGACCATCTCATCGAGCATGTAAGCGCGGTTGAAGGTGGGAACGACTACGTCGATGAGAGGGGGATTCATGACGATCCCGACGATTTTTGCGCATGAAACCAGGGCAGCGCGCGTCCCAGGATCTTTTCCAACCTCAACACGTCATCCCGGTAGGCGTCTTCCAGGAAGCTGCGGGTCTCTTCGGGCAGCGCCGGCTTGGGCTTTTTTATCAGCAGGACTTTTTCTCTCATGCTCCGGCGCAGCCGATCGGAGAACAAAGCGCGCGCCGCCGCTCTGAGCGAGCGATTGCGGTAGATCATCCCGATCAAGCGCCCGCGCGGTTGCGCAAAGGCGTTGTGCGCCTCGGCGATCGAATCCGGCGGCTTGGCGCCGACGCCGAGAAATTTCACCACCTCCGCGACGCTTCGGCGGGTATCCCGGATAAATTCCTCGAAAATTAGAATCTTCACCCGTTCGAATCCGAAGAGGTCGAGATATTTTTTGACCGGCCCGGCGTACCGACCGCCGCGCAAATAAACGTCGAGCCCGAGCGCCTCTTTTACCGGCAGCGGCTGGATGCCCATGCGCGCATGGACCAGGTAATGCGAAAACGCCCGCTCGACGGGGTCGCGCAGCGACATCACGATGCGCGCGTTCGGCACGGCTTCATGGATCAAGGCGGGAGCTCCCGCGTCGCACAGGTACTGAGGACTGGCTTCGCCCACCGCTGTTTCATTTTTCACGCCTTTGAAGAGCTTGAGATATTCCCTTTGGCTCCGAATCGGCGCCGGCGCGGACATTCCAAATTCATCCTCGGTGCAGAAATATTTAGGTTCTTTCACCGGAGACAGGTAAACCCCCGGCGTCCGTCTCAAGTACTCGTAGAGAGAAGTCGTTCCCGCCCGGGCCGCGCCGACGATAAAAAAGTTTGGCCAGATCTCCTTGGCCGTCATTTTATTCGGGACATCCGCTCGCCGCGCGGGTTCGAAAGTCGTTGACCTCGACCGCATCGTGGAAATGGGCCCTGGCGATTTCTACGAGCCGGTCCTGGCTCGCCAGCGTCAACGCCTCGGTCAGAAAATTCTTCTTCGCGAGAAAAACGGCGATCAGATGCGTATCGCAAGGGTATCCCAGGCTCACGACGCCCGGCGATTCGAACAGCCGCTCGGCCTGCCATCGGTCGACGCCGCAGCCGCGGCCATAGTGAATATAATAGGTGGTTTTTCGGTTCCAGTTCTTCAAGACCTGGTCCAAGTTCGTGAAGCGCTTCCTGCCGTATCTCAACAAGCCGTGGCGCCCAGGCCACATTGGACGCGGGCCCTTCGGCGCTCTGGCGGCCCACATCCCGTCTCCCGTCCGAGGACCGAACGCATGAACATAGTCGGCGCCGAGTTGATGGCCGGCCCGAAGCGCCGCGTAACCTCCCGAAGAAGTGCCGATGCACAGAATTTTTTTGGCTTTCAAGCGCTCGACCTCTTGCCTCAGATAAGCGATCAAGCTCGGAAAATCGGGCCGCAGGGCGTCGATGCCGCAGTCGTAACGTTGGCGATACTGGTCCCGCAGCAAAATCCGGCTGTAGCCGAGAGATTTCGTCGTGTCGAAAAATTCGTAGACCGGCAGCATGAGCTTTTGCCCGTCGCCGGTGAAAGCGATCACGACCACCGAGGGGTCCCGTCCGGGCTCGACCATGACCGGGGCAAAGGCCGATCTCAGCTCGTCCATCCGGGCCGGGCCGCTCTTGAATATCGAGGTCAGCCTCCGGTAGGGCATTCGCCGCATCAGCGATTCCTTCACGCGCCGCATCATGATGGGGTTTTTAGCAGCGGGTCGGTTTACTTGCAAGTGAGGGTACTTTTGACTTATATCCGATATCCGATCGACGCAACGAAGGTCGGCAGGAAAAATACGCGATGGGTCCGCTGCGCAATGAATCTCTTTTCAATACTTGAAGAATCGGCCCGGAACTGGCCGGAAGGCGCCGCTGTCGTCCACGACGGCCGGAGTTTCAGCTATTCAGAACTCCATCGCGCCGCGGAATCGTTGGCGCTGAAGTTGCGGCAGATCGGTGTGAAGGTCGGCGACAAGGTCGGCGTGATCTGTCAGAATAATCCGGAATACATTGCCGCTTTCTTCGCTGTTTTGCGGGCGGGCGGGATTGTCGTGTCGATTTCGCCGGCGCTGAAGTCTTCCGAGGTCGCTGCACTGGCACTTGAGATTGGATTTGACGCGTTTTGCTTCAGCACAAAATTCGCGTCGCTGATTCCGGCAGGAAGCGGGGAAACTCTGACTGAAGCCCCTATCTTCGAGGGCGGGATACCTTCATGCATCAAGCTTGCCCCGACGCGCCTCACCCCGAAAAGCGAGCGTGATCAACTGCTGAAGATCGATGCCGCCTCCATAGGGTTCAGCTCGGGAACAACTTCCCGAGCCAAGGGTGTCGTCTTATCGCATGCGACGATCCTGGAACGGATCGAGCTCCGTCCCCGAACATATTCCGGCGCCAAACCCGGCTGCGTTCTTTGGCTCCGCCCTATGGACCCCTTCCCGTATCAGACGTTTGGCGGATGTCTTCTACAAGGGGGCAAGATGCTGCTGGCCGATAGCCTTGCCCTGAAACCCTTGCCGCGGTTAATCCGAGAGCACGGCGTCGATCAGATTCACGCCAGTCCCTTATTTTTTCGCGCGCTGATGCAGGAAGGCTGGAACGAAGAGGCTCTTCGCGGCGTGAGATATTTTATTAGCACCGGCAGCCCGTTGCCTGCCTCGATTTCCGAGGCTTTTCGTTCTCGCTTCGGCGGCGAAATCGGGCAGGTATACGGACTTACCGAGTGCGCCGCGGTGCTTATCAATAGCGGTGAGGCGACAAGCAAGAGCGGTTCCTTGGGAAAACCGGCGCCGGGCCGGCAGATCAGATTGGCGCCGTCGGATTCTGGGGCAGCCGCAGCTGAAGAGGTGGGTGAGATTCTGGTTCGTGGTCCCGGGCTATTCGACGCTTATTACAAGCCCTGGCAGCTGCGGGATGAGGCGTTGGAGGACGGCTGGTTTAAGACCGGGGACGTAGCGCGGCGCGATGCCGATGGATACTACTGGATCGTCGGGCGGACCAAGGGAGTGATCAACGTCGGCGGGGTGAAGGTATTTCCGTATGAAGTGGAGGAGGTGCTGTTGAAACATCCGGCGGTCGAGGAGGCGGTCGTATTCGGTGTGACGGACGCGCGATTTGGCGAGGTGCCGCATGGAAATGTGAAGCTGCGCGCCGGGACGCAGTGCACGGAGCGGGAGCTGCTGCGGTTTGCGAACGAGAGGCTGTCGGTCTTCAAGGCGCTGCGTGCGGTAGAGTTTGTCAACGAGATACCCAAGACGGTCACAGGCAAGCCGAAGCGTTCGGGCATCAGCGAAAGTAGAACGGTTTGAGTTGAATGTCCGAATCGATCAGAGACAGAGTCATCCAGGTGTTGCGCCGTACGTTAGGGCCGGACGAGGATCTGAATCATACGGGTCTGGATCTCCAATCGCTCAAGATGTTGGAAGTCGTGGTCGGATTGGAAAACGAATTTGGGGTTGCGATTCCCGAAGATGCCGCGCTGGGCCGCATCACGTCGTCGGTGGACAGTATCGTCGCCTATCTGGCGAAGCTGCAGCGCTAGTGCGGATTATTCACGTGACAGCCCTCGGCCATTCGCCAATTCAGCAATCGCGTCAGGCGCCGCATTAGGGTGGGTTTTTAATAGCGGTTCTGCCTGCTTGCAAGCGAGCGCTCGGGTTCGCCGAACGATCGGATCTAATTCCGAATCATACGCCGCTCGAACTCGAGCACCCGGATCTTAGTTTTTTGGTAGCCATTGATAACTCATGAGCGCGTCCCTAATCGTCTGAGCAGCGATGCGGTGTCCCAGGTTGTTGGGATGACCGTCAGGCAGCCTCGTCTCATTGCGGGCGTAGGCGGAGAAGCCTTCGTTCATCCCAACGGGTATAAGTCCGGAATCGGCCGCGGCGGCCCGCACTTTTTCGTAAATTTCAGTCCGGAGCGGAAAAATAGCCACCACGACTTTAATATTTCTTGCGCTCGTAACCTGCCGCATGTCTCTGAAGCCATCGACGACCGTCTGCCACTTGGGAGGGTAATGGTGGAGATACTTGACGTGATTACCGCCGCCGTAATAGTTGATGTCGAACACATTTTTTGCCCTGGCGATCAGCCGTAGCACATGAGAGTGCTGCCACCAGGCCGGCTTGTGGAAGTATGCGTGCGGGGCTTGTATGGGATCGGTCTCCGGGTCGTTACTTACATAACCGATGACGATTAAGTCGGGGTTCCACTGCATGATTCTGTGACGGACCACCAGTGCCTCGTCCCTTGTTGAGTACCCACCGACGCCGAAGTTCAGTACTTCGTACTTGTCATTCGAACCGGAGTCGTTCAGCAGTTGCTCCAGGACACTCGGGTAAGTCTCCTCATTCTCGACGCCGAAACCGAAGGTAAAGGAGTCGCCCACGACCGCTATGCGAAACACCCCCGCAGGTTTTTCCATGCTCCGCTCGCGATCTCTCATGCCGTGGGAGTTGGTTCTAACCATCGCGCCTTGAGCGAATTTCTCGACGTTGGCTCTTAGCTCATAATCCAAACCGGGTATTTCAGACCGCTGGTTGACGAGCTCGCGCCAGACATCCCGCGGTAGAAGTTGAGGCGGTTTGAGATAGTTGAAAGGGATGAAGAGTCTCAGCAAGACTTCAGCGACGATGAGGCCGACACAAAGAGACGCAATCGTTATAGCCGTTTTAAGCAATCGTGATCGTGAACCGGCGCAAACCATCGTGAACAATTTCCTCTCGATACTGCCGTCGAAACGAATCGTCGGTAGCGAGTCGGCGAGGTCAGTGCGCGCCTTTGCCGGAGATAACCGCGACGAGCGTTTTGGCAAGGATCTGCAAATCCAACCGGAGCGACCAGTTGTCCACGTATTCGAGATCGAGCCGCATCCAATCGGCGAAATCGACGCCGCTTCTTCCGCTCGACTGCCAGAGGCCGGTCATGCCCGGCTTCATCGAAAAGCGGCGGCGCAGCGGTCCTTTGATTTGCGCCGTCTCCGCCAGCGGCAGCGGGCGCGGGCCGACCAGGCTCATGTCGCCTTTGAGGACGTTCAGCAATTGCGGCAGCTCGTCGAGGCTCGCGCGCCTGAGCCATTTGCCCCAGCGCGTGACGCGCGGGTCGTTTGCCAGCTTGAAGACCGGACCGGACATTTGGTTTCGGCGAGCTAGCTCGCCTTGCAGCCGGTCGGCGTCCGGCACCATCGTGCGGAATTTGTACATCGCGAAGCGTCGGCCGTGCAGGCCGCCGCGCTCCTGCCGGAATAGAACGGCGCCGCGCGAGCAAAGTTTTATCAGCAGCGCGACGAGGGTCATCGGCAGGGCGAGCAGCGTCAAGAGGGCAAGCGCGCCCGCGAAGTCGGTCACGGCCTTGATATATCGCCGCCCGACGTAGAGGGGCGTCGGCGAAAAACAGAAAAAGGGCAGCTCGAAAGATTCTTCCAGGTAGGGACGCGCCAGCGCCGGGCGGTAGAGCTGGGCCAGCACTTTTCCTTCCACGCCCATCTCTTCGCACACTTTCAAGTAATCGCTGATCTGGTCCAGCATGGAAGGCGGCAGCACGAAGTACACCTCGTCCACTACCTCTTGATGGAGCAGATCGGGCAATTCTTCGACCGTCCCTTGAATCGGCAAGCCGGCCGCCGCCGCATGTTGCCCCGACGGCGCCAACGATAAAATGCCGATTGGCACGACTCCCTCCGCATGGTTGCGTTGCATGCCTTCGAGCAGGAGGGAAGTCTGGAGCCGGGAATCCGGACCGTCGGCGGTGACGATCAGCGCGTGGCGCGTGGATTTTCCCGCTCGCCTGCGCAGCGCCAGCCAGGACGAGACGGCCAAGCGCGTGGCGACGAGCATTCCGGTCTCGACGAAAACGAACAGCACGAGCAGGCTTCGGTTGAAGGTTTCGAATTTGATGAGGAACAACAGGAGGCCCAGAATCAGCAGGCCGCCGGCGCCGACCTTGAGGGCGAGCCGGATGACGGCGGCCACGCTTTCCACTTTTGGCCGGTAAGCGCCGTTGAGGAACAGGAGCAGCCACCAGATGGGAATCGTCGCGAGCAGTATCCAAAGATAATGGTCAATCGGGCCGAGCCCCTGGAGACCCATGCTCGAAGGCAGGAGTTTACGGACGTAATAAGATAGCACGAAGGCCGTCGCCACGACGACGGCGTCGATAGCCACCATCACTCTGGGAAAAAGCGCGCGCCGCTCCATGGCTCAGGAGATTACAGACACAGAGCCGCCCGCTTTGTCAATTAGAAAGCGGAGTGTTGTATTGAAGGGGGCTGTCAGAGGCAGGATCTCTTGTCAATCCAAAATCTAAAATCCAAAATCGTTGGTGCGAGGAAGGGGATTTGAACCCCTACGCCATTTCTGGCACTAGCCCCTCAAACTAGCGCGTCTACCAATTCCGCCATCCTCGCAGTGTAAGAATTCAATAACTTATAGCACTTCCGAGGTCAATTGAAATCAGCGAGTTTTTCATTTTAACCCGTTTAAAAAGCAACTATCAACCAACGCTTGAGATGGCTACCTCCTTCTCACTCACCGAAGCCGCCTCCTGCACCGGGGGCGAGAGCAGACCGGCCTTGGCGAACGCATCGACTAACTCACCATACCTCGCCCGCTACGACTTCACCCAGTACGCCCCTCACATGAACGCAAGCGGAATAGAGCCGATGTGCCGCTTCGTGGAGTGAACAGAAGGCTATCTTCCCGCTCACGACTTTACAGTGACAGTGGACATGGCGTTGGTTCATATCGGTTTAAATGGTCTTTTCCTCAATGTCGGCATCGCAAATTTCAATAAACGCCGGTAACAACTCAGCCAAATCATTGTAGTAATATTTGAAAGCCGCAAGTGACGCTTTCAGAGCGGACAATCCGATGATGGTGGGAACTTCGGAAAACTCAGAACCCAAGTCGACCGTGTAGTTTTTCTTGTTGATTTTCGCATAAGCACCATGGCAACCCGACCAGTTTGGATGGACAAATTCACTTATGTTCTCATAGAGCTTCCGATACCCGGTAAAGGTTCTATCAACCTCGTCAACTGCTTTGAGAATATTGGGTGCCTTCGCTGGCATAGAACCGTCCCGCCAGCCGAGTAATGCGTCCATCAAAAAAGCATCAACATCCCCAAGCTGTTCTGCTGCGACAACTTTCTTTATCTTTTTATGTAGCGAAAAAAGAAGTGCCTGCGTCTCCATTACCGCACGAGTCATAATAAAGGCCGGAATTGACTTATCTCGCATGTAAAGGTCATATGCGACGCAGCTAAGGTCCACTAACCGGTGCAATAACGCCTCTCGTAAGGAAACAGCTTTGAAAGGGATTTTAGACTTTAAACTGAGCGACGCTGCGTAAATGCGTTTTGGAAGGATGCTCTTGAGTTCCTCAATGAGATCCTTCACTGTGGTCAAGCCTTCCTTGAACTCTTTTGTACTATTCATAATCGCAGGTAAGTTTACGAGCGTCGTCGGAGCCTCTTCTAGTTCGTTGGAACGGCGAATATACGCGCGTACATCGGACTGCCAAAATAGGCTACACGCGTTACGCGAAGCCTAGAAAATTCCTTTCAGGATTTTCTGTTGAAGTTCTTTTGTTCGCTGGTTCTTGGTTAAGGACCTTTCAAGCGTCAGGCGTAGTGATTTTCTAGCAATTTGTTCAAGTTCGACAAGGAACGAGGCAAGTTTCATCGTGTTGCCAGTACCTATTTTTACCGGCTCATCAATTTTACTTCCATGTACTACGTTATTCCGCAATTTGCACGCTACATCAGTAAATTCAAAAATATTTTCTCGTTCTTGTGGAGTGTTGCCGAGTAATCCGGCTACTCTAAGCGCCATTGCCCGACCGCCTCCAGCGAATAGGGCTTCCAGCGCAATTACGAGATCAATTAAGATGTCCTCGGGGCCGCCTCTTTCGTAAGCGAAGTTGAAACGCCGATTTGCTATGAGCACTTCCGAAGGCGCTCCTCTTAGTTTTTTTCGGTAATCGCGACAAAAGGATTGTAATTCAGGAATCTGAGCAGCGCCGAGTTCGTAGAGTCTTGGACCATACGGCATAGGTCGGATGGAGCCCACTGACCAACCAAAATTAAAGTTTGCGGGTTTCCAGCCCTTAATTCGATCTAGCTCAAAGAGATTTCCAATATAACCAGGTTGAAAGAGTCTGAGGCATTCAAGAGTTCTTCGAAGATCATAGACAACTTGTCGATGTTCCTCACGCAGAGTCTCGGCTTCTTTGCTCTCACAAGGCCAAATAGCTTTTTTATCAGGTACAATCGCATATAAGCAGTAGGTTGCATTCGCCAAATAAAGGTAAGGTCCCATCACCGTCGGGTTTTTGTAGAGGTCGCTAGGGTCCGGCCGTAAATCGGCGGGCGTTCTGCGAATGAAAATACCATCTCCAAGGTCAATGGATTCTACGACGCCTTCGAAAACTAGGTTCAGAAGTGGCGCGATGATTTCAAATTCGAGTGCGTCCGTGAAAAAGAAATTCTCGAACTCCTCATATGCAGAACGGAATCCATTGTAATCATCTGAATTGCCTTCGCAAATCTTTGTAAAAAATCTGAATAAATATGTACCTACCTCGTGGTTGGAGCCACCTCTGGAGATTGAACCGACAACGTGGTCCATGTGCGACGCGATTTCGGGGTCTGCCTTTATTACTTGTATACAGGTTTTATATTCAGTGGTTCCCTCCACCTCCCACAAGGCATTCCCTTTTAACTTGGGCCTTAGAAAAGCCGCCTTCACCAATGGCAATAGCTTCAGTAGAGCATCATGGAGCGCTTGGTTCCTTACGGCTCCGGGAGGCATGGGTGAAGCTTGCTACATGCCGAGATGAATTACTAGCGTGAGATTGGGCGATAGATGAGTCCTAGTGCGCTTTTAAAACGGGCTCCATTTTAAAGAAATTCGCCCCCGATCTGCGGCGATTTGCGGAATCTGCGGAATGAGCGGAATCTGGAGTGCGGCAGAACGCCAATAAAAAAAGGGTTAGCGATTCACAGCGCTTTCGTTGGCGAAGCTGGACATTCCCTCAAACTAGAACGTCAGGCAATCGTAAAGACTTCCCAACGCCCAGTCATCATTTTTGCGGCGCGGCTGGCTGTGGTTGAGGGGCAGCCGAAGGCGCGGAGGGTTGCTGCGGCTGAGCGCCCGGCGCCGCTCGTCCCTGCGGAACGGCTTGCTCGGTCTGGCCCGTGCGCGCGTCGAAGACGCTCGTGGCCGTCCTTTTCCCCGAGAAGTACCCCAACGTCAACGAGGTGATCATAAAAACTATCGCCATCCCGGTCGTAAGGCGCGTGAGAAAATTGCCCGCGCCGCTGCTGCCGAAGATGGTCGAGCTCGAGCCGCCGAAGACGGCGCCCATGTCCGCGCCTTTCCCGGTTTGGAGCAGCACGACCAGGATGAGGCCGATGCTGACGAAGATGTGAAGGATAGTCACTATGGTAATCATGATCCCGCCGCCGGCTCCGTTTGAAAAGCGCGCGCGATGCCGAGAAAGCCCTCGGCCTTGAGACTGGCGCCGCCGACGAGGAAGCCGTTCACGTCCGGCACCTGCGCCAACTCTGCCGCGTTATCCGCACGAACGCTGCCGCCGTAAATAATGCGGCAACTTTCCGCTGCTGTTTGATCACTCAGCCCCCGCAAAATATTCCTGATCCGAAGATGCACCGCCGCGACCTGTTCAGGCGTTGCGTTCCGGCCGGTTCCGATGGCCCAAACCGGCTCGTAGGCGACCGCGAAGTTTTTTATAGCACCTTTACCTACCCCCTTCAACGCGGCGCGCAGTTGCCGGCCGATCACAGCGTTCGTTTTTCCTTTGCTTCTTTCTTGAAGCGTCTCTCCTACGCAGACGATCGGCCTCAGCTCGCAAATCAAAGCGGCGGAAATCTTTTTTCCCACCGTTTGATCGCTCTCGTGGAACAGGCGGCGGCGCTCCGAATGGCCGAGGATGACGTATTCGCACCCCAGCTCGCGGACCATTTTAGGGCTGACCTCGCCGGTAAAGGCGCCTTCTATCTCCCAATGAATGTTTTGCGCGGCGAGCCGGATGGCGCTGTCTCTTATAATGGCCGACACGGTGGCGAGCGCGGTGAACGGCGGCGCGAGCGCCACTTCCACGCCTCTGATGCTTCCGGTTCCGTTCACGACTTGGCGCGCCAGCGCCGCGGCTTCGGCCTGGGTGCCGTGCATTTTCCAATTGGCGACGACCAGCGGAAGAATCATTTTTTGACCTCGAGCGCCTCGATGCCGGGCAGTTTCTTGCCTTCGAGAAATTCAAGGGTCGCGCCGCCGCCCGTCGATAGATGCGTCATGCGGTCCGCGACGCCCGCTTCCATCACCGCCGCAACCGTGTCCCCTCCGGCCACAACGACGACCGCGCCGGAGTCCGCGAGGGCGCGGGCAATATCGATGGTCCCGGCGCTGAATTTTTTTTCCTCGAATAGTCCGACCGGACCGTTCCACAGAACCATTTTCGCTTTTTGCAGCTCGCGGATGAAAAGCTCCCGCGTCTTCGGACCGATATCCAAACCCATCAAATTTTCCGGAATGCTCTCGCCGGTCGCGACCGGATTCTTGTCGCGACCCTCCGCCGCGACGTGATCGACGGGAAGCAGCAAAGTCATTTTTGCATTCGCCGCCTGCGCGATCAGCTCGCGCGCCAGGCCGACGTGCGTTTCCTCGACCAGAGAACGTCCGATGGAGATGCCTTTCGCCTTCAGGAAGGTATAGGCCATGCCGCCGCCGACGAGCAAGCCGTCGAGCTTGGGCATGAGATTTTTGATCACGCCGATCTTGTCCGAGACTTTGGCGCCGCCCAGGATGGCGACGAACGGCCGCTCCGGCTTGCCGAGCAGCCGGCCCAGATAATCCAGCTCCTTCTGCAGCAGGAGGCCGGCGCATTTTTCGCGCGCGTACTGCGCCATGCCCGCGGTGGAGGCATGCGCCCGGTGCGCGGACCCGAAGGCGTCGTTTACGTAGACTTCCGCGAGAGCGGCGAGCTGCCGGGAAAAGCCGGGGTCGTTTTTTTCTTCTTCCTTGTGAAAGCGCAGGTTCTCGAGCAGGACGACCCGCCGGCGCGGATCGCGCGCCATCGCTTCGACCTCGGGGCCGACCGAGTCCGGCGCGAGCGCAACCGGCGACGAAAGCAATTTCTCCAGCGCCTCGCGCACTGGCGCCAGGCTCCATTCGGGATCTCTCTTGCCGCCAGGCCGTCCCAGATGGGAAGCGATCAAAAGTTTTTCGGCTTTTTCAAGAATGAAGCGCAGCGTCGGGAGCGTGTTCTCGATCCGGTGCATCTCGGTGATTCTGCCGCGCTCGATCGGGACGTTGAAATCGGCGCGGACGAAAACCCGCTTGCCGCCGAGATCGAGATCTTTCAATTTGCGGATCATGTATTGAAACGCCTCCCCGATCCTCTAAAGTATAAAATCCAGGCAGGACTTTATTTGATTAGATACAGAGGTTATAATCATTTTTCAACGGACTACCGGAACCCATGATGCCACCCTTGTCGCTGCTTCAGTTGTTGGCGCAGAATGATTTAACGGTCCCTCAACAGCACGGGATTTTGGATTTGGCCAAAGGGGCGAGCCCCTTGGTCCAAGGCGTGCTTTTGTTATTGATATTATTTTCCGTGCTGAGCTGGGGAATTATTTTTTCCAAGCTCAACCAGGTGCGCCGGGCCAAGAGCGAATCGGAAAAATTCATAGAAATTTTTTGGGACAGCCGCAATCTCGCTTCGATCCACGACGCCAGCCGCGATCTCAAGTCCGGCCCGGTCGCGCAGGTGTTTCGCGCCGGCTATGAGGAGCTGCTTCGAGTCTCGCGCGGCAAAGCGGCTCCGGGCGAGTCGCTGACGACGGAGCTGGGCGGCGTGGACAATGTGACGCGCGCGATGAAGCGAGCCACGAGCGTGGAGATCACGAAACTGGAAAAATCTCTCACGTTCCTCGGCACGACGGCGAGCACGACGCCGTTTATCGGCCTGTTCGGCACGGTCTGGGGAATCATGAACGCGTTCCGCGGCTTGAGCGTGACTCATTCTTCGAGCATCCAGGCCGTCGCCCCCGGCATCGCCGAAGCGCTGATCGCGACCGCGCTCGGTCTGGCGGCGGCGATTCCCGCTCTGATGGCTTACAACCATTTCGTCCAAAGAATCAAGGTCCTGGCTACGGAGATGGATAATTTTTCGCACGAGTTCTTGAACATCGCGGAACGGCACTTTTTGAAATAGGCTGTAGGCAGTAGGCGGTAGGCTGTAGTTAAGAGAGAAGAAATACGAATCCGGTCTTACTACCGCCTACAGCCTAACGCCTATCGCCTCGGAGGTTTTTTATGGCCGTTGATACTTCGTCGCAGCAGGGCAGCGCCACGATCTCGCAGATCAACGTGACGCCGCTCGTGGACGTGATGCTGGTGCTGCTGGTGATTTTCATGGTAACTGCGCCGATCATCCAGCAGGGCGTGCAGGTAAATCTGCCGCAGACGCAAGCCGGCGCGATACCGGGGAAGGAAGAGCGGTTGGTCGTCTCGATCAACCGCAACGGCCGGATTTTTCTCAACGACACCGCGATGACGCCGGCGGAGCTGGGGCAGAAGCTGCGCGCTATTCGCGGCATCAAAGCCGACAAAGAAGTCTATCTCCGCGCGGATCAGGACGTGCGCTACGGCGTCGTCATGAGAGTGATCGCGGAGATCAAGCAAGCGGGCATTGAGAAAGTGGGGATGGTGACGCGCCCGCCAGAAGAAAAAGAAAGCTAAATGGCAAAAACCCATATGGAGCCGATGCCGATTTCCGGCAGGCCGTCCGACCATTCCGACGGTGGCGGACGGGTGTGGAAATGGGTTTTTCTCTCGGGTTTCGCCCATGTGATACTTATCGCGGTTCTGTTGATCATGCCGTTTCTGCCGAGCAAGGCGCCCAACTATCCAGTTCACACCATAGACTTGGTGGGAGGCGAGAAGCTCGGCGGCGGCGCCGGCACCGCGCTCGCGCCCGCTCCCAAGTCGAAGCCCGTGCCTGAGGTCAAAGCCGCGCCGGAAGTGAAGGAGACCAAGAAGGCTAAGGAAGTTCGGCCGAACCCCGCCGAGCTGAAGGATGTGAAGAAAAAAGTTCCGGACACTCGTGCCGAGGTGGCTGAAAAAAAGCTGGCGTTGGCAAAAGCAAAGAAAGAAGCGGAAGAGGCGGAGGCTGAAAAGGTCAGAGGAAAATTAAAAGCGCTGAGGGAGAAGCGGATCGAAGAGGCTCTGGCGGATGTCAAAAATCGCGCTCAGCGCGAGGAAAAAGCTCAACAGCAGCAAAAGGCCGGGCCTGTAACCAGCAACGTTGTCGGGGACAAACCCGGCGCTGCGGCGCCGGGCGTTGGCGGGACCGGCGGAGGAATCGTTAAAGGACCGGAGTTTATAAGATACCAGAATATAATCCGGGACCGGGTTAAAAGTAGCTGGACATGGCCTGAACGAAAAGCCGACCTTAAGATCACCGTCAATGTCAGTATCCAGGAGAACGGAGAAATCACGGGGGTGAGACTTGTCGGCACCTCCGGCGATCGCTCCTTCGACGACTCGGTCATTCGCGCCATTAGAAAGGCGAATCCTCTCCCGCCTCCGCCTGAGGACTACCGCGCGGATTTCTTGAATGTAGTGCTGCCGTTTAACTCGAAGGATCTCGGGAGTTGACGCGATGATAGTGAGAGCGACGCTGGGAGTCTTGGTATTGCTGACGACGTTGACTCTCTCCGTGCGGCTGTTCTACTCCCAGGTTACGGTCCCAATCGAAGGACCGGGCCGCCGCATCATCCCGATCGCCATCTCATCGCTGAAAAATCTCGGTGGAGCCGACGATAAGCGTGGCTTGTCTGAGAGCGTTGCGGATACGATCGGCAACGACATGAAAATGTCCGGATGGTTCCGCGTGTTGGATCGCTCGGCTTATATCGAGCGGCCGCAGGAGAGCGGAATCACTTTGGACAGTTTCGACTTGAAGAACTGGTCCACGATCGGCGCGGAAAGCCTAGTCAAAGGCGGCTACAGCGTGCAAGGCGAGGATCTGACGGTGGAGCTTCGCCTGTTCGACGTTTATCAGGCCAAGCAGCTCGTCGGCAAAAAATATACCGGCAAAGCGAGAGACTTCCGCCGTATGGCGCATAAGTTTGCGGACGAGATCATCAATCAGTACACCGGCACTCCGGGGCCTTTCAACACGCGGATTGCCTATGTCTCGAAGTCCGGCGGCGCTCTCAAGGAAGTTTACTTCTCCCACCTCGACGGCAGCGAGAAGAGTCAGGTCACCAACAACCGCTCGATCAATTTGTCTCCCGCGTGGAGTCCCGACGGCCGCATGCTCCTCTACACATCCTACAAAGACGGGCAACGGAGTCTCTATCTTTATGATATGACCACTGGACGGGAAACCCGCATCGCCGAGCGCAGCGGCTCGAGCATCGGCGGAAAATGGTCGCCGGACGGCCAAACCATCGCCGTCGCGTTCGAGCGGGCCGGCAACACGGATCTCTATTTGGTGGACCGTTCGGGAAAAACCCTGAGACGCTTGACCGAGGATAAAGGCATCGACGTTTCGCCCGCGTGGGCGCCGGACGGCAATCGGCTGGCGTTCGTTTCCAACCGCAGCGGCAGCCCGCAAATTTATATTATGGATGTCGCCGGTGCCAACGTCCGAAGACTTACGTACTCGGGCTCGTACAACACCTCGCCGGACTGGTCGCCGAAAGGAGACAGGATCGCGTATACGGGAAGAGTCGCCGGGAGGTTTCAGATTTTCACCATCGGCGTTCAAGGCGGCGATCCGCAGCAGCTCACCTCCGGCTCCGGAGACAACGAAGATCCTTCGTGGGCGCCGGACGGAAGATTTATCGCCTTCGCGTCCAATCGCGGCGGCGGACGTTATCGTCTTTATATGATGCGCGACAGCGGTGAAAACCAGCAAATATTGACAGCCTCCGGGGCGGATGATACAAATCCTTCATGGTCGTCGCGCTTGGAGTAGGTTGAATTGAAAGGAGAAAAAATGTTTGATCGGGTAAACGTACTGCTGTTGGGAACCGTCTTTTTCGCATTTATTTTCGTCGTAAGCGGCTGCCCTAAACCGAACCCAACACCCCAGGGCGACGCAGGGGGCGCCGGCTCACCAACCGCACCAGGCGGAAAAGTCCAGCCGCAGTCCAAAACCTCCGAGACGGCTACCGGCGATTCGAGTCTCAAGCGCGCGGGAGAAGGCAAGTCTACGGAAACTCCGCCTACCAGCCCGCTCAAGGAAGTTTTTTTCGCCTTTGACAGCTTCGATTTACGGCCGGACGCGCGCGCGACTCTGAAAACGAACGCGGACTGGCTCAAAGCGAATCCGTCCACTCGGGTAGAGATCGAGGGCCATACCGACGAGCGCGGCACGAGCGAGTACAATCTCGCGCTCGGCGCCAAGCGCGCGCAGGCCGCGAAAGATTATCTGGTCAGCCTGGGCATTCCGGCCGAAAGGTTGTCCACCATCAGCTATGGCGAAGAACTGCCGGCTTGCAAAGAGCAGTCCGAAGACTGCTGGCAAAAGAACCGCCGCGACCGCTTTGTGATCACGGGCGCGCGGCCGGCTTCTTGAGAGCTCGCGCTACGAATCCAGAAACTGAAAGGCGGAATCGGATTCTACCTGTTGCCTTCTTTAACTCTGTGCGGTTCATGAAGAGCCCCTGCGCTATTTTTCTCGGGTTGGCCGCCGTGGCGCTGTCCGCGTGCGTGACGCCGCAGCAAATTGACGTTATCGAGCGCGAGCAACGGACGCTCCGGAATCAGACTTCGACCAGCCGCGGCGATTTGGACTCCATTCGCTCCAGCCTTGCCGACACTAAGGCCAACCTCGATCAGATGCACCGGGAAATCAAGGCGCTGGGCGAAAAGGTGGAGGAGGTCCGGTTCCAGCTCGACCGGCAGATCGGCCGATCGACGAAAGAAGGCGACCAGAGAATCAAGGATCTGGAAGCCAAAGTCGGCAAGGTCGGTGAAGAGCTCAAAGCGCAGGCCGGTCTTCTCAAGGCGCGCGACGACGAGATCCGCACGCTCCGCGAAGCGATGCAGGCCAAGGCGGCGGAGAAAGCGGCCGGCGAGTCCGAGGCCGCCAAGAAGGAATACGACGACACGTGGAGACTGGTCGAGCGCAAAGACTTCCGCGCCGCGATTCCCCGCTTCAGGGAATTTCTCAAGAAGTATCCCAACAGCGATTTTGCGGACAACGCGCAGTACTGGCTCGGCGAGTGCTACTACGCTTTGAAAGAGTACGATCAAGCGATCCTGGAGTTCGACGCGGTGCGCCGGAAATATCCCAAGGGCGACAAAGTGCCTGCGGCGCTGCTCAAGCAAGGTTTCGCATTCGCCGAATTGGGCGACAAGGTGGACGCCCGTTTGATTCTACAGGAGCTGGCCGATCGCTATCCCCAGTCCGAAGAGGCGGCGAAAGCGAAGCAGAAGCTAAAAACTTTGGGCTCCTGACCTGTCTCCGCCTGAGACGGATCAGCCTAGGGCTGAACCTATTAACTCGCATATCCGTTTTCATTTCACCGCCTGGCCGTCGGTCGCCCGGAGCCTGACCCGAGCCGAGCGCTGACCGCCGATCGGCTTATCCCGACCCATGGAAATTCTCCGCCACATTGAGAGCCGGCCCCTTTCGATTCTCCGCCCGATCTTATTGATGGGCAACTTCGACGGAATTCATTTGGGACATCAGGCGCTGCTCCGCCGGGCGATTGACGACGCGAAGGAGATGGGCGGCCGCTCGGTCGTTCTCACTTTCGAGCCGCATCCGCTGAAAGTCCTTGCGCCACAGAGGGCGCCGCGGTTGATCCTGACGCATAAGGACAAGATGACTCTGCTCCAATCCTTCGGCGTGGACGTGGTGATCGTCCAGAATTTCGACGCGGCGTTTGCCGGCGTGGAGGCCGACGAGTTTATCCGTGAGTATCTGGTGCGGCGAATCGGCGTTCGCAAGATGTGGGTGGGCAAAGACCTGCGCTTCGGGAAAGGAAGAAAAGGGCGGGTCGAAGATCTCATGCGGCGGGGCAAAGAAGCGGGCTTCGAGATCGGCGTCATCGAGCCGATCCAGTTGGGCGGCCATCGCGTCAGCAGCAGCCGGATCAGAACGCTGATCGAGCAGGGAGAAGTGCGCGAAGCCGAGAAATATCTCGGACGCTACCATTTTATTTCCGGACGCGTGGCCCGGGGCCACGGCCGCGGGCGCCATCTCGGATATCCGACCGCCAACATCGTCGCCCGAACCGAAGTGCTGCCGCTCGATGGGATTTACGCCTCGATCGTGCAAGCCGGCGGCCGGCAATGGCGCTCCGTAACCAGCGTCGGGGTCAACCCGACGTTTGGAGCGGGGCCGAGGACGATCGAAAGTTACCTCTTCGACTTCGACGGCGATCTTTACGATCAGGCGGTCAAGCTTTTTTTCGTCGCGAGAATCCGGGAAGAAAAAAAATTCTCCTCCGCGGAATTGTTGGTCGAGCAGATCAAGCTGGATGTAGCGAGCGCTCAGGAGATCTTGCGCGGCGTCGAGCTGCCGAAGAGCGCTTCGGATGGATGATCACATGCAAGCAGCGCCTCTCCATACCCGCTCCGCAGCGCCGCTCGAGTCGGAGCGCGAGACCGTCGTAGACGCCGCGCATGCAGGCGTGCGACTCGATCTTTTTCTGGCGCGCGATGTTCCCGCGCCGACCCAGGGAGCGACGCGCTCCGCGATTCAAAAGATGATCGCCGACGGATCGATCACGCTGAACGGGCAGAGGGCGAAGCCGGGCGCCCGTCTCAAGCGCGGCGATCGGGTGGAGATTCATTTCATGGCGCCCAAAGAAACTGCGCTCGCGCCCGAGCCGCTGCCGCTCGCGATTCTTTACGAGGACGCGGATTGCATCGTGCTGAACAAGGCGCCGGGCATGGTCGTTCATCCCGCCGCAGGATGGAAGAACGGAACCTTGGTCAACGCGCTTCTCTATCACTGTCCGGACCTCCCGGGCATCGGCGGGGAGCGCCGGCCGGGGATCGTCCATCGCCTGGACAAAGACACCTCTGGCGTCATGGTCGTCGCCAAAAACGGCGGCGCCTTTCAGGATCTCGCGGCGCAGTTCAAAGACAGGCGCGTGGCCAAGGAATATCTTGCCGTGGTATGGGGCCGGATGGCGAGCCAGAAAGGCGCGATCGACCGTTCCATCGGCCGTCACCGGAGCGACCGCAAGCGCATGTCGAGCGTGCGCGCGGGCTCGCGGGCGAGAGCGGCGCTGACGGAATGGCGGGTTGAAGAGTTTTTTCCGCCGGTTGAGCCCGGACGTCCTTCCTCCGGCGTGACGCTGCTGCGCCTGCGGCCCCATAGCGGGCGCACCCACCAATTGCGCGTGCATCTCGCGGATGAAGGGCATCCGGTTCTGGGCGACACTGTTTACGGTCCGAAGCGGCGCGGCGCCGCCGACGATCCGATGTTGCGCGATTTTCCGCGTCAGGCGCTTCATGCCGAACGGCTCGAATTTTCCCACCCGCGCAGCCGCCTGAAGATGAGCTTTTACGCGCCTTTGCCGTCGGACATGGCGGAGCTCTTACGCGGGCTGAGGGAGCGAGGGCGAACGGGCGATAGGAAGGATTCACGACAAAGGGGTTGACAAGGAGCGCGGGTTTTCTTATGATGAGGAACAACTCGATGTTCCGGCTCGACGTTACTCTTTGACATAAATCCCACATTCATCATTAAGGTAATCGTTCACTGAATCCCGACCCAAAAGTTTGATTTGGATCCCGAGCAAAATATTCACGTCAGTGCGAGAATCCGGCTTTGTCCCGTGGGGGCGCGTTTTTGTCGGGCCCGGATAGCCGCATAGCGGATCGAAGCCGGGTCCGGCGGCCTTACTTAGGGCGGAACTGGATTCCAGGAATTGAAGTCGGCAATCCGCGATCGATAGCGGCAATGTTCACGCTGTAGCGAAAGGAGAAACTGGTTTATGGTCCGAGGCAGTCCTGGAGCCGAGCGGGCTGAGCCGGATGCCGTCGAAGACGGCAAGCTCAACCTAAAGGCGCTCAAAGAAAAGAAGATCGGTGATCTGGCGTTGATCGGTAAGAATTTCAACATTGAAGGCGCCGCCAACATGCGCAAGCAGGAGCTCATCTTCGCCATATTGCAGGCGCAGACCGAGCAGAACGGCTTCATCTACGGCGAAGGCGTGTTGGAGACGCTGCCTGACGGTTTCGGCTTTTTAAGAGCGCCGGACTATAACTACCTGCCGGGTCCCGACGACATTTACGTCTCTCCGAGCCAGATTCGCCGCTTCAATCTCCGCACCGGCGACGTCATCTCCGGCCAGATCCGGCCTCCCAAAGAGGGCGAGCGTTATTTCGCCTTGCTCAAGGTCGAATCGATCAATTACGAGGACCCGGAGAAGGCCCGAGACAAGATCCTCTTCGACAATCTCACTCCTCTCTATCCCAACGAGCGGCTGCGGCTGGAATATGCGCCGGACGATTATACGACCCGGGTCGTCGATCTGCTGACGCCCATTGGGAAAGGGCAGCGGGGCTTGATCGTCGCCGCTCCCCGTACCGGCAAGACGATGATGCTGCAGCACATCGCCAAGGCCATCGCCCAGAACCACAAGGAGACGGTCCTGATCGTGCTCTTGATCGACGAGCGGCCCGAAGAGGTCACCGATATGCAGCGCTCGGTCGACGGCGAAGTCGTGAGCTCCACGTTCGACGAGCCGGCGACGCGGCATGTGCAGGTCGCCGAGATGGTGATCGAAAAGGCCAAGCGCCTGGTGGAGCATGGAAAAGACGTCGTCATTCTTCTCGACAGCATCACCCGCCTGGCGCGTGCCTACAACACCGTCGTCCCTCCGAGCGGCAAGATTCTCTCCGGCGGAGTCGATTCCAACGCGCTGCACAAGCCGAAGAAGTTCTTCGGCGCCGCCCGCAACATCGAAGACGGCGGCAGCTTGACGATCATCGCGACGGCGCTGATCGACACCGGTAGCCGCATGGACGAGGTCATCTTCGAGGAGTTCAAAGGAACCGGCAACATGGAAATTCACCTGGACCGGCGCCTGATGGACAAGAGAGTTTTCCCCGCCATCGATATCAACAAGTCGGGAACGCGCAAAGAGGAGCTTTTGATTCCGAAAGAAGATCTCAACCGGATCTGGGTTCTCCGCAAAGTGCTTTCCCAGTTGAACTCGGTGGAGTCCATGGAATTTCTCCTGGATAAAATTCGCGGCACCAAGAACAACAAAGAGTTTCTCGATTCCATGAACGCGTGAGTATGCGGAGAGGCCTACAGCCTGAAGAAAAGTGTGTTAGGACTGATTGCTTTTTCATTTGAGCATTTTATCGATCTCTGTTTTAAAAGCCTCCAAAGGCAAAGCCCCCGACCTTACAGCGCCGCATCACCTGTCTGGTTATTTAACAAGATATTCGCCGGCGTACCGGTGATACCGATCTTGCTGCCCTCCACGAAATCCTCCTGAACTCGGGCCTCGTATTTTAAGCTATCCAGGCATTTTTGAAATTTCTCCGGATCTCAACCGACTGGCTATATCGCCAAGCCCGCCAACTGCCTTTTACACGGAAGCTTGGAGCCAAGATGCTTCGCTTTTCGTACACAGGGATGCAGAAATGGATTGCAGGCAGAAAGATGTTCCCGATGAAAGCTCACGCTTGAACCACCGCCAGAGGGAAAACGGGCGAATCTTGAAGCGAGCGCAGCGCCGTGAGCGCGGCCTACAACTTCGCGGAGCATCTGCCTGAGCGCGCAAGATGATGCAAGCTTGGGCGGATTATCTGGATGCGCTGAAAGCCGGCGCGGAAGTGATACCGCTGTTCAAGAGAGCGTAGCGCATCGACCTCGCCACCCCGAAGTTACGGCCTGCCCACCCACGACACGGAAGTGTCTGAACAATCCGACTGAAGACCTCACCCGAACCAGGTGAAACGTCGTGCGGCTGACAAGGGGGCATTGGAGACTTCACGCCTTCGCAAACTGGTGAGCGAGCACGGTCTCGACGGTCTTGATGGCAGTCGCCACCTCGGAATGAACCAATCCAGAAGCTCCCGTGTGGGTGAGCTTGTTCAGGACGGTCGAGCGCATGGTGTCGACGGCTGTTTCCAAGGCGGGAGGCACGAAATTGGGGACCTGAGCGCCCTTCGCCTTCTGTTCCTCGCGTTCCCTCTGACGCAGAACGATTGCATCCCACAGGACACCGGCGCTGATCTTGTCGGCATCTGACCTGAACGGAACCTTGATCCCGTTCTTCTCGCACACGTTGCGGAGCTTCCATTCGAAGGCTGACCGCGCGTACACGGCCGCTGCCTTGAGGTCCCCATTACCTAGGTGTTTCTTGGCTCTTTCTAGATCGCTCTGCGACGGCTTCTGCTTCGGGATCAGGTGACCCGTATCCTCGTCGGCGATCAACTCTCTATGGAGCCACCCGTCTTTCTCGCGAAGGTGTCCCCGCGCCAAGTCGAACCAGACGCGATCGAAGGTGAGGAAGAAGATTTGATAGTTCTTGAAAGCGTCGCTTGTGAGGATGCGCAGTACCGGTAGGCGGTTCTGGAGTTCGAGGCCTATCAAGGCGTCGTCCAGAACGAGGAAACGAGGATATGCGGGGTTGGCGTAGTCGTTATCGGACAGAAGAACACCCGCGAGGAAAAGACAGGTCGCGAGAGCCGAGAGGCGGGCTTCGTTGAGAAATTGGTGATGGTCGGTGACGGTCTTTCCGCGGAACATGATCTGCGGCATCAGTTCAGCGCCTTTAAGTTCAAGCGTAGGCTTGTCCCAAGCCAGCGAGACGGGTTCGAATTTGATGGAAAGCTCGTGGTTCTCGAAGTAGTTCAGGAACTCGGCCAGTTTCGTTTCCAGTTCTGGCAGCTTCGCGTTGAAGGCTTCGTTGAACGTATTCGCTGATGAGTTAGCGGGGCGTAGCTCCCATTTGTAGCGGTACATGGGTCGGTTCTCCCATACCTTGCGCATGAGCATGCCGATGGTGCTCTCGCCTCCCCCGGCAATCGTGACTCGAACACCGGCAAGAATCACCAGCGAGACGAGATCAAAGAGTTGCGCCTCCAAGCCTTTGGATTCTGCACCGTAGATGACGTCGTGAATCTTTGGGCCGCGATTTGAGCGGGACAGCGGATTTGAAAGCAGGTGTGTCCGAAGCATCATCCGATAATCGAGAAACCCGGCTCGGCGGGATCCATCAACCAAAAGTGAGCGCAGTTCCTTGGATATAGTCGCCGTGTTCGGGTCTTTGGGGACTGGCAATGGATGGCCGTCGGCGACATCCCAGTGGAACTCCCGGTCATGATTGCTGCCCGCGGCATCCTTGCCCTTGATGTGAACACGCACGTTGGAATCCCGCGTCTCTGGAGAGAAGTGATTGCGATGCTTCGCAATATCGTCACCGCGTTCCTCGAAGAAGCGCTTGAGCGCGAAGTAAATCGAGGACTTGCCGGAGCCGTTCTCGCCGTGAAGCAGCAGGTTCTTGCCGCCGTCGAGTTCAAGGTCGAAAGCCTCGTCGAAGGCGCGAAAGCTCTGGAGGCTGATCCGCGTGATCTTCACGCCTTGCCTTCGATGATGCGGACAGTGTCGACGGTTTGGAGTTTGTCGAGGGCGATGCGGAGTGGGTGAGCACCATCATAAAGGGCCTCGAAGAGCTGGCGCAGGCGCGGGAGGTGGTTGGGTTCGGGGATGGCATCGAGGTTAGGCAGGCCGGCCTGCTCCAGCAGCTCAAACAACCGCAGACCCACCCCATGCACTTCCTCCGGGAAATACAGCTCATACACCAGCCCGTTCAACACCCGCTCCCAATACGCCAGCATCAACGGATCGCGCGTGGTTTGGTCAGCGGCGTGGTTAGCGAAGTGGCGGGTGAGCACGGTCAGAAAATCAACAAGACGATCCATTGCCGCACGCTGCGCCTTCTTCACCTCGGGAATCGGAATCTGGCGAACGTAGTCAGTGAACGCACGGAGGTAGCCGCCTCGGACTGAGTTCGAGATATGGGAGTAGAACCACTCAACAGCCGAACTGTTGAGGATTCCACAGAGCAGTTTATCGGCCAGCGGAAGGAAGTAGCATGTGTTCGCGAGATAGGAGCCGGTGAGGTCGAGCGCGAATGACTGATGTTCGTAGATGTCGGGATAGATTATTTTCGGCGACTCGAATGCGGACGAGTAGGCGTATTGCGGCTGCTGGAGTTCATACCATTCCTGCTTGGTCGCACGTTCTTCCAGCGCCTTCTTGAAGGGGCGCATGTAAGCTGCGACCGAGGGATAGCGGCTGATGTCGATGCCTTTTCGCGTGTAGATCAACCACTGCTCGTTCGTCCCGGCTGACCAGCGCTTCAAATCTCGGCCGCGGAGGAACGGTTTGATTATTTCCGCTGCACGTTTGTCTTCGGCGACGAGCCGCTTTCGAGTCGCGGAATCGATGATGAAGGCATCGTTCAACCCAGTAACCACGCCCCGGTAGATGCGGTCACCTGAGAACTCGCGCAGCGTGGTGCCGACATTGCGAAGTCGTTCAATCAGCGAGGAAACTGCACCGCCGGTGATCCTCCAAGCGTCGCCGACCAAGCCTGCCTGAGGCAATCGGATGCTCTTCGAAGCAACGATTTCAGAAAACCGCGCTACGTCCGGGCCGGGCTCCCATAGAAGTGCACGAACGGTCGCAGATTCATCTGGCTTCGATCCCTCTTTTAGCTTCTGGGCGATGATAATGCTCGGATAGGCTATCGCGGTGAAGACCGGCGCGTCGCCGAAGTCGATGAGATGCTGGATGTGAGTCGTAGAGGCCAGCAGTTGCCTGAGCGTATCGCCATACGCTGCGCGAAAATACTTGTTTGAGGTGATGAACGAAATGACCCCGCCACTTCGCAGCAGCCGCAACGCCGCTTCATAAAAGTAAACGTAGAGATCGGCGCGCCCCGTGAAACAGACGTAGTGAGCACGAAAAGCGTCCTTGTAGTGTTTGATTTCTTCCATCCTCACATAAGGCGGATTCCCAATGACGATGTCGAAGCCGCTGTCGATCTCGCGCGGGGTGGAGGCGGTGAGTTCGGTCTGACCGCCGGCTTGGTTGATGAGGGCGAGATTGCCGAGGAGGGTAGCCGAGGAGTTACCTTCGATACTCACCTTGCCAATGGGGAGGCCGAACATCCACTCGGAGTCGAAGAAGGGAGCGAAGGCGTTCTGGTCGTAGGGGTCCCAGGCGGCGAGCTTACGGGCGGCGTCGCGGGGGATGGCGTGCTCGCGTTCAAGGAGGCCAGCAATCTCCTGCCGCTTCCCGGCATCGGCGTCGCGCCATTTGCGTTTGTTGGCGGGACTGCGAGCGTTGAAGTGCTCGTGGCGAATGTTGGCCAGCTCGGCGCGGAGTTTGTCGATCTCTTCGGAGAAAAGGTCGCTCTCGGCCTTGTCGATGGGAATGAGTGTATCCGCGGCAACCAGACGGGTTTCGAGGTTGGGTAGTGGGCGGACGCCGAGGTTCTCCGCCTTAACATCCACCTTCTGGTCCACGACGAGGGAGATGAAGAAGCGGAGCTTCGCGATTTGCGTGGCGATGGGCTGGATGTCCACGCCGTAGATGCTGTTCTCGATTAGGTAGAGTTTCCTACCGTAATCCGACGAATTGAATTCAAACGTGTTGTTGATATCCCGCAGTCGTTGTTCGCGAGATTCCCGATCACCAGATTGAAAGGCCAATTCCGTTTCTGCGATAGCTCGGCGACGTTGCAGCTCTCGCCACATGTCATTTCCTTCATCGAGCTTCCGAAGTAGATCCACGAGTCGATGGAGCGCGCCCATGGGGAAGGCACCGGAGCCGCAGGCTGGGTCGAGTATTTTTACACGGGCAATTGCGGCGATGAGGGCGTCGCGGGTGTTGGGCTGTATATCGCGTAGTGTGGCCTTGTTGGAGAAGAGGTCATCGAGTGCGCCCTTGCAGCGGGGCACCTGGCTTCCGAGGTAGACCTTCAGCGCCTCGTCCACCATGTAGCTGACGATCTCGCGCGGGGTGTAGAAGCCACCGAGAGCTTTGCGAGCGGTGGTGCGGGTGTCCTCGTTGTAGGAGGCGAGGAGGTTTTCGAAGACCTTGCCGAGCAGCTCGGGATCGAGGGCGATTTCCTCTTCGAGAGGAGTGTTTTCCTCGATGGTGAACTTGTAGTGCGAGAGGATTTCGATGAGGCCGCGTACCTTCGCCTTCTTCGAGCGAGCGGTTCGTTTACTCTCTTCGCCATAGTCGTGGGAAAGGTCCACGGTGCGATCGGGGCCGAAGAACAGGTCGTTGGGCAAGTCACAGCCCAGCTTCGGGTTATCGGAAAATCCATCGAGGATGAAGTTGTCGGCCTTCTTACCGGGCTTGTCGTCGAGGCAGTCGAAGAGGCCGCCGTTGAGAAAGGGCACGCGGGCGGCGAGGGTTAGCCAGTCGACCGGCGCGCGGAAATCGGTTTCATAGCGCCAGAGATTCGTGATGCCGTAATTCTTGTCGTAGCGTTCGCTCGACTTCTTCTTCTCGCGGAAAGCACGCTGCTCGCGGGGCATGTTGAGCGTTCCGAAGAAAAGGTTTTGCAGAATGGCGTGGTAGTACGTCGAGGCGACATCGGGCTTTTTCGGGTCCTTGCTGGGGTTGAAGGTTTTCAGGAGTGTCTTAACTCGATGTTCGCGGAAGAGGTCTCTGGGGATCAGCCGCTTCTCGACTAGGAACCAGCAAAAAATGACACGCGTGAGCAGTCGGATCAAGAAAAGCGATTTTTCCTGTTCGGTGTCGCAGTGCTGCGGCAACCGGATGGTGCCATCCTCCACTTGGTGATGCGCCCAGAAATACCAGTCGGCGATCTCGCGATAGAAGTTATTAGATAGCGGGTAGGAGTCGAGGCGCTTCTGCCAGGCTTCGTGGAGGCGAACGAAGTTCGAGACGCCGAAGTCGGTATCGAGGTTGGCGAGAACGAAGTCGTTGAGGATGTCGAGGTGCGCGCGGATCGGGTCGGCGAACGCGATGTCCTTGATGAGGGTGACCTTTTCGAGGACATCCCGGGCCTGGTCGCGTTTGTGGAGGCGGCGGTGCACGATTCCGAGGGAGACAGATTCGCCATGCCGAAAGAAGATGAGAGCGGGCATGGGCAGGGGCTTGTTGACGGCGCGTACCAAGGTGGACAGCGCGGTCCGCGTGTAGTGGCCAGGCGGCAGCTCAGCGGCGAAGAATAGGTAGGACTCGATCTTGGAGGTCTGAACTGCTTTGGCGTCGTCGAACATATCACCATGCACGTCCAACTCGGCATTGGTAAGCTGAAACAGCAGGTGCAGGGACTTGATCTGGTCCAACGCGTCGCGCTCGCGGTTGGCGAGTGTGCCGTGGGGGTCGAGCTGTTCGCGGAACTGCTTCGGTGTCGCGATGGAGATGCGGCGATCCGATCTGTAGCCGAGAGCGGCGAATAGACGGCGGCCTGCATCTGCCAGCGGTTCGTGTTGGAGGGCCTTGAGCACCTCGGCGATGGATTCGCGTTGGTCAGTGCGTGCGGGCATGGTGTTATTCGGCCTGCAGGATGACCAGCCAGGTAACAAGGTCGAAGTCGTCGCCGCTTGATGTTGGCGCTTCGGCGGCAGTCGGCAGTAGGGCGCCGCGGCCGGACAGGAGCGATGCGGCGGCGCGCCGTTGGAAGGTGTGCTCGATGGAGGCGAGCGCCTTGCGCAACAGTCCATCGTAGTGGCTCATATCGGCGCCGTCCTTCGTGCGAAGGTCAAATAGATCGCAGAGTTTCTCAAGGACGGCCGGTTCGCCGGCGGCAAGGTCCCGCAGCAAAAGCATGGATTCCTTGGGCTGAGCAAAGCTGAAGCGGACGGTGCCGTCGTCGTGAACGTAAACAAGATAGTAAGGCGCAAGCGGATTGAATCTGGTGGAATCCGTCGCCTTGCCTGAAGTGTCGGGCGGTGTTTGTGTGGTCTTCCGGTGCCGCAGGCAGAAGAGCGCGCCGGGTCGCGCATTCAAAAACAAATCCGACTTGGGCGGCACGACGGCATAGAGTCCTTCGCCGGCATCCTCAAGTTCGGCGCGGTTTGCCTCCAGATAGCGCAGGAGGTCCATGCGAAACTCGTCCAGTGAGAAATCGGTAAGTGAGACGGAATCGTCGAGGTCTTCGAGATCGAGAATCTCATCCTTGAACCGTTTCAGTTGGCGGTCCCGGAAGAGAAGATCCTCCTTGATGAGGTCTTCGAGTTGACCAGGATCGAGAAGGTTGTCGGTCTGCGTGGCGGCCAGGTCCGCAAGCGCCATGCGGGCTTCCACGCGCAGCTTGACCCCGAGGTAATGATCGAGGTCGGCGACCGGCCAGAAGTTGACGAGCTGCACGGAATCGTTGCGCGAGCCAATGCGATCAATGCGTCCAAAGCGCTGGATGATGCGCACAGGGTTCCAGTGAATGTCATAGTTGATGAGTAAGTCGCAGTCCTGGAGGTTCTGGCCTTCGCTAATACAGTCTGTCGCGATGAGTAGGTCGATTTCGTCCTGTTGGTTGGGGAAACGGGGAGATTGATCCGCACGACGTTTGGCTATAGGCGAAAAATTGGTGAGGATGTCGTCGTAGTCGGTGCGGCCCAGCGAGGCGCCGTTCCCTCCGTCGCCGCAAACAAGACCGGTGTGAATTCTGAGATCCTTGCGCGCCCACGGGTCGAGGTTCTCATAGAGATAGCGGGCGGTGTCGGCAAAGGCCGTGAAGACGAGCACTTTCCGATTGGCTTTGCCGTCGCGGTTGATGGTAGGCTGGCGAACCTTGGCTTCGATGAAGCCTTTGAGTTCGGCGAGTTTGCCATCGCGCACGGCGGTAACCGACTGGGTTTTCTCAAGCAGAAATTGAAGCTGGGTGCGGTCATTTCGGACCGCCTTGAGCCATTCCGGCAATTTGAGATGCCCAAGATGGATACGGCGACGGCCGCCGATGGTGAAGTCCTCCTGGTCGAAATCAGGGTCCTCGAACTGGTCAGGGGTCAGCGAATCGTAGTCGAGGTCGGGATTGTCATCGAGGTGCTTCTCAAAAGCGGTGATGCGCTCCTCCAGCCGATCAATCTTATCGATTGTGCGCTGGAGCGTCAGGCGGAAGGAGTCCACGGAACTTTCGAGGCGCTTGAGGAAATTGACCTTCATCATGGCGATGAGGATGCGCTCGCGGCCCTCCTGGGTGAATCCGCCGAGGATCTTGTTTTCATAGGCGGCACGGATATTCGCCGGCAGATCGTCCCGGAGGAAGCTGGTGGGATGGTATAGAGCCAGTCGGAGAGCGCTGATCTCGGTGTCAAGTTGCTCGAAGGAAAGGAACCGCTGTTCCAGGTCGATGGCGGCGTGAATAGCCTTTGGCGCAGGGCGACGCGGGAACCCGCCAAGTGCCTTCATCTCGCCGGCGTAATAGGCGACAATTTGACTCCGCGAACGGGCAATGCTGAGGCCGTCGAGCAGTTTGAAGAAATCACCGCCGATTGCTGCGATGAGATCGCGAGTCTTGCGCTGGCCTGGCGGCTTTTTGGCCCAGTTCGTAAATTGCGTTTGCGCTTGTCGGGAAGTGTCCTTGACCGACGCAATGCTGAGTTTCTCTGCAAAAGCGGCATCCGCGGCATCGTTGCGAGCCACGTCACCTCCAGCAATGAAGGATATCTGGTTCCGGAGGTCGGCCAACTGGTTGTTCACCGGGGTGGCTGAAAGCAGCAGCACCTTCGTCTTCACACCCGCGGAGATGATGTCCTCCATGAGCCGCTGATAGCGGCTCCTGCGTTCTACCGTGTCTCCCTGGCGTTGAGTGGCCAGATTGTTGTTTCGGAAATTGTGTGACTCGTCGATCACGACCAGGTCGTAGGCGCCCCAGTTGAGCGTGTCCAGGTGGAGGCCGTTGACGTTGCCCGATTCGCGCGACAGGTCGGTGTGGTGAAGCACGTCATACCGGAACTTGTCGTCAGAGAACGGATTCAGAGAACTGGGATTGCGGAAGATGGTCCAGTTGCGGCTTAGCTTCTTTGGGCAAAGCACCAGGACGCGCTCATTGCGGAGCTCAAAATACTTGATGACAGCCAACGCGGTGTAGGTCTTTCCCAATCCGACGCTGTCCGCAAGAATGCAGCCGTTGTAGTCAAGAATCTTGTTGATGGCTGCCTTTGCGCCGTCCCTCTGGAACGAAAAGAGCGTGCGCCAGATGCGGGTGTCCGGGAGCGCGACGCGTCGGAGATTGTCGTCGAGGTCGCGAGTGCCATCGAGGTAATCGCGGAAGAGGTGGAAGAGCGTGAGATAATAAATAAAATGCGGCGACTGGTTCGCATAGAGCTTCCGAAGATAGAGCAGCACGTCCTGTTTCACGTCCTTGACCAACTGTTCATCGCTCCAGACTTCCGTGAACCACTGCTTGAGCTCCTGGCGGTCGCGGTTGTCGTTCACAACGAGGTTCAACTCGATGTTGTTACCTCCGTCGCCCAAGCCCAGACCACGGACGGTAAAATTGGAACTGCCGAGAATCGCATCTTCCACTCCGTCGGTAGCGACGTGATACATCTTTCCGTGAAGTAGGTTCGATTGTTTGATGGTCTTGATGTCGACCTTTTGCTCTATCCACTCAGCACATTCTTTGGCTACGCGCTTTTGCTGAAGTTTGTTGGCAAGCTCCAGCCCATCGGCATCAATGATGAATGCTTTCATGTCCGTCTTACTGGGGTCGAGGCGGTTGACGGATGATGGCTCACCGAAAAGGAAATCAAGGTGATCGATGCGGTCGAGGCAGTCCTTTAGCGCATCGTAGGCGTAGATCGTGAAGAAAGCAGAAACTACCGAGAGCCGCGAACCATCCTGAATCTTTCCCTTCAAGAAGTCCGCTACTGTTCCTCGTGTGTAATTGTCGCGGATCCCTGAGTTTGAAGGTATCATTGGCATTTTACTAGATTCCTTCAATGACTGTTACCAGGTCTTTCGATGATTCGGTAGAAAATCGTTCTTGTTGGTCATAGCTTGTTTTTCGCTTGCGGCGATTTCGTTTTCTCGTTGCTGCCTTTGGTGGGTTCTTTAGCGACCGCAAGTACGCCAGTCACACGAATCGCGACGCCGATCCGCACGCAGTAGTCCCGGATCATCACTGCAACCATGTTGGCGCAGGTGCGGTGTTCGCGGTCCACGGACGTGCGCAATGCTTCCCTCAGGCCCGGTTCGATGGGAAAGGTCAGTGCGCTAGTTATGGCGGTGGCCATCGGCTCCCCTCAATCGGCCTATTATGAATGCCCTGTTATGTACTGTAAAGCCCAGTATAATCCAAGGAGTTCTCATCAGGGCAATCGAGGGCAAAACGCATGGCCCGGCACTACTCAACCAAAGACTTCTTCAGGCAAATTCCGAATGCCCTGCTCGCCCGCTACTTCCACGCGCTGAATCGAACCGTGCTCATCGCCGACGTGTTCGCGTGTTAGTCGCCAGTCCCGATCAGAGGGCGTTTAGTGTTTGCGTAAAGCTTCAGATCCGAAAGTGACCCGCCGGCTCCTTGCACAGTCCCGAGAATCCTGTTAAAAATCGAGAGTTA
>CAZNES010000008.1:0-78956 GCA_964572145.1 uncultured Syntrophobacteraceae bacterium
GCGGGCTTAGATGGATCTACCTTCGCGATTCAAGCGACATTTGGGCAACAACCCGTCAAGATTCGACCCCAAAGCCTGCGCTAGGTGCGGAAATCAGGATTTAATCCGCCCTCTTGCGCGTCAACTGCTTGCGGGAGAGCCGCCGACTTCCAAGCACTGTATATACTCGTCGATTTGCTTTTGCAGTTGGCGGAGTTGCTCCAACGGGCCTTCAGCAAGCACCGCGAAGTTAGGTGGATTCTTCGTCAGTATCTCGTTGCGGTAGGATTCAAGGATACGCTGTATCCGCCCCATCTGCTCAATGGCTTGGTAAAGCTGTTCGGCGTTCTCAATCATAATTCTATCCTCAAGATTCCTTTTGTCATTCCCGGCCGCTGCTCAAGGGAATACTTCAATTCTATCTTGAATAATCGAGACGAGCTTCGATCCAGATGTAAGCCCGATCTCAACATCCGGCCAATGGGCTTCGAGTATAGAGAAAAGGCGAGCATTGCTGCAGTTGCCGACTGAGACATGGAGAACCTGCGGCGGAGCGCCGAAAAGCAGTGCGCGATCGTAGAAGTCCACGTCCTTGCTAAAAATCACAACGTGCTCTAGCCTACCTCGCTCCCAAAGTTCCGTATCCGTTGCCGTCAAAAGATTTCGATCGGCGAGATGTTCGGCTTCGTGACGACGCGACCGCAACCAATCACATAGGCGTGGCGGAAGATTCGCATCGACAAGGAACTTCACTTGCTCAGCAGGATTTCGCGATGGGCCGCGTGACGCGCCGCATATTCAAGACACGCGTCGATATCGGCTTTTTCCAGGTATGGGAAGTCTTGGAGGACTTGCTCGGGCGTCATCCCGCCGGCTAGCATTTCAAGCACGTGGCTCACCGTGATCCGCATGCCGCGAATCGTCGGCTCGCCGCCGCAAACGTCCGGTTTGATCGTGATACGCTGCAGCTGCATGAAAACATTCTATATAAAAGCGCCGGAAAAGCAAAGTATCAAATTCGTAATGCAGTTAGCACATCGCAGCATGTTGTTGCGTATTTGCGCAATTGCGCAAACGTGACAAGCCTGCTTTTTAGGAGATGATCGCGCAGGCAGACATCCCGTATGGAGAAGCGAGGAAAAAGAGAGGCTGATGTCCTGTCCAAAGAGTCGCAGATGATTCTTCACACGCGTCACCGCATCTCCGCCCGAACCGACATTCCACCGCTCGTGCCCGAGATGGAACCCAAGAAGCTTCCCCTGGTTCCACTCGACCCGGCAATTTCCACGAACCCAAATATCGTTCGGGAGTTCAGGTCCGTGTCTCACGCCCTTTTGGATTCACTGCCGCTTAAAATTCAGAAAAGATTGTCAACATTGCAATGTCTGAGTATTGACTTATTTTCCTCGCCGCTATGATTGCATTTGCGACCGTGGTCCAAGCCGGATGCCGACCGAACCAGCTCAAGCTTTGGGACGACAAGCTCTACCGTCATTCCAGGAAATCATCCAACCGGGGGTGACTTGATGTTCGATCCAGGCACGCTTGGAAGTGGAGCCCCACGGGCACAGCCCGTCGCACCTACTCTCGTTCCCCGCCGGGCGGAATCCTGAGCGCGGGCCCACGGCCGAAGCCCATGGCCCGAGTCGAAGGGTCCAGACTCAGCCTGACCCTCATTGCCTGCCCTTCGGCGAGGGCCGCGGGGTGAACGCATGGCGAAAAATGTAATCCGCCACTTTGCGCCCCTGGGCGATACCCTCCGTTTTGTCGAACGACCAGTGAATGCCGAGATAGATTCGGCTTTGGCCGTTTTCCTCTTCGGCTTGTGACAACGACTTGAAACTGCGCGGGATGAGCGGCCGAACATTCCCTTGATTGTCTCGAGTAACTCCGTTGAACTCGTCGGAAACGAATGTGAACCGGATACGGTCGGTTCGATAGAACTTACGCAGCGTCTCGAACATAGCGGCCCCGAATGTGGCATGCCCGGACGTATATGCCGGGAAGGGTGGCGTAAAGTCAGGGCCGATCTTGTTGCTGGCCTGCGCACCGAGCGGAGTCCAGAACATGTTTTCCGCTGTGTCGTCATTACCGTCGCCGGCGGCCTCGCGGATGCCGGTGATCGGGCGCCAGAACTCCTCTCTGTATTTCGTCGCCCAACACGTGAGGCCTGCGTCGGCCATCGCCACATTAACCAGCGCCAAGAGGCGCGCCAGCTCTACGGCATCCGAGCCCATTTGCTCGGCGATCTGCACCGTGATCTGATTGTATAGCCGCGGCGGCGTGCCCAGGCCCGGCGTTCCGTCGTAGCCCCAATAGGTGCCGATCCGGGTCTGCTCTGGGCTTCGCAGCGTCGGTGTCATCGACCCGCCGGCGGCGCCTTCGCAAGCAACGGGCTCATCTCCACAACCGCCGTAGTTTTTCACCTCGTCGAACGCGGCCGCGTATGCCGGGGCGTTCAGGGCAGGCGGAGGCGGAACCGGAAATTGATTGGCCGCCATAAGGACGAAGGGCGCAACCAACTCGCCCCAGCGAGAACCCAAAGCGATCGGAATCTGACTAATCGGGTCTTGGCGCCACTTGCCCAGCCCGGGAGCGGGCATGTACTCGTCGCCATAGAGTTCCTCGTCATGCTGCGCGCCATCGTTGGCCCTGAGCGCAAGGATCGCGGCGGCCGCCTTTCGCCCAAGATCGATGCCGTTCGTCTTGGCGCGTCCGTCATGAATCTTGTTCAAGTCTTCGGCGACCAGTGCGTCGAAGTTCATTGTCTGCGACGGGAAGAGCTTGACTAGCGTATCGTGCGCCGCCTGCGCAATGGCGGCATTTATGGAAGTATTTTTGGCTGCAGGAGAAATTCCGGTGTAGCTCTGGTATCCGCCGTCGATCGCGTTGACCGCATCGAAGATCGCGATATGGACGATCGCAAACGCCCGGGCCGTTCGCAGGGGGCCGACTTGCTCGGGACCCTCGGGCGCCACGGGCACGTGGTCGAGCGCATTGGCGTTGAGGGCGATCTCGTTCCAGCGCCGCACCGAGCTTAGCTCGGGCCGCGGTCGATGACTCGGCCCTTCGCGGAGTTGCGGCGCGGCCTCGTAGCGTGGCCCCCACGCATCACGATGACCGCGGGAGAAACCTTGCGCCCAGACCGAGACGCCCATCAAGATGAAAATCCCGACTGTCGCTGCTAACAATTTATTATAGTGTTTCATGAACACAGATTTGCACAGATTTGGGGCGCGCCTGAATATTGACTTATTGACGAGGTCACGGGGTCTGGCGTAACAATTATATCAATCTCTGCGTTGATCTGAGAGGGTGACCTTGATCTCGCTATGGCTTAAAGCCCACCACGAGATGGGCGCGATGGGACTCGGGGAATGCTTCTCCTTCGCACTTGAGCGTGACGATGTATGTGCCCGCCTTGGCGATCGCCTCGGGTGAAACGATCGCTTCGAGCTCGTCCTTCGAGACGAAACGGGTCGGTAGCGGCGCGCCGTTCAACATTACCTGATGGAATGGCCACATCCCTCCATGCCCCCGCACCTTCAATTTAGTGGGACCGGTGCGCTCGATCAGAAACGGAGGCGATATTTTGAGGTCCAGCGGCAAGCTCTGGTATGAATAGAATGACGGAATCGGGTTCTTGTATTTTTGGAATCCGATATCGATGACCTTCCCGTCCATGACGACCATCTTAACGTTCTGCGTCATCCAGATGTCTTCTAGCGGGTCCCCCTCGACGATGGATAGATCTGCGACCTTGCCGGGCTCGACGCTGCCGTAGTCCTTGTCCTTCCTGAAAGTCCTGGCGACATTGAGCGTGGCGGCCTGGATCGCCGTCATCGGCGGCACGCCCGCCTCAACGTCCATCGCCAGGGCCTGATGCATCAGCAACGCCGCCATGCCGCGGGGCGGGTCCGAGCCTTCCTTCAAGATGCCGCCGGCCTGGACGAAACGCCGGATGAATTCGTTGGCTTTTTCATAGCCGATTTTGGCGCGCCCGAGCTGCGCGGGCGTGTATCGCTTCAGCAACTTGTCATAGGCGTTGTCGGTCACCACGCGGACCGCAGCGGGGAGATCGGCGTTAGGATCGTTCAAGATTTGGTTTTCTCTTTCTCTGAAGCGCTCGGCGCTCGGCGAAAGCGGACGCAGCCATTTCGCAATGGTCGGGGTCCACGCGACGCGGTGCTCCACCATCGCGCCGATCACCGCGGCGAAATTTTCGGTTTGGTAATAGGCGCCGGCGAGCTCCTGATCGATCACGCCCCCCAGCCGATCTTCGGCCAACTTGCGCCTGGCAGGAGCATAAGGGATGGAGCTGTAGCCGACCGACCAGATGTGCTCGATCGAGTCAACGCCCGCATTGACGGAGCCGACGACGTCCCAACTGTGGGCGGAGACCGGCATGTCCAGCCGGTGGGCTTCGTCGACGGCGACTTTCACCAAGTCCAAAGAAAGAAACTCGTTGACCTTGAGAATGTCGCAGCCGAATTCCTTTTTCCGCTGCACCGCCTTGCGCACTTCTTCCGGAGTTGTGACGATGATGTTGTCGCGGGACGTTCGCGAGCCGAATGCATCGTGCCCGCTGCCGACGCCGCCGATCGCGCGGCCCGACATCCAAATCCGCGGCCCGCGAATTTTACCCAGCTCGGTGCCCTGTTTTTGCGCCAGGGTCCACGGGCCATCCTGGTAGAGTTCGATCGAGGCGCAGGTCGTAATTCCCAGATGGAGATAAAGCTCTCCATGGAAATCCTCCAAGTGGCCATGACCATCGATGAAGCCCGGCAGGACGGTCTTGCCCCTGGCGTCGATCACCTCGGCGCCGGCGGGAATAGAGACCTCGCCAAGCCTACCGACTGCTTGGAACTTGCCTGCCTGGATAACGATGACGGAATTCTCAATCGGCGGCCGGCCGGTGCCATCGATCAGCCTTCCATCCTGCACCACGAGTGCTTTCTCTGCCATGTTTTCTTTTCCTCCGTCGTCCCGATAAGAGGGCTGCCTTTCTCAAGCCGGCGGTATCAACCCTCAGTGCAAAGTATTTGATGAACCGCTTCAATGTCAACGCGCGATCTGTAAAAATCAAGGAGAAAAAACGGGTGCGGGAGGTTTTTTTACACCGCGATCGTTTCGATCCGCTGGATTTCTTCGTCGGAGAGCGCGAGCTGTGGCCTGGAGATCTTCTTTCATATGTTGTTGGCTTGTGGTTCCGGTCAACGGCAGCATGCCGACTTGCTGGGCAAAGCGAAAGATGACCTGTGCGGTGCCAGTGTCTAATTTCTGCCGATCGTTTTAGGCACCGGTCTTGAAAACCGGCGTCACGGTTCAAGGCGCTTGACTCAAAATCTAGTTCGCCACTTCGTCATTCATCCCAAAGGGCAACTTCCACGTTTCCGGAATTCCGGAAACGTGAGATATAACGTCATCGCTGTCTATCGCTAGCCCCGGACCGCGGACGCGGACTTTACAAAACGGGAAAGAGCGCTGAGAACTCCTCTGATCTCACTCGGATGTTTGAGTCGATACCGATTCCGCCTTCCATCCATCTGGTAACGCACCACCTCAGCCAGGCGCAGTGCGCCGAGCACGGTGCTTACCCGCTGCACGCTCCTGCCGACCGCCTTGGCAATCTCGCTCGGAGTTAATTCTCTATTTTCAGCGAGCAGTTGAACGACCGCGAACGCCAGCGGATTCCCCAACAACCGGCAAAGGCGCGATTGTCTGTAGCTCCCTTCTTCCACGCGGCTTATGTATCACGTTTCCGGAATTCCGGAAACGTGAGATATAACCCATCCGTTGTCTGAACAGGCGTCGTTTCAGTCGAGTTGACGCGACACCCGTCCGTGAAGTAGTGGTGTTGTTAAGTTTAACCGAAAAGAAACAACCCGTGGCATTCGAATATCTTCCCATCATGGCCCGGTCCGGAGCGCCCAAGCCGCCGCGCGTTCTCGTAGCGCCGTCGAATCCCGCCTGGTGCCCGATAAAAAAACCGCTGAGCGAGTCGCGGGTGGCGCTCTTGTCCAGCGCGGCGCTGCGCCTTGCCGATCAGAAACCCTTCACGCCGCGGGAAGATACAACTTACCGCCTCGTCCCTTCCGATCCTTCGGCCGGCGAAATCGTCATCGATCACCATTCCGGCATCGGCAGGGTGCCCCGCCAGGATCCCGAGATCGTTTTTCCGCGCTCGGCCCTAGCGGCATTGGCGAATCGTGGCGTCATCGGCGCCTTGTCACCGTTTCACATTTCTTTTATGGGCGGGCTCAAGTGCCACAAAGAAATAGAAAGCGTGATCGCTCCCGCCATCGCCGCCGAATTGAAGCGTGCCGAAGTCGATCTGGCATTGCTCGTCCCCTACTGACCTTTTTGCCACGAGACCGTCGGTCTCATCTCTCACGTCATCGAAGCCCAGGGTATTCCCACGCTCGTGACCGGCACGGCTCTCGACATCATGTCGAAAGTCGCGCCTCCGCGCGGCGCTTTCGTCGATCACCCCGTGGGCCGGACGTTCGGCCCGCCTCACGACCTCGCGCGCAACGAAGCGGTCCTCATCAAGGCTCTGGCTGAATTGCCGCGCTTCACCCGTTCAGGCGAAATTCGTGATTTGCATTGCGAGTGGCAAGCCGGCGGCAGCCGCGCATGGGAAGATGATCTCAGGGCTGAAATGCTCCACGATCGCTGACAACAATCCGGGCGGTAGTAAGAATGCGCAGGCTCGATGTGAAATTGACGAAACCGGGCAAGCCCCACGATTTCTATTTCTATCCGGGCGCCGGCCGGGCGATATTAGAAAACAGAAGACAATGAAACGGAAATTTCTCCTCTGCGGCTTTATCCTGTCCATTCTCCCCGTCGTCGCATCGCTCACCCAGGCAAAAGCGGCGCAAGGCAAAGATATCAACATCGGCTGGACCAGCGGGTCTAATTGGAGCGCGCTTCCCTTCAGGGTCGCCGCCGATCGAGGTTATTTCGACAAGGAAGGCCTGAAAGTCAGGTTCATTCAATTCCAGGGGACGAACCTGATGCTCACCGCGCTTTTGGCGGGCGAAGTCGATTACATCACCATTTTGCCGTCCATCGCCGGGGCCGCGGCGCGCGGGCTGCCGGTGAAGATCGTCGCAGCCGTGACGAAATCCAGCGGCTATGCCATCATCTCGAGGCCGGAGATCACGAGCCTTAAAGCGCTCAAGGGCAAAAGAGTCGCGATCAATTCTTTCGGCAGCTCGGCCGATTTCGCGATCTACACCGCCCTTAGCCGGAGCGGATTGGATCCGAACAAAGACGTCACGCTCACCGCCATCGCCGGAAGCCCCGACGCTCGCTTTGCGGCGCTCATCGGCGGCGCGGTCGACGCTACGGTCGTGAACAGTCCTTTTGAATACAAAGCCGAGCAGAAGGGATTCAGGACGCTCGTCACCGTGCGGGAACTTGCCGAACTGGTCAGAGTCCCCATCACCGGAGTCAGCGTCGCTCAGAGCAAGATCGAAAAAGAGCCGGAAGAGATCGTCCGCCTGCTCCGAGCGCTGCGCTCGGCGATTTTGTACCTTCAAAGCCAGCGCGAGGCGGGCGTCGGCCTGGTCGAGAAGGCGCTGGCCATCGACCACGCCGCCGCCGAGCGGTTCTATACGCTCTATCGCGAGCAGTTCAACCCCGAACTGAGCTTGCCGGACTCGGTGGTCGAAGAGTGGATCGCCGTCGGGACATTCAGGGCCAAGGAGAAGACATCGGTCAAGCCCCTAACGGTTTATGACTGGACGTTTGCAGAGAAGGCGAAGAGGTGAACGCAAAAGCCCGATGAAAAATTCAGGAGGTAATTTATGGAAAGTGCGAGATTGGTGCTCGATGCATTAGGTCGAGTGCGTGACATGGTGCGGGACACGCTAAAGGATTTGTCGTCCGAAGAACTGCTGGTTCCCCCGAAACCTCATATCGCATGGTTGGTGTGGCACTTGTCGCGCGTTCAGGATGCGAATTTTTCCGGCTTGATGGAGCGCCCGCAATTATGGATCGCGGACGGCTGGCATGCGCGCTTCGACATGCCGCCTGATCCGAAGGATTACGGTTCCGGTCACAGGCACACTCCGGCGCAAGTGGATGCGTTTACCGTCACCGATAAACAGCTTCTGCTGGACTACATTGACACTGTTTTCGCAAGAACGAAGTCTTATCTCTCCACCGTTACGAATGCCGACCTGAATCGAGTGCTGGATGAACCTCAGTATCAGCCGCGGCCGACGTTAAGCATTCGACTCACGAGCGTCATCAACTGCAACACGCGCCACGCCGGTCAAATCGAATATCTGCGTGGCTTAATCAGGCACCAGGGTTGGTTTCCAGGGCTTGGCAAATAAGTAAGGGCAAAGACTTGGCGCGAGTGCCGGGATCAGGCTTTCTATTCCAGACAACCTACTGATGCGAGCCCGTTTGATTTTACACCGCGATCGTTTCGATTCGCTCGATTTCTTCGGCGGAGAGCTCGAACTGTCCGGCTTGGAGGTCTTCTTTCATATGTTGCTCGCTCGTGGTTCCGGTCAACGGCAGCATGCCGATTTGCTGGGCAAAGCGGAAGATGATTTGTGCGGCAGTAGCACCTAATCGTTTGGCGATCGCGTGAATTTCCGGAGCGGCAAGGACTTCTCTATTGGCAGTCAACAGCGAAAAGCCTTGATAGACGATGCCATTCGCCCGGCAAATTTCTCTGACCTCCATGTCCCATCCGAGCGCGGCAAAGCACCGGTTCTGTACCACCATGGGTTTAACCTTCGCCTGTTCGCACAGCTGCGCCAGTTGACCGGCCGCGACATTGCTGATGCCGATCATTTTGGTTTTTCCCGATTGATATAGTTCTTCCATCGCCGCCCACACTTCCCAATCCGCTTCGCCCAAGCCGCGCCGCGAAAAGGGCGCGTGCAAGACGTAGGAGTCGACGTAGTCCGTGTGTAGATGCGTCAACGAGCTGTCGAACGACTGTCTAACTTGCGTGGTGAGATCGGCCGAGGAGTCGTAGGGAGTTCGGCCGCCCTGGCCATCCACCGAAGTGAATTTGGTTTGGAGGAACAGGGTCTCTCGCTTGACGCCTTTCTTTGCGAGCGCCAGTAGGGCTTCACCCACCAGGGCTTCCTGGTAATGGATCAGTTGGTTGGCCGTATCGATGGCCGTGAAGCCCGACGCCACGGCTAATTCGACCAGTCGGGTCGTGGCCTCTTTTTTCCACGCCGTGCCATACATAAAAGAAGGAAGAAGAACGCGGTTATAGGCGGTCAAGCTCATGTCGTTTCCTCCAACTCGATACCTGTGCCGCTCCCCTTCCACAGGCCGCGGCCAATCATCGTCCGCTCGAGCTTTGCATCGTAGACCTTCATCAACCGAGCCTTCACGAGCTCGCCTTCGATCACGCCGAGCGCATGCGCGATGGCTTGCAAGGTGGCCATGCCTTCCAGTTTATGTTGGGCGCGCAGATGAAACTTCGCGAGGTTCGGCGTGCTGATCTTCACCCGCAGTACGTCTTTCAATTCATGATGACGGGAATGAACTTTGCGTGCCTGGCGCCAGGTTCCGTCGGGGACGATGAGTTGAATCGGCGTCGGGTCTTGCGCCACAAGCTCATGATCCAATTCCACGGCCTCGACGGTGGGGTAAAACAAAAAAGTCCGATACCGATGGGTCAAGAGATCGCTCAGATCGAGGGCTGCTCGCGTGTCCCCTCTGACGCGCATCTCGCTATTCACGAGCGCTCTCAGCGCGAGCCGGCCCGTGTTGCTGCTGCGCTTCAACTCATTGACATGAATAACAAGACAAACCCTGGTGGTTAAATCGAGCCTCGGTATCGCGCCGCAGAGACAGAGCGTCCGGGTCAAATAACAAACCGGACAGGGGTCTTTGGTTTTCTTCCGCGCCAGTTTAAGTTTCCTTTCACTTAGACTAGGATAATGAAAATCGACTATCCTGCAAACTCCTAACGCCGACAAGGACGATATCATGAAACGGGCGCAAACGCCGTTACGATACGTAACCGCAGGAGCCGCCACGCTGGCCGTTGCGATGCTCACGGCATGGCCGTCGGTCGCCGGCGACATCATCGCCGAATGGGCGACGGTGAAAGCGCCGCCTCCGCCCGAGCTGAAGCCGGTCACACTCGACGGCAAGACAACGGCGCTCTTGATTCTCGACATGATGAAAAAAGGCTGCACCGCGCGCCCGCGCTGCGCCGCCACGGTGCCGAACTTGAAGAAGCTGCACGATGCGGCACGCGCCGCCGGCGCGATGGTGGTCTATACCTTCAGCGGGGAGAACCCCAGCCTGGCCGATTTCATAGACGCGGAGTTCGCTCCACGCGATGGCGAGTGAGTCGCCCAACGCGGGCCGGACAAGTTCCTCGGTTCCGATCTCGATGAGCGGCTGAAGGCGCGGGGCATCAAGACGGTCATCGTGTGCGGCACCTCGGCGCAAGGCGTGGTCATCGGCAGCGGCTCGGCGCAGCGCGGCTATAAGGTCATCGTGCCGGTCGACTGCATGTCGTCCGACGATCCCTACATGGAGCAATATGCGGCCTGGCACATGTTCAAGGGCGGACCGGCCATCGTCACCAGCCAGACGACGCTCACGCGCAGCGACATGATCAAGTTCTGAATCTCCTGCGCTGCTCTGTTTGGCGCGATCTCTCTCTCGTGGACCAACTTCCACGTTTCCGGAATTCCGAAAACGTGGGAGATGTCGAATTTAGGCAGCCTAGACGGTTCGGATTTCTCCATTTGCCGGGACGATTTCAATCTGATACACAATTGAAACGAATATTTCCTATGTCAGCCTTTGAGACGAGGTAGGAAGCAAACCTATGAGAGCAGTCAAAGGGATCGCTTTGGCGGTGATGACGTTGACATTGCCGGTCTTGATCGGCTGCGGAGGCATGACGACCAAGCCCTATCCCGAACAACCGCCTCTGCCCGGGCCGACCGGCGTCGAGACGCCTCAGGACATAGCACTCGGCAAAGCGGTCAAGGAACGACTTTCGGCGGAGAAAGCCGTCGATCTATCTCCGGTAATCGTCGAAGCGAGGAAAGGAACGGTTTACTTGAGCGGCGTCGTGCCGTCTTTGGACGCGCGGGAGCGAGCGGTGAAAATTTCGTGGCAGGTACCCGGCGTTCAAACCGTGTTGAATCATCTGCAGGTTGCAAGATAACGTTCACGAAGCTTCACATCACCAAATATAGCGCCATAAATGATGCTCACCCATGCGCGCTGGGGCAGGTACAACCTCTGCCACTCGCATCACGCCGAGCACGGTGCTCACCCGCTGCGCGCTCCCGCCGACCGTGTCTCACGTTTCCGGAATTCCGGAAACGCGGAACTTCAGAGTATTCGCCATTCAACTTAGCGCTTTTTGTCTCGCTGATAACTTGACTGACTTTCTCGGCGGCGATATACAGGTGCGCCGACGCTGCGCCAGGTCGATTACCCGGATAGAGAAGGCAAGATCATGTTCACGAATATCCTGTGGCGTTTTATTATGCCCGGCGTAATGACCGTCTTAATTGTAGCGACAGCGGACCCGTCGGCCTTCGCGGACTCCAAGGCAAGCGGATTGGAAGGGTCGTGGAGAGTTACCATAACGGGAGGCACAGGAACTCCTCCATTACCGACGTGGTACCAAGCGCTTGTCACCTTTGGTCAAGATGGAGGTTTAGTTGCAACCATCACAGACCCCCTTCTTCAAACCGGCCACGGAGCTTGGGAAAAAAAGGGAAACAGACGTTTGCCGTGACAATTCTATTGTTTCAATTTGGCCCCGACGGGCGTTTCTAGGGACATTGAAAGCCCGGGCAACGCTTGAACTGAACGATAAGGCAGACATGTTTTCCAGTGACGATTACCAGTTTGAGTTCTTCGATCCGAACGGGAACCCGACCGGCTTTGTCGGCATCGGAGCGGCGCACGGAACACGCGTCAAAGTCGAACCACTACCGTAATTGCTTGCAGCCCAAGGGAATAGCCTCTCCGTTATACGTGCTCCGCTCGAGGCGAAACCGCCTCGCTGACCCTTCATCCTTCCGAATAGCCTGGCGCACCCGGTCGTTCCCGCACATTGCCGGGCTCTTGAATCTTGACTATCGTCTTCATTCTCCGACTCACGCTCTGTTTTACGCTTCTCTCATTCGCCGTCCTCTTCCTCGTCCCGGCAGTCTTCCTGTGCTAAAGCTTAAACCATGGCTCTCAATGTAGTTTCGCCGGGAAAAGAAAAATCCCTGCTGGGGCGCATGCAGGCTCTGGGCGTGCGGGAGCAGGACATCGAGGAGCAATTTGTCCGCTCCTCGGGCGCCGGCGGTCAGAAGGTCAACAAGACTTCCAGTTGTGTCGTGCTCCACCATCGGCCCACGGGCATCCGGGTGAAGTGCCAGCAGGAGCGCTCGCAGGCGCTCAACCGTTTCTTGGCGCGAAGAATCCTGCTGGACAAAATCGAGGCGAAGCTGCGAGGCGCCGAGTCCGCGGAGCAGCAAGAGATTGCCAAGATCCGCCGCCAGAAAAAACGGCGCTCGCGGCGCGCCAAGCAGAAGATGCTGGCCGACAAGCGCCATCAGGGAGAGAAAAAATCTTCACGCGGCGCCGTGCGGCCGGACTACGACGAGTGAGCATGGAAGGCGAGAGGCAACAGGCATCAGGGGAGAAACGAGGGCGACAATTAAGGGCGCGCCGCAACCGAACTTTCACTGTTGATACGCGCGCCGCCCGGGAATAATGGAGAAGCCGACGACGTCCCGCAACCAAGGAGGAGGCGCTTCATGAAAACATTTTGGCAAACCATCACGGTCGACGACAGCCCGATGAGGCTCTATGTATGCCGGCCCGACGGTCCGGGGCCGTTCCCGGCGGTCGTGGTCATTCAAAACCAGGACGGCGTCGCCGAGTTCACCCAGGAAATGACGCGCAGGATCGCCGCGGCCGGTTATCTCGGCGCGGCGCCCGCCCTCTATCACAGGAATCCGCCTGAATTGAACGCCGACCGCAAAGCGCGCGCGGCCGGCCGCACGGACCTCGCCGTTATCAAAGACGTGAACGCCACGGTCGACTTTCTCAAAGCGCAGAAGGAGGCGGATGCGGAGAGACTGGGCATCGTCGGCTTCTGCATGGGCGGCCGCGTCGCTTTTCTCATGGCCGCGGCAAATCCGATGTTCCGCGCCGCCGTGGATTATTACGGTGGAAGCGTCTCTAGAGCCTGGGGCGGCGGGCCTTCGCCGTTGGAGCGCTCGGCCGAAGTTCATTGCCCGGTACAGGGCCACTTCGGCGCATTGGACAAGAATCCTACTGCGGAAGAGATGCGCAGCCTCGATGCGGAATTGACTGAACTGGGCAAGCCCCACGAGTTCTATTTCTATGCGGGCGCCGGCCACGCCTTCAACCGCAAGGGGTGGGACGGTTACCGGGAAGACGCCGACCGCGACTCGTGGCCCCGAACGCTGAATTTTTTCCGCAAATATCTTCTCGACGCGGCGCCGGCGAGAGCGGCGGCGCGGTAACAGGAAGAGGGAAACCGGTGCAACGGAACCCTCTCCACTAAACGCAATCAGGCGGAGAAAAAATCATCACGGGCCGGCGGGCGGTCCGAACGCTACGACGAGTGAGCGCAGGAACGGAATTATCGCCCTTTTGGCGTCGGAGGCGTTATGCTGATGATCCCCTTGTTCTCTTTCTTGGCCCACTTGGCTGCCCGCTTCTCCATCAGTGTCTTCTGGGGTTTCTTTTTCTCGTCTTTCTTTCTGTCGTGTCCGTGGCTCATAGTCTCGGCTCCTTCCAATCTTGTTTGCTGGCCCGCGCGGAACACCGCGCGCTCTCAATGATTGCCGCCTCAACTCCTCACACTGTCCGATCACTGTCCACAGCAGTTTTTGTACTTTCTACCGCTGCCACATGAGCAAGGCTCATTCCGCCCGAGTTTCTTTTCGACTCTCGTCGGCTTGAGCGGATGCAACAGACGCTCCAGATCGGCGACATCCTCCGGCTTGTCCGGCTCCAACGCAATTTTGTATTTCCAACCGTGTTTTTCGAACTGGGCCGTGACCGCTTTGAGTCTTTCTTTGGTTCGCACGTGAACCGCTGCCGGATTTTTCTCGGTGCCCAGCTTCGCCATCTTCTTAACGTCGACATTTCTTAGCCGGTTCTCGCCATCGACGATACTTTTCATCTTGCCGATATCGGCAATCCTGTTGCTCATACCTTCACTATTTCAAATATCGTCGAACTTATCCAGCGCCTTATCCTCCCAAATACGCCTGCCGCACCCGGTCGTTGCCGGAAAGCTCGGCGGCGGTGCCCGAGAGAATAATTTTGCCGGTCTCCATGACGTAGCCGCGGTGGCAGATCCCGAGCGCCATGGCGGCGTTCTGCTCGACGAGCAGCACGGTCACGCCCTCTTTGTTGATGGCCTGGATGGTGGAGAAAATTTGTTCGACTAAAATCGGCGCGAGCCCCATCGACGGCTCGTCGAGCAAGAGAAGTCGCGGGCGCGCCATCAGACCGCGGCCGATGGCCAGCATCTGCTGCTCGCCGCCGGAGAGCGTGCCGGCTTTTTGCTGCATGCGCTCCTTGAGACGCGGAAAGAGAGTGAAGGCGCGCTCGATGTCGTCGGCGATGGTCCCGCCGCGCCGGGTGTAGGCGCCGGTCTTTAAATTTTCCAATACGGAGAGCCGTGGAAAGACCCTTCTCCCTTCAGGAACGTGAGCGACGCCAAGGCGCACGATCTCGTGCGGCGGCAAATCTTCCAGCGGCTGCCCTTCCAGTTCTATCCTTCCGCTGCGCGGTCTGAGCAGCGCGGAGATGGTTTTGAGCGTCGTCGTCTTGCCCGCGCCGTTGGCGCCGAGCAGCGTCACCATCTCGCCTTGGCCGACGGTGAAAGAAAGTCCTTGCAGCGCGTGGATCGCGTCGTAGTAAACGTGAAGATCGTCAACCTTGAGCATTCCCCTCCCACTTTCCGCGACCGAGATAGGCCTCGATGACGCGCGCATCCTTCTGCACTTCTTCCGGCGTGCCGTCGGCGATTTTCTCGCCGTGGTCGAGCACCGTGACGCGGTCCGAGATGCCCATCACCACGCGCATGTTGTGCTCGATCAAGAGAATGCTGCGCACCTGCGCGCCGACCAATTTTTTCAAGAGCGACATGAGCGTCTGCGCTTCCGACGGATTCATCCCGGCGGTCGGCTCGTCGAGGAGCAAGAGCTTGGGCTCGGAGGCCAGCGCGCGCGCGACCTCGAGGCGGCGTTGCTCGCCGTACGAGAGCCGCCGCGCCCAAAGGTCTTCCCTTCCTTGCAGACCGACCAAGCCGAGCAAGTCGATCGCGCGCGCCCGCGCTTGTTTTTCCTCGGTCCGCGAGCGCGACCCGCGAAACAGGACATCGGCGAGCGTGAGCGGGATGCGCGAGTGCATCCCGACCAGCACGTTCTCCAGGACGCTCATCTCGCCGAAGAGGCGAATGTTCTGAAAGGTGCGGCAGATCCCCGCGCGCGTGATGCGATCGGGAGTGGCGCGATGGAGCGCGCGGTTTTGAAAGCGGATCTCGCCTTCATCGGGCCGGTAGAGACCGGTGAGCACGTTGAACAGCGTGGTTTTCCCCGCGCCGTTGGGCCCGATCAGTGCCGCGATGCTGCTCTCATCAATGGCCAGGTCTACGTTGCGCACGGCGGTGAGCCCGCCGAATTTCTTGGTCACGCCGCGAATTTCAAGCAGCGCCATCGGACTTACCTCCTCCTTGGCGCGGCGGCAAAAAACCTTGCGGCCGGTAAATCATCATGAGCATGAGAATCAGACCGAACACCATGCGCTCGTATTTCGCCGGCTCGAACTGCGCCGGAATCTGGCTCAAGTCGAAGCTGCCGAGGAGCGGAATGGATAAGATCATGCCCGACTGGCGCAGCGCGTTGAGCCAGAGCGAAAGGCCTTTGAGAAGTTGCAGGTTCAGAATCGTCACGATCGTCGCGCCGAGAATCGCGCCGGGGATGGAGCCCATACCGCCCAGGATGACCATAGCAAGGACGCCGATCGACTCCATGAACGTGAAGCTCTCGGGATTGATGAAGCCTTGCTTGGCCGCGAAGAGCACGCCGATGGCCGCGGCAAACGACGCGCCGACGGCGAAAGCGAGAAGCTTCATCCGAACGACGGGGATGCCCATTACAACCGCGGCGACTTCGTCCTCGCGGATCGCCTTCCACGCGCGGCCGACCGGGGAATACTCCAGCCGGCGGGTCACGAAAATAATGGTCAGAAGCAGCGCGAGAACGAGAAAATAAAAGTAGAGCGGATAGAGCGCGGCAGGATCGGGATGAAAGCCGAGAATTTCCAACAGCGGCTGGAAAAAGAGCGGCGGACGCTGGATCGGCGTGATGCCTCTGGGCCCGTTGGTGAGATTCACCGGTTTGTCGAGATTGTTGACCAGCGCGCGCACCACCTCGGCGAATCCCAGCGTCACGATCGCGAGATAATCGCCGCGCAGACGCAGCACCGGAAGACCCAAAACGATTCCGGTGAGAGCGCCGACGGCGATCGCGAGCACGAGGAAAACGAAAAACCACGCCGGCGCGAGCGGAAAGTGGCCGCCGGGGATAAACGTGTTTGCCTGGTGCGAGCCGAAAATCGCCCAGAGGTACGCGCCGATCGCGTAGAAGGCGACAAAGCCGAGATTGAGCAGGCCGACAAAGCCGACCACGATGTTGAGTCCCAGGGCGAGCGCGGCGAAGATGCCGATCTGGATCGCTACTTCGAGGTAGTACCCTTCGATGCTTCCTAAGAACGGCATGAGGACGATCAAGACTACCGCCGCAAAAAAAAGCTTGGCCGCGCGCGACACCGGCGCGTAGTAGACAAACAGAAGCGAAGCCTCGAAAAGCAGAAACGCCGAAACCGACCTGGGAAACGAATAGACGAGAAGGCTGGTGAGCGCGATGTAGCCGGCCAAACCGGCGTTGAATAACCAAGCTCTCATGATTGAGCCTACCGCCTACTGCCTACTGCCTTCTGCCTGTTCATGCTCCGTCCTCCCGCACCTTCTCTCCCAGCAATCCTTTGGGCCGGAAGATCAGAATCAGGATCAGCACGGCGAAGGCGAAGACGTCTTTATACTCCGCGCCGAATGCGCCGTCGGTGAGCAGCGCGAGATACGACGCGGCGAACGCTTCCATGAGACCCAGCACCAGGCCGCCCAGGACCGCGCCGGGAATGTTGCCGATGCCGCCCAACACCGCCGCGGTAAAAGCCTTGAGCCCGGGGCCGAAGCCGCTGTACGGATTGATGAGACTGTAATGAAGCCCGAACAGAACTCCAGCGGCGCCGCCCATCGCGCCGCCGACGAAGAAAGTGAGCGAGATGATGCGGTTCACCGGAATGCCCATGAGAGCGGCGGCGTCCGGGTCCTGCGCCACCGCGCGGATCGCGGTGCCGAGCTTCGTCTTGTTCACGAAAAGATAGAGGCAAAGGAGCATGGCGAGAGCGGTGGCGATGACGAGAACCGACTTGAGCGGGACTTCCACGGCCGCGCCGAGAGACAGATTTTTATCCAGGATGTCGAGCGTCGGATAGTTGAGATAAAATGTGTTGCGCCAGAGGCTCTCCACCAGCCGGATAAAATCCTGGAGAAAAAATGACGCACCGATGGCCGAGATCAACGGCACCAGGCGCGGCGCGCCGCGCAGCGGCCGGTAGGCCACGCGCTCCAGCGTCACGGCCGCCAGGCCGCTCGCGAGCATGCCGGCGAAGATCAGCAGCAAAACCACGAACACCGGGGAAAGAACGGCGAGCGCGCCGGAGGATTCGAGCCCGAGAAGAATCTCGGCGCCGACGAACGCGCCGATAATGAAGATCTCGCTGTGGGCGAAATTGATGAATTCCAAAACGCCGTAGACCATCGTGTAGCCGAGCGCGATCAGCGCGTACATGAAGCCCAAAACCACGCCGTCCACGACGACTTGAAAAAATATGCCGGAAGAAAAATCCAACTAGAGTCTCACCTCATAAAAAATTTTAGCTATGCTAACAAATACCGCGCGCCGCCGCCACCTCTCCTCGCTGCGCTCGGAATCTCTCCGCCAAAGTACTGTGGCGGACAGATCTCAAATCCGGATCTGAAATATGAAATTTGAGATTTGAGATCCCGAAGGGCATCCCGAAGGGCCGGGTTGACACGGCGGTTGGCCATTGGATACGCTGCAAAAATGAGACACGCGCTGCTCATCGCAACCGCTATTCTGATATTGCTGGTCGCGGCGATCGTCCTGATACCGCCGCTGATCAACCTGGGCGCGCACAAAGGCCGCTACCTGCCGCTGGTAGAGCAGGCGTTGCAGCGCAAGGTGGACGTGGAAGAAATCCGTCTCAGAATCGTTCCTGCGCCGGCGATACGCCTCTCGGGGCTCACAGTTTTAGACAACCCTGCATTCTCCAAAGAGCCCTTTTTCACCGCCCAGAGCGTGAGCCTTCGCCTAAGTCTCCGGCCGCTTCTGAAGGGGAAGTTTCAGGTCGAAGAGTTCATCGTCGAGAAGCCGGCCGTCAACTTGGTCAAAAAACCGGACGGCACGTTCAACTTCGCCGATCTCGCGAAAAAGAAGGAAGAGGTCGCGAAAAAAGAAAAAAAGGAAGCCGCGCCCAGGCCTAAAGAGGCGGCCCGGCTTTCCCAACTAATCCCGGCCCTGCTGCGTATCGAGGATGGTGCGATCACGTTGCAGACTGAGGGGCAAAGGCCGCTTCAGATCAACGGCATTGACGTGTCGCTCAAGGATTTCTCCGCAAATCATTCCTTTCCTTATCGAGTCGCATTGAAAGCGCCCGGCCTGAAGCCGATCTCCCTCGAAGGCGAGCTGCGTTATCAGGAGACGCCATCGAAGCTCACGTTGAAAGACAGCCGGCTCAAAGCCGAAGACGTGGAGTTTGGCGTCAGCGGCGCGGTCGCCGACCTCACGGGCGCGCCGAAAGTAAATCTCTCTCTCGCCAACGACAACTTCGACATCAAGCCGATCGTGCACCTTCTCGCGGCGGCGGGGGTCGCGCCGAAAGAACTTGAAGCCTCGGGACCGATCGGCTTGCGTGTGGCGCTCGCGGGGCCTTCCAACAATCTCCTGGCTCAGATCCAAGTCAGGCTCAAGGAGATTAAGGTCCATGACAGCCGCGATTTCAAAGGAACCATCGCGGGAGAAATCAATCTCACGGCGCCGCTCAGCGGCGACGCGCCGATGGCGCGGAAGATACACGGCAACGGCCGCCTCGGAGCGAAAGACGGCGAGCTTACGAACGTCGATCTGGTCAAAAAGATCGAGCAGATCACCGGCGTGATCGGCATGTCGAAGCAGGAGCGCGGCGGCGCCACGACGTTCAAGAGGTTGGAGACGGAATTCACCCTGGCGGGCGGCGTTGCCGAGATCAAGCGGATCTATCTGCAGAGTCCGGTAATGGAGGCGCAGGGAGGCGGCAAGATGAACCTGGAGCCGCCGACGCTGGATCTGGCGCTCGAGACGACGCTCGCCGCCGAGGTTTCCGCTCGCGTGGGCAGCGGCAAAGCGACGACCTTCTTCAAAGACAGCCAGGGGCGTCTCGTCGTGCCGCTCAAAATTACCGGGCCCGTCAAGAGCCCGGCGGTGAACCTCGACAGCGAAAAGCTGATGAATAAAGGCCTGGGTCAAGTGCTCGAGGAACGCGGCAAGGGATCGGTTTTCGACCGGCTGTTCAAGAAAAAATAAAGCGCCTATCGCGCGCCGCTCAGAAAAACCTCCACGATGACTTTCGCCAAAGCGAAGATCCAACAGCTCAAGAGATTTCAAGAAAATCTCCTCCACGCGGACCTCGCTAAATTTCCACGATCCAAGCGCGCCTTCTATCGGCACCTACGCCTCCTGTATGGCGCCTTCCAGGGATTCCAAGACAACCACTGCGCCCTGCACGCTTCCGCCCTGACCTACACTACGCTGCTAGCTCTGGTGCCGCTGCTCGCGCTCATGTTTTCCATCCTGAAAGGCTTCGGCGTGCAGAACCGGCTGGAGCCGATCCTACTGGAAAAACTCAGCGCCGGCTCCGAGGAGATTGTCCAACAGATTATCCGCTACATCGACAAGACCAACGTCAAAGCGCTCGGCGCCGTGGGACTGGCCGGCTTGCTGCTGACCGCCATCTCGCTGATCGGGAACATCGAGCTCGCGCTCAACCGGATATGGGGCGTGCAGCGCCCGCGCTCGCTCGGAAGGAAGTTCGCCGATTACTTGAGCGTCCTGCTGACCTGCCCGATCCTCTTCGTCGCCGCGCTCGGCCTCACCAGCTCGATCCAGAACGTGGCGGTCGTGCAGTCGATGCTCGACCTGCCGGGGATGAGTTATCTCGCTTTGTTTCTCGCGTCTCTCTCTCCCTATCTGCTCATGTGGATCGCCTTGACCTTCATTTATAATTATCTGCCGAACACCAACGTCCGGCTCGTCTCCGCGCTCTACGGCGGCATCGTCGGCGGCACCCTCTGGCAGCTCGCGCAATGGGGCTACGTTCATTTTCAAGTCGGCGTGGCGCGTTACAACGCGATTTACGGCGCGTTCGCGCAGCTGCCGATTTTTCTCGTCTGGCTTTACACCGGCTGGAACGTCGTCCTTTTCGGAGCGGTGCTCTCTTTCGCCCATCAAAACCCCCGCACTGAGGCGAAGGAGCTGAGCACTCCGGACGCCGACTACTCTTTCAAGGAAGAGCTGGGACTCAAGCTCTTGTGGCTGGTCGGAAAATACTTCGACGAGGGAAAGGAGCCGTACAGCGCCGAAAAGCTCGCGCAAAAACTGGCCGCGCCGGTGAATCTTGTGAGCGAACTCTTGGAGCAGCATTGCCGCGCCGGCTTTCTTCTGCCGGCGACGGGAGAACCTCAGGAACCTATCTATGTGCTCGCCAAGCCGCCGGAGAAACTCAGGCTCGACCAGGTGATCGAGGCGATGCGCCATTACGGCGGTGACGACGGTCTCAAGATCAAGCGGGTCGAGGGAGAAGAAACTTTGCACAAGACGCTCGAGCGCATAGCCGAAGCGCGGCGCAAGGCTTTGTCGCGCATCGCCTTGAAGGATCTGTTATCCGAGGAGAACACGTAACCGCCGATGCATCCCCGTCGCACACTCGGCTTTACCAATCTCGTCGCGTTGACTTTTTTCTGCGTCGCCGGCGGAGCGTACGGCTTTGAAGACGCCGTCGGCGCCGCCGGTCCGATGGTCGCGCTGCTCGCGCTGATGGTGCTGCCGTGGCTCTGGAGCTTTCCGACCGCGCTGATGACGGCCGAGCTCTCCACCGCGATGCCGGAAGACGGCGGCTACGTCATCTGGGTCGAGCGCGCCTTCGGCAGGTTCTGGGGTTTTCAGGAAGGTTGGTGGAGCTGGCTTTGCAGCTTCGCCGACAACGCGCTCTACCCGGTCATGTTCGTGGACTATCTCTCCTACCTGCGCGGCGACATGCCGCCGCTCGAGCGCGTCGCGATCGGCGTCGTCCTCATCGCCGCGATCTCGTGGCTCAACATTCGCGGCACGCGGCTCGTCGGCATCAGCTCGGTTATTTTTGCGGCGCTCGTGCTGGCGCCGTTTGCCGTCATGGTCGTTCTCGGCGCGCCGCAGATGCAAGCCGCTTCGTGGCTCGCGCGCGGCGGCAAAGGCAATTGGGCGTTGCTCTTGAGTATCGTCCTCTGGAATACTTCCGGCTGGGACAACGCCGGAACCTGCGCGGGCGAAGTGGAAAAGCCGGGCAAAACCTATCCCGCCGCGATGGCCGCCGCGGTCGTACTGGTGACGGTCGCTTATCTGCTACCCGTCGCGGTCGGCGTCGGCGTCGATCAGAATTGGGAACAATGGGAAGAAGGTTACTTTCCGAAAGTCGCGGCGGCGATCGGCGGCGATTGGCTCGGCGCCTGGCTCATGGTCGGAGGCTTGATCAGTGCGACGGGACTCTTGAGCGCGCTTCTTTTAACGTCGTCGCGCGTGCCGTACGCGATGGCCGAGCGCGGCATGCTGCCCGCGCCGCTAAAAAAACTTCATGGACGCTACGCGACGCCGTGGGTTTCGATCCTCGTGAATGCCATCGGTATCGCGGTGCTGATTCCGTTCTCGTTTCAAGAATTGGTGCAGGTGGACATGTTCCTCTACGCGGCGGCGCTCATTCTCGAATTCGCCGCACTCGTGTGGCTGCGTTTCAAAGCGCCCGGCATGGACCGCCCCTATCAAATTCCATTCGGCATCAAAGGCGTCGTCGCCCTGAGCATCCCGCCGGTCGCGTTGTGCCTGCTGAGCATCTGGCTCGCCGACGGACCGACGAAATGGGTCAGCCTTGGCGGAATTGTTACGGGCTTGGCCGCCTATCGCCTCTTGGGCAGAAAAAAAGCGCCGGCACGCGCGGCGGCGTTTCCAGCAAGTGAATTTTCTCAGCGTAAGGAGTAAAAGAAACCATGGTCTATATAATCCGCCGGAACATTCTATTCCTCACAATTTTTCTTCTGTTCCTATCGCCCGCCGCTCGCGCCGCCCAGATGAACCTGATCTGGACCAGCGAGACCGGAACGTTTTCCCCTATCTGGGTGACGAAGGAAGCAAAACTATTCGAGAAATACGGCAACCAGGTCCAGTTGATCTTCATTCAAGGCGCCGCGTCCGCCGCCGCTGCCATAATCTCCGGCGACGCCCAGGTGGGGGCGTTCTCACCCCAGGTCGTGATCACGAGCGTCATGCAAGGATTGGATATGACGATGCTCGGCCGGCTGGGAAATTCCATGGATAACCGAATTTTCGGAAAAAAAGGCATCACCGACATCAAGCAGATCAAGAGCCTGGCGATCAGCCGGTTCGCGAGCAACGCCGATTTCGCCGGCCGCTTTCTGGTCGAGCGCGCGGGTTTAAAGCCCGATGCGGACGTCGCGTTCTTACAGTTCGGCAATCAATCGAATCGGATCGCGGCGATAGAAACCGGGCGCGCCGACGCCGCCATCGTGACGCCGCCGATTACGCTCATGGCGAGGAAAATGGGATTCCCCCTGCTGGTCGACAGCTCTAAGCTCGGCATCCCCTATTCCAGCCTCATGTTTGTCGTGCGAAAATCCTATCTGGCTAAAAATCGGGAAGACGTGCGCAACGTGCTCAAAGCCATTATTGAAGGGGTTCATTATTACAAGGCCAACAAGGAATTCAGCCTGAAGGTGATCGGCAAGTATATGCACGTCAGCGACCGGGAGGTGTTGGAGGAGAATTTCCGCGAGTACGATTTTCCGCTGAAACCGTATCCGGCGAAGGAATACTTTGCCTTGCCGATGCAGGAGGTCGGCAGGAAAGATCCGCGAGTGCTGAAAGAAAGTCCCGACCGCTTTATCGATGCGAGCTTGATCAAGGAACTGGACGACAGCGGTTTCATCGACAAGCTGACCAAAGAATACCGGCTGAACAAATAGCAGGGGCACGAACCATGAGCAGAAATGCGATCTTAGTCACCGGCGGGAGCGGATTGGTCGGCGCCAACGTCATTCGCTTGCTTCTCGACAGAGGCGAGCAGCCCGTGCTCTTTGACGTCGCCCTCAACGAAAAACTTCTGCCGGCAGTCGGCGTCGATGCGAAGTCGATTCCGACCGTTCGCGGCGACGTCGCGGACCTGCCCGGATTGATCTCCGCGATTCGCGACCACGGCATCGATCGCGTCATTCACCTCGCGGCCTTCCTGGGCGAAGAGGTCCAGCGCCGGCCTTACAGCGGGGTCAGACTCAATCTCATGGGCACGGTCAACGTCCTGGAGGCCGCGCGTCTCGAAGGAGTGAAGCGCATCGTCCTGTCGAGCTCCGGCACGGTCTATCTGGGATCGTTGGGCGAGGGCGGCCCGAAAAAGATCGATGAAACAATTCCGCTGAATCCTCTTTCTATTTACGCGGCAACTAAGGTGTCCTCGGAATTTCTCGGCCGCACCTACGCGAAGCGATTTGGTTTTGAATTCGTCACCGTGCGCTACGCCGCGCTCTACGGCCCTTCGCCCGCGCTATTGAAGGCGACGCGCGAGCAGGCGATCCAGCAGATGGTGCGCGCCGCGATGAACGGCGAAGCCGCGACGATCAACTGGCCTTACGGCCCCGCCGAGCTGCTCTACGGCAAAGACGCGGCGAAGGGCACCGTGCTTGCCTGCCTCAAAGAAAAATTGGAACACAATATCTTCCACATCGGCAGCGGCCAGATGGCGACGGGAGAGCAAGTCGTAGACGCGCTTAAAACTCATTTTCCGCGGGCCGATATAACATTGCGCAAGGGCGAGAGACCCATGCCCTATCCGGAGGAGAGAGTCCCGAACGACCGGTCGCGCGCCCGCGCCGAGCTCGGCTACGAGCCGGACTATTTGCTGGAAAAGGCGCTCGGCGACTACGCCGGGACGCTAAAAAAGCTGGAGTAATGGAGTGGTGGAGTAATGGAGTTATGTAAAAACTCCGAAACCAATACTCCAACACTCCAGAACTCCAATACTCCAAGAGGTTTTTAATGACCCAAACCTGTCGCGCGGCGACGCTGCTGGCGCCGGACAAAATCGAAATCCGCGAATACCCGATTCCGGAGATCCCGCCGGACGGAGGGCTCGTCGCCGTGGAGCGAGCCGGCGTCTGCGGTTCGGACGTCAAATATTTTCACGGCAAAATAAAGCTTCCGCTTCCCGTCATTCTCGGCCACGAGATCTTGGGCCGCGTCTTGAAGCTGGGCCGTGTGGCAGGCTCCATTCACGATCTCAAAGAAGGCGACCGCGTCATTCTTAAAGGCGCGCTGGGCTGCGGCCGGTGCGCCGACTGCCGTCGCGGCGCGGGCCGTTTTTGCAAGAAACGCACGAGCTACGGCGGACGGACTACCTGCGCCGATCCACCGCACCTCTTCGGCGGCTTTGCGGATTACATCTATCTCGCGCCCGACGCGCTGGCCACTAAAGTCAGCGACGATCTTGCGCCCGAGGCCGCGGTCCTGGTGGGTGCGGTGATGGCGAACGGATTTCAATGGGCCGTCCGCCTCGGCGGCGTCAAGATGGGCGACTACGTCCTCATTCAGGGGCCCGGACAGCAAGGGCTCGCGTGCGCGTTTGCCGCGCGCCATGCCGGCGCCGCCCGGATCATCGTCACGGGAATCGGCCGAGACGCGCAGCGCCTCGCCCTCGCGCAGCGCTTCGGCGCGCACCGGACCATCGACGTCGAAAAGGAAAACGTCGTCGCAGTCGTGCACGAGGAAACCGGCGGCGCGATGGCGGACGTTGTCATCGACGTGTCGGGCAGTCCCAAGGCGATCCAGACTTCGATCGAGTGCGTACGGCGCCAGGGAACGATGGTCCTGGCGGGCTTAACCGGCGACGCGACGGCGACGCCGATGCTTATGGATAAAATCGTTTGGGGCGAGATTCGGCTGCAGGGCGCGTTCACCGCCGACAACGACGCCGTGGAAGCGACGATGCGGCTGCTCGAAGCGACGAAGTTTCCCGTAGAACAGATGGTGAGCCACGTCTTTGGGCTCGAAGAAACCGAGCGCTGCATTCGCGCTGTCGGCGGCGAGCTGCCGGAGCTTTATCCGACCAAAGCGCTGATCAGGCCATAGCGAAATTTTCCGCAGCCTTGACAGGTCTCGCCCACACAAAATAGATTGGATGCAGTTGGTCGATCAGGAGGTGTACTCATGGAAACGTCCTATCCGATCATCGATGCGGACGCCCACGTGATCGAGTCGGCCCATACCTGGGATTATATGGATACATCGGAGCGGCAGTACCGGCCGGTGCCGCTGGAAGCGCCCGAAGAGGCCGGGGTGAAACAGCAGTTCTGGCTGATCGACGGCAAGGTGAGAGGATTTCGCTTTCCCGTGCTTTCCTCCGCTGAGCTGGAGAAGCGCATGAATCTGTCCGGGCGCAAGTTCGCCGATGCGCAGGAAGCGCGCGAGATGGCCAACGTCGATCTGCGCCTGGAGCACATGGACAAAACCGGCATCGACGTCCAGGTGCTGCACAACACCATGTTCATCGAGCAGGCCACAGACCGGCCTGAAGTCGAAGTGGCTTTGTGCAAAAGCTGGAACCGCTGGCTCGCCGACATCTGGCGCCAGGGAAAAGGACGGCTGCGCTGGTCGTGCATGGCGCCGACGCTCAGCATGGCCGATGCGCTCGACCAGATCCGCTTCGCCAAAGAAAACGGCGCCTGCGCCGTGCTGATGCGCCCGGTCGAAGGCAACCGCTTGCTCGTGGACCCCTACTTCTATCCGATCTACGACGAGGCGAGCCGTCTCGACATAGCGATCGCCATCCATATCGCCAACGGCAACCCGTGGCTGAACGACCTCTGCCGGCATCCCGTCTTCACCGCGGGCGCGTTTCACCGCTTCCGCATACCGACCGTGGCGGCGTTCAGCGACCTGATCTTGAGCGACGTGCTTGTGACGTTTCCCAAGCTGCGCATCGGCTTCATTGAGGCCAGCTCGCAATGGCTGCCGTGGGTGATCCACGAAGCCAAGAACCGCTTCAAGGCATTGGGGCGCGAATGGCCCGCGAACGGCGTGCGCGAGTACCGGATGTTCGTCACCTGCGAGAACTCCGACGACCTGCCTTACATCGTGCGGGAAGGCGGCGAAGACAGCCTGGTGATCGGAACGGACTACGGCCACACCGACACGTCGAGCGACGTCGATGCGATCAAGATCTTTAGGGCGAGAACGGATGTGACGCCGGAAGTGAAGAAAAAAATTCTCAGCGACAACGCGCGGTCGCTCTACGGACTTTAACGGGTCGGAGTACTGGAGTGGTGGAGTAATGGAGTGATGCATTTAAAAATCCAACACTCCAATACTCCTTTACTCCAAAACACGTCCATCTATTCACATCGGTCGTTTGTTGACTCGTCGGACACTCCATTCGGAGGATAACGAATGAACATCACCTATCCCATCATCGACGCCGACGGCCACGTGCTGGAAAAAGACAGCGACCTGGCCGATTTTCTCGAAGGCAAGTATCGAGAGATGAAGCGGAACGAAACCTACGGCTTCTTCCCTTCTCTCGACGGCTGGCACCGCGGCTTTTCCGCCGCGGGAAAAGAGACCGACGTGCCGGCGGCGCGCTGGCTCGAATTTCTCGACGAGCTGGGCGTTAAATTAAGCGTGCTCTATCCGACGGCAGGTCTCGCTCACGGTCTCATTCAAGATCCGAATTGGGCGTGCGCGGTGGCGCGCGCATATAACAGTTGGGTCGCCGAGAAATATACGCGCCAGAGCCCGCGTCTCAAGGCGGTGGCATTGTTGCCGGTGCAAATGCCGGAAGAAGCGGCGAAAGAGCTGAGGCGCGCGAAGGAATTGGGGCTCGTTGCAGGATTGCTTCCGGCGGTGACGGTACTGCATAAAGGATACGGCCACACGGATTTCGATCCGATTTACCGGGAGGCGGAGCGCTTGGACATGGCGCTTGCCGTACACGGCGCGCCGAGCCGCGGCATGGGCTTCGACTTCTTCGACAAATTCATTCAAGTCCACACGCTCGAGCATCCGTTCGCGATCTTGATCCAGTTCACGCACATGATTTACGAGGGCGTCTTCGAGCGCTTCCCGAAACTGCGCGTCGCGTTTTTGGAAGCGGGCTCCGGCTGGCTGCCTTATATGATGGACCGGATGGACGAGGAGTACGAGAAGCCTCATCGCGCCGGCGCGCCGGCGCTCAAAAAAAAGCCGAGCGAGTACATCCGCTCGGGACAGGTCTGGACGACCTGCGAAGTCGAGGAGCGGGCGCTCATTCAGGTTCTTCGCCAGTTCAATCCGCGCTGCGTGATGTGGCCGTCGGATTATCCGCACGAGCGCTTGCCCGACATGTTCAAACGCGACATCCCGGAATTTCTCGCGCGCGAGGATATCACGGACGCCGAGAAGCGCATGATCTTGTATGAGAATCCTAAGCGCTTCTACAACCTGGACATTTAAAAATTCTTCGCAAATGTTACCTGCAATCGCATCAGCGGCATCGAGAGGAGCGAGCCTGGAGGCCGTGGGCACAGGGACGCGCAATCACATGGCAGGCCCGATCGTTGGAGTTAGCATCTCATGGGGACGGGGCGGCGGCCCTCGAGGTACTGAACTATTGACCACGGCCGGAAGGCTTGTTCCTCTCGCATGCCAACTCACGGAATAAGATGCGCTTGAAAGATAAAGTCGCGATCGTCACCGGCGGCGGCGTGGGCATCGGCCGGGCCTACTGTCTTGGCCTGGCCAAAGAGGGAGCGAACGTCGTCGTCGCCGACATTCAGGAAGCGGAAGCGAAAAAAGTCGCCGGAGAAATCGTGCGGGACGGCGGCGAGGCTTTCGCCGTGGCCGTCGATGTGACATCGATCGACAAGACGCGGGCGCTGGCTGAGGCGGTATTGCGGAAGTACGGGCGCATCGACGTTCTCGTTAACAACGCGGCGCTTTACTCCGCGATCAAGAAAAAACCGTTCTCGGAAATCGGCGAAGAGGAATGGGACCGGGTCATGGCGGTGAACGTGAAAGGACTTTTTCTTTGCGTTCAGGCGGTCTACCCCGCGATGAAGAGCCAGAAAAAAGGCAAGATCATCAACATCTCTTCGGGCACCGCGCTCGGCGGCACGCCCTTCTTTCTCCACTACGTGACTTCGAAGGCGGGCGTCATCGGCTTCACTCGCGCGCTGGCGCGCGAGCTGGGCAACGACAACATTTGTGTGAACGCGATCACGCCCGGACTCACGATCTCCGGACCGCAGCAGGAAGGCGTGCTGACGTCCGAGCAGCTTCTCGACCGTAGAAAGAAGCGCTCGTTCCAACGAGATCAAAAACCCGACGACCTCGTCGGCACTGTCGTCTTTCTCGCCTCCGACGACAGCGACTTCATCACCGGCCAGACGATCAACGTCGACGGCGGCGCGAATATGTACTGAGTAATTTGCTAGCGGGCGCCTCGCTACAATCCCCTCGGCCCCCCGTATTTCTTTCTCAGCTCGTTCCAGGCTTTGGCGCGGAGCTCAGCTCCTTTCTTCCAGCTTTCCGGAAGGTCGCCGATGCGGTAGGGCGCGCGGCACGGTCCCCCTTTGACGTAACCCGCGACGTTGGTCAGGTATTTGTTGATCTGCGCGTTGTACTGTGCGAAGCCCGCCAGATACTCGTCAGCCGGCACGACGGGAGGCACGGACTTGATATCGCGCCAAATCTCGTCCGTCCTTTTCTCATCGTCCTTAAGGATAGCATCGGCGAGCGCCACCACCGGCTCCGGCCCCATGCAGGCCATGCCCGAGGACCAGATCGCCTTGATCCGCGGCCGCGCCATCCGGTACGAAGCGTAAATCGCAGCTTCTCCGGGCATGAAGTTGACGCGATCGCCGGCGACCCGGAGATCTTCGAGCAGATTGGCGTGGCTGTAGGACATCTTGGTGAGGACGACGGTCGGCGCTTTCTTGGCCACCCCCGCCCAGAAGCTCGTCGGAAAGGTCGATTTAAAAAATCTCGCGTTGGCGTAAATCATGACCGGCATATCGGGAACCGCCTCGCCGAGATCGGCGAAAAATTGCACCGCGTTTTCATTCGTGGGCGTCTGCCACAGCGGCAGCCCCACGAACGCGCCGTCGGCGCCGGCAGCCTTTAAGCCGCGCATTTGCCGCACCACCTCTTTTGTCCCCAGCGCCGTCGCTCCGGCAAAGATCGGGACGCGCTTGCGCGCCACTTGTGCGATGGTGTCGATGAACGCCTCCTTCTCTTCCCAGAGCAGGGCGGCGCATTCGCCGGTCGTGCCGCACGCGGCGATCACGCCGATTCCGGCTCGGATATAATTCTCGACCATGCGAGCCGTCTCATCGAGATCCACGGAGTCCGCGACATCCCAACCCTCGGCTCCTTCCTTGGTCGGCGTCGGAACCATCACGGCTACGCCTCGAATATCGTCCTTGGTGAGCATCGCTCTCCCCTTTCTGTTTTGTTAAACCTACTTACCCCAGGCCTCCCGAAATGTCCATGTTCGACTATCAAAGACTCGGCGACCGAAGATGATTTTGTCGAGCGTATTGATTTTCCTTCTCCGCTTGAATAAATACGAAGCGCGGAAAGGTTAAGCGATGACGGGACGACTCGATTCTAAAATTGCCCTGATCACGGGAGCCGCCGGAGGCATAGGCTCGGCGACGGCGCGCCTTTTCTGCCGGGAAGGCGCAGGGGTTGCGCTCGTCGATATGGAGCAAAACAAAGTCGAGCAAACCGCCGCCGAGATCCGAGAACAAATTCCCGGAGCCCATATCAAAGTGATTGTTGCCGATGTGTCCGTCGGCGAGGACACCGCCAGGGCGCTCTCCGAAACGCTGGCCGAGTTCGGCCGATTGCAGGTGCTGGTGAATAACGCCGCCGTGCGGGAATTTTACCCTTTGGCCGAGGCATCGGAAGAATCTTGGAAACGGATTATCGGAACCAACTTAATGGGCTGCGCCAACTGCTGTAAAGCAGCTCTCCCGGCGCTGCGTAAAGCCGGGGGCGCCGGCATCGTCAACGTCTCCTCGGTTTATGGCGTGGTGGGACGGGCGGGGATGGGCCAGTACGATGCCACCAAAGCGGCTATTCTCGCGTTGACACGCGCCCTCGCCGTCGAAGAAGGCAGATACGGCATTCGCGTCAACGCGGTGTGTCCCGGCTCTACGCTGACTCCTTTTACCTTGGGGAGGGCCAAAACGCGCGGCATGTCCGAAGAGGAGTTAAAGTCAAAAGGAGCGGCCCCTTCGCTCCTCAACCGCTGGGCGCAGCCGGAGGAGATCGCCTATCCGATACTCTGGCTCGCCTCCGACGAGGCTTCTTTCATAACCGGTGCGATCCTCATGGTGGACGGCGGCCTATCGACCATTTGATGAATTCGTCGCGCCGGAATCGGCTGACGGCGAAGTTTGATTGCCTAGACCCTTGCGAACGATCCCGGCGGAATGCTCACAAGAAGATCGCCAGGTTCTGCGTGTCGAGTACGGTTTGATCTACGATGATCGTTCTCTTCGCTAGTTTCCAGTGTCCTTCCTCGTTGCGGAGAAAATCCACTCGCTCTCCCGAGATCAAATCGGCCTGGGTCGATGAGCCGCGGCTCCGGTACACCAACAAATTACTGCGGACCATCACCTCGTTCGATTTGGCTGTCTGCTCGATGCGAATATTGGAAACAAAATGCCGTGTCCGGGAAGGCGGGTTTTCCGCCCAGGCATAGTCCGTCTTGAGCCGCTTGACGCGAAGCGCGAGCGTGCGACGGTCCTCTGAAAAGTGCGCCGTCTCGGAGGCAGTGTCGGGGTGATTGCGTTCGCGCGTCAGGCGCACCGGCATTTCGTAGGTGATGTCGTCGGTGAGCAGCTCTAACCACTGCTCGAACTTCAGGCCATCGAGCAGCTCGGCCTCGTGATACAGAAAATTTTGGATTTCGCGATCCAGCTCAGCGCGGTCCGGCATCGAGCAGATCCCTTCGGCGCAATCAGGCGCCATCGGAAACCAGCAAGTCCAACCAGCGCTGGTAAAACGCCCTCGCGTTGGCCTCGTGAAACTTTCCCTCGTAGACCTCTCCGGGGCCGGGAAAGTTTTCCATCGGCTTGCGCCCTAACCCCATCCCATAGCTCAGCGGCATGTCCAAAACTCGGCCGAGCTGGCGGCAGTTTTCGGTGACCTTGGTCCAGTTTTCCGTGTCGTCTTGCTCGAGCATGCCGGAAGAGCCGAAGCTCATGACATAGGTTCTCTGGATTTTCTTCTTCCACTGGTCGGAAATTTCGTTTTCCATGAGCACCCACGAGCTGACTTCGATCGCATCGCTTCCTCGCGGCTGCCACAGTCGCATGGTCGTCATGTACGCGGGCCGTTCCTCATAGATGAACGAAGAGATGAGCAGAGACAGGTTCGGGAAAACCGTTGCGTGACAGTTCTTGAGATCCTTTAGAATAGCCAACTGCTCAGGGAGCAGATTCTTCTCAAAGACGGGGATCAACTCTTCCGGCCAGATCGAGGGCGAGCCCGGCGCGCCGGTGCCGATGCCGAGGCCATGCCCGTTTCCCGCATTCACGTGATAGCCGGCCTTGGCCCAAGACAAGCTCGGCGTGAGACCCAAGGCGGGAATGGAGGCGTGCGTCTGCGCGGTGTGGTAGGCATCGGAAGCGAAATTTTCGGCGGGGATTTTCCAATTGGTCCGGACCATCCACCTTTGGGGCGGACCCGCGACCACCATCCGCGCTCGCTTCAGGAAAAGATCGAGGTACCATTTCATATTGCCGAGATATTGGTGGAGAGATTCTTTGTGGTCGGGCACGGCGCCGAAGACAAGGCCCTGGTACGTGTCGACGCGCATCTCGATCAAGCCGACCCTCGACCTGTCCAACTCCCCGTAGGAATCCTTCTGGAAAGGCACCCCGATCAGCTCGCCCGTGTTCTTATAAGTGTACCCGTGATAGGGACACTCGAATTGCGCGCCATTGCCTAAATCCGCGCGGCACACCCGCATGCCGCGGTGACGACAGACGTTTAATAGGATCCGAATTCTTCCATCGTCTCCGCGCACCACGATGACCGGGAGCTGGCCGAGCGAGCGGGTCACGTAATCCCCTGGCCCCGGGATCTCCGATTCGTGGGCGACCAGCAACCAGCAGCGAGGGAAGAGGCGTTCCATCTCCAGCTCGTAAATCTCGGGGCTGGAAAAAATAAGAGTGGGGATTTCGCCATCTTGAGGACGGACCTTTTCCTTGAGTGCGAGGTTCGATGTTATGCCTTGAGCTTGAGTCCGAAGCGACATGGGATCCTCCGCCATCGGGAACCTACCGATGGCCGCTAGTCTAGTTGAGCGCTCTGAAAGCGTCAAGCGGGCATCCGTCCAAGCCTCGACGAGCCGCCGCGCCAAAGGATGATGAATGACTCACTGGATTGTGGGGCGCGATGCGCTCTTGACAGCCTAGCCTCGTCCTTCGTATTAGTGCGGGGTCAAAGGCGTCGAGGCTCGACAGGCCGGCTTTAACCATTTGGTAAACCAATCGGAGGCGCTCTATGAAATCGAGAGGGATCGTCGTTTCGCTCTGGCTCTGCATGGCGTTTTTCATTGCGGCGTATTCCTTCAGCGCCGAACGAGAACCGATCAAAGTCCACAGCCCTTCCTTCGACATCAGCGTCATCCCTCTCTATGTGGCCAAGGACCGCGGTTATTTTGCCGACGAAGGCGTGGATCCTATCTTCGTTCTCGCGGCGGACAACATCGGCGTTCAAGCATTAATTGCCGGGGAGTTCGACTTCAGCGCGTCGGCTACAGGGGCGTCGAGGGCAAGCGCGCGCAACATTCCGCTCAAGGTCGTCCTGGCCCACGCCTTTAGGCCGGCGTTTTGGATTTATGCGCGGGAAAATCTCAAACCGGCACAGCTAAAAGGCAAAAAATTGGCCATCTCTTCATTCGGCGGTCTTTCCCACGCGTTGGCGCGGTTGGCGCTCAGGAGGCTCGGACTGGATCCGGAGCGGGATGTCGTGATGATCGCCGCCGGGACCACCGATATGAGGTTTGCCGCCCTGCACAGCGGCGTGGTCGATGCAGCCGTCCTTAACGCGCCCGGCAAGTTCAAAGCCAAGAGTGCGGGTCTTCACGAGGTCCTTTTTGTCGGCGCCGAGGTCTATGGCTTAAGCGGCGGTGTGGCGACTACACTGAAGATGATCCAAACCAAGCCGCAAACCGTCCAGAGATTTGTCAACGGCGCCTTGAAAGGCCACAAGTACTTTCTTGCCAACCGGGAGGGCTCCGTTCCGATCATGGCGAAATACATGAAGATCGACGCGGCCATGGCCAGGCAGCTTCATGACGCAACCATCGAAACGTTTACGCAAGATGGAACGATCAGCGACGAAATCATGAAGAGCGAGGCTCAACTTCAAGCGAGCGCGCTCGATCTCAAGGAGGTCCCCCAGTTCGATCGGGCTTTCGATATGAGCTTCGCCCGTAGGGCCAACCAGAGCCTCAAGAACTGGCAGCCATAAAATCGCCCCAAGCGATTTCGGAAGAGCGCAAAAAGAACTTTCACATGGCGAGAAGATTTACCGAGATACGGGAAAGAGTTGCGCTCGGCGTAAGAATCTTGACCCATCAGGGAGTCTTTCCCCTGGCCTTAGGACACGTAAGCGAACGTGTCCCGGGAGAAGACCTCATCTGCATTTTGGCGGGAGAGGTGCACGACCGCGGCGGGACGCTGGACAATGTGGGCGCCGAGGATATCGTGGCGATCGACATGGAAGGCGAGTTGGTCGAAGGAGAGTTGGAGCCTCCGGGCGAGAAGTTCATTCATACGGAGGTCTACCGCTCTCGCCCTGATATCATGGCTGTGGTTCATGCCCATCCGCCAATCGCCGTGGCTTTGAGCGCCGCGGGACAGGAGATTCTTCCCATCACCGCCCGCAGCGCTCATTTTGCTCCTCGCGTGACAATCTTTCGTTATCACGGCCAGGTGGCGAATCCTCAGACCGGCGCGGAAGTAGCCACGGCGTTGGAAAAGTCGTATGCTCTGGTCTTGCGTGGTCATGGAAGCGTCACAGTCGGAAGCAGCCTGGAGGAGGCGTGCATCCACACTCTCACCTTGGAGGAGACTGCGCGGCAGCAGTGGATTGCCGCCGCTTTTAGAGCGCCGGAGCCGCTGCCGGCCATCGGCGGCAGGTCGCCGTGGAATTCCGCTGAATTCCATCGCGCCGCCTGGAGCTACTATCGCGCACAGCTTCCAATAAAAGAAAAATGAGAGTGCAGCCGGCAAGGTTTTGTCGACGCCTGAACGTGAGTTAGCCCCCATGTCCAAATCGCTGGAAGGAAAAGTCGCCGTCGTGACCGGAGGCGCCTCGGGTATTGGGAGAGCCGTGGTCCACCGTTTCCTCGAAGAGGGCGCCAAGGTATGCGTCCTGGATAGGAATGGGGACAGACTCAGGCAGGTGTCCACGGCTATCCCAGGGGATAACGTAGTGGCGGTCGAAGGGGATGTAACTGCGCTCGAGGATAATCGCCGGGCCGTCCAAGCGGCCGTGAATACTTTTGGGAGGCTGGACGTCTTCGTGGGAAACGCGGGGGTCTTCGATGGATTTGTGACGCTTGAGCGCCTGCCCGAGGAGACGATCGGTCCGGCATTCGACGAAATTTTCCATGTGAACGTGAAAGGTTATCTGCTTGGGGCGAAGACCGCGCTTGCGGAGCTATTGAAGACGTCGGGCAATATGATCTTCACGGCATCCGCCGCGGGATTTTATCCCAACGGGGGCGGCGCGCTTTACACCGCGAGTAAACACGCCGTCGTGGGTCTTATCCGCCAGCTTGCATACGAGCTCGCTCCGACCGTTCGCGTGAACGGCGTCGCTCCAGGGGGCACGATCACCGATCTTGGCACCGTCCCTAGCGTTAAGCCCCACGCTGCGATTCCGCGGGACGTCGATTCTAGAGAGGCGCATATCCGCTCCCGGAACCCTTTGCGCATCGCCATGCGTTCGGAAGATCATGCGGCCGCTTATGTCCTTCTCGCCTCCGATATGGGCAAGGCCATGACCGGTGAGATCATCCATAGTGACGGAGGCTTGGGGGTCCGAGGATCTTCCCAGGCACGGGAGCCAAAGAGTTAGGGCTTTTAAATCAGGAATTTTCCTTTCGCCTTGCCTAAACTCGGCCCCAGTGCTAAGGGAGGCGGCAAAGGAGCGAGCATCTATGGCCGCAAGCGATATTGTCGAGATAGTTCCGGACGTTCCCGCAGGGATCGAGAGCGGGCTCAAAAACTATTGGTACCCGCTGTTGCTCTCGGAGGACGTAAAACAAGGAAGCCCGGTAGGAATGAAGTGCCTGGGCGAGAATCTGGTCGTCTGGCGCGACGCGGACGGCCTCCCCGGAGTCCTTTTGGATCGATGCCCTCATCGGGCGGCGAAACTCTCCGCGGGCCGCGTCGTGGAGGGCGGGCTTCAGTGCGCGTTTCACGGCTTGCGCTTTAACACGAGCGGGCAATGCACGCTGATTCCCTGGGAGCCTGAAGATAGCCCGAGCCGAAAAGAGGTATCCGCGCGCTCCTATCCCGCGCGCGAGCTGGCCGGCTACATCTGGGCCTACCTGGGCGACGCCGTGCGCCTCGCTCCGCCCGCTCTCGAAGAAGAAATCCCCGCCGAGCTGCTCGATGAAAAACAGTACCAGTGGTTCAGAATGCCGACCGAGATTTGGGAGGCCAACTGGCTTCTGACCGTCGACGGCGGCGACGGCTTCCATGCCGTGACGCTGCACTCCGAAACGCAGGCCGTGGAGGACAAGCCCTGGTCGGGAGGAAAGGTCCGGCCGGCCTCAGCCAGTCTGGCCGAGCGGCGCGTCAAGATCGTCGAGACCTCTTATGGAGTCCGTGGCATCGCCGTCGACCGGGCGGGGAAGCCGATCCATCACGGCCACCTGTTGGATGTGAAGGGCGACCGTTTCATTTTGCCGTGCATTACGACCAACGTCATCCGCCCGGTGCCGACCGTCGAGCCCTACGTCGCCCGCCTGTGGCAGTTTCCGCTCGACGCGAATCGCACCATCGTGCAGCGCCTTGTGGTCCAGCGGGTCGGCGGCGCCGACGCCCGAGCGCGCTGGGAAAAGCTTTACCATGACGTAGTCAGGCCCCGGCTGGAAGGAATCGCGCGCGAGGATGCGACGATCGCCGCCGCGCAAGGCGACCTCGTGACCGCGCGCAAGCACGAGCACCTGTTCGAGCCGGACAAAAGCATGTATGAAGTCCGCCAGCGGATTAAGCTGGCGTTTCTGGCCGAGCGAGAGGAAAACCGGGTGGCGCCCGGCCGGCAATCCCTGGTCTGGCCCCTGGCGTCGCCGTCGGCCGCCGCGTAACGTCGACATTCGCGCAAACGCCGCGCGACCGGCAAAAATATGAGACGAAAGATCACTCGCAAAAAACTCGCGCTGCTCTCTACGTTGCTTGCCGGCACTATTTGCAGCCGTGACCTCGCGGCCGAGCAGGTCAAGGTTCATAACCCTTCCTTCGATATCAGCGTCGTCCCCCTCTTTGTGGCGCAAGACAAGGGCTATTTCCGCGAAGAGGGCCTCGAGCCGCTTTTTATCCTGGCGACGCCCGGAGTCGGCATCAACGGGCTGATCGCCGGCGATTTCGACTTCAGCGCCGCCGGCGGCTCGGCATCGACGGCGATCGCGCGCAACATCCCGCTCAAGGTGCTGTTGATCCATAGCTTCAAGCCGGGCTTCTGGCTCTTCGCGCGAGAAAGCATGAGTCCCGCACAATTGAAAGGAAAAAAGCTGGCCGTCTCGACCCTGGGTTCGCTGCCACACACGCTCTCCCGGCTGGCGCTCAGAAAAGTAGGCGTGGACGTGGACAAGGAGATGGTGACGATCGCCGCCGGCACCGACAGCATCCGCTTCGCGGCCGTCAAGAGCGGCGTCGCAGACGTAGCCGTCCTCAACGCGCCGTGGAGCGTGAGAGCGAGAAAGGAAGGGCTGAAAGAGATTTTCTTCGTCAGCGAAGAGGTCTATGGCCTGAGCGGCGGCGTCGTTACGAGCGTTAAAATGATTCAGACGAGGCCGGAAACGGTTCTGAAGTTCGTCACCGGCGCGGTGAAAGGACTCAAGTACTTCGTAGGCAACCGCGACGGCGCGATTCCGATCCTGGTCAAATACATGAAGATGGATATGGAGATGGTCAAAGAGGTCTATGACTCGACGATCCAAACGTTCGTCGCCGACGGCATGCGCGGAGAGGATTTCATGAAAAGCGAAGCGCAGATTCAGGCGAGCGCGCTCGGCCTCAAGGAGATCCCGCCGCCCGAGCGCCCGTTTGATTTGAGCTTTGCCCGAAAGGCCAACGAAAGGCTTAAGAATTGGAAGCCGCAATAATAGAACAGAATGACGGCCTCTTGGCGCGATGAACGATCCAAACTTCGTGTGTTTCGTGCTCTTCGTGGTGAGAGGATTTTAACCACGAAGGTCTCTAAGGAAGACAACACGATTCGCGCTAAGGTGCTAAGGGCGCCAAGGGAGAAAGCGGCCGAGGGCGATGTTCAGATCATTTAGTAGTCTTTGCGGTCTTGGTGTCTTGGCGCGATAAATGATCCAAACTTCGTGTGCTTCGTGGTGAGAGGATTTTAGGCTAGACGGCACACCGAATAGGAGGGTTTTCCAATGGAATACACCAAGGCGAATGCTAAAGACTGGGCGCGAGAGACCTTTCACGGCGTGTGCAACGTCATCATTCCGAGCTATACGGCCGATCTCAAGAGACTCAACGAAAAGGGTATTCGCCACGACGTCAGGAAAAATATCGAACTGGGTTTTTGGGGCGCGCTGCTCGTATCCGAAGCGGGAACCACCATGGCTGAAATGAAGCAGTTCATGGAGATCGCAGTGGACGAGGCCAAGGGGCGCCACCATTTTCTTTTGCACGGAACGTTCGATACGGCGGACGATATCGTGAAAATGGCCCAGGACGGTCAGGCCATCGGAGTCCACGGCGTTCTGCTGGGGCACCCGAACTCTTTCTATCCGAAAAACGCCGACCAGCTCTATGAATATATCGCCCACGTTTGCGAGCGCACGGAACTCGCCGTAGTGCTGTTTGCGGCGCATCACTGGAATTTCGAGCGGCTGCACCCAAGCGGCTACCCCCCGCAGGTCCTGGCAAAGGCCGCAGAGCTTCCAAACGTGGTCGCCATCAAGCACGAGGTGGGACGGCCCGGACTCGCCGCCTCCTATGAATTCTGGAAAATGATACGGGATAAGCGGATCCTTTTTTCCGATCCCTTCGAGGCCAACTCTCCGCTTACCGTCGAGCTATTCGGCCAACAGTGGATGGGGACGAGCAACTATGAATACTACGGCGGGACGGTCCCCCAATATTTTAAGCTTCTCCGCGAAGGGCAGTTCGAGAAGGCGATGAAAATTTACTGGCAGATCCAGCCGGCGCGCGGCGCCCGCATGGCCGAGCAAAACTCTTCCAGCGGCGCCAATTTCATCCACCGCTATATGTGGAAGTATCAGGCTTGGCTCAACGGTTATAACGGCGGTCCGATGCGCCAGCCGGTCATGAAACTTAACGACGGTCAGATGCGCCGGCTGCGAGATGCCCTGAATCGATCGGGACTCGAGCCCAGCCAGGAAGGTCCCGCCGAGTTTTACGCCGGCCGCAATCCGGCCTAGGTTCATGACCATCTTATTGAATCACGGTGAGGTGGCCGGCGCGGTCACGATGGCCGAGGCCGTCGCCGCGGCCGAGGAAGGATTTCGCGTCCAAGCGCGCGGCGAGTTTTCTCTCCCGCCTCGTTTGACGGCACCGGCGCCCAAGGGATGGCTGCGCATGATGCCCGCGATTTTGAGCGGGATGGGAGTGATGGGCTTCAAGGCGATGAACCTCTCGCCCGGCGTGGGAGTGCGCTACGTGGTTTTTCTTTATCGCATTCGCGACGGCGAGCTGCTGGCGATCATGGACGCCGAACCGCTCACCACGCAGCGCACCGGCGCGGTGAGCGCGGTGGCGACCAAATGGATGGCGCGTGCCGACGCCGCTACGGTCGGCGTGATCGGCTCGGGCGCAGAGGCGAAGGCCCAGCTCCGGGCGATGGCCGCCGTGCGGCGGATCCGCGCCGCCTGGGTCTTCAGTCCGAATCGCGAGCATAGAACGAAGTTCGCAGTGGAGATGGCGCAAGCCCTCGGCATCGATGTCAGCGCCGTGGAGTCGGCGCGCGATGCGGTCCGTGAGACGGATCTCGTAGTCCTCGCGGTCAAGGCCACTACGCCGGTTTTTTTCGCCGATTGGCTGGAGCCGGGCATGCACGTGAACGCGATCGGCTCGGTCCGGCCCGAGCAGCGGGAGATCGACACCGCAACCTTTCGCAAGAGCGACCCGGTGGTGGTGGACTATCGGCATGAGGCGATGGAATGCGGCGACGGCTTGGCGGCGAAGGCCGACGGCCTCGACGGCGCCGGATTCCACGAGCTTACGGAACTCGTGACCGGCAAGGTATCCGGCCGCGGGGACGCCCGCGCCGTCACTCTCTTTAAGTCCGTCGGCAACGCGCTGCAAGACCTCGCGCTGGCAAAAACAATTTATGAAGCTGCCGTATCCAAAGGCATGGGACGCGATCTCGGCGCGTTCCCGTACGTGAAGGTTACCGGATAAAACGGGTAAGCAAGATGAGCCTCTACTACGTTCAAAAACTTTTTTACCACATCCTCGTCGATCCGAGAGTCAAGCAGCGCTTTCAGGCCGACCTTGACCAGACGCTCGCGGACTACAAGCTCACGCCGGAGGAGCTCAGCGCGATCAAGTCCTTCGACCTTGCCGCGCTCTACCGCATGGGAGCGCATCCGCTCCTGCTCCGCCCCTTTTCCGGTTTGAAAGGAATGAGCATGCCGGAGTATCTCAAGGCCATTGCGCCCGCCGCCGAGGAGAAAAAGCCATGAGCATTGTCGCCGCGCTGGCCGCCGGCCATGCTCCCGGAATCACGGGCTGGCCCGAGCATGCCCCGCCGGAGCAGGCGGAACGTTTTTTCAAAGGCTATGAAAAGCTCCGGGAAACGTTGATTGCCGGCCGCCCAGACATGCTCGTCGTGATCACGCCGGAGCATTGGGCAAATTTCTTTCTCAACAACATGCCGGCATTCTGCATCGGCGTCGGCGAAGAATTCGCCGGTCCCCTCGAAGATCCGAAGTTTCTCAGGGTCCCCAGGACGAAGGTGCCTGGGGCTCCTGGGCCGGCCCGCAAGCTGTTTGAAGCCATGAGCCGAGAAATTGATCTGACGTTCTCCGAGGAGCTGATCCTCGACCACGGCACGATGGTCCCGCTCCACTTTGTCACACCCGAGATGAAGCTACCCGTGATCCCGCTGATCGTGAACTGCCTCGCCCATCCGATGCCACCGCTTAGCCGTTGCCATCGGATGGGCCGCGCCCTCGGCGAAATCGTTCGAAGCTGGCCCGAGCGGGTGGCGCTGCTCGCGACCGGCGGACTGTCTCACTGGCCGGCGATGCTCGAGGCCGGAAAGATCAACGTCGAGTTCGACCGGGAATTTCTCCGCATGATCGAAAATGGAAGCGCTGAGGAGGCTACGCGCTATGACGACGCCGAGGTTGAAGCGCAGGCGGGCCCCGGCGCGCACGAAATCCGCGCGTGGGTGGCGCTGGCGGGCGCTCTCCCAGGGGCGAAAGCGGAGGTTCTCTCTTACGAGCCGGTCAAGGCCTGGGCAACCGGCTGCGCTCTGGCGAAATTCAACGTTGGCTAGCCGTCATCATTTAGAGGAGAGAGCGCAATATTCTTGGTTCGACATCAACTGCCGTCCCTGCGGTCGGTACGGTGCGTAAACCATGGCCTACTACAAAGACCTTCATGAATACCTTGCCGCGCTGGAAAAAGTCGGGAAACTGACCCGGATCCGGAGCAAAATCAACAAAGACACCGAGCTCCATCCGTTGATCCGCTTGCAGTTCCTCGGCCTGCCCGAAGAGCAGCGCACGGCCTTTCTGTTCGAGAACATCACCGATTCCAAGGGGAAACAGTACCGCATGCCGTACGTGGTCGGCTGCGCCGCCGCCTCGCGCGATATCTACAACAGCCCGCAAAAATTGCTTGACACGTTCCGCCGCACTGTTATATGGCACGTAACATGTTACAGGCCAAATTGACGGAAGATCTCGCAAGCTCGATTATCTCGTTGGAGCGGACCTCGAGTCTGAAGGAGCAGGCGTATCAACAAATCAAGACTCTCCTTCTCACCGGCAAGCTCCCCCACGACACGATCGCGTCGGTGCCGCTGATCGCGAAGAGACTGGGCATCTCCCGAACGCCGGTCAGAGAAGCGTTCCTCGACCTGGAGAAGGAGGGCTTGATCAGCATATTGCCCAAAAAGGGGGCCGTCAGAAATATTATCTCGCCCGAAAAGAGACGGGAGATATTTCTCATCCGCGAGGCGCTCGAAGGCATCGTCGTCACCAAGCTGGCGAAATCGATTACCAAAACCCAAATCGCCGCCTTGGAGAGCATTGCCGATAAACACAAAAAAAGCCCCCGCGGCGAGATCGGCTGGGATGAGTTCATCCGCATCGATCGGGAGTTTCACTTGACGATGGCCTCGTTCGCCGGATTCGAAAAAATCAAAGATATCCTGGCCAATATCCGCGACCTCATGGAGATGATCGGCCGGCAAGCTTTGAGCTCCCACGGCAGGCGCGAGGAAATCTTCAAGGAACACGAAAAGATTATCGCGGCCCTGGAAAGAAAAGATAGAAGCGCGGCGCGCAATGCGATCCAATATCACCTGGCGGAAACCGAAGGGTCTCTCAAAAACTGAACCAACTTTTCCCGGACTTTCAATATTCACCGCAAATGGAAAAAACGAAACATACGTTGGCGGGCGCTGGTCTATTGTCGATTTTCGTGGCGTTTCTCGGCTGGTATTTCCTGGCCAGCTACGCGGGTCACGGTAAATCGTTACGCATTCAAGAAAAAATGTTTACCGCGCACGACGATTTGCTCGCCATCGACGGACGCCACAACTCCGGCAAGACCGCGGTCGGGAAACTCGGTCTCATCTTTTTCACACCGGACGACGGCAAGACCTGGCAGCGCCGGCCGAGCGGAATCACGAAAGCGCTGTCGGCGGTGTCTTTTGCGGATCACGATCACGGGTTCATTGTCGGAAGCGGCGGCGCCGTGCTGGCGACCGATGACGGCGGCGGCGCGTGGCGCGCGCAGAATTCCGGAACTAAAGACCAGCTATTAGGCGTCTACGCGCTGAGTCCCACGCGAATATTCGCGGTCGGGGCATTCGGGACTTTGCTCTCCACATCGGACGGAGGGCGGAGTTGGAACAAACACGAGCTCAAGTGGGACAACCTGATCGAACGGATCATCAAAGAGGGCGGATATCTCGAACCCAATTTGAACGCTGTTTACTTCAGCTCTCCGGAGACCGGCTGGATCGTCGGAGAGTTCGGGCTGGTTCTGCATACCAAGGACGGGGGCAAGACCTGGGTCTCCGAGCGCTATGGCAGCGACCTTCCCCAACTCTACGCGGTCAAATTTCTCGACGATCGCCGCGGCTGGGCGATGGGGCAGGCCGGCAGCTTCATTCAAACGAAAGACGGCGGACAGCACTGGTCTCCGGTCGCGCTCGAAACCAAGCGCGACCTTTACGACGTCTCGCTGGAGGGCGAGCGCGGCATCGTCGTCGGCGACGGCGTGGTTCTCATAAGCCGCGACGCGGGCGCCACCTGGAAACCCGGCGACTCGAAACCGGAAGAGCCATGGCTTGGCGGCGTGGCGCTAAAGAGCAGCGAAGCGATCGCCGTAGGCGGGGCGGGAACGATTCAACTGTTAGCGGTGGACAAGGCGTCTGGAGAAAAGGGAAAAGAAGCGCGATGAAACGCTGGGCGGAACGGCTTTACGATTATCGGCTGGCTGCGACGATCGGCGTCGTCCTTCTAACGCTCTTTTTTGCATGGGAGATCAAACATCTCGATATCTCCACGCGCTTCTCCGACTTGTATCCGAGAAATCACCCCTACATCAAAATTTTCGAAAAGTACCCCGCCTTCGGCTCGCCGTTTACGGTCTCGCTGGTCGTCGAGGTAAAAAAAGGCACCATCTACAACCTCAAAACTCTGGAGAAAATCCAGGAGGCCACCAGACTCGTCGATCTGATCCCGGGCGTCGATCACGATCAGATCCTCTCGATCGCGTCGCGCAAGGTCAAGCACGTGGAAGCGACCATCGGCGGAATTCAAGCGACCAATCTTCTGGTGGGGCCGGCGCCCGGCACGGCTGAGGAGATCGCCAAGCTGCGCGCGAGCGTGCGCTCTACCGGCGGCGTGGTGGGGGCTTTGGTTTCCTTCCGCGAGGACGCGGCGATTATCCAGGCCACGTTCATCGAGCGGCTGACCGATTTCGACGTCATCTTCGACTCGGTCAACGACATCATCAAGAAATTACAGGACGCGGCCCACGAGGTCCATGCCGCGGGCCAGCCGATGCTCACCGGCTGGGTTTATCACTATCAAAAAGAGATGTACCTCATTTTCGCCCTCGGACTTCTCGCCATGGGGGTTTTTCTGGTTTTGCATTTTCAAAACGTTGCGGGAGTCGTAACGCCGCTCGTGGTGGCCGTGGTCAGCGCGATTTGGGGTTTCGGTTTCGCGGGGCTGTTGGGCTATAACCTCGATCCTTTGATCATCGTGGTGCCGGTCCTGCTGGTCGCCCGAGCGCTCAGCCACTCGGTGCAGATGTGCGAGCGCTATTTCGAGATCTACAACGAAGTGGGCGACGTCCGAAAAGCCAGCGTCGGGGCGTTGGTCTCGCTCTTCCCTCCCGGCGTCGTCGGCATCATTTGCGACGCGGCGGGGCTGTTCATCATCGCCATCGCCCCGATCCGGCTCATCGAGAAGCTGGCCTACGTCTGCGGCCTCTGGTCTCTGTCGCTCGTGATTACGGCGGTGGTGCTGACGTTTCTTCTGCTCTCTTATCTGCCGCCGCCGAAAAACGTCGGGCACGTGGTTCTGAGCTCGGGGCGAAAAGACGGGCTGCTTTACCGGATCTTCAGCTCCATCGCCTTTTTTTCTTCGACGCCGGGACGGTCGATCGCGACCTGCGTTTTTTTCCTCGTCGTCACGATGGCGTCGGGCTGGTGGGCGTTTCACCGCAGCATCGGCGACGTGAATCCGGGCACGCCGCTTCTGTGGCCCGATTCTCCCTACAACACGGCGATCCGGAAGATCAACGAGCGCTTCGCGGGGTTCGACGTCCTCCAGGTGGTCCTGGAAGGAAAACCCGAGAGCATCAAGTCCAGCGGCGGGCTGAACCTGATGCAGCGCTTTCAACGTCACATGGAGCTCGATCCCGAAGTCGGCGCGACCTTTTCTTTCTCGGACCAGGTGGCACAGGTCAACCGTCTCTTTCACGGCGGTTTCCCGAAATGGGGCGTTATACCGGAGAGCAATACCGATTCCGCGATGATTTTCCAGCTCTCCATGACCGGCGCCAGCCCGGGGGATTTCGATCGTTTGTTCACCCGGGATCTGAGCGCCGGAAACGTGACCGTCTGGTACAAAGACCACCGCGGACCGACCGTAGAGCGCGCGCTCAGGCGGGCGTCGAGTTTTATGGAGACGAACCCAAACGGCGGCACCGGCGATTTCAAAATCCGCCTGGCGGCGGGAACGATCGGCCTACTCGGCGCCCTCAACGACACGATCGGACGTTTGGAGACCCTCACGGTCATTCTGATCTCCCTCGTGATTTTTGCCGTAACGAGCTTCATCTATCGCTCCTTTACCGCGGGATTGCTTCTCGCCGTGATATCGAATACGGCGTATCTCATTACTTCCGCCATCATGTACTACCTGGAAATCGGTCTCGACGTGAACACGCTTCCCATCGGGGCGGTCGGCATGGGCATCGGCATCGACTACAACATCTATCTCATGAGCCGGATGTGCGAAGAGTACCGGACCAACCCGGACTACTCCAAGCTCATTCCCGCCTCGATCTTTACGACCGGCAAGGCGATCTTTTTCACCGCGACGACGATGGTCGTGGGCATCATTCTGTGGTACTTCATGTCGAGCTTGCGCTTTCAGGCCGAGATGGGGCTCCTGCTTTCGGCGGTGATGTTGGCGCACGTGGTCCTGGCGCTCTTCTTTCAAGCGGCTTTCATGCTGATCTTGCAACCGAAATTCATTCAGAAAGGCTTGTTTTTCGAGCAGCGGCATTAACGTAGAAACCCAGCGCCGGGAAATGGCGCGACGCATTTGTCAACTAAACAGGAGGTGGAATATGCGACAGGGAAAGCTCTTCAGTTGGATGCTGTTGATCTTTTTTATCGTGGCCATGCGATCGACGGCCTCGGCCCAGTACACGATCGGTCCGTTCGAGATAACCGGGTTCTATCAATACACCGCCAATGTGCCGGTGGAGAACTCAAATCCCAATAATTTTGCGTGCCTCAGTTTCATTATTGGCGAGTTTAAGTGCACGCCGGGTTTACAGAAGAAGGCCGGCGCGCCTAATTTTCTGCTCATGCGGCAGCTTCTCGACCTCAATATCTTTGGCAAGTTCAACGAGAACTGGAGCCTTACTTTAGAGCCGCGCCTGTTCTTCGACATGACAAAGATTGCCGATGACCGCCTCCGGCAGTACGAATCCTTGCCAAACCGATTTCAGGGCAGCGGCTCGATGCTTCGCGGCGGCGGCAATGATTTCAAGGCAGAGATGTGGCAGGTGTACACCGACTATCGAAGCGGCGGCTGGTGGGTGCGCCTCGGCAAGCAGCAGATCGCCTGGGGCGAAGCTCTCGGCCTTCGGGTCCTGGATACGATCAATCCATTGGAGCTGAGCCAGAATCTATCGACCGATCGAATTTACGAAGAGTTCGACCGGGTTCGTGTCCCGCAGTGGTTTGCCCGCGTCGACTATACGATACCGAACGAGAGCGTTCAGGATCTTACCGCCGAGTTCATATTGAATCCCGGAATCGTGGTGCCGACCATACTACCGCCGCAAGGATCTCCCTTTAACGTCGTGCCGGCGTTTCTCAAGGTGCGCAACGAAGTGCGACAGGGAGAACCGACGGCAGGCGGACGGATCACCGGCACCATAGAACCGGTGCAGTTTTCTCTTAACTTCGTCACCAAGCCGAATGACGACGCCATCGGTATCTTTCGGAAACTCCTTCCCACTACCGGTTTTCCCAGCAATTGCTTGTTTCCTGCCTTCCCGGCCGGGCCTTGCATCGTCCTCAACGGCAAGCATCCCCGGATCTACATCGTAGGCGGATCGGCGAACTACAATTGGCCCTGGGCGGGAGCAGTCCTGCGGATGGAGACCACGACGACGCCGAACGCGCCATTCGCCAGCCTTAACGCCGCCGGCACACCGACTCACGTCGTCGATCGGCCGGTGTGGAAGACCGTTTTGGCGGTGGACCGTCCGACCTATGTCATACCGGGGTTAGATTCCATGACTATTGGCTTTCAGTTTTTGGAGATTTATACGGGAGGCAACAAGGCAGGGTTGACCGATGCCACGGGCGCCAAAGTGGACAGTAACGTTCATATTTTCACAGTCTTCTTTCAGCAGCCTCTTCTTGAGAAGCGACTTTCTCTCGAATTCTTCGGTCTCTTCGACACCGATGACGCTCACTGGCTGCAGCCCGGGGTCCACTGGGAAGTCGGCAACCATGTCCGGCTAGACCTTTTTTACAATCAGTTCGGCGGAGCGGAAAAAAGAGGCTCCCGCTTCGGCAGCAACTTGAACTTCGTCAACGGGCCGTTTTTCCGCTTTACATACGGTTTCTGATCGTGCCAATCCAAAGGAGGATTATATGAAAACCCGAAATTACAAAGAGCACAACTATTTCGACAACTGGACCCGGCGCGGCTTTTTGAAGAAGACCGGTGCCTTCATCGGCGCGGGGATGCTGCAGCCGGTGCTCTCCCTGATTGGAGAAGGGAAAAGCATCGCAGCAGCCTATCCCGACGAGGTGCTTTCGATCGAGAAATATACCAAGGGCAGGATCAAGCCGGGGATGATCATCTCCAAAGAAAACGCCGAGCTGATCAAGGATATCGCTCCGGAAGGGCTGATCGTAGAGCTTCAGCGCGGGGCTCAGATCAAGATCGCTGAGACAACGACGAGACCGGAAGCCAAAGTGCCCAAGTTTTGGTTGGAGGCTACCTTGCGTAATAAGGGCCAGGCGGTGCTCGATCAGAAAGGGCAGCTCTGGCACAAGAGTGGCGGGCCGTGGATAGGCGGGTTCCCTTTTCCAGAGCCCAAGACTGCTCTTGAAGCCATCTGGAGTTATAGTTTTAGTCCGCGCCGCTATGACAACCTCAGGGTGGTCTATACGCAGAACCATGTAGACACTAACGGCACCCTGGTCCGACACGATTCGGGCCTCTTCGGGCAGATCCAAAGTGTGGGACGCCTGGTGCTCGATCCCAAGCCCGTCGTGCCCAAATACAAAGACGAGCTGCACCGGGTTATCTTATCCTTGAACGAACCCTTCGATTCTTACGGTCTCGGGATTCTGACCACGGTTCACTACGATGGCTCCAGACTCCCAGACACAGATCTTTATATCCCTAGCCTCAGGCGAACCCGGCGCGTCCCTTCTAGCCAGAGGTTCGAGCCGGTATCGCCCTACAGCGTGTCCTACGCCTCAGACTTTGACATCCAAGGCGACCCAGTCCTCACCTGGTCATGGACTCTTGCGGGCCGGAAGCCGATGCTCGGTCCCTCGCCAACTAATCTCGGAGCGCGAGCGAAGAGCGCCACAAGAGAGGATTTTATCTTTCCGAATTTCCCGGACAAATTCCCCCGCTCCACCTGGGAACTGCGGCCTGATATGATTTTGTTGGACGGCGTGCCGCACCTTCCCGGAGCCAACTACAGCAAGAAGCGGGTATACATCGATGCTATCTACCTCACAACTGAACTGGCCGATATTTGGGATATGGCAGGGAAGCTGTGGAAGTTTTCATTTTTTATCTGGGGAGATACGGGAGTCGCTGACACTCCTGACCTGACGGGGATTGTCTTCGCAGATTTACAGAGGGACTTTCACTCCAATGTTAGTTTTCACAACAAGGTCGGGGATTATACCTTTCTGGTCAACTCCCCGGAGATCGAAACAGACAACTGGGCGACACCGAGCGCGATGCTGCGCCGAGCGCGGCACTAAAGAGGAGGGTTTATGGATCAAAACCGCTACGATTATTCTCCCATCATCAAGCGAAAGCCGCTCAAGTGGCCGAACGGGGCCAGAGTGGCCGTGTGGGTGATTCCGAATATCGAGTACTATGAATTCGACATTCCGTCGACTTCGCTCTATCCCTGCAATCTCGTTCCCGACATTCTCAATTACGGCTGGCGCGATTACGCGCCGCGCGTCGGCGTGTGGCGGCTCATGGAGGCGCTGGACAAATATAAAATTCGAGGAACAGTGGCGCTGAATTCCGACGTCTGCAACCACTATCCGGTGATCATCGAAGAGGCGAAGAAGCGGAAATGGGAATTCATGGGCCACGCGATCACAAACTCCAAGCTCTTGACCGGCCTCAGCGAAGAGGATGAAAGGAAAGTCATCCGCGAGACGGTGGAGACGATCACGAGATCCACCGGCGTCGCGCCGCGCGGCTGGCTCGGCCCCGCGCTGGCCGAGACTTTTATCACGCCGGATATTCTGGCGGAGCACGGCATCCGCTATCTCTGCGACTGGTGCAACGACGACCAGCCGTACCCGATGAAAGTTAAAAAAGGCCGGCTGATCTCGGTGCCCTACTCGTGCGAGCTGAACGACATCCCCTTTTTCCTCGGCAAGGGCAACAGCGGCGCGGATTTCATGCAGGCGATCAAGGACCAGTTCGATGTGCTCTACGAAGAGGGAAAAACCCACGGCCGGGTCATGGCGATCGCGCTCCATCCTTTCATCATCGGCGCGCCTTTCAGGATGAAATATTTTCTCAAGGCGCTGGACTACGTCTGCAAGAAGAAAAACGTCTGGATCACGACCGGAGGAGAAATCGCCGACTGGTACTATAAAAACTATCTGAAGGAATAGCCGGAGGACGTTATGAGCAAAGATGCCTTCGAAAGAGATCGCAAGTTTTACAAGGAGCACGGCATGGGCGGCCGGATGGGCTTCGGCAAAAAACCGGCCATCATCGTCATCGACCTGCAACTGGGATTTACGGATCCGGCTTGCCCTTTGGGCGGGGACCTGGACCGCGTGGTTGAATCCTGCAGAGAGCTGATCGCGGCCGCCCACCAAAAACAGATTCCGATTTTCTTCACCGCCTGCGCCTATGAAGAGCATCTCAAAGACGCCGGAGTGTGGGGAAAAAAGGTTTCGGCTTTGAGCTGGCTCAAGATCGGCAGCAAATGGGTGGAGATCGACCCGCGCTTGGGAAAAACCGCAGAAGACATCATGGTCATCAAAAAATATCCCTCCGGCTTTTTCGGCACTCATCTGCAGGCAACGCTCACGAGCATGGGAATCGATACGCTCATCATCACCGGCTGTACGACGAGCGGCTGCGTCCGCGCCACCTGCATCGATGCCCTGCAGTACGGTTATCACGGCGTCGTGCCGGAAGAATGCGTGGGCGACCGGGCGGAAGCGCCGCACCTCGCCAACCTTTTCGACATCGAGCAAAAGTACAGCGACGTGATGCGGCTTGGAGAGGTCCTGGATTGGATCGCAAAGTATCAACCATCGGAGAGCACCAAATAGAGGTCCGGTTCATCTGTACAAGCTCTCCTTGCCATGGCGACAACTCGACAACAAACTCCTGCCGTTAGTGAGTTGAGAAGACCGGGGCCGGCGGCTTTCGGCATACTCTTTCTGGTCGGCTTCACCTTCGGCCTGATGTTCGTGTTCAACCGGTTGGCGACCACCCATGGCGTTCCGTTCATCCCCTACGTGTTTTTACAGTCGCTGGGCGGCGCTTTGATTTTGCTCGCTCTCTGCGGCGCGCGAAATCAAATGCCCGGTCTTTCGGCGAAAACGCTCAAATTTTATTTTCTCGCTGCGGTTTTTAATTTTTCCATTCCCTTTTCCATCCTGAGCCTGGTCGCGCCCAAGGTGCCTTCAGGGATCTTGAGTCTCGGCCTGATGCTGATCCCGTTGATGATCTACGCCCTCGCGTTGACTCTGGGCATGGATCGCTTCCATTGGATCCGTCTTGCTGGCCTGCTGCTTGGCCTGGGCGGCGTGTTGCTGGTGCTGCTTCCGAAGACGAGCCTGCCGTCGCCCGATCTGGCGGGCTGGGTCGCGTTCGGGATGCTTGCGCCGGTGGGTTACGCGGTGGGAACGATTCTCATGGTCCGGCTTCAGCCAGCGGCGACGAAATCGCTGCCGCTTGCTTGCGGTCTGCTGATCGCGTCGGCGATCACCATGGTTCCCGTCATGGCCGTGGCCGGGAGCTGGTGGTTCTTCGACGGACCGTTGGGTATCGGCCACTGGGCGGTCGTCGGCGCCATTGTCAACACCGCGGCCATTTACGTATTGGTGTTCGAGATCCTTAAACGCGCCGGGCCGGTATTCTTTTCAACCTCGAACTACATTGCGACTCTCCTCGGCGTCGGCATCGGCATGTTTTTTTTCGGCGACAGCCACAGCCTCTGGATATGGGCGGCGCTTGCGCTGATGTTCACCGGCCTGTTTTGCGTCAATTCGACCGGAGCGCCCGAACGCCGGGAGAAGTGAAAATCTCGACGGCGGCAGCGGTCAAAGGATTTTCAGGGAGGCAATTATGCTGGACTTGCTGATCAAGGGAGGGACCGTCGTGTCGCCGGAAGCAAGCATCGTGGCGGACGTGGCCGTCGAGGGCGAGCGCATCGCCGCCGTGACGGCGCCGGGCTTATTTTCGGAGGCGGAGCGGGTGATCGACGCAGGCGGCAAGTACGTCATTCCCGGCGGCATCGACCCGCACGTGCACTTCAACATGCCGTGGGGACCGGCGATGATGCAGGGCTGGGACCGCGGCACGATCTCGGCGGCCTGCGGCGGAACGACCACCATCATCGACTTCGCCTGGGTGCAAGGCGGCACTTCCGCTCTGGAGACGATCGAAAAACGTCTAAGCGAGCCGCAGGGAAAGGCGGCCATCGATTATTCGCTCCACGCCTGTCTCATGGGACCGATCGCACCCGCGACCATCGGCGAGATCAAGCAATTCATGCGCGACGGGATAACGTCGATCAAAATATACATGACTTACGACTGGGCGGTGGATGACGGCGGCCTTTACGCGACGATGCAAGCAGCCGCCGAGTCCGGCGGCATCGTCGAAGTTCACGCGGAGAACCACTATGTCTGCGAGTGGATGAAAAACGAGTATATCCGGCGCGGGCGGAACGATGGCCGCCTGGTGGCCGAGACCCGGCCGTCCTGGGTCGAGGAAGAGGCCATCCACCGCGCCACCTTTCTCGCCGAGCGCACCGGCTGCCCGCTGTATATCGTGCACATGAGTTCGCAGCGCGGCGTTCAGGCAGTCTACGAAGCCCGCAATCGGTATCTGCCGGTATTCGGCGAGACCTGCCCGCAATATCTTTTTTTCACCAATGAAGATGTCACGCAGCGCGACGACGGGCTCCGATATGTAAACTTCCCTCCGCTCAAGGGCAAGGAGGACCGCGAAGGTCTCTGGAAAGGTATCGTCAAAGGCACCATGTCGACGATCGGAACCGACGACGCGACTTATCCGTCGGAAGGGCGGGAAAAAATCGGCCGGACGCTGGACAGTCTCCAGGCCGGCTTTTCGGGCGTCGAGGTGCGCATACCGCTTCTTTATTCAGAAGGCGTGGCCAAGGGAAAGTTCAGCATCAACCGGCTGGTGGAAATTACCAGCGCCAATGCCGCCAAAATCTTCGGTCTCTACCCGCGCAAGGGAGTGGTAGCGGTCGGCAGCGACGCCGACATCGTTGTCATCGATCCGAATTTCAAGCGAACGATCCGACTCGAGAACCTCCACGGGTGGCAGGACTACACCGTTTATGACGGATGGGATCTTCAGGGGTTTCCGGTCGTGACTATTTCACGCGGCAATGTCGTTTCGGAAAACGGGCAATACGTCGGCAAACAGGGCCACGGCATTTTTATCCCGCGTTCGAGCGGCGGCGCGTTTTCCACGGGAATTCACTAGTTAGGCTCAATTTTTACAAAGGAGGTATTAACATGCCAGCACGTAAGCCTGAAGAGTGTGATCTGCTTGTGATCGAGGCGCTGAACAGGGGAGACCTGGAAGCAGCCCTAGCTTTTTACGAGCCGAATGCCACTTTTGTCCAGGACTCAGGCCAGGTAGTCACGGGCCGGGCAGCCATTCGCGAAGTCATGCAGGGTTATCTGGCACTCAAGCCCCAGTTCACCGTGGAGGTCAAGGCAGTCCAAAGCGGGGATGGGAATCTCGCCCTGTTGCGCGGGAAGTGGAGTGGCACCGGTACCGGCCCTGATGGCAAACCGATCACGATGGCCGGCAATAACGCAGAGGTGGTCCGTCGCCAGCCCGATGGGACGTGGCTCTTTGTGATCGATATCCCTGGAGGGGCGGACTGAAGAGAACTGCTGAGCCCTATGGTAGGAAAGTAGGGTGGGCAAAAGCGCAACGGTGCCCACCAAGTCAGAGCCACGAAGCCTGATACGGCGGTCCGCCCGACCGCGGCCCTGGATCGAGAAATGGGGTCTTGAATTATCAGTAAAGTAGGATGAGTAAAAGGGAAGTGTCGCCCACCAATCGGAGCTATGATGCCTAACAACCAGTTGGAGTCCGACGCTCGCAAAGCTCGCGCGGCTCACCTGGAGCGTTACTCATAGCCAATACAAAGGAGGATAGGACAAATGATTAGCCTGGAGGCTCGCATCGATCAGATCTGCGACAGCATCGACCGGCTGATTTCAACTGAATTCGATGCCCGTCCCGAAGGATCGCGCGGCAAAATCCGTTTCCTCTATGACGCGGCGAGGAAGCAATGCCAAAAGCCGTTGGTTCAGGGTGCGGCAGAAACGCTGATTGCGGCGGCGCGCGGCAAAGGGCCGGTGTTGGTGTCGAGCGGTTGGGTGATCGATTTCTGGTATCCGCGCGGCGAGATCTGCGGCATGATCGGGGCGGGCGCGCTGGCCCGGGCGATCAGCCGGGGCTTGAAGACCAAAGTCTGCTTCATCGGCGAGGAGGCTGTGCTGCCGGTGTTCGAAGCGATTTGCGGCGCGGCCGGCATACGCGTCTACCCGTCTGAGGCGCTTCAAAAGTTGCATCAGGCCGTCGCAGCCCAGAGCTTCCCGGTTGACGCCGGAGCGGCGCGCCAGGCTACAACCAAGCTGCTCGACGGCCTCAAGCCGTCGGCGATCATCACGGTCGAAAAATGCTCGCCCAACACCAAGGGCCTCTATCATACCGGACGGGGAACGGACATGTCCGATACGACTGCCAAAATTGGAATTTTGGTAGAAGAAGCGCGCCGCCGTGGAATCCTCACCATCGGCATCGGCGACTTGGGCAACGAGCTCGGCTTCGGAAACATCCGTCGGGCGGTCGAAGAACACATTCCATTCGGCGCCGATTGCGGCTGCGGTTGTGGCGGCGGCATCGCATCGGACGTCAAAACCGACCAACTCATCGTCGCCTCTTCTTCCAACCGGGGCGGCTACGGGCTCGAAGCGGCCCTCGCTACCATCCTTGGCAACCCGTCGGTCATGCACGACGGCGACATGGACCAGCAGATGATTCGCGCCGCCTGCCAGGCCGGCGCCGTCGATAGCTTCACCGTCGGGCCCACGGCGACCGACGGGCACGGCACGGACATGCACTACAGCGCCTGTCTGGTCGAGTTGCTGCGCCAGCTTGTCATCTCGCGGGACGTCGAATTCGATATGTACGAAGAGCGAGCGTGAGGCCGTTGCGGACCTAGCGATCCGTCAAGCCGCCAGGCACGGCATAGACAGCGCCCCCCCATTTCAGGGACAGTTTGACAAAATATAGTAAATATACTATATTTCGTACATGCTGACAGTAGGACCAAAACTGCATTTGGAGCGGATCCGGCGGGGGATATCCCAGATCGAGCTCGCCCGCAGGACCGGCATCGCGCAGGCCAATCTCTCCAATATCGAAACCGGCAAGCAGGACATTATGGTGTCCACTCTTTTACAAATTTGCCTGGCCCTCGAAGTTAATCCATCGACGGTGCTCGATAGCACAGTCGGCCGCCCTACCCAGTCGCGTTTTTCCAGGCGGCGGCTGGAAACTATAGCGGCTTCCGTCGTCGGCAATGATCTGCCTTCTTCAATGGAGGACCGCGAGATTGTGCGCCTGCTCCGTGAAACTATTTCGCCCGGCCGCAGCCGGAGAATTTCCTCAAAAGCAGCGGCGATTCGCTGGGCGGATTTGCGGCAACGATTGACCAACCAAGAAATCGACACCCTGCGACAGCGCGTCGAAGACGCTCTCCAACGAAACCCAAATGCGAAAAAACATCGTTGATCTATTTTTCCTGGAGCTCCATCGCGGTCTTTCCAGACCGGCTTCCGTCATCCTCACGGGAGCCGCGGCGGGAGGGATCTATGGCAACGTCCGACATAGCATCGACATCGATTTTGAGATCCGGTTAAACAGAAAAAGCAGGGAACGAAGCCAGGAGGAGAAACTCCAGGAGTTGATCAGCAAGGTTTCGTCGAAACTCGGAATCGCCGCAAACTATTCGGCCGATATCGGTCACTGGTCCATGATCGATTACCTGGATTACCGTAAGACTTCGATCCCCTACAAAAAGATCGGTCAAATGGACATTCGTCTTCTTGCGCCGGAATACTGGACGATAGGAAAAATGACCCGCTTCATGGAGATCGATGTCAAAGACATTCTCAAGGTAATCAAAATAAAGCGGCTGCGTCCCGGACCTCTCGTTGCCCTGTGGGCCCGCGCAATGCGCGTAAGCCCGATGTCACTCACCAAGGGACAATTCAGGAGAAATGTCGAAAATTTTTTAAAAAGGCACGGGAAGAAACTTTGGGGGAAATCCTTCGACGGGGAAAAAGCGATCGAGGATTTTAGGAGATTGGCGGGCCTAAGAGCCGCTTGAGTTTCGCGCAGATCCTCTACCGCCCGCGCTGGTCGGTGTTGAACTCGGGATGGCGCGGCCCGAACAGCAAACCGTTGTCCTTGTTGAAGACCATGGTGGTCGTTGCAAAGCGGGAAAGTTCGTGGGTCTGGTCGATCATCGAAAAGACAATTTGATGCACGGCTGCGGCGATGAGCGCGACGATGATGCCGCCCTGCCCGCCTGCTCCCGAGTCTCGAACGGCTTGCGCTTTGCCCGTCCAGAGCGTCGCGCCCGTTTCAACGTCGACCAGACGCACGCTGGCTCTAACGACTGTCGAGGAGGAAATCACGTGGTATTTCTGTCCCCATTCCTCGATCGTGATGTACAGGACGGCGTCGGCGCCGAAGACTTCTTTGATTTTGTTTAGCGAGACGCCGTGCATCTCGTCGGGAGTCGGCAAACCGTTCTCTTTCATGAACGCGTCGATCACAGCGACCGGAAAGACGTAGTAGCCGGCTTCGGCCAGAGGGCGCGACGCCGTGGAGAGATAGATGTACGTCGCCTCCACCGTAGTCGATGAATTCAGCGGCGGAAGCACCAAGACCGCGCGCGGCAGGCGGCTGCGATACAGAGCGTAGTCGACCTTGGCAGCGCAGGAACACGCGAAGGTCAAAATTAAGATGAGGAAGGGAGTCGCTCCGCGCCTCGTCATTGTCGGCTCATTCGTTGCAACACGCCGTCGATGAATGCGGATGATTCTGGAAACAGATTTTTCTCGATTTGGAATTCTTGCTGCGCGCCCGCCACGTTTCCCTGCTGGTAATACACATATCCGAGATGGGCGTGAACACCGGGCGGAACCGGTTTTCCTTCGGCTTTGGCTTTATCGATGTCTTCGGTGAGTTTGGCCGTTTGCGTGACCGGATCCGCCTGGCCCGGCTTCATGTACATCTCGTAGATCAGTTCCTCGTAACGGCCCCAGGAGTAAATGCTCCTCGGCGCGCACGCGTTGAGCGCGCCGAGCGACGCGATCAGGAGCGCCAGTTGAAGGGAGCGCATGGTCTCACTTTCCCTTGGCCGGGCTCCATGCGCCGCGCTCAAGACCAGCGACCAGATTATTGACCGCTTCCATGATCGCGAGGTTGAGCACCTTGCCGTTCAAGGTCGCGTCATAGCCGGCGGCCGATCCGAATCCGATGACTTCGCGATTGCTCAACTCGTATTCGCCGGCGCCCTGAACGGCGTAGATGATCTCCGAGGTATGGACGTCGACGATATTTAGCGCCACTTTGGCGTAGGCGACTTGCTTCTTCCCGTGACCGAGAATGCCAAAGAACTGCGTGTCTCCGGTTACGCGCCGGCCGAACTCCGTAACGTCGCCGGTGACGGCAACCTGAGCTCCTTTCAGTTCCTGCTGTGTTCCACGAATTTTCGCTTCCTGGGCGATCTCGGTCATGTTCTCCCTGTCCACGAGAACGAAGCGCCCGGTCTGCTGCAGGTGCGTCTTGAGAATGGTCTTTGACTGATTGCCGAGCTGATCGACGCCGTCGGAAAAAATTCCCTGCATGTACGTGGAGCGGTTTTGGAACTTGGCGACGACCAGCGCGAATTTAGGGCCGTTGTACGGAGTGCCGGCGCTCGCGACCGTATCCGGCGTCAACGCGCGGTGCGACTCGACGGCGCAGCCGGCGAGCAGTCCCAGTCCTAGAACCCACCAAGCGGAACGCATCCGCAAAAATGTCGCCCGCGAAATTTGCATACGAAAAACCTCCTTAGAGTAAAATCAGGAGTCGTGTGTTGAGGGAACAGTAGCCGATAGGATAGGGTTATGTCAACTTGGCGGTTAATTTATAGGTAAGGAAATTTCGCTGCGCTGTCAGGCGAACATGGCACTCGTGAACGTCACCGCCGAGCCGGTCTCCTGGGATAAGGCTTGCCCGTATTTAAGATTTAAGCAACCTTCCCCGGCTGCCGTCCAGGAGATGAGTGATAGTATAAAGAGAGAGAAGACGCCCGCACGCCTTTGTGGATCATGGAATATAAAATTTCGCTTCAGCGGCATTAAAGCCGATTTTCGCATGGGTGCCGTCGCAGAAAGGCTTATTGCTCGACTAGCCGCAGCGGCAGTGTGCGATCATGGGTTTATCCATCACAGTCTCTTTGCCGCTCGCATCGACGAACTTGAGCGGACCGCGCACTAAATTGGGGCCATCTTTTTTCGTATCGACGATCAATTCCATATGCAGCAACCTCCTTTTGGCTTCAACGCATGTTGGCCGTTATAAGCAACCTTCTTAATCGAACACCATGCTGGTGAACGTCACGGCGGAGCCGGTCTCCTGCGTGAAGGCCTGACCGTACTTGAGCAACCTTCCCCGGCTGCCGTTGAGAAGATGAGCGAGAGAATAAAGCGGCGAGAAGCCGCAGACGCGCCGGCGGTCTTGGTCTTTGGCGATTTCATGAAAAAATCCTTCGGAGTCGGCTGACGCGAGTCTCTCGATCAGCCGCTGGTCTTCCGCTTCCACCCACTTGAGAAATTCCGGCGTGACCGGATCGCGGTCACCGAACTGCGCGCCCACGTGCGCCAGATCCACGCCGGCGACGAAGCAGACGCGCCTCGACTCTTTCGCGGCGAGATCGGACAGCGCCCTCAGAAAATCTCCGATCCGCGGATCTTTCTCCGGAAGACTGCCGTTCTGGATGTTAGAGTGAAACGAGGTGACCAGAATCGGAACGATCTTGAAGTCGCGGTTTTCTCCCGTGAGCCGCGCCCGGAGATCGGCGACGTATTTTAAGTAAACGACTTGAAACTCCAGCGAGTGCTCGGTGCGGTGGAGATACTCGTCGGCAAAAAGATCGCCGCCGTACGCCGCCGCGAGCCGGCCAACAAATTCTTTGTCGGTTTCCACCCTCCCGAGCGGCGTAGCGAAATCCTTGAGCGTGGCGACAAAAGGGCTCTCGCCGCCGCAGTGCGACGTGCCGAGCAGAATATAGAGGTCCGCGCCCGGCCTTTCGGCAAGCTCCCTGTACGCCCACGCGTAGCACGGTCCGCCGCGATGGAAGTCGATATGAGGAGCAATGATCGCTTTCGGTGTGGAATTGTTGCCGTTAAGCTGCGCTTCGCCCGGACCATCGGCAGCTTGAAAATGTCCGAGCAACTGGGCTTTGAGCTTTTCCGGCTCGTCACTGTAAACCCCGGGCGCGTGTGCTGGTGAGCGGACCGGCTGGCGCCGGAACTCGTCCATGATCTCTTGCTGACGATCGAGAAACCTCTGGTTGTAAAGATAGAACTGCTCGTCCAGCAGATCGATCATCTTTTTTAATTCTTCGATGGACAGGGCTTGTCCGATTCTCTTGCGATAGGCCTCCTGGATGTCGAGAAACGAATGCTGCCCGTCAAAATGAGTCAAGACAAAATAGCCGACGGGCGTGACGACCAACGGTTGAGCGAAGTGCTGCGGGTCCCTCAGACAAATGAAAGTTTTCCCCTCTTGTTGAAGCGGAAAGGCCTCGACGGGCCGAAGGCGTGGACAATCTTCCATCCGTCTTACATGCCGGTTTTTTATGGCCGCTGCAAGTGCGGCTGCTCACATCGAAATCACTCGACGCACCGTAGCGGCTTAGAGTGAGGTGACTTCAATGAGCGCCGACCGAGATCGGCTGCGGGTGGTTAGGGAAATAGGCCGCTCAATCCGGCGGTGTTTCGCGGCCAGCAAGTTGTTGACAGGTTGAAGTAGCTGGCGGATATTGCAACCAATTCGGATTTGATTGTTGGAGCCGTGTTAGGAGATAGGCCGACCGGCATTTGTCGCCTGCTAAAGCGGCTCACTTATTAGCCGCATGAGGATAACGCTGGAATGCCAGACCGACTCAATCTGTAGAACAGGAGGGAACAAACGATGAAGCAGATTTTACAGAAAACAACCAGGAAGGCGGCGTCCATGAAGCAAACCGTGGTCATGCTCGCTGTAGCCTTGGCCATAGGCATCGCGCTGGGTATGATCGGGAGCCGAGTCCTGAGTGCCCAGCAGACACCCCCAACCAAAGCCAAGGGCATAACAGTGAAGACCTTAGCTTCGCTTGATCTTGGTCCGGAAATTCCGGAACTTCAAGGTCGCTACCTTCGGGCGGTGGTGCCCACATACGAACCCGATGGTAACGGCCTACTTCACAGCCACAGGGATCGTCCCCAGATTCTGTACGTCCTTCAAGGGACGTTTACCGACTGCTCGCCCGATGGCAAGTGCGTGGAACTCCACGAGGGTCAGGTGAAGGCGGAAGGCAAGGATGTCACTCACTGGATCGAGAACAGAGGCGCAAAGCCATTGATATTCCTGGTGGTGGGCATCTCGAAGGAGCCGTAAGGGAATCGGTAAAAGCGTATCACGGCTGTTGATCCTCTTTTCTCCAATGAGCCATCGAGACAGAACTGTTGCTGAGGAAACAGCCTAACCCTTGGGTGGAGAGGGCGCGGTGAAGAATCATTTATAATCGCGCCTCTCACCCAAAACGTTAGCAGGACAACAAATTCTTGAGGAATCACTCAGCGTTGTGTTTTGAACCCGTCGGCTATAGGGTCATGAGAGGTCCCTGGAGGTAAACGATGGCGAAGAATCCAACCAAAATTCCGGTAAGCGACTTTAAACAAGATGCATCTGCAACCCTCAAACGCGTCCGAAAATCCAAACGCCCCTTAATCGTGACTCAGCGCGGCAGGCCTGCTGCGGTCTTGCTGAGTATGGCCGCTTACGAAAAGGGCGAGCAAGAACGTGCGGTCCTCAAACTGCTTGCTCTGGGTGAAAGAGAGATCGCCGTTGGCAAAGGATATGATCTTGACGACGTATTGGCTGAAGCTGACGCGCTTCTCTCCAAAGCGTGAGAGTAAGATTTACACCAAGCGGGCGGTCACAGTTTCTTGGAGCGTTGACGTACATCCGACGAGACAATCCTCTAGCCGCTCAAAGATTCCGTGAGCGGGCCGAACGAGTTCTGAAGAGGCTCGAACGCTTTCCAAATTCGGGAAGGCATTTACCGGAGTTCCCGGAGTTGCCGCATTGAGAGGTCATCGTTTGGCCTTACCGTTTTTTCTACCGGCTGCAGGGAGAAGTCATATGGGTCGTTGCGGTTTGGCACGGTGCGCAAATCCCCAAAGTTCCCGACTCGACGCCGGCCATCTAACACGCTGCGTAAGCCCACACCGAGAAACTCTGCGGAGAAGTTAGCCACCAGCGGCGCGTCTTAGTGGCGCCGCGTGTAAGGCCACCGCAACGAGAAAGATATTTCGGTTACTCGCCACGACAGTGGCTGTGGGAGCCGCGCGCGCAGAAGAGAGTAAGTCTCTTATAGGCGGGATGGATAACTGCCGAAAGGTAGCTAAAAATCTCCCTTACCCGACTCCCATCTTGTGCTTGGCCTCTTCGCTCATCATGCTGGGCTCCCAGGGCGGGTCCCATACAAGATCGACGGTCGCCTCTTCGACGCCGTCGATATTATCGAGAATTTTCTGCCGCGCCTGGCCGGCGATCATGCCGCCCATGCCGCAGCCCGGCGCGGTCAAAGTCATCTTGACCACGACTTTGCTTCCTTCGATCTGCACGTCGTAGATGAGACCAAGATCGACGATGTTCACCGGGATCTCAGGGTCGTAGCAGGTTTGCAGCGCCTGGTAGATTTCTTCTTTGGTAGGCATAATGATGCTCCCTATCCTTCCGCCTCTTGCGCCAAACTCTTGCACTCCGCGCACTGGCAGAGGGCTCTGAGAAATTCAAAAGTATAGATCCCGGTCTCGTGTCCGTCCTGCCAAAAAAACTGAATGGCGTAATTTCCCACCGCGCCGATTTGCGCCAGCACCGCGTCCGGCGCCGCATGGAATTTGACGCCGCCGCCGTGCCCCTGGCATCCGGCGCAAGGACAATAGCCGCGCAGATAATCCTGCGGGTAATCTCCGGCGTGGCCGTCCTCCCAGGTGATGCGCACCACCCCTTTGGCTTTGATGTGATTGATCTCAACGGGAAATGGGCCTGCCATGATTCCTCAAGTGGAGATGATCTTCAGCGCTTGCGCCTTGCGGGCCGCTTCCGAGACCACCGAGAGCCGGCCCGCGAGCTTGGCCGCGATGTCCATAAAAATCTTGCTGACTTCCGAGTCCGGCTCCTGCACTAGAATCGGCACGCCATTGTCGCCCCCCTCGCGCAGCGAGGGCGTGATCGGGATCTCGCCCAGAAACGGAATGTTGAATCGCCCGGCCGCGCGCTCGGCGCCGCCGCGGGAAAAGATATCGTGTTCTTTGCCGCAGCCGTCGCAGATGAAATAGCTCATGTTCTCGACAATGCCGACGATGGGAATCATGACCTTGTCGAACATCGACTTGGCCCGGACGACGTCGGCCAGCGCAACCTCCTGCGGCGTCGCGACCAGCAGCGCGGCGCTGACTTTGAGCTGCTGGGAGAACGTGATCTGCACGTCGCCGGTCCCCGGCGGCATATCGACCACGAGATAATCCAGCTCGCCCCATAGAACGTCGGCCATCAACTGCTGCAGCGCTTTTCCCAGCATCGGCCCGCGCCAGATCACCGCTTGATCGGGCTCGAGAAAAAATCCGATCGACATCACCGGCAGGCCGTGCGCGATCGGAGGCTTGAGCTTGAAGCCGCCGTTGACGGGAATCTGTTCGGGATGGTCCTTCACGCCCATGATAATAGGCAACGACGGTCCGTAAATATCCGCGTCGAGCAGACCGACTGTGGCGCCGTGCTTCTTTAACGCCACCGCAAGATTCGCGGCCACCGTCGATTTCCCCACACCGCCTTTTCCCGCCGCCACCAGCACCACGTTCTTCACCGTCGGCAACAGATCGGTCTGTCCCGCGCCGGACTTGCTGCCGCGCACCTGAGCGCCGAAAGAGATTTCCAGATTGCCGATTCCCAGAGGCGCGAGCGCCTTGCGGCAATCGGTGTCGATCGTTTCTTTCAATGGACAGGCCGGGGTGGTGAGCTCGACGGTGAATTTGACCGTTCCGTCCGCCACGTCGAGGTTCTTCACCATGCCGAGGCTCACGATGTCGCGATGGAGCTCCGGGTCCTGGACCTTTTTGAGCGCTTCGAGCACGGTCTCTTTAGTGATTGTCTCCATTACTCTCCCTTCACTTACCTAAAAATGATTTTAGACTTCTAAGGTCTACGATGTCAATAGAGCTGTTTTCACTGTCGTAGCGAGCCCGCAGACGATCCGCCAAAAGAAAACTTGAATACGCAATTTCGGTTTGGTAATATTGCATTGTTCACGCCATTGCGGTGAATTAGGAGGATCCATGAAGTACGGATTAAGCGGTCTTCTAGCCATATTCTTGCTGGCCGGATCTCTCGGGTGCTCCACGCCCATGACGACTCGAGAAAAAGGCGCGGCCATCGGGGCCGTCGGTGGCGCCGCTGCCGGAGGCATTATCGGGAGCACCGTGGGGGCTCCGGGAACGGGTGCGGCGGTCGGCGCCGTGATCGGCGCAGGCGCCGGCGTTCTGATCGGCGACCAGATGCAAAGCAACGAGCAAAAACAGGCGCAACAAAAGAAGCCGATCGATAAAAACAAAGCCGAGACGGTACGGCTTAAAAAAGAACAAGAGAAGCAGAAAGAGCTGCGCGAGTATTAAACATCCGCACGCGCCGTCAAGCTAGAGATTGAATCTCGGCTCCGCGCCGGCGCGCAGGCGCTGAATGTTTTCTCGATGGCGCCAGATTATCATCAGCGCCATGAGCAGCGTGACGCCTACCCAGGGAATCGGGTAGGCGAGAAGCCAGATCGCCACCGGAGTAATTCCGGCCGCCACGATAGAGGCGAGCGAAACGATTCGAGTCGCCGCCGCGACCATTAAAAATACCAGCAGCAGCACTCCGGTGGCCGCGGGCGCGAGGGCCAACAACGCGCCCAAAGCTGTTGCCACGCCTTTTCCTCCCTGAAATTTCAGGAACACCGGATAGAGATGACCCAGGAAGGCGGCCAGCGCCACAAGGCCCGTGAGCGCTGCGCCTAAATCCAACCGAAGCGCGATCAATACCGGCACGAAGCCTTTCGCCGCGTCTCCCAGCAACGTCAGAAGTCCGAGCCATTTGCCAGCCACTCTGGCGACGTTGGTGGCGCCTACGTTGCCGCTGCCCGACCGGCGCACATCGACGCCGGCAAAGTAACCCAGAAGGAAGCCCGTCGGCACGGAGCCGAGCAGGTAGGCGAACCCGACTATGAGTGTCGCGGCTACCACTTGCGCCTATCCAAGCGGCTGAAGCGTCGGCTGGAAAAAAGAATTGTCGAACCGAAAAAGATGGGACTCGCGACGATCAATTTTTACGGGACTCGATTTTACTTTTTCTTGTAGAAATCCGGGTTCATCCGCGATGAGGTGCCGGACTTCGCCAGCTCTTCCTCAAACATTTTTCGGATCGACGGGTCCTCGTCGAAATATTCGATCTGGTTGCCGCCGGCTTTGACGTCCTTATCGACTTTCGTCACGTCGCCGAACTGCTCGCCCAGGCTGTATTTGATTCCGCCCAGGCGCGGCGGCAGATAGCGCGCCGGCATGGCGCCGGTGTTAAAATGCTGGTGAAACATCATCGGCGGCGGCGTAAAGACGCTACCGTCCTGCCAATCGTAGCGCTTGATCGGCTGTCCTTCTCTCCAGAAGAGCGAGAAGCCCTTGCCTTTGATGATGATGACGTTGAAGCCCGGTCCGTGGCGGTGGGCTTTTTTATAGGTGCCGATAGGAAACTCCGAAATATGCGCGGCCATCGAGCCGTTGGCCATCTCGAGCATGACGTTGGTCCCGCCGCCGCCGCGCTCTTTCCACTCTTCGAGCTTGAAGTTGCGCGCGTCGGCGATGAAATTGGTGTCCCAAACGCGGCCGGGATGGGCCTTTCCCTTGCCGCTGAAATATTCCGGCTCGCCGTTGAAGCGGTCGGTGAAGTCGTACGGAACGTTGAAGATGAACTTGTCGTTGTGAAAGAGGTTGAATACAATCGGCATGCTGTTGACCGAGAAAAACCGGGAGGTTTCGTTGCCCTGGCCGTTGAAGTGCTGGTGCCAGGCGTTGAGCGGCAGCGCGAAGAGGCTACCCTCCTGCCACTCGAAGGTTTGCTTGGCGCCTTTGTCGTTCCAAATGGTCGTCGCGCCGCGGCCCTTGAGAACGTAGATCATCTCTTCGTAAATCTGCCGCTGCGGCTTCAGGCTTTTTCCCGCGGGGATCTCGCAGACGTAAGCGCCGGTCGCGCCTTCGGCGCCTTCCATGTTGATGAAGGCGCCCTCGCCTCCCGTTCTCTCCCAGTGAGCCACGGGAATTTTTCGCAAATCCTGGACAAAAAATGTCTTGGTGATGGGGATCCCCTCTCCCTGCTGCCACTTGTCGTAGTAGGGGATGTTGTCCATTACATTTTCGATCTGGGATGCCGGCTTGGCCATCGAGTTTACCTCCGATATATTCCTCTCGCTCATATAGTATAAAGCGGCCAAAATCAACCGAACGCGAGCCGTTCATATTGACAACGGCCAAGACTTTGGATCTTCCCTTAAGGGATGAAGATCGGATATTTAACAAACCACCCATGCGCGTCGTTCTCGTTCAACCGCCCGTCGAGGATTTCTACGACACCGATGTGCGCCTCCAGCCGATCGGGCTCTGTTATATTAAAGCCGCCGTTAAGAAACATCTTCCGCGCGTCGAAGTCATCATCAGGGACTACCACAGGGCGTGCGGCCGTAGGACGGTTGCGATTCCGCAGGCGCTCGACTATCTTTCCGCATACTATCCGGTCGCGGATCAATCTCCGTTTTCCACATTTCATCAGTACTATCACTTCGGCCGTTCGTTCGATGAGATCGAGGCCGAGCTGGCATCGATGAAGCCGGACGTCGTGGGAATATCGTGTCTCTTCACCCCGTATTATCGCGAGGCGCTGGAGATCGCCCGGCGGGTGAAGAAAAGACTAAACGTCCCGGTGGTCATGGGCGGCTCGCATGCGTCGGCAGTTCCAGAATCGCTCCTTTCCTCGCCGTATGTGGACTATGTGATTCGCGGCGAGGGCGAGAAAGCGTTCGTGGAGTTTCTGGCTTTTCTACAGGGAGAAAAACCGCTCGAAGGCGTGTCGAACCTGGCTTACAAAAAAGACGGGCAGTTCCATTTCAATCCCATCGCGGACAACTATTCTCTGGACGATCTGCCGTTTCCCGATCTCGGCGATTTTTCTCCCTCGAGCTACACGCTGGCGGGAAAGCCGATGACGTTCATGATTACGTCGCGAAGCTGCCCGCATAAATGTTCTTTTTGCTCGGTCCACACGACGTTCGGAGAAAAATACCGGCTGCGCTCGTTAGACAACGTGTTGGAAGAAATCGAGCTGCGCTACCGGCAGGGTTATCGCGTGATCGACTTCGAGGACGATAACCTCACCTACTACAAAAGCACATTCAAGGAATTATGCCGACAAATGATCGCGCGCTTTCCCGGCGGCGCGCTCCAGTTGGTGGCGATGAACGGCATCAGCTATCTGAGTCTCGACGAAGAAGCGCTGGAGCTGATGTCCGAGGCCGGGTTTTCGCATTTAAATTTAGCTCTCGTCAGCTCCGACAAGACCGTTCGCGAGACGACCAAGCGGCCGCACACGCTGGAAGCGTATCTCAAGGTCGTGCGTAAGGCGACGGAATTGGGGCTTAAAATCGTCTCGTATCAAATCCTCGGCCTGCCGAACGAGACTCTGGCGAGCATGATCCAGACTCTGGCGTTCAACGCGCGACTGCCGGTGTTGCTCGGCGCGTCGCCGTTCTACCAAACGCCGAACGCGCCGATTGCGCGCGGCGTCGATTTTACCGACGACGACTATCTACGGTCGCGCTTGACCGCGATGGCTGTCGAAACTGAAGACTTCGATCGGGACGACATCTATACACTATTCATCACGACGCGCATCGTCAATTTCCTCAAAGGCCTGCCGCTTTCCTCCTCCGTAGATCTAGCGAATCTATTGAGCCGATCGTGGGACGACAAAAGACGGCAGATCGGCTTTGAGCTGCTCAAACGTATGGCGGAGACAGGGCGGCTTTACTTCTGGACGAAAAATGGGCAAATCGAAAACAAAAAGTTCAAAACCGAGGTATTTCTGCGCGTGCTCTCAGAGGCGGGAGAAATTACCTGCCGGAACGGAAACAGCATCGCGGTCGGGGAGTTTTCTTCATTTTTCCTTCGCCACGCCCGGTGCGAGCCCGGCGCTGGTGTCGGCCAACACCTCGGCGTGCCCGATGCCCAGAGTCTTGATCCACCGCTGCTGCCCGAGCGTGAGCGCGATGAAAAAACCGAGCTCGACCAGCTCGGGGACCGTGAAGTGCCGGTGGAGTTTGGCCCAGAGCGCGTCGTCCGCGATCTCTGAATTCCAGACAATGGCGCTGGTATAGGTCAGCGCGACTTTCTCCCGCTCTGAGAACTTATCCGAATCGCCGAAGTTGAGCAGCTCGTCGTACTTCTCCTCGGTCAAGCCTTTCCGTCCAGCCTGGACGGATCGTTGGACGCCTCAATATTCGCACTCGATCGATTTGGAGACGTAGACGCGGCAGAGCTCCTTGAGGCCGTGGTCGAGAACCCCGTGGCGGAACGTTAAGTCCCATGCCTCTGAGAATGCGCGGATGACGGCCGGATTGTTCGCCCGGATCGCCTGGCTCTCCGGCCGCGGCGTGCCTTCCTGCCGGGCGCGCTCCAGGTAGCCGATGATTTCAGGGTCCGCGATCGATGAAATATTCACGTAGGGGATGTGCGGCATGGGTTCACCTCGCTGGTTGATGTCCGTGACGTAGCCGAAACAAGCCGTAAGCGCTTCGCCTATTCACTATCGCACGCAATTTAAAACTTCCATCAGCTTGTTGGAATCACGTAGTTGAGCAACCGACCAGGCGGCGTCGATCAGCTTCGACTGCTGTTTTTCATCCAGGACGCCTTCGCAACATGAGCGCGCCTTCGCCTCTAGAGCGGAATCGCTCAGCGGATTTTCCGGGCCGCCGCGATAGCGCTCGTCCGCCCACCCTTCGACGACGCGCCCATCTTTAAGTCGAATCACGATGCGCGAGCGCATCTTGTCGAAGCCTAGTTTTTCGATCTCGGGATCGAGCTCGGTCGAGATCCGCCGCTGCATCGCTTGCATGGGAGCCGCGCCGACGAATTCGTCGGAGAACTCGCGCTTCCCTGCTTTGCGCGCGAGCGCGATCATGGCGAGCGCCGCCGGCAGGGAAAATTTCGCCTGGAGGTGATTCGCCGCGACGGGATAGCGGATCGGTTTTAGAATATTTGTCCCGGCGTAAACCTTGACCGCTTCGATATCGTCCGGTTTTAAATCGTGCTCGGTAACGAGCCTGAGCATCAAGTCGATCGTCGGGTGCGTCAGCACGCCGCAAGGATAGGGTTTAATCGAAACGCCTGGATCAATGATGCTCCAGGTTTTTCCGAAGCCCTGAGAAACTTTTTCGGCGCTGACGCCGCCGCCGTGGACGGCGAAAAATCCCCAAGGCCCGTCCAACGAGTCCGGGTCGGCCGTGAATCCCCGCGCGGCGAGCAGCGCGGCGGTGACGCCGTTCTCCGCGGCGCGGCCGACGTGGAGCGGCTTGGTCATCGTGCCGAAGTTACAGCGAATGCCCGCAGCGAAGCTCGCCGCGATGCCGAAGCCGTTACGCAGCTTGTCGGCTTTCAAGCCCAGTAGTTTCGCCGCGGCCGCGTACGCGCCGAACGTGCCGACCGTCGCGCTGGAGTGCATGCCGCGGAGATAGTGCTGCGGCAACATCCACTCGGAGATTTTACACTCGACTTCGAAGCCCGTGAGAAAAGCCAGCATGAAAGTCTTGCCATCGATGCCGCCGGGTTTCTGCGCCATTACGAGCGCAGCGGTAAGCGGCGGAATCGTCGGATGCGTGAGCAGTCCATAGACGTGCGCCGGATCGAGGCTTACCTGGCTGTCGTCCCAGTCGTGCGCGTGGCCCGCGGTCCCGAGCACGCGCGCCGCCATCGGCGCCGGAACTTTTTTATCGCCGCGGCCGAGGAGGAGCACCTCCGGCCACCCGCCCATCTCTTCCGCTTCATCGATGAGAATGCGAACCGAGTGTTCTTCCGATCCGGCGACGTAGAGTCCGAGCCCGTCGAGCAGGCAGCGCGTTCCGATTCGAATCGCCTCCGCGGGAATCGAATTGAAGCTGACGTTCTCCACGAATGCTGCGGCCGCGGCCGTCGTCTTTAAGCCGGTGGGAATCGCAGCGAACGCGTTCGAATCGGCGGTCATGCCTGAACCTCCTCGTGGTAGGAGTAAAGTAGATATCACAGAATCCAAGCGAAAACTTTAGCAGAGCGATATCTATTCTTGATCCGAGTCCGTAAACTGTCCATTTTTTATGACTAGACAAGATTTCCGGGTTACTATATAGTTTCCTCTCATGAAGAGCGTACCTGCCACCCAATTTAAAGAGCAGTGCCTGGCTTTACTGGATCGGGTCGGACCCGACGGCATTATCATTACCAAGCACGGAAAACCGGTTGCCAAGCTTGTTCCCATTCACACCGACAGCGCAAAGCTGATCGGCAGTTTTAAGGGTAAGATTAAAATTAAAGGGAATGTCTTCTCGACCGGCGTAAAGTGGGATGTTGAGTCTTGATACCCACATTCTGCTCTACGCGTTGACCGGCGATTTGACGAAGCGCGAAGCTTCGTTGCTTTCAGGCGACGGCTGGAGTATTTCCGCAATCGTTCTTTGGGAAATCAGCAAGCTTTCCGAGTTAAAGCGCATCGAACTGGATCTCGACCATCCCGAGCTGGTACGGACTCTGGCACGAATCCAAACGTGGCCCCTCACGCTCGAGGTTTGTAGGGCAATCCGCACTCTGGACTTCAAGGGCGATCCCGCAGACGAGATCATCGGCGCAACGAGCCTCGTACATCGAATTCCCCTGGTGACGCGGGACCGGCAAATTCGCCGCTCGAAGCGCGTTCCTCTGGCACTCTGATATTCGAAAATTGAGGATCGGTTAGCGAAGTTTTTTTCGTCGCGGTAAACAATAATGCGCGGAGCTCATGGCTTTATCTTCAGGATTATGATTCGGGTGGGATCGACAAAAGTTTGGCCCGTTTCCTTTAGACCCATCTTGATCCTCGAACTCTCGTTATAGTCTAGAAACAAAAAGACCCGAGCTCAATAAGCCTCGCGCTTGCCAGCGCCTCGGGTCTCGGTCGCGTCTTGCGAGCCGGTCTCCCAGGCAAGCATGGCGAGCTTTCGCTCCCGGCCCCAGCGGTAATTGCCTACGATGCCGGTTTCGTAAATTACGCGATGACACGGAATTAAATAAGCGACGGGATTTGCGCCCACGGCTGATCCGACGGCGCGGCAGGCGCGAGAGTTCCCGATGGATCGAGCAATGTCCTGGTAAGAAAGCACGCGGCCGAGTGGAATTTTGAGCAGCGCCTCCCAGACTTTGAGTCGAAACGGGGTGCCGACGAGGAGCACGGGAATTTTTTCGCCGCGAGTCGTAACGCCGCAGTCGAAGATCTTCGACGCCAGCTCGCGTGTGGATTGAGGTTGATGATGGAAAGCGGCCTTCGGCCAGTCGAATTTGAGCTCGCGGAGAATCGCGGCCCTGCGGCCCGAGCTGTCGCGGTCCAAAAAAGATAGGTGGCAGATTCCCCGGGTTGTCGCGCCGATGAGACAAGTTCCGAAGGGCGTCGGGTGAAATCCATAGCGGATTTCCATTCCTTCGCCGTAACTCTTAAATTCGCCGGGGCTCACGGCATCGACGGAAACCAAAAGATCGTGCAGACGGCCTGGTCCGGAGAGACCTGAGTCGAGCGCTACGTCGAGGACGCTCTGCGATTCCCGGAGCAACGCCTTGGCGTGCTGCGCCGTGAGAAATTTTACGAAAGATTTCGGCGTGACGCCGGCCCAGCGCGAGAACAGCCTGTGAAAGTGAAACTCGCTGACCTGAGCGATCCCGGCCAGCGTCCGCAGGTCCGGCTGCTCGACGTAGTGCTCCTTCAGGTGGCGGATAACCTTTTCGATTCTCTCGTAATCGTTCATGGTCTTAGATTAGTGGATGGAGCGCCGACTTTCCACCCGATTCTTGCTCGGCGAATTGACGCGCCAGCGCGAGGGTTGTATAAAAGCCCTGATCCTTTTCGGAGGTGAAACCCATGCGCTATATCGATGCCGATGGTCATCTGGAAGAAAGCCCCGCGACTTTCGCCGACGCTTATCTCGACCCGGCGTTTCGCGCTCAGCGTCCACGCGTCGTCGGCGTGGACGGGCTCGCCTACTGGGACATCGACGAGCAGTTGTTTCCCCGCCGCGTGGGACGCGGCTGCAATAACTTGGGCACGCCGACATCTGTCGACGGGAAACCGACGGCGCATTCCCTAGGGAAACCCGAAAGCGTCGGCTGCATGGAGCTCACTGACCTCAATGCCCGCCTGCAAATCATGGATGAGGAAGAAATCGCGGTCCAGGTAATCTACCCGACGCTCTTCCTCGCCTATCCGCTAAGCTCGAACCCGGCGTTCGTTACCGCGCTCTGCGCTTCGTATAATCGCTGGCTGGGAGACCGCTTGTCGAAGCACGAGCGGCTCAAATGGGCTGCGGTGGTAAATCTGGACGAAACGGAAGCGGCGGCGCGCGAGGTGCGCGAGGCCAAGCGGCTCGGCGCGGCGGCCGTGATGCTGCTCGGAACCGCCGGTGATCGCCAGCTTGACGACGCGAAATTTTTCTCCTTCTACGAAGCCGTCTGCGAGGAAAAACTTCCGCTCGCGGTCCACGTCGGCTGGGCTTGCCCGTCGATCAACAATCTCTACAGTCATATCTACCCTTCCGGCGTCGTGGCATTCCATTTTCCGGTGCTCATGGGATTGGCCGCTCTTATAAGCGGCGGCGTGTACGATCGCTTCCCGAATCTCACCACGGTTTTTCTGGAAGCCGGCTGCATGTGGGTCCCGTTTATGATCGACCGCCTCGATCACCGTTTTAAACACCAGGGGAAGAAACTCGCGGCATTCCTGCCGCAGACAAAGCCGGTGCAGAAACTGCCGGCGATGGAATATATCAAACGGGGAAATCTCTATTTCAGCGCCGAGCTGGAGGATTCGCTATTGCCGCATGTTTTGGAGCTCGTGGGCGAGACCCAGATCGTCATGGGGACCGACATGCCGCACGGCGACCGGGAGCGCTTCGCCGCGCGCGAGCTGCAACAGCGGAACGACATCAGCACGGCGGCCAAGACCAACATCCTGGAAAAAAATCCGGCGCGGCTCTACGGACTTCGCTGAATCATTTCCTCGGCGATCCCCGTCAGCGCAGACGAGCGAGAAAGTAGGCGAGGTCGAGGATCTGCTCGCCGGTGATCGGGTAAAGCACATCCGCCATCAAGGCGTCATAGCCGCGGCGCAGGTTGTTTTTGTATTCATGCAGCGCCTTGGCGAGGTAGTCCTCGCGCTGGCCGGCAAGACGGGCAACGTTCTGTCCGCCCGAATAGTTCCGGTTGTGGCAGAAGTTGCAACGGTTCTGCTCGATCACCGCACGCGCCCGTTCCATGCGGGCGGGATCGGCTGGGACGCCGGCAGGCTCGGGCGGCGGCAGCTTCGCGATGTAATTCGCCAGGGCGCGCAAATCGTCGTCGTTGAATCCGCGCAGCATCTGAGTCATCGGCTCGATGGCGCGGAGCTTTTCTCGAAACATCATCAACTGGATCGTGAGATAGAAAGCCGGTTGGCCGCCGAGCGACGGCACGTCCGGGAATAGCGATTGTCCTTGGGCGCCATGACAGTCGAGGCAGGCGGCGAGCACCTCTTGCAGCGCATCCGCGCCCACGGGCGACGCCGACAATACGATGAGCGCCGCAACGACGATGCTATGCATCACGATACGCGATTCGACGAGACACTCTCTCACCACGAAGATCACGAAGGCCACGAAGGTTCGGATACTTTTGATTATAAACTTCGTGCTCTTCGTGTCCTTCGTGGTGGATTAGGCCGGCTGGCTTGATCGCTTCGGCTATTTACAGGACAGAGGGTTTCGACGGTCAGTTAGGCGATCCGAACCGCCGGATTCAGAAGAAGGGTCGAGGGCGGCGGTCGGCCCACCGCGCGGCGCCGCTCAACGTCCGGCGACCTTGGTGTTGCCGTAGGTCACGCGGTAAACCGCGCCTGCGTGGTCGTCCGAGACCAGCAGCGAGCCGTCCTTTATGACCTGAACGTCGACCGGCCTGCCGCTATATTCGTTGTTTTGGAGAAAGCCGGTGAGAAACGGCTCCTGCGATTTTACGCTGCCGTCCTTGTTCAGCTTCACGACGATGACGTCGCCGCCGATCTTCTTCGTCCGGTTCCAGGAGCCGTGGCGCGCGATGAAGATCGCGTTCTGGTATTGGCTCGGGAACATTTTACCGGTGTAGAAGCGCATGCCGAGCGCGGCCGAGTGCGGCCCCAACAGCGCGACCGGCTTCTCGAAATCGTCGCACGAGCGTCCCCAGCCATACTCCCGGTCGGTGAAATTACCCTGATGGCAGTATGGGAAGCCGAAATGCAGGCCGATCTTGGTCACGCGGTTGAGCTCGTCTTCGGGCAGGTCTTCCGACAGCCAGTCGCGTCCGTTGTCGGTGAAATATAATTCCTTCGTTACCGGGTGCCAGTCGAAGCCCACCGAGTTGCGCACTCCGCGGGCGACCGCATCCGCAGCGCTGCCGTCCAGGCTGATGCGCCGTATCTGTCCGTTGGTCGCGGGCGGCTCGCAGATATTGCACGGCGAGCCGACGTTAACGTAGAGCTTGTTGTCGGGCCCTAACGCCATGAACTTCCAGCCGTGCGACTGGTGGTTGAGAAAGTCGCTGTAGACGACGACCGGCTTCGGCGGGTTGTCGAGATTGTCTTCGATCTTCTCGAGCTTGGAAATTTTCGTGCCTTCGGCGATGTAAAGCGTGCCCTGGTGAAAGGCGAGGCCGTTCGGCCGGTCCAGTCCCGAGGCGATGACCTTGGTCTCGCGTTTCCCGTTCTTGTCGACGATCGCGTAGACCTTGTCGAGAACGCGATTGCTGACGAAGACAGTCCCCTTGTCGCCGATCCTGAGAGAGCGCGCGTTCGGAATCCCGCTCGCATAGACCTCGACCTTGAAGCCTTTGGGCAGCTTCAACTGCGGGATCGGCAGCTTGTCCGCCGGCGCGCCGAAGGGCAGAGGCGCGACGTTGCGCAGCTGCTGCGCGACTTCGGCATTGGGAATGTCGGGACGTCCCGGAACCGACGTTGGCTGCGGCTGCGTCGACGGTATCGGCTTCGACGGGTCGGGCGCGGCGGCCGGCGCGGCAGGTTGAACCGGCTTGTCGCCTGACTGCTGCGCGAATGCGGGTAGCGCAACAACAAAGGCGGCGAGCGTCGCGACGAAATAGATTTTTGCCAACGGCGTTTTCATAAGAAATCCTCCTGGTACGAGCTGAGTTTGGCCAAACAATATCCAGATCCAGCGGTTACGTCAAATATATAGCGGGCCGGCGCGAAATGCTCATTTATCGCAAAGCCTCGCCCGCCTTGCGCGCGAAGCTGAAGTCGAAGACCCGCTCGGGCGCCACCTGCTGCCGAGGGTTGATGCGCTGAGCTGTGAAGGCGATCATCTCCCGCTGCAATTTTTCGTCCACGATGCCTGAAGGGAGATATCCTTGCACCGCTGCGTCATATATCCGCTCGGTAAAGCGCTCACGCTCGCTGCCGAGATCGAGATACGGCCCCCGCATGAATTCGATCGCCTGCTTTTTCTCGGTCCTGATCCACCTGACCGCCCGCAGCGTCGCACGGATCACTTTGGCGACGAGCTCGGGCCGCTCCGCCGCCGTGGCTTTCGCCGTCGCAAGCCCGCCCTGCACGACGCGATAGTAGTCCGCGCCCGCGGCGAGCTTGCGAAATCCATCATCCTCGGCAAGAAAGTTTTGCGGCATCTGCAGCATCGTGGCATCGATCATGCCGGCCTTGAGAGAGGCGTACGTCAAGCTGTTCTGGCCCATGGGAAGGAACTTTACTTGATCCGGAGGAATCTGATTCACGGCCAGGATCTGGCGCACGATCAACTCCGAAAGGCCGCCGATCCCGCCGAATCCGATTCTCTTGCCGCGCAACTCGGCTATTTTCGTGATGCTCGGGTGCGCGATCAAATCGAACGCCGGCTTGTCGCTCATGGCCAGCACGACTCTGATATCGGCGCCGTTGACGATCGCGTTGACCGCGGTTCCCGTCGCCGTGCCGAAGTCGAGGCTGCCCGCCAACATCGCCTGGAGCGAGAGGCTCGACCTGATGAAAATGATCTCGGCTTCCAACCCTTCTTCGCGGAAGAAGCCCCGGTCGCGCGCTACGTAATAGGGCATGTCCAACGTGCTGCGGGAAACGACACCGATGCGGACTGGAAGCGGTTTGCTCGGCCGCTCGGCGGGAAACGCGCTTTTCGTTGCCACACAGGCCACGATGGACGCGACGAATAGAAAAAATATAGCTTTCCATTCCATCCGATTCGAAGCGGAGTTCAGACACATGCCGCCTTTCCTCACCGCCGCAGAGCGGCGTCTCTAGGCGCCCAGGCGATAGAAGCGGGCGGAGTTGTGCAGCAGGATCGCCTCTTTGTCCTCGCGCGTGAGCGCCGGGTTCTCCCGCAGCTCTTGAAGCTCGGCCTTGCAGGTTCCGGCGTCCACCTCGTGCGGATAGTCGGATGAAAAGATGAAGGGCTTGTTTCCCACCTGGCGCACCGCTTCGGCGAGCGTCAGCTCGTTTCCTTCCACGCCGACAAAGATCCGGCCCGCGTCGATTTGACGGACGATATAATCGCGCACGGTCTCCCCTTCCTTGAGCTTGAGGAAACGTCCGCGCGGGTCGTATTGCACGTGGCTCGCCCAGGAGCGCGCGAAGCGCTCGATGCAGGTCAGCAGCCAGCCGCAGCCCGCTTCGAGAAAGCCGATGCGCACGCCGGGAAATTTATCGAAGATGCCGTTGAAGACGATGCCGGCGAAGCTCACCATTTGTCCGATGGGATGGCCCAGCGCGTTCACCGGCGCGTAGGGGCTCATATCGTCCATCAGCATGCCTTCGTGGGCGCCGCCGTGAATGCCGATCGCGCAACCGAGCCGCTCGGCTTCCTCGTAGATGGGCCAGAACTGTTCCGCGCCCACGTGGGAGTTGTTCGCGCCCGTCGAGGGCAGCATGGCGCCGCACATGCCGAGCTCCGACACGATCCTGCGCAGCTCGGCCACCGCTTCTTTGGGATCCTGCAGCGGGATGAGACCCATCGCGCGAAAGCGGCGGTTCTTCGATAGATAAGTATCGTGCATCCAATTGTTGTACGCGCGCGCCAGCTCGATGGCCCAGTCGCGGCTCACGATTTTTCCGAAGCTCAAGCCCGCGCTGGTATAGAGAACCGTCGCGTGGATGCCGACGTCGTCGAGGAACGACTCCCAACCGTCGGGGCCGACGTTGGCGAACGCGCCGTGCGGAGTGAAGTGGCGATTGGCCGAATGAAGGTGATCGATGGGCGGGAACGGGCTCTTCCCCCGGATGTCGGAGAAACTGCGGCCGACGTATTCCTGCGGCATATGTTTCCAGATCGCGGCGATGTCTTCCATCACGTGACCGTCGCCGTCGATGATCTGCGACCGCTCAGTCGATGTCGTCATACTTCACCTCCTTGCTTCATGGCCGTGGCTTACCCCAGGCGATCAAGGGTGTCAATGCGCGCGCATCAAGAAGTTGACGCATTATCCAGCGAGTCGAGCGCAGCCTCGACGGCAACCGCCCTTTGATTGTGTTAAATTACTTGAAGCGATGCGAAAACCCGATTTACCGATCTACGAAATCGAGCAGCGCTTGCTCGCAACCCTGAGCGCGCAGAAGCGCTTGGTTCTAAGCGCGCCGACGGGGTCGGGCAAATCGACCCAGGTGCCGCAGATGCTGCTCGACGGCGGTTTGCTGGGCAACGGCCAGGTTACGATCTTGCAGCCGCGCCGGTTGCCGACGCGCATGCTTGCGCGCTGGGTGGCTGAAGCTCGCGGCGTAAAACTCGGCGGCGAGGTCGGCTATCAGATGCGGCTCGACAACGTCAGTTCCCCCGCCACGCGCATCTGCTACGCGACCGAAGGCGTGCTGCTGCGCCGGATGCTGGCCGACCGCGGGTTGGCGGGAATCAAGGCAATAATCTTCGACGAATTTCACGAGCGCCATCTCTACGGTGACATCACGCTCGCCCGCGCGCTCGAAATCCAGGAATCGTCGCGGCCCGATCTCATCATCGTCGTCATGTCGGCCACGTTGGATGTCGCCCAAGTCAATAGGGTCGAGAAGTATCTCCAGCCTTGCGCGGTGTTGTCGTCCGAGGGGCGCACATATCCGGTCGCCGTCGAATATCTGTCCAAACCCGCGGGCGCGGCGCCCGTCTGGGATCTTGCCGTGAGAGAGCTGCAACGTTTGGCACAGAAGCATCCCCAGGGCGACGCGCTCATATTCATGCCAGGGGCGTACGAGATCGCCCGCACCGTGCAGGCGGCGCGCGCTGCGCTCGGCCCGGAGTTCGTGGTGTTTCCCTTGCACGGCGAACTGGCGCCGAAGGATCAGGATGCGGCGGTCGCGCGCTACGACAAGCGTAAAATCGTCGTCGCGACCAACGTCGCGGAAACCTCGCTCACCATCGACGGCGTGCGCCTGGTGATCGACGGCGGCCTGGCGCGCATACCGCGATTCGATCCGTACCGCGGCATCAACACGCTGCTCGTCGAAAAAATCAGCCGCGTCGCGGCCGACCAGCGTTCCGGCCGCGCCGGACGCACCGCGCCCGGACACTGCCTGCGCCTCTGGACGGCGCATGAACAGCACGCGCGTCCGGCGCAGGAAATCCCCGAAGTGAAACGTCTCGATCTCTCGGAGGTAATCCTGATGCTCAGGCGGGCGGCGTGAGCAACGTGAAAACATTCCGCTGGCTGGAAGCTCCCAATGCGCGCGCGCTGGAGCGCGCCGAGACGCTGCTCGCCGACCTGGGCGCTATCGACGAGACGACGGGCGCCATCACCGCGCTCGGACGGCGCATGCTCGCGTTTCCGGCGCATCCCCGCTACGCGCGCATGCTGCTGGCGGCCGGCGATTATGGCTGCGCGCGGCCGGTCGCGTTGATCGCCGCCCTGACGCAAGGGCGCGACTTGCTCGCGCGCCGGCAAGTTGATATCGCGCGCGACGAACTGTCGGGCGCAGAGACGGAGTCGGATTTTTTCGTCCTGATGCGTGCCTGGCGCTACGCCGAGCAGAATGGCTACCACGTCGAGCGCTGCCGTGAGATGGGCGTTAACGCGCAAGCCGCGCGTCAGGTCGGGCCGCTGTTCGAGCAGTTTTTGCGCATCGCCGTCGAAGAGGGATTGGACACGAGTGAGAAACCGCTGGCGCCGGAAGCTATCCAGCGTTGCGTGCTGGTCGGTTTTTCCGACCATGTTGCGAAGCGATTGGACGGTACGCAACGTTGCGAGTTGGTGCATGGCCGGCGCGGAACGTTGGCGCACGAGAGCGTCGTCAAAGCGCCGCTCTTGGTTGCGTCTGAAATACGCGAGGTGGAAAGCGGCGGCCGGAGGGACCGAGAATTGAACGTCGTGCTGAATCTGGCGACGGCGGTCAAGGAAGAGTGGCTGCGCGAGCTTTTCCCGGGGGACTTCAAGCAAGTCCGCGCCGTCATCTACGATCCGGCGTTGCGGCGGGTCACTTCCAAGGTCGAAACGCGCTTTCGCGATTTGGTTCTAGAGGAGAAACTCTCCGGCGATCCGCCGGCGGAGGAGGCAGCAAAGATACTCGCGCGCGAAGTCGCGGCCGGGCGCTTAGCTCTCGAGAACTGGACCGAGGCGGTCGACCAGTGGATTTTGCGCGTCAACCGATTGCGCGAGTGGATGCCGGAGCTCGGATTACCGGCGATCGGTGAGGTAGAAAAAAATGCGATCATCGAGCATATTTGCCACGGCGCGACGAGCTACAGTCAAATCAAAGATCGCCCGGTTCTGCCCGTCCTTAAGTCATGGCTGTCGCGGCAACAGCAGGCGTGGATCGAAGAATACGCGCCCGAGCGGATCGAGCTGCCGCGCGGGCGCGCGGTGAAGGTCGTCTACTCCGCCGATGCGCCGCCGACGATCGCGGCGCGCATCCAGGATTTGTACGGGATCAAAGAAGGACTCTGGATCGCGAAGCGTCGCGTTGCCGTCCGCATTCAAGTGTTGGCGCCGAGCAACCGCCCGGTGCAGGTTACGGAAAACCTAGCGTTATTTTGGCGTGAAACCTATCCCAAACTCAAACAGCAGCTCCAGCGCAAGTATCCCAAGCACGACTGGCGCTGAACGGCTTTGTTACGCAGGAAGTCTCTAATATCGTATTGCAACGGGCTGTTGCCCAAATCCATTTTTTTCGTGCAGTAAGTAAAGCCCATCGGT
>CAZNES010000009.1:0-12874 GCA_964572145.1 uncultured Syntrophobacteraceae bacterium
CTTCGCTTTCTGTCATGCTGAACGAAGCGAAGCATCTCTCTTTTCCGCTCAGGGCTCCGCGAAGAATCTCCGTTCAGACATCCCTGCTTGATTTGAGCGATGGCGCTGTATAGTTTGCCAACGTGAAGAACGGCAAGCCCGAGCGCGTCCAGCGCGCGCTGCTCGATTGGTACGATCGGACGCGGCGCGATCTGCCGTGGCGCCGCACGCGCGATCCTTACGCCAAATGGATCGCCGAGACGATGCTTCAGCAGACGCAGGTCCAAACCGTTCTCCCCTACTATCGCCGCTTCCTGAAAGCCTTGCCTTCCATCGGCGCTCTGGACCGCGCGCGGCGCGACCGGGTGCTCGCGCTCTGGTCCGGCCTGGGCTACTACCGCCGCGCCCTTAACCTGAAACGCGCGGCGGCGGCGATCGTCAATGTCCACGGCGGAAAGATTCCGCGCGACTTCCGGGCGCTCCGCGCCCTGCCGGGAATCGGGGCCTACACCGCCGGCGCCTTGATGAGCATGGCCTTCGGCGCGCCGTATCCCGCCGTCGATGGCAACGCCCGGCGCGTGCTCGCGCGGCTCTTTGACGCCGCGACGGAAAAATCGGTGCGCGAGATCGCGGCGCGCCTCGTTGCGATTTCCCGCCCGGGAGATTTCAACCAGGCGCTGATGGATCTGGGCGCGACGGTTTGCCTCCCGCGAGAGCCGCGCTGCCCGCAATGTCCCCTCGCTTCGCGCTGCGCGGCGCGAAAACGCGGGAACATTCAGAACCGCCTCGCGCCGAGGCCCGCCGCCCGAAAGATCGACTGGCCCTTAGCGCTCATCGAGAAGGATGGTAAGATTTTGTTGCGCCGCCGTCCGCGCGGCGGAATCTTGCCGGGACTCTGGGAAATTCCGGGCGGAGAAAGAAAAAAGAGCGAAAGTCTTCGCACGGCGCTCGCACGCCACCTCGACGGCGCGGGCGGCTGGGTAAAACTTGAAAACGTCGTGGGCGTGATTCGCCACAGCATAACCAACCGTAGAATCCGCGCGCCCGTCTATCGCTGCGTCGCGACGGGCGGCGCGTCTCTTCCGGCCCGCGGCTGGCGTTGGTTCCGGCTTTCTTCTCTCGGCCGATATCCGCTCTCGTCGTTGAGCTTGAAGGCCGCAAGACTCATCACAAAATCGTGAAGGGCCTTTTCTTCAAGAGCCTTCTCATCTCTCTCGTCCTTGGTCTGGCGGTCTACGAGTACGCGAGCCTTCCGGACGTCGCGCCGCTCAGGAAAACCAATCCACGCACCACGGCGCTGATGGAGCTGCGCGACCAGGAATATCGCAGCCGGGGAATTCGACCGGGACGCCGGCAGATCTGGGTTTCCTACGACGCCGTTTCCGAACATCTCAAGAAAGCGATTATCATCAGCGAGGACGCCTCGTTCTTCAGCCACCATGGAATCGACTTCTACGAGCTGAAGGAAGCGTTCAGGAAAGACTGGGAGACGGGGCAGTTGAAGCGCGGCGCCAGCACGATCACGATGCAGCTCGCGCGTAATCTCTATTTGAGCCCGTCCAAAAACCCGCTGCGAAAAGTGCGCGAAGTGGCGATCGCCTTGCAGCTCGAACGTGCGCTGTCGAAAAGAAGGATCTTCGAGCTGTATTTGAACGTCGTCGAATGGGGCCGCGGCATTTACGGCGCCGAGGCGGCGGCGCGCCACTATCTCGGCAAATCGGCCGCCGCGCTCAATCCCGCGGACGCGGCCACGCTGGCCGGCCTGCTACCAAGCCCGCGCAGTCCGGTGGAAAAGAGCCTGCTCCACAGGAGAAATTTGATCTTGTCGCGAATGGCGCGCATCGGCTACATCAGCGCTGAGGAAGCGGAGCGCGAAAAGCAGCGGCCGTTGTTTTACAAAGGGTAAGCGATGCCCGAGCCGCAGGCGGAACTCCCGGCGCAAGAGGGTTCATATTGAACCGCATCGCTTTGCTCTCGAGGAGCATCTAACGATTGCGCGGTCATTGCCCTTTCCACGGGAGTGACGGTTGGGTGCACGGTAGCGCTATAATATAAATGTGGGCAAAGAGGGGAAGCCGGCCATGCTGATAAAAAAACCGAGCGACGTAAAATCCTCCGAGATTACCGACAAGGAAATTTATCTTAACCGCCGCAAGTTCATGGCGGCCGCGGGCGTGATGGCCGCGGGACTCGCACTCCCGGAATTCCTCCTGCCGCCCGCCAACGCAAATGCGGGTGAGAAGCTCCCCGGCCTGCAAAAAAGCCCGCTCAGCACGAGCGAGCCGGTCAACTCTCTCAAAGACATCACGAGCTACAACAATTACTACGAGTTCGGCACCGACAAATATTCTCCGGCGGCAAACGCGAAGAGTCTGAAGCCGCGTCCGTGGACCGTCGCGGTCGAGGGCGAGATCAAGAAGCCGAAGACTTACGACATCGACGAGTTGATGAAGCTCGCGCCGCTGGAGGAGCGAGTCTATCGGCTGCGCTGCGTCGAGGGCTGGTCGATGGTGATTCCCTGGGTGGGGTTTCCGTTGAGCGCGCTCGTCAAGCGCGTCGAGCCGACGGCAAAAGCCAAGTACGTGGAATTCACGACGCTCTCCGATCCCAAGCAGATGCCCGAGCTCAGGAGCCGCGTTTTGGATTGGCCTTACATCGAAGGGCTTAGGATGGACGAGGCCAACCATCCGCTCGCTATTCTCGCCGTCGGCCTCTACGGAGAAATTTTACCGAACCAGAACGGCGCGCCGATTCGTCTCGTCGTGCCATGGAAATACGGCTTCAAGAGCATCAAGTCGATCGTCAAGATCCGCTTCGTCGAGCAGCAGCCGGCCAACGCCTGGATGAAATCAGCCCCGAACGAGTACGGCTTTTATTCCAACGTCAATCCCGAAGTCGATCATCCGCGCTGGAGCCAGGCAACCGAGCGACGCCTGGGCGAATTTCTCAAGCGCAAGACGCTGCCGTTCAACGGCTACGCCGATCAAGTGGCGCAGCTTTACGCCGGGATGGACCTCCGAAAATACTTTTAAGAAATGTTGATTTTTGAATGATGAGTTTTGAATTCAGAATTAAAAATTCAAAATTAAAAATTCTGAAGGCGGCTATATTTGCCGGCTGTCTCATCCCGCTCGGATGGCTGGCTTATGACGCCTTCAGGGACAATCTCGGCGCGAATCCGATCGAAGTCATCACCCGCTGGACCGGGACCTCGACGCTTATTTTTCTATTGATCACGCTCAGCGTCACGCCTCTGCGGAAACTTTCCGGCTGGAACGGGCTGATCAAGTTTCGCCGCATAATCGGCCTCTTCGCTTTTTTCTACGCCTGCCTCCACTTTACGACTTATATCTGGCTCGACCAGTTCTTCGATTTTCGCGGCATCGTCAAAGACGTGGCCAAGCGACCCTTCATCACCGTCGGCTTCGCCAATTTCGTGCTGCTTATCCCGCTCGCACTCACCTCGACCGCGGGCATGGTGCGAAGATTGGGCAAGCGCTGGCAGCAACTGCATCGCCTGATTTATCTGATCGCCATCGGCGGCGTCGTCCACTACTGGTGGCTGGTGAAAGCGGACATTCGCCTGCCGCTCATTTACGGCGCGGTCTTGGCGGTGCTTTTGGCTTACCGGGCGGTCGCGGGTTGGAAATGGAAAACCATCGTTACAGTGCGGGCACAAGCGCCTAAACCAACGTAACCTTCGTGCGCCCGCCTTGTTGTTGCTACCATTGAACGGCGTAATATAGACTGATCTCACATAATCAGGAAAGGCAGCACGACGAAGGATGAGCGCTCTCAACTACCGCCACAATCCGATCACCCGTGCGACCCACTGGGTCAACATGCTGGCGCTCGCGATTCTTTTCATGAGCGGTCTCATGATCTTCAACGCATACCCGCATCTCCACTGGGGCAGCAAGGCGGAGCCGGACGAGGCATTTTTCTCCATTTACGCCGTCAATGAAGGCGGCGATATCCGCGTTTACACCGAGCTATACGGACTGCGAGTTGAGACGACCGGCCTCCTGGGATTGCAGAACACCGAGATGGGCCCGGCCTCGCGCGCGTTTCCGAGTTGGATCACCGTGCCCGGCTTCTACTGTCTTTCGTGTGGAAGACGGTGGCATTTCTTTTTCAGTTGGCTTTTCGCGCTGAACGGGCTGCTATATCTCGTCTACAACTCGATCAACGGCCACATGGGAAAATTCTTTCTAACACCGCGCGACGCGCGCAAAATTCTTTCCATGGCGCTCTACTATCTCCGCCTGCGCAAAATCTCGCCGCAGGACGGCGAGTACAATCCGCTGCAGAAAGTCGCCTACACGAGCGTCTTTTGTATCCTGACGCCGCTCGTCATCGCTTCGGGACTCGCCATGTCGCCGCAGTTGGACGCCGGCTTCCACTGGCTGCCGGCGATCTTCGGCGGCCGGCAATCCGCGCGGAGCTTCCATTTCCTGACGACTTTCTTCTTCGCCTTCTTCACCTTCGGCCACGTCTTCATGGTCGCGACCACGGGCGCGCTCAACAACATGCGCTCGATGGTCACGGGGTGGTACAGGGAAAAAAGTTTAAGGGTTGAAGAGTTCCAGGGTTCCAGGGTTGAAGACAAAATCGAACCGCAAACAATAGACGCTGAAACCCTCCAACCTCAGAGGCTTGAAACCCTTCAACCGTTAAACCCTGAAACCCTGAAACCTCCCAACCCTGAATCCCTTCAACCCTTAAACCCTGAAACGGCGCGCAACGACTCAGTGAAGGAGGACATTGATGAAAAAGAATAATCCAATCGTATCGCGCCGGCGGCTTCTCCTCGGCGCGCTCGGAGGCGCCGGAGTTTTTTTCCTCGCCGGATGTGAGAAATTTTTCAACGGCATGCAGCAGAATAAAAAAGTGCTTTCCGTCCTCGAGTCCGCCGAGAGAGCAAATCGCCGGCTGCTGCGTTTTTTGACCGGGAACCGTCTGGCCAAGGAGTTCGGCGAAAAAGATATATCGAGATACTTCAAGCCCAACGGCAACCCGCCGCCGTTCACGATCGAGTACATGACCGACGCGAAAGGCGGCTGGACGAGCTGGAAACTGGAAGTCGCGGGGCTCGTAAAGCAACCGGCGGCCTTTTCGCTGGAAGAACTAAAATCGATGCCGGCGCGCACGCAGATCACGCGCCACGACTGCGTCGAAGGCTGGAGCGCGATCGCCAAATGGAAAGGCGCGCCGCTCTCGGAGATCATGAAAAAGGTCGAGCCTCAATCGACGGCGCGCTACGTCGTCTTTTACTGCATGGACACCGACGACGACGGCAACTCTTTCTACGAGAGCATCGATCTACGCGACGCCGCGCATCCGCAAACGATCCTCGCCTACGAGATGAACGATCGGCCGCTGCCGGTCGAGCATGGCGCGCCGCTGCGCCTGAGGGTCGAGACGCAGCTCGGATACAAGATGGCGAAGTACATCCGGCGCATCGAATTCGTCGCCGACTTAAAACCGATCGCGCAGGGAAAAGGCGGCTACTGGGAAGACCGCGGCTACGAGTGGTACGCGGGGATTTAGTGGCGCATAAAACCGCAAAGGCAAAAAGAAAAACCGGCGACCATCCCCACCCCAAGCCCGCAAGCCCTGGAAAAACCGCGTTCCAGCCCGACGTGCTATGGACGGCCGCGTTGCTTGTCGGCGCCGTCGTGGTGGTTTACTTTCCGGCACTGCACGGCGGGTTTTTATGGGATGACAACGCCCACGTGACCAGGCCGGATCTGCGCTCGCTGCACGGGTTGTGGCGCATCTGGTTCGACCTGGGAGCGACGCAGCAATACTATCCGCTGCTGCACAGCGCCTTCTGGTTCGAACACAAGCTCTGGGGCGACGCGACCGTCGGCTATCACCTGGTGAATATTCTCTTTCACGCCGCCGCCGCATCTTTGCTCCTGCTGATTTTACGCCGGCTGAAAATTCCCGGGGCCGCTCTGGCGGCTGCGATCTTCGCCCTCCACCCCGTCTACGTCGAGTCGGTCGCGTGGATCACGGAACAGAAGAACACGCTCTCGGCGCTTTTTTACTTCGGCGCGGCGCTCGCGTACCTGCGCTTTGACGAGGAGCAGCGAAGATCGTCTTATTTCCTGGCTTTGGGATTATTCGTCGCGGGTCTCTTGACCAAGACGGTGACGGCGACGCTGCCGGCGGCGTTGCTGGTGATTTTCTGGTGGCGGCGCGGGCGGCTCTCGTGGCAGCGCGACGTTGCGCCGCTCGTTCCCTGGTTTGCGCTCGGCGCGGCGGCGGGGCTTTTTACCGCCTGGGTGGAGCACAGCATTATCGGCGCGAAAGGCGCAGCGTTCGAGCTCAGCCCGATCGAGCGATGTTTGCTCGCGGGCCGGGTGATCTGGTTTTATCTCGCCAAGCTCTTCTGGCCGGTCGATCTTCTGTTCATCTACCCGCGCTGGGAGGTAGACGCTTCCGTGTGGTGGCAGTATTTATTCCCGCTGGCGGCGATCGCGCTGGCGGCGGCGCTCTGGCTAATCCGCGGCCGCTCGCGCGCGCCGCTTGCGGCGCTTTTATTTTTCACCGGCTCGCTGTTTCCCGTCCTCGGCTTCTTCAACGTATATCCGTATATTTTCTCCTTCGTAGCCGATCACTTTCAATATCTGGCGAGCGTAGGCATCATCGTTCTCGTGTCCGCCGCCGCTACGAAGCTTTGGGCGCGCGTGCCCGAGCGCGCCCGTTGGGCGGGTCTGGCGCTCTGCGTTGCGGCGGTCGGCTCGCTCGGGGTGTTGACGTTTCGCCAGAGCGGGATTTATCGCGATCCTCTCACGCTCTACCGGGCGACGCTCGATAAAAATGCGGGCTGTTGGATGTGCAGCAACAATATCGGAATGGTCCTCGCCGACGCAGGCAGGCCGCGCGATGCAATACCCTACTACGAGCAGACGCTGCGGATCAGACCCAATCTGCCCGAGGCGCATAATAATTTGGGAAATGCGTTGCTGCAAACAGGACGAGTCTCGGAAGCGGTAAGTTATTACCAGAAGGCGGTGCAGCTGAAGCCCAATTACTTCGAAGCACACAACAATCTCGGCGTCGCTCTATTCAGGATGGGAAAGCTGCCGGAGGCCAAGAAGGAGTACGAAGCGGCGCTCCGCATCAATCCCGATTTCGAAGCGGCGCGGGAAAATTTGTTGCTGCTCAAGCCGCGACAGTAAACCAACGAGGCCGGGAAGGCGCGGCGCTGAAAAAAGTGCTATTCATGATGTCGATGCGCATAAGAACGACGGCATTCCTGCTCATAGCGGCAGCGTGTATTTTCTTCCGGACATCCGCCGCGCAAGAGACGCCTGAGCACTGGCTGATCGGGCGCTGGGTCGGAAACATCAGCGGATACATCGGCAGAAACAGCTCGAGCCGGACTCTCCGGGTGACCGGAGTCGGGCCGGACGGCCTTGCGCAGGGAACGTGGTACGTTACCGGCCAGCAACCTTTAAGCGCCCTGATCCTGGTGGAAGGCGCGCGCGTCAGGATCTTGACCGCGGGAAAGAGCACTATAGAGCTCGTGCGCCAAGAGGACGATTTGTTGGTCGGAAAGTATATCTCGGACAGCGGGGAATCGCTGCCGATAAAACTCGCGCGGACCGAGTCGCCGGCAAAAGTGAGCCGGAACCTACTCGCCGGAATTAGAGAATCATTAAAGGAGGCATAACCGTGGCCAACAAATGGGACGAGAGAAAAAAAGCGCTCGAAGACGAGTACTTCGTCAAAAAAGAAAATGAGCTGCTGGAGAAGCTCAAGACGAAAACCCAGGGAGAAAAGAAAGCGCAGATCAAAGAGCTCTGCCGCATGCGCTGCCCGAAATGCGGCGAACCTTTGAAAGAACGCAGCTTTCAAAAGATCCAGATCGATCAATGCACGGGCTGCGGCGGCATCTGGCTGGATTCGGGCGAGGTGGAACAAGTGGCCGGAAAAGAAGAGACGAGTTTTTTGGGCAAGCTCTTTCAGCGGTTATGACGGCTGTTGTCTTCCTCCGTGTACTTCGTGGCCTTCGTGGTTAAAAGGTTTATCACCACGAAGAGCACGACCCTTCGAGACCCTCAGGGTCGTGGTGAGCAAGGTCGAACCACGAAGGTCACGAAGCACCTCAGGGCGCGATGTCAGCCGCAGGCTGATCAGCCTTAGGCTGAAATCGCCGCGCCCCTACGTTTGGTTTTTATTTTTTCTCTACGATCGCCTACGGCCTACCGCCTTCTTCAACCGCTTCTTCGCGGTAAAATCCCAACGCTTCCATCAGCGGGCGGTCGTTCATCGAGAAAAGGATCGCGTCCGCGCGCGATTCGTTGCCGTGACGGTGCGGCGTCCAGAGCGGCACGGTGAACGAGTCGCCTTGTTTCCATTCGAAGCGCTTCTCGCCGACGACGGTGAACCCCTCGCCTCTGAACGCGTGATAGATTGCCGTGCTCGTGTGGCGGTGCGATCTCGTCGTCTCGCCCGGGCGGAGCATCTGGATCTCGCACGAGAACGTCGGCAGCGTCGGCCCGCCGGTCAGCGGATTGACGTAGCGCAGCAGCAAACCGTCGAACGGATCGCCGGGATTTTCTCCCAGCGCCTTCAATGTTTTCTCGGTGTCCTCCCAGCGGTAGCGGTAAGCCGGCGGCTGCTGCGCGCTTTGTTTAACCCAGCTCGGACGCGCTAAACCAAATTCGTAGTGAGAAAAATTTACCGGGCGCGAGATCGGCTGCTGATCGGCGCCGAGTATTTCGGCGAAGCCGATCTCCAACAGACCCATGAGAGGCGCTTCGATGCCGTCGAGCCAGACGATCGGCTCGTTCGAGCCGTTGTAATGGTCGTGCCACGTCCAGCTCGGCGTCGTGATGAAATCGCCCGGCGCCATCGGGAAAGGCTCCCCTTCCACGGTGGTTTGCGCGCCGCCGCCTTGAAGGACAAAGCGTATCGCGCCCATCGTGTGCCGGTGGGCGCGCGCGATCTCGCCCGGCTTGACGAGCTGCACGCCGAGCGCGAGCGTGTGCGTGGTGCGGACTTTTCCCGGCGAACGAAACGCGATGAACCTCCTGAGCGAATCGTCCATGCCGAGAATCTCGCCGGCCTCGTTCAGCGCGCCGTAGACGTCGTCCCAGCGCCAGATGCACGGCTCGATCGACGCCTTGGGCTCGAAAGATTCGCTGCGCGGGATGCCCCAGTAGCCGACAAGGTTCATCTTTTCCAGTTTGCGGTTGAATTCTTCGATCTTGCTCATGTCCATCCCTCTGTTCCGCTACTCTAACATAGTTTCACGCCGCGGCAATCGTCCGCCAAGGTCGGCTAAATTTCACTTAATTTTAAGGCGATGATTTTTTTTGCCATCAGTCCCACGACCAAGGAGCCGATCAGTCCGCCCGCGATGACCGCGCCGGGAGCGCCGAACGCGGAGGCCAGCACGCCGATCTGAGCGTGTCCCATAAAAGGCCCGCCGATGACGAACACGTGCACCAAGCCTTGAACCCGTCCTCTCAACTGATCGGGAGTGAGGAGCTGGATGATCGTCATCCGGAGAGTTTCGCCGGCGGAATCGAGCGCGCCGAGAATCAAAGCGATGAAAAAAGAAAGCGCGAACCAGTGCGAGAGCCCGAACAGAACCAGGCCGAACGTGTACAGCAGCGTGATAGGGATAATGAGCCGCGGCTTGCGGCTGAGACTGCTCCATCCCATGACCACCGAAGAGCCGATCAACGCGCCGAGCGCCGGCGCGCCCAATAGAATTCCGAGCCCGGTCGGCCCGACACCGAGTATATCGCGCGCAAAGACCGGCATCATCGCGCGATACGCGCCGAAAAACGAAACGCACGTGTCCATGACGAGCAGACCGAGAATCGCGGAATTGTTCCACACGAAAGAGAAGCCCTCGTGCATGCTCTTGAACGCGGACTCGCGCTTGGGCGGGGTTTCCAAAGGCCGCACGCGCATGAAAAACAAACAGACGATCACGCCGAGAAAACTCAGCGCGTCGATATAGTACGACCAGCTAAGCCCCGCCCAGGCGATGATGACTCCGCCGATGAACGGGCCGGCGAGTAACGCCGTCTGTCTCAAAGTGATGTTGAGCGCGAACGCGGTGGACAAATGCTCGCGCGGAACGAGACTCGGGATCATGGCGCTACGCGCCGGCTGGTCGAACGTCATCACCGCGGTCGAGAGAAACGTGACCGCGTAGATGTGCCAAACCCGGATGTGCCCGGTGTCGGTCAGAACGGCGAGAACGAGCGAGAGCAGCATCGCGAGCGCTTGCGTGGCGATCAACAGGCGGCGGCGATCGACGCGGTCCGCCAGCCAGCCGCCGGAGAGCGCGAACAGAATCACCGGCACGGCGCGGAAGAGGCCCGTGATGCCCAACTGCAACGGCGAATTGGTCATCTCGTAGATCTGCCACGCCAGCGCCACCGAGGTAAGCTGGCTGCCGATCGCCGAAACCAACAGGCTCGACCAGAAAAGACCGAAGTCGCGCGAGGCAAGAACATTCCAGGGCATGACGCGATTTTTCATGGAGATTTTCGAGTAGCATAATTTAAATTTTTACGCTAATGATCGGCGTATGCGTATCTGCTCTCTGCTGCCGAGCGCGACGGAAATCGCGTTCGCGCTCGGACTCGGCGACGAAGTCGTCGGCGTGACGCACGAGTGTGACTATCCGCCGGAGGCGAAGAAACGCCGCGTCGTCGTGAAGAGCGTGATCGACCCGGAGCGGCAGGACAGCGGCGAGATCGACCGGCTCGTGCGCGAGCACGTGCAAAAAAAGAAAAGCATTTACACGATCGATCTGCCGAGCTTTCAAGCGGCCGCGCCCGATTTTATTTTGACGCAAGATCTGTGCGACGTCTGCGCGCTCGATTACAACGATGTGATCGAGGCGGCGCGCTCGCTCGCGCGCGCGCCGAAGATCGTCTCGCTCGCGCCCGCGAATCTTTCCGACGTGCTGCGTGATATCGAATCGGTCGGCGCGGCCGTCGGCAAAAAAGGTGAAGCGGAAACTCTCGTGAACGAGTTGAAGCAGCGCATCGCTCGAGTGCGCGAACGCGCTTCGAGTTCCGACACGCGACCGCGCGTCGCCTGCATCGAGTGGCTCGATCCCATTTACAACGCGGGGCACTGGGTGCCGGAGATGGTGGAGCTCGCCGGCGGAATAGACGGGCTCGCCAGAAAAGGCGAAGCCTCAAAACAGATCGAGTGGAGCACGGTGCGCGAGTTTACGCCCGAGGTGGTGGTGCTGATGCCGTGCGGCTTCGACGTCCAACGGAGCCTGAAGGAAGCTTCTCTCCTCTCCCGACTCGACGGATGGAGCAAGCTGCCGGCGGTAAAAGCCGGAAACGTTTACGCCGTCAACGGCTCTGCGTATTTTAATCGGTCAGGTCCGCGACTCATCGACGGGCTGGAAATTTTGGCTCAGATTGTCCTTCCGGAAATCTTTCCCTGGCAAGCGCCGCCGGAAGCGGCACGGCGAATCAGTATGGAGTAAGCTTCAAGAACGTCCGTGCTTTGTCTTGCCTCCTTAAAAACTTCGTGACCTTCGTGCTCTTCGTGGTGATAAACTTTTTGACCACGAAGGACACGAAGCACACGAAGGAAGAAGCGCAAAAGTGGAATCTGAAGCGAATCCCTCCTCTCACCTGAAAGACATCCTGCGGCTGGCGATCCCCGCCATGCTGGCGATCGCCAGCGAGCCGGTCTTCATTCTCGCCGACACGGCGATGATCGGACGCCTGGGCGTCGAGCCGCTTGCGGCGCGCGCCATCGGCTCCGCGCTCATCGGCGGCATCTACTGGATTTTTGCCTTTCTCATTTTCGGCACCACGACGCTCGTCGGCTACCATCGCGGCACCGGCGAGACCGAGGTCTGTGGCGAGATATGCGTCCACGCGATTTTCCTTGCCGCCATAGGAGGAATGACGGTCGCGGTTCTGGGGATTCTCTTCGCGCCGAATTTATATGAGTGGATGGGCGCGGGACCGGACGTGCTCAGGGAAGGCGCGGCCTATTTTCGCATCCGCATCGCCGGAACGCCATTTACTTTTCTCCTTTTCGCCTGCGTCGGCTTTCTGCGCGGCATCCAGGACACACGGACGCCGATGCTGATCGCCTTCGCCACCAACGGACTCAACGCCGTTCTCGACTATCTTTTGATCTACGGCGGGCTCGGCTTCCCGGCGCTGGGCCTCAAAGGCGCAGCCGTCGCGATGCTCGTCTCCCAAATACTTGCCGGGACCATTTCTCTAGGCATCTTGTTTTTTTCCTCCTACACCTCCGAATACCTGCTCGACCGCTGGAGATTCGATGCGCGGAGACTGCTCTCACTATCCCGCATCGGACGCGATCTCGCCGTCCGGACCGGCGCGCTGCGCTTTTCGCTGGTCTTCGCGACCGGGGCCGTGGCGCGGATGGGCACGGCGGTTTTGTCGAGCCATGAAATCGCGCTCCAGTTGTTTCTGCTCTCCTCGGACACGATCGACGGCATCGCCGTCGCGGGGCAAACCCTCGCCGCAAAACATCTCGGCGAAAATCGACCCGAAAGGGCGTATCGGATGGGGAAGACTTTGATACTTTGCGGCTGCATCGCCGGGCTCATCTTCGGCGCCGCCTACTTTTTGCTGAAACCGTCGCTGATCGCGCTTTTCACCCGCAGCCCGGAAGTCGTCCGGATCCTCGGCGTCGCGATCTTCGTTCTGCTCGCGCTGTTTCAACCGGTGAACGGAGTGGTCTTCGCCTCCGACGGATTTTTACTCGGCGCTCACGACACGCGCTATCTCATGTGGGCGATGCTCATCGGCGCGCTCGGTATTTTCGTGCCGATCGCCTGGCTCTCGCTGCATTTCGGATGGGGTCTCCTGGGCGTCTGGATCGGCCTAAGCCTTCTCATGGTCTGGCGCCT
>CAZNES010000009.1:12974-78404 GCA_964572145.1 uncultured Syntrophobacteraceae bacterium
GATGGGGTCTCCTGGGCGTCTGGATCGGCCTAAGCCTTCTCATGGTCTGGCGCCTGGCAACGAACCTTTATAGATTTTTCAGTAAGCGTTGGGCCGCGGCGTTCCCCCACTAAGGCCGTTGACTATCTTTGGAGTAATGGAGTAGTGGATTACTGGAGCGATGGTCTTCGATCAATTCAACACTTCAGTACTCCAGATCTTATGAAGGAGTCGTGCATGCCGACGGTCAAAATTTTAAGCGTCTTGTTGCTGCTCGCATTCTCCTTCGCCTCCGCTCAGGCCAAAGAGCCCGAGGAGATTTGGCGCGAGCTGGAAAAACTGCCGGCTCAAGAGCGGCAGAAGCGCCTCGTCGAAGGCGCGAAGAGTGAAGGAAAGGTCGTCCTCTACGGTAACCTCAACGCGGACAATTTCGAAAAGATCCGTGTCGAGTTCGAAAAGATTTATCCGATCAAGCTTGAAATCTGGCGCGCCGCCGGAGAAAAAATCGCCAACAGGGCCCTGACCGAAACGAGGGCGGGGCAATACCTCGCCGATGTCATCGGTCCCAGCAATGAGCACGTTTCCGCTTTGATCCGGGCCAACGTGCTGGGCCGTTACAACTCGCCGGAACGGGCGGCTTATCCGGAATCCCATAAGGACCGCGCGGGTTACTGGACCAGCTACGATTACAACGTTGCCGTGATCGCGTACAACGCGAAGTTGGTGCCGCCGGCGGCAGCGCCGAAAAGGCACGAAGACTTTCTCGATTCCAGGTGGAAAGGCAGCTTCGCGATGGACATGGACTCGGACAAGACGATCATGGGATGGTTGAAGACCTGGGGGTCCGAGAAGACCAGAAAATTCATGCAAGGCCTGACCAAAAACGATGTCGTCGTGCGCAAAGGTCACACGTTGATTGCCGAGCTCCTCTGTGCCGGCGAGTTCAAGGCGGCGGTGGAGTTGTACGCCTACCGGCTCGCGGAGGTGAAGCACAAAAAAGGTTGCCCGGCGGAGATCGTCTACTCCGATCCGACGCCGGCGACCGCGAGTCCGGTCGCCGTCGGTAAGGGAGCGCCCCATCCATACGGCGCCGCCTTGTTGATGGACTATCTGCTTTCCCAGGCGGGGCAGAAAATCTTTTCCGACTTCGGACGGATTTCCAGCCGGCGCGATGTCCGTCCCAAATATCCCGAGCTCGACATGGAGGCAAATGGCGTCCACATATTGCTGCTGAAACCCGAGGACACGGACCAACTGGGAAAAGCGTACCAGCAATTGCGCGAGGAATTTCTCCTGGGACGGTAAAACCTCTGTACAAACACCTCCCACCAGCGACGGGAATAGATCGCGCGGATTTGCTTTTGAGCGCGTGCGTCTGAATTCCGGAAACAATAGGGACCGACTTTATGTGTGGAATTTTTGGATATTTTTCGCAGCGGGAGCGCGTGCAACCTGAGATCTTGCGCCGCATGGGGGAGACGCTCACGCACAGAGGCCCCGACGACGAAGGAGAATGGATTCACCATTCGGGAGAGCTTTCGGTCGGGCTTGGACACAAGAGACTGAGCATCATTGATCTCTCCTCCTCCGCGCGCCAACCCATGTGCAACGAGGATGGAAAAATCTGGCTCAGTTACAACGGGGAAATCTATAACTTCCGGGAGCTCAGGAATGAGCTTGCAGCAAAAGGGCATACCTTCAAGTCTAGCTCCGACAGCGAGGTCATCATCCACCTCTACGAGGAAATGGGAGTCGGATGTCTCGAGAGACTCAGCGGGATGTTTGCGTTCGCCCTGTGGGACGACGCTCGGCATTCGCTTTTCCTGGCGCGGGACAGGATCGGGAAAAAGCCGCTTCACTATGCCGTTTACAACGGAGGGATAGCTTTCGCTTCGGAGATCAAAGCGCTGCTAAAACATCCCAAGGTGGCAAGAGAAATCGACCTCAGCTCTCTCAACAAATATCTCACCTTCGAATACGTGCCCGCCCCCGGCACAATATTCAAGTCGATCAAAAAGCTCGAAGCCGGGCATTATCTCATGCACCAAAACGGGAAGACTGAAATTAAGAAGTATTGGGATATCCCGCTTGAGGATTATCCGATCGGCTTCAAGACCGAGGATGAGTACGTCGAGGAACTGAGGGACATTCTCGGAAGGGCAGTGAGGTCGAGACTCGTGGCCGACGTGCCGGTGGGCGTTTTTTTGAGCGGCGGCATCGACTCGGGTCTTGTCGCCGCGCTCGCGGCCAAAGCCGACCGCCAAATCGAATGTTTTTCCATCGGCTTCGACGAGCCATCGTTCGATGAGAGCTCCCAGGCGAAAAACATCGCCAAGGCGCTCGACCTCAATCATCGCTTGTACACGTTCACAACCCGAGAGTTGCTGGACAACCTGGACGAACTTCCTAATTTCCTGGACGAGCCTATCGCCGACGCATCGATCCTGCCGACTTATCTTCTTTGTAAGGTCGCCTCCAAAAGGCTGAAGGTCGCATTGAGCGGAGACGGAGGCGACGAGCTGTTCGCCGGCTATCCGACCTATCAGGCGCACAGGATCATCACCTATTATGACTTACTGCCCGAGATACTGAAGAATTCCGTCAAGTCGGTCGCGGCCTGGCTTCCCGTCTCGCACGACAACATCAGCCGCGATTTCCAGATCAAGCAGTTCTTGCGCGGAGCCGGGGTCTCCTCCGAGATCCGGTTCTTCATATGGATGGGCAGTTTTACCGAAAGCGAGAAGAAAGAGCTTTTAAGCGGCGAAATGAAAGCGGCGTTGGCACACGACAATACTTACGAAAAGGTCTTCGCCTACGTCCGGGAAAGCGGCCTCCACAAAGACTTGGAACGAATACTTTACCTCTCGATGAAGCTCTATCTCCAGGACGACATCCTAGTCAAAGTGGATCGAGCCTCCATGGCCAATGGCTTGGAAGTGAGATGTCCCCTGCTCGACCAGGAATTCGTCGAGTTTGTCTGCCGGCTGCCAATGCAGTACAAGCTCCGTGGATTGACGACCAAATATCTGCTCAAAAAAGCGGCCGCGGGCCTGCTGCCGGACCACATCATCAACCAAAAGAAAAAAGGCTTCGGCGTACCGATCTCGAAGTGGCTGAACGGCGAGCTAAAGAGTTACATGCTCGATTATCTCGGCGAGGAAAAAATCAGGAGACAAGGCTTCTTCAACTACCCATACGTCAAGAGGCTCATCGACGAACATCTAAAGAAAAGAAAGGATAACAGGAAGCTCCTCTGGACGCTGCTGATTTTTCAGATTTGGCATGAGAGATTCTTTGAACACGACAGTTGAGTCGAAGAGCCGCCGGGAAATTCTTTGGATCGGCGTTTTCGCCCTGCTGTGTTTCTTCGCCCTGTTCCACAACCTCGGAGGAGCGGCGTTATTCGAACCCGACGAAGGCCGGAACGCGGAAGTCGCGCGCGAGATTCTGTTGGTCAAAGACTGGGTGACGCCCCACTACGATTTCATTCCCTATCTGGACAAGCCGATTTTTTTCTACTGGCTGGTCGCGCTCGCCTATAAGCTCTTCGGAGTCTCGGAATGGTCGGCCCGCCTGCCTTCCACTCTGGCGGCGCTCGGGTGCGTCCTGTTGATTTATAATCTGGCCCGGACCCCTCTGGGACTCTGGGGAGGGTTGTGGAGCAGCCTGGTCCTGTTAACCAGCCCGGTGTTCTTCGCGTTTTCGCGGGCGACGATCTTCGACATGACCCTGACTTTTTTCATCACTCTCGCCCTATGGGGTTTTTATCGTGGAATCAACGCGGAAGGGAAGGCCAGGAGAACTTTTTTTCTCGCGATGTACGCGGCGATGGGATGCGCAACGCTGGCAAAGGGCCCCATCGGCTTCGTTCTTCCGGCGATTGTGATCGGTCCCTATTTGCTCTTGAGCCGACGGTGGTCGATCCTGCGCGAAGCCAACCCGGCCCTCGGCCTCGGGGTTTTTCTGCTGATCGTCGCGCCCTGGTATATATGGGTCGAGCTGCGGAACCCGGGGTACTTAAGATATTTCTTATTCGAGGAAAACTTTCTCCGCTACCTAACGCCGCACTTCAACCGCGGGCAGCCGTGGTACTATTATGTTGAAGTTCTGGCGGTCGGTTTCTTCCCCTGGACCGCGCTCATCTATGCTCCATTCACGAAAACAGCGCCGCTGCTGAGAGACGACAGGAAAATTTTTCTGCTCCTGTGGATTGCCGCGCCCTTCCTGTTCTTCAGTTTTTCCCTCTCAAAGCAGCCTGGGTATATCCTGCCGATCTTCCCGCCGCTGTCTGTTCTAATAGGCGAGGCTATTACGCGCATGCTTTGCGCTTCCTCCACGAAGGCGCGCTGGCCGCTGTCCATTTTATGGGTGATCCCGCTGGCAGTCTTTTCTTATTTCACGCTCGCGCTATTCGTGCCCGAGCTGCTCCCGGCCAAGCTCCAGGAGAGTTCTCCGGAGATTCTGCTTTTGATCCGCCAAATCTCCGGGCTGCTGATCCCTCTTCTCCTCGCGCTGCTTGCCCTGGGCGTCATCGCGAGCCTGCGGGCCAAAGCCTCGACCTACTACCTCGTCTCATGCGCATTTTTTGTCACGTTTCACCTTTTTGGCCTCCGAGTGCTCGGCCCTATTTCTCAGACGCGCTCTTCGCGGCAACTGGCGGAGCAGACCCTCCCCCTTCTTCGCCCCGGCGATCAAATGGTCATCTACGACGACTATCGCTCCAGTCTTCCCTTCTATTTGCGCGCGGCCGAGCCTCTATGGGTCGTAACGCGCGAGGATAAAGATTATGTCATGGGAAGCTTCTACATCGCGAAAAAAAATCCTCCGCCGGCGCGCGGCGCCGGCGCCGCCGTGTTGAGCTTCGACAAATTTTCTAAAATATGGGACCGCTCGCCGTCACGGTTGATTGTATTTGTGGAACAAAAAAAGCTCTCTCGCTTTTCCGCAGAGGTGAGCGTGCCGCCGAAAAAATTGTTGACCGTAGGCGACATGGTGCTCGTTACGAATCGATGAGAGGAGCTCGGAGGTGACACCATGTCGCAAGTAGTCATCGTTACCGGCGGCGCGGGAGGCATCGGCGCGCCGATCTGCCGCGCGCTGGCGCACGATGGAATGAAGGTCGTCGTCGCCGACTTCGCCGAACCGGAGGGCAACTCGCTCGCGGAAGAAATTGTCCGAGCAGGCGGCGCGGCGATATTTCAAAAAGTGGACGTGGGAGAAAAGACCAGCGTCGGTAAGATGGTCGAGAAAACCCTCGAGCGTTTTTCTCGGATCGATTTTCTCATCAACGGCGCGGGTGTGATCTCGCGCGCCCCGGTCCGGGAGATGGCCGAAGAAGACTGGGACCGCGTCCTGCGCATCAACTTGAAAGGCACTTTTCTCTGCTCGCAGGCGGTCGCGCGCCCCATGACGGAGCGGCGCTCCGGACGAATCCTATGCTTGGCGTCGGGCCGCGGCGTCGCTGGCCAGCCGCGCGCGGCGCACTACGCCGCCTCGAAGGGCGGCGTGATCGCGTTCGTCAAATCGCTCGCCATCGAGCTTGCGCCCGACAACGTCCTCGTCAACGCGATCGCTCCCGGCGCGACGGATACGGCGATGGCGCGCTCGGGATCGACGGAAGAGGAATGGAAGAAGCGTGAGGCGGTGCCGCCGCTGCTGGGCGGACTCACGACGAAAGAAGAGATCGTCGGTCTCGTCCGCTATCTCTTCTCCGAGCCGGCCAAGCACATCACCGGCCAGACGTTTTTTTTGCGCACGCCGAAATAAGGGATCAGACTATGACGACACGGTTACGCCTAGTCGCGGCATTAGTGCCGCTCCTTTTCTCAACCTATCTTAACGGATGTTCGCTGGTAAGCACGACTCCCGCGCCGCCGGCGCCTTCCGAAAAAAAAGTGCTGGCCTTTTATTACCCGTGGTACGGCACGCCTACCGGCCCAAGCCGGGAGTGGGTTCACTGGGAACCGAAAAAGCCTCGTTATACTTCCACCAATACTCCGCTGGCGGGGTATTACGACTCGCGCGATGACGGAACTATAGAACGGCACATTCGCGAGGCAAAGCAGGCCGGCATCGACGCCTTCATCGCTTCCTGGTGGGGGATCGGCGCCTTCGAGGATCGGGCGCTGGAACGGTTGCTCGCGGATGCCGAGCGGAACGACTTTCAGGTATCAGTCTACTACGAGCAGGCTCGCAGCCGTGACCAGATCTACCAAGATCTTCGCTACCTGTTGTCCAAATACGGGCAGAGCACGGCTTTCCTAAAGGTGCGCGGACGTCCGGTTATTTTTTTCTATGCGCGAGTGATCGGCCAGCTTGCTCCGAAGGACTGGACGGAACTCTTGCAGCGCCTCGATCGCGAAGGGCTCGAGGTATTCTCCATCGCCGATGGCCTCCAGGAAGATTTAACCCGCGCCTTTGACGGCGTGCATATCTACAATCCCGTCCAGATGGCGTTCAAAGATCTCTGGGAGCTTTATCTTCGCGCCGCTTCCAGAGTGAAAGCCGCGGGAAAACTATTTGCCGCCACGGTCGTGCCGGGATATGACGACCGTTATGTCCGGCAGCCCGGATTCGCACAGGGTCGTCAAAACGGAAGATACTACCGCGCGCTCTGGGACGCGGCCACCGACAGCGAGCCACACTGGATTTTGATTACGAGCTTTAATGAATGGCACGAAGGATCCGAGATCGAACCCAGCGTGGAGTTTGGCGACGAGTATCTCAAGCTAACCCGACAGCTCGCCGAAAAATGGAAAAACGAGCGTCGGTAATAGGGGCGGCGGGGTTCGAATTCATCCCTCAAGCGGTGTGATCTTAGAAGAGCGATAATAATGTCTTGCAGAGAAAAATGGCATGCGATCGCTACGGGCGCGCGCGAAAAATGGACGCGCCACCATCGAATGATCCTCGGCGCCTGGGTTCTTTTCGTATCTGCGGTCACAGTGGTTATACTGGCAAAGGCGTTGCCGCCGCTGCTTTGGGGCGCGACTTACGACGAAAGAAGAGATCGTCGGGTTGGTCCGCTACCTGCTTTCGGAGCCGGCAAAGAATATCACCGGTCAGACGTTTCTGCTGCGAACGCCGAGATAGGGAGCTACACAGCCGGTACGAGCCTAGCGTGAGTAGAATGATGGCCGTGGGAGAAAGATGGCATCGGATCGCCGCAGTCGGCCGGGAGCGCTGGAATCGCCACCATCAATTCCTCCTCTGTCTCTCAGTCGTCTTCCTGTGTGCGATCGCTGCGCTGCGACTGGCCAAGGCATTCCCGGTGCTGCTGTGGGGCGTGGGTCCCGGCGATGCTATCGATCTCAGGCAACGTCATCTGGAAGTCCACAGGTGGTTTGCCTCGATGCCCGTGTACAGCGAATTCCACTTCGCAGTCTATCCGCCGGCCACTTACCTGATGCTCTGGCCGGTTCTAGGTTGGTTAGAGATAACAACCGCTCGCTGGCTTTGGTCAGCCACCGAAACACTAGCGCTTGTATGGCTTGCCTACCTAATCGTGAGGAAGCGCGAGGCGAACACGGCCGTGGAGCGCACCTTTGTGGCCCTCCTGCCCCTTTCGATGTACGCGACGGCCGCCACTATAAGAACGGGCAGCTCATCGTGCATCTCTTGCCGCTGTTGTTAGCCGGCTTGCTGCTGCTTCAGCACGAAAAAGCCGGCTGGGGCCGCGACCTGCTCTCTGCCGCCCTGGTGTTGTTGGCGCTCGTAAAGCCCACAGTCTCGGCGCCTTTTCTGTGGATGGCACTTTTCCTCCCCGGCCGGCTGCGGCCGGCCGCACTGGTTGCGTTTGGCTATACGGCGCTCACTCTTTTTGCCGTGTCGTTTCAAGAGTTGGGGACCGTAGCGCTTTTCCAGCAATGGCTGGCGCGCGGGTCGGCGCTTGCCGTAAGGGAAGGCACGGCGAACCTCCACATCCTGCTCGCCGCTGTTGGCCTGGAGAAATGGACCCTCCCGGCTTCGCTGCTTGTATTCCTTGCGTTAGGCCTGTGGACCTACCGCCACCGGCGTGTGGACTTCTGGCTCCTTCTATCCGTGTCCGCTATCGTTGCCCGTTTCTGGACATACCACTATCCGTATGATGACCTGCTGCTTCTGCTTCCTGAGATCGCGCTGTTTCGCCTGGTGAAAAGGGGGCCGTCCAGCGAGGGCAGCGACGTGGCCGCCGCAGCGCTGCTCGCGATTACCGTTATCGGCATGCTGGTTCCTCTCCGGCTGCTGATCCGGTCTTCGTCTTTGGCTGTTTTTTTGACCGGCGGGAATGCCGCCATATGGGTTGCGGTGCTGGTTTTCCTGATGAGACAAGCCGGAGCGACACGGGAGCGGCCTAGCACCGGCCAAAAAGTTTCTGCCGGAACGCCTGGCTAGAAAAGTCGCAACCTATTTCACAAACCGTTCTGGGGAGAATTCACTCGTCGCCGTCGGATCTAGGATCAGCTTCGCGGCCAATGCGCCCACGGCCGAGCTGGTCGTCACGCCGTGTCCACCGAGACCCGCAACCCAAAAGAAGCCGCTCACTTTGGCGTCCCAGCCGATCACAAAGCGACCGTCCGAAGAGAGCGTTCTGAAGCCGGCCCATTGATTCTTAATCGCCACCTCGGAGAATGCCGGAAAATAGCGCCGGATTTTCTCGCAGAGTAATTCGGTCGCCGATTCGTCCGTGGGCGCGTCGCACGGCGCCATCTCCTCTTGATCGCAGGGACAGAGAAGCAGCCCGCCCGATTCCGGGCGAAAGTAAAATTCGTGTGTGGTGTCCCAGACGAACGGCCACTTCCGATCCGCCCAGGGGAGCGGCGCGGTGAGGAAGAGATGGCGCCGGCACGGATGGAGCGGCGCTTCCATGGCGCCGGCCATTTTTGCGACCGTCGAAGCCCACGGGCCGGCAGCGTCGATCAGCGTGCCGGTTGGGATGGTTTCATCCGCCGTCACGACGGCGGTCACCCGACCCGCGCGAGTCTCGATCTTCTTGACGGCGGAGCGGTAGCGGACGCGCGCGCCCAAAGCTTGCGCCGCTTTGAGATAGCCGCTGAGCAGCGCATGAATGTCCACCACTCCGTCGGTCGAGCACCAGACCGCGCCCTCGAAGTCCGCGTCCGCGAGAACCGGGACAAGCTCGCTCGCGCGCGCGCGCGTCCAGCATTCGGCGGTCATTCCCATTCGTCGCGCGCTCTCGGCGTCGCGAGCGAGTTTATTCCATCCTTCGCCGCTACCCAAAAGCAGCGAGCCGTTCCGCTCGAAGCTTACCGGCGACGGCCAATCGGGCGGCAGAGAGCGCAAGAACGCGGCGCCCTCTTCGGCAAGCGCGGCGATCGCCGGGTCGGGCACGACCTGGCGCACCATAGCCGCATTGCGACCCGAAGAATGGACGCCGGGGACTGGTTCCTGCTCGAGGATGAGAATTTCCCGCGCGCCGCGCCGCGCTAAATGATAGGCGGTGGCGGCGCCGGCAAAACCTGCGCCGATGATGACGTACGGGGAAGAGCTCACGGCATCACTCCGGCGGGAATATTCTTTTTCCGCTCCCCTCTTCCTCCAGGATGATCGCCTTGGTGGGACAAATTTTCGCGGCAAGAAGAATCTTCTGGTCGGTATCGCCGTTGGCATCTGCCACAGTGGCGATGAACTTCTCGTCGAATTTGAAAACCTTTGGCACCGCCTCGACGCATTTGCCGTAACCCTCGCACTTCTCGCGATCCACGGTGATCTTCATATCCGCCTCCTTCCGGCCTGGTGATTTCTTTTTAACTCATTCCCGCCGTTTCGGCCACCCACAACCCGGCCCATGAGCGGAGCGCCCCCGCCGAAAAAACTTCTTGATCGTTTATGCCGAATTGGAGAAAATTACCGGCGTCTATGGAAATCGGGGTCAAAAATCGGGGTCAAAATCGGGGTCAGGTCTTGGATCTTGGCAATCCGACAATCTTACTGATCGTCGAATAGTGCATCTCCAGATGCTCCGCGATCTCTCGCTGGCTATAGCCATGCCGCTCCACCGCTTCGACAATTTTTCTATCTCTCCTCTGCTTTCCTTGCACGCCCTTAAAATGCTCTACTAGCCGTGGCCTCCCCAAATACCTTTGCCCGCGTGGAATTTCTTTTACCTTCTCATGTCCGCGCACGTGCCCAATTAGCTTCTGAACAAAACCCTCTCGCCCTAAAATACTTTGCGCCTTGACCGCGTCGTGGATCGTCTCTCCCCCTATGCCTTCTTTGACAAATTCCCCGTACCGCCTCTGTGCCACTGCCCTCCTTTCTCCAAACTGCTCCAATACCCAATCGGCCGTCAGTACCACGTGCGGCTTGGCTAATCCGGAGGTCCCCCCGTAACTGCTCCACTTCCACTTCTCCACATCCTTGATCGCCTTGGCCCGCACGGGATTCAGTACGACATACCGGCACACTTCCAATAGGTGACTTTCCTTATCGACTACAATGGCCTTATAACGCCCTTGATACAGGTGCCCGACCCGGCGATGCCGGCGATTGTATGCCTGGGTGTAAATCCCGTTTAACTGCCTCATACCCTTAGCCAGATTTCCTTCGGGAGTTTCAATCACCAGGTGATAGTGATTGTTCATCAAACAGTAAGCGTGGCAAATCCAGTGGTAGCGGTCAGTCACTTTCTTGAGTGTGTCCAAGAACAGCAGTCGATCTCGGTTATCCTTGAAGATTGCTCTTCTGGCATTTCCGCGGGTGGTAACGTGATAAAGAGCTCCGGGGTATTCAATACGCAGGGGTCGCGACATGATCGGCTTACTAGCACGGTCAAAGACAAAATGTCAAGATTCAAGACCTGACCCCGAAGTTCTAGGACGACTCGGATCATTGTCTCCTTCTAAAGTATCCGTCAAAACCGGGCTAGCTCAACCTGACCCCAAAGCTTCTCCCAATCCCCTTGCCATTAATCTCCCGGAATAATTCTAAGATTTCGCGAGATGACAGATTCTTTTAATTGCTCCGGTTTAAGGGGTTCGAGCGATACCCTTGCCTTCAATTCGACCGGCCAAAGGTTTTTTTTCCAAAGGCCCATGGTAAGACTTTCGATATGATAATCCTTTATAAGGACGAACCTAGTCGCTATTGGCAAACTTCCTCGGGGAACTGTTCTTGCCAAATGGGCAGGTAGCCACACTGCATTCGCCTCAAGACCCTTAAAATCCGTAATCTTTGTGGTAGGATCGCCTTTTAGAGGTCCAACACGCAAGCTTAAGCTGACATGGAAAGATGAAACTTCACTAAGTTTCATCTTTCCCGCTGAGTCAAACTCCAAAGCGATGTCGATCTTAGAGGGCTTCCATCCATTCGGTGACCACTCCTCAAGCATCAAATACTCATAACGCTGAGGATACTTAGGATCGTATTCGCTGATGTTTAGGTTACTGCCTTTGCGATGCCAAAAAAAGAAAGCCAATTGCATCCGGGATTGTGAATCTCCCGCTAGACTTGAAACCGGAGCACAACTGATCATCAAAAGAATGATAAAAATCTTCAACCTCTGCGTTAACAAACGTGTCCTGAAACAGTACATGTTACTTCTGGAATGCTGCGTGTAGGTGATCGCCATGTCCGCCATAGAAAGTTACACCGCTAACCTGACGATCATCGAATAGAAGCACCCGGATGTTAGAATTTGTCCTGATCACGTTTGCTAAATCTTGTGTCAAGGAACGGGAATAAGAAGGATCCCCAATCCTAACCCCCAGATTAGCACCATCACTTCTTAAGGGGCGAATATCCACCTCAAGTCCCAACGTATGACCTTGCGGGTGCAAATCCATTCTACCTCCACCCTCTAAGCTTATGTCCCCTACTCCAAACGGTGTGTCTGGATGCAGTTCGTGCCATATTGACCCGATTTTTTGAATAGAGCTGATTGTGATTGGATCACCGTATTGTCTTGAGCTAGGGCTATAGCTGTAATAACCGTCCCCCCCGGGCAATTGCTCAAGTTGACCGAGCTTCCCCCGAGGCTCAGCAGCACCGCCAGCCTCCGCCATAGTTTGCGTACTCCCCGAAGAACTATTTTGTTGAGAAGCCCACGCCATACCGGCCACGGCACCTGCAAAACCAAAAACTCGGCTGGCGATTTGGCAGCCCTTGGCTTTGCAAAAACTCAGACCTCCTGCCGTCATAAGTAAAATGCCGGCAGGGTTTCCACTGGCCAGCATCATAGCACCACCTAAAAATTCAAGTCCACCTGAAACACCGGGAAGATTAGCGGCAACCAGTGCGGCTAAGGGCCCTCCCATTATGCCGGCAAAAGCGATGCCGCCTGCACCACCAATACCTGCTGCAATGGCTTGAACAATGATAGACAAGCCGCCGGTGATGGCCGCCAGGAAAAGCTGCTCCGGTTGCCTAAAAAGATTTTTGAAAAAATTCCCGACTCTGCTCCAGAACCCATGTCCCGTCGGGTCGATGTACTTGACCGGATTATTCCTGACGTAACTGTACCGGTTGAGCGACTGCGGATCGCCCGGAGATGGAACAATCGGGTCGGGCGAGATGAATCTGCCTAACTCAGGATCGTAATATCTGGCGCCGTAGTAATAGAGGCCGGACTCAGGATCGAGGATTTGGCCGGTAAATCTCTTCTCGGGATCGACGTTGCCTTCAGTGCGAGACACCTTTCCCCAAGGATCATACTCGTTGAGTTGAACACGCGCCCCGCTGATATCGGTAATCACATTCGTGCCGCCTAGATGATCGGCATGGTAGAAGAGTCTCTTTTCATCAGGATTGGAAACCGGAGTCTGCTTAGCGCCGACAATTTCCGTCCCAACTCTGAAATATTTTGTTTTTGTTCCATCCGGACCGATCTCGTATCCGGCAAAGGGGTAGAGAGTAACCAAACTTCCGGCTGTCTTTTAGTGGCGGTGATGGGGGAGGGATGAATGGCTAAAGTGGAGGATTCAACAGTGCAATCTGTTCAGGTCGACATCCAAAGGCCAAGAAGCCGCCTCAAGCCACGGATGCAAAAAGCAAATAAGCAAAGCCTGACACGCTTTCCGCTTTCCCTATTAATCCGGGTTACCTCAGCCTGACCCCGAAGCCTATCGCGTAAGCACCGGTGTTCGTACAATCCCGTGCTTGTGAATCTTGACAAGGAGGTCCTCATGGTGAGGCTCTATCGGGATCTCTCCGACGGGATACAGATACTTATAACTTTTGACGTCGTCGAAGTGTTGCGGGTGCTGTAAATCCACCTTAAAAAGTTCCCTAGGAGATTCAACTAAAACGTAAGTGCTAGGATAGTCGACGTTAAAGTTTGCAACAATAAGAGTTAGTGCTCTTGGATAGCTTGCAACACCAAGTCTTACAAACTCCTCCAATTGCCACTGAATTGTGTCCACTACCGTCCGAAGCATCCGCTCCTTCTCAGGCGTCGGCGGATCGTACTGGGGCGCGCAGTCAGTGGGGAGCGTGACGGCATCTGTAATGACCTGGCCTCCCTCGAACCGGAACCGGTTCTCTCCATATCCTTGCGGCCGTGGCTGTAGGTCAGCATTATATCCTTCACTTGAGATCACCACCGCTGAACCGTTATTGATCGTGCCGATGAGAAACTGATCGATTCGATCTCCTCGGTAAATCTCCACACCGTTAATCCATACGAAGAACTTGTCTGCTTCTGTTTTTATTCGTAACGGAAGAGGAATTCCCTGTCTCCGATTCCAACCATACCAATACACCTGAAAACAAATATAGCGAGAGACAGCTTGTTTAATACTAGTGAGTTGCCCAGTCAGTTCCTGCGATTGTGAGCTATGAAAGCTCATTGCCGCGTAGAAGCACAGAATCACGAGACCAAGTTTGCTCTTCACTGCTTTTCTCTTGCGTCGCTATTTGAAAAACTTGAATGGGCCTATTTCTGTAGTGAACTTCCACCTTGTACTGCCAGGATGGGTGTATTGATCTAGTGAGTGAAAGGCAACTGCCCCGCCCGTTGGATCGGCCACCTTTCCATAATAAACATCCTCCGCAACCGAGAGGGCGCGAGCGTAGGCTGCGGTGTTTGGTCCCGTGAGTGTGGATGGGTTACCGGCCATTTCCCAGAGCTTACCACCCACGGACGTAAACTGCCCTTTTTGAAAGATAACGTCTGCGTACGTGTCACCGAACTGCCCGCTCTCAACTCGATTCTGAATGGTCGACGCTACGCCTTCCATTGCGTTTGGTATTTGATACTCCCGGGCCGATTCTGCAAACGTGACGCGTGCAAGTAGCTTTACTTCATCCAAACAAGCATCGCAGACCGCTGGTTCTTTATTGGCAGCAAACTGTTCGCCTGCGGGCCCTGTCCCTTCCCCAGGAGCGCCAGTATTTCCAGTCTGAGAACTCCACGCCATACCGGCCACGGCACCTGCAAAACCAAAAACTCGGCTGGCGATTTGGCAGCCCTTGGCTTTGCAAAAACTCAGACCTCCTGCCGTCATAAGTAAAATGCCGGCAGGGTTTCCACTGGCCAGCATCATAGCACCACCTAAAAATTCAAGTCCACCTGAAACACCGGGAAGATTAGCGGCAACCAGTGCGGCTAAGGGCCCTCCCATTATGCCGGCAAAAGCGATGCCGCCTGCACCACCAATACCTGCTGCAATGGCTTGAACAATGATAGACAAGCCGCCGGTGATGGCCGCCAGGAAAAGCTGCTCCGGTTGCCTAAAAAGATTTTTGAAAAAATTCCCGACTCTGCTCCAGAACCCATGTCCCGTCGGGTCGATGTACTTGACCGGATTATTCCTGACGTAACTGTACCGGTTGAGCGACTGCGGATCGCCCGGAGATGGAACAATCGGGTCGGGCGAGATGAATCTGCCTAACTCAGGATCGTAATATCTGGCGCCGTAGTAATAGAGGCCGGATTCTGGATCGAGGATTTGGCCGGTGAATCTACGCTCGGGGTCAACGTTGCCCTCCGTGCGGGAGACTTTTCCCCAAGGATCATACTCGTTAAGTTGCTGTCTAGCCCCATTGTGAGTCACGTCGTCGTCGGTGACGACATTTATCCCACCCAGATGATCGTTGTGATAGAAGAGCTTCTTTGTGGTTCCGGTAGTCGTGATCTGTTTTGCTGCTAAAAGCTCATTTCCAGCCTTGAAGAATTTGATCTTCGTTCCGTCAGGTCCAACCTCATAGCCGGCGAAGGGGTAAAGGACCGTGCCTAATGGCCCGACCTTCTTTACTCTCGTTCCGGTGTAGTCGTAGTCCATCGATGTCGTGGCGCCTGCGATGGTAACCGAACCGACGCGGTTGTCCGCAGTCCACCCAAAAGTCCGGCCGTCGCCGACTTGAGTGTTCCCGTTAATATCCGCGGCGTAATTTTTGCCATCGTCCCTAGCTGTGACAAATGACGGGTGCATCGGATCGTTGTAGGAGTATGCGACGCCGCACTTGTTCCGAAGATTGCCAATTTCGTCATAGATGTAAGTGCAGTCGGCAGGACCCTGATTCGCGCCGAATTTGCCATCGGCGTGCGTCAAGCGATTGAGATCGTCGTAGGCGAAGTTGCGTCCAGCCGTTCCATTAAGAAGACCATCTTCGATCTTCGTAACGTTGCCCACCTCGTCGTAGCGATAAGATAGATTCTGAAGGTTGCCCGTGGGCGCGCTCGGTCCCGTCGTCGTCCGGTCTTACGGGACGTTATTGACTAGCTTGACAAACTCTGCAACCGGCTCAGCACTCTGTGTTACGGGACACTTTGCCCCATGGGTCATACTCCATGATTCACGTTCCGCACAACCTATTTCCTTCCATTTTCTTCTGCGCTATAGTGCCTTTCGATGAGAGTTCATCGCTACACCGAGTGGGACGGCACGCAGCAAATTCGCTTCCCGACCTCCGAGGACCTTCTCAATCATCTCTCCGACAACTTCCTGGAAGAAGAAGGGGTGCGCCGGGCGCTCCGCGATTTGCTGCGCCGCGGCCTGGCCTCCGACGACGGGCAGCGCTCCGTTAAGGGCCTGAGAGATATCCTGCGCGAAGCCGAGGAGAAAAAAAAGGAGCTGCTGGAGAAATATTCCCCGGACTCGTTCAAGCTCACGCCCGAAGAAGCCAAAGCGCTCAGCGACAAGCTCAACAGCCTGGCGGAAAAGCTCGAGGCCTATCACGACAAGATGCGCAACTTCATGGAGCGTCTCTCCGGCAAGTACGCGCAGAACATGGACGAGCTCGCGCGCAAGATGCAGGAGGGATTCGAGCGCTATCAGGAGCTGAGAGATCGACTCAAAGACCAGCTAGCGCAGCGCAAGACGAAGAGCCCTCAGGATCTCACGGGGCAGGGCCGGCAAAATCTCATGGACATGCTGGACCGCATGAACAAGCTCCTCGAAGACGAGAACTTCCTTAACAATCTGCCCAACATGTTGGATGCCGCGGTGGATGACCTGGACAATCTTCTGGAGAACTTGAACAACTTGACACAGGAGCAATTGGGCCAGTTGAGCGATGCGCTGAGTCAGATGGAACAACTGCAACAACTGATGGACCAGTACCCGTTCCAGGGCTCGCAGCAAATGGGGATGGGCGAAGCCGGCCAGATCCTCGGACAGTTGAAGCGCCTGGAGCAGTTTCTTCGCTGGGGCCACAGGGGGATGGCCGACATCGCCGATCTCAACCTGGAGGAGATCCGCGACCTGCTCGGAGAAGAAGCCTACGAGCAGCTCAAATACCTTAAAGGAATCGAGAGCATGATGGAAGAGGACGGTTACCTCGTGCGCACGGGCCAGGGCCTGAAGTTGAGCCCGAAAGGAATAAGGAGAATCGGCGACAAGGCGCTGCGCGAGATTTTCCAGATGCTCAACAAGAACCGCTGGGGCGATCACAACACGACTGTCAGGGGATTGCAGGGCGAGACGCTGGAAGACACGAAAAGATATGAATACGGCGACCCGCTGAACGTAAAGATCAGCGAGACGCTGATGAACGCTCTGGAGCGGGGCGCCCGCGGCGTGCCGTTAAAGATCGGCCCGGAAGATTTTTCCGTTCAGCGCCAGGAATTTTCCACCGACTGCGAGACCGTGCTGCTGATCGACGTGAGCTACTCGATGCTGATGAACGACGCGCTGCACGCGGGCAAGAAAGTGGCTCTCGCTCTGCACCGGCTGATCGAGACCAAATATCCGCAGGACGTGCTTCACCTCGTCGCTTTCCGCTCCAACGCCAAGGTCATCCGGGCGCAAGACCTGCCCTCGATCGTGGCCATCACCTATTTCATGGAGCACGGCACGGACATCAAAGAGGCGCTGCGCTTCTCGCGCCAGGTGCTGGGCGCGCGGAAGGCGGCGAACCGGCAAATTATCCTGATCACCGACGGCGAGCCCACCGCGGTGTCGCTCGACCGCGGCGGGCGGCTCCACAGCGGCTGGGGTTCCGCGCTCTTGCACGAGCGCATCGTGCAGGAGACGCTGAAAGAGGTCCGGCGCTGCACGCAGAGCGGCATCAAGATCAACACCTTTATGCTCGGCACCGATTTTTATCGCCGCGGTTTCATCGACCAGCTTTCCCGCTTGAATACCGGCCGGGTCTTCTACACCTCGCCGGACCAGATCGGCAACTACATCGTCGTCGATTACATCGCCAACAAGCGCAAGCGCATCGGACGAACCTAGCCCCACCCCCCGAGATCCCAACCATTTTAGATTTCCGATTTTGGATTTTGGATTATAGCTCGAACGCTTGAACCTTGCCGCCTTTAACCGCGGAGCAAAAAGTTCAATCCGGCGATTACGAGCGTCGCCTCGACGAGATAAAGAAAAATCTTCTCCGGCAGGCGGTCCAACAGTTTTTTCCCGGCGAACGAGCCGAGAATCATGATCGCCCCTATGGCCAGTCCGAGCTGGAGACCCGCGGTCGTCAAAACGGACGTGCTTCGGTAAGCGACCAATTTGGTGACGTGCATCACGACGGTCGCCAGCGCTTCAGTTCCGATGAGCGCGCCTTTGACCAAGCCGTAGGCCAGAAAAAAAGGAATCATGATCGGCCCGACGCTGCCCAACAGCGCCGAGAGAAAACTGAAGACGGCGCCGATAAGGGGAAACGCGCGCAGCGGCAGCCTTCGGGCGGAGCTTATTCCGCTATGGCGATAGATCACGACCGCGATGAGAAAGATTCCCAGCAGGCGGGTAAGAAATTTGAGCGGCGCCGAAGCAAACAGGAATCCGCCGGCGAGCGCGGCGGGCACGCCGCCGGCGGCAAACCACGCGACGACGCGCCATTCGAGATCGCGGCGATTAAACCAGACGCGGCTCAGATTGCCGACGAGCTGCGCCACGGTGAGGATCGGGATCGCGTCGCGGACGCCGAAGATCGGAACCAGGATCGGCAACAGGATCGCCGCACCGCCGAAGCCGGCGACCGCGGCCAGCGTCGAGGCCACGAAGGCTGCGCCACCCAACAGCAGCACCTCGCCCAGTCCTAGCAACCCTTCCCCCATCCAATTTTCGATTTTCGATTGCCGATTTTCGATTGGGTCTTTTAATCTAAAATCAAAAATCCAAAATCTAAAATCGTTTAACCCTTCAACTCTTCAACCCTGAAACTATTTTCTATGTGAGGAGCGCGAGCACACCCGTATAGGCGAGCAGATGATTTTTTCGTTCCAGCGGTCCGAGCTCGAAGCTGCCGAAGAGGCCGATCAGCGGGAACTCGCCGAAAGACTGGCGGATGTACGCCGTGTCGATGCCGTCCATGCCGTAGAGCGAGCTGCCGCGCGAGCAGCAATTAAAATACAATCCCAACGCCGGAGATTTTCCGCCGAGACTTTCGGCCTGCCGCGCCAGCATCTGGCGCAAATCTTCGCGCGCTCTCGGGCCGTCGCGCAAAGTAAACAATATGCGCTCGCCCTCGAAGATCTCTTCGGCGACCGCGAGAACGCCCGCGCGCGGATTGAGCCCCACGATGTTCCGGACCAGATATTCTCCCGAAGCCACGCTATTTTTCCGCGTATCCGCGGGCAGGCCGACGAAGACGAAAGCCAACGCGCGGCCGAGATCTTCCAACAGCGGACCCTTGACGACGCGGGCGAAGGTTTCGTACGCGGGACGATGGTCGATTTCAAGAATGAGATTCCCTTGCGCCTTTGTGATCGTCATCACCTCGCTCACCGGCTGGCAGCCCTGGGTGATTCCGATCCGGCTCGTAAACGCGCCGGTGAGGGTGAAGCCGGCCAGCGCGTTCGTGGACATCGTCGGTCCGTAAAGTTGAAAGGTCTTGCCCTGGCTTCCGTTCTCCGAGGAGCCGGCGCCGACGAGCGGGACAAAGCCGGCGGACTCTTCGATGCCGCGAAAGAGCGCGCGCGGCTCGGCGTTATAAGGGTCGGTAAACGCGACCATAAGCGACTCTCCGCTCGCTGCGGATGACATCGCGCCGCCGAGCTCGGCGCCTATGGCAGCGTCGCTGCCCCTCAACGGATGATGCAGAAACGGCCGGATCTGCACGTCGTCCGCAGCCAGAACCATGACGGCAAGCCCGGCGCGGCCTTCGATCTCGCCGTCGATGGTCAAAACGCCTACTCCGCTCGACCCGACAATCGCGTCCGTTCGGGTAATGCGCTGGAGCGCTGCGGTAAATTTCTCGGCGGAAGAGACATGATCGACCGAGAAAAAAACCAAGACGAGATCCGCCCGGTCGATGCCGGCGCGATTCATCGCGCGGGTCGCCGCTTCCTCCGCGGCGCGCTCGGTTGATGGATGGGAGGACTGTCCGACGCCGGCGCGAAGCATGAAAGCAATCTACGCGAATCACCCTTGAAGGGTCAAGCTTGGCAACTAGCGTCAACTTTCCCCCATCCAAACTTCGTGTACTTCGTGCTCTTCGTGGTGAGAGGATTTAACCACGAAGGACACGAAGGTCTCGAAGGAAGACAACACGGCTCGCGCAAAGGCGCAAAGCCCGCAAAGGGAAACGGTGAATAATTCCACAGAGGGGGTTCCCTGGGTGACGTTCCTCTTGTCGCTTCCTTTTGTGATCTGCTATAAAAACGGCCATGCGAGTCGTTCAGATCCCTCTCTTGCGCGACAACTACGGCTATCTGGTCGTCAGCGAGGAGACGGGCGCGGCTGCGGTTATCGACCCTTCCGAGGCCGAGCCGGTTCTCAGCCGCGTTGAAAAAGAAAAAGTCGCGCTCAAGGCGATTCTCAACACGCACCATCACAGGGACCATACCGGCGGGAACTCTGGAATTCTCGCGCGAGCGCGGCTGGAGGTCTACGGCCACAAGAACGACAAAGATCGCATCCCCGGCATGACGCATCCGGTGGATGAAGGTGAGGAGATCGCCATCGCCGGGCTCAAAGCGCGCGTCCTTTTCATCCCCGGCCACACCACCGGACACGTCGCGTATCTCTTCGGCCGTAATCTTTTTTGCGGCGACACGCTCTTCACTGCAGGCTGCGGCCGTCTTTTTGAGGGAACGGCCGAGCAGATGCAGGCGTCGCTCGAAAAACTGATGCGCCTTCCGGCGGACACGCTTGTTTACTGCGGCCACGAGTACACGGAGAAGAATCTCGAATTCGCTTTGACGGTCGAGCCGGGAAATCCGAAACTAGCCGAGCGGCTGAAAAAAGTCCGGTCGCTGAGAGCCCAGGGCCTGCCGACGGTGCCGTCGACGATCGCCGAAGAAAAAGAGACGAACCCGTTTCTTCGCTGCGAGAGCCGTGAGATCCAGGAAAATCTGAAAAAGCGATTCCCCGATTTGTCCTTGAATCCGGTGTCGGTGTTCGCTAAAGTCCGGCAGCTCAAGGATGAATTTTAACCGGAGGCGTGACCTCTAAGGAGGAAGCCATGAATCTCTCGGAGCGCACCCATTTGCTATACGTGGTCCCGCTACGACTTTGGATCGGTTACTACATGGCGAACCAGGGGATTCGAAAATTCCAGCGCGACTTCCCGCACGGCGACTGGATAACAAAACAAATCGGCGAGCTGGACAAAATCGATATCTATCCCTGGTACAAATCGTTCCTGACCGACGTGGTCGTGCCTAACAGCGTGCTTTTCGGAAACCTCGTGACGTGGGGCGAGATCCTGGTCGGCGCCTGCCTCATCCTGGGACTCTTGGCGCGCTGGAGCTCTTTCGTCGGACTCTTCATGATGGCAAATTATATTTTCGGGCCGGGCATGGCCCGCGGCGGCGCCCCACTGGCGCAGCAGGAAACCTTCGCCGTCGCGTTCCTGGTTTTTATACTCTGCAGTCCCGGCAGAACCTTGGGCCTGGACGGCCTTTTCTTCCGAAGAGCGGTTCACAAACCCCAGCGGCGCCCGGCTGCGCCGGGAAACCGATGACGGCAACTTCCGGTTGCGCAACGGCGATAGGAACCGCCTGCCATTCTCTGTGTCATTTCCGCGAAAGCGAGAATCTATATTCTTCGCATGCCTGGAATCCCGGGCAACTCACGGCGTTGGCTGGCCCCGTTCAACCGGCAGATTCTGATCGTTCCAGTCCAGCATCCCGCCCTTGAGATTCGAGACGTGCTCGAAGCCGAGACCTACGAGAATGGCGGCAGCCGTTGTGCTGCGCACCCCGGCCCGGCAAATGGCGATGACGTGCCTCTCCTTGCATTTCTCCAGCTCCGCGGCTCGCGCGGGAAGATCTTTAAGCGGGATCAGCAGGCTGCCGACGATATGTCCAAGCTCGCCCGTGTATTCCTCCGGCTCGCGGACATCGAGAAGCACGGGAAGTGGAACAGCGCCGAGAAGGGCCTGCACCTGCTTCGCGGTGAGTTGGCGGATCTGGTTTAGCTTGGCTAGGGTGGGAAAGGCGATGCGTTCGTCCTCCAGGGCGGATTGGTTGGGCTGAAGCACTTCCTGGATTTTATCCGGGAGCGGGAGACCCAGATTATTCATGAGACCGATGTACTCTTCACGCGTGCGGCCTGAAACGCGCGGATTGAAACGTTTCTCCTCGCCGATCGTGGAGTGAGTGTTGCCCCGGTAGTCATGGGAAGGAAAAACCAGAGTCTCGTCCGGCAAGCGAAAAAGTTTCTGCACGATCGAGTCGTACTGTTCCCCGGCGTCTCCGCCGGCGAAATCCGACCGTCCAGTGCCCCGTATGAGGAGGGTATCGCCGGTGAATACTCGGTCTCGCGTATAGATACTCATGCTGTCGGGCGTATGACCCGGCGTATAAATCACTTGCAGCTCAATGTCTCCGACGGCATGCCGCTGCCCTTCCTCGACGTGGATGTCTACGTGGGGCGCAGGCGCCCGGCGGTGCATGATGATTTTGGCATCCGTCAAGCCGTTGAGTTCGAAGCTGGCGGTACGGTGGTCGGCGTGGGTGTGAGTGTCGATGACGGCGTCGAGTCGACAGCCATAATAAGCGAGCGCTGCAAGATAACGATCGATCTTTTCCCTGACGGGATCGATCAAGGCGGCCTTGCGGGTTTTCTCGCAGCCGAGGAGGTAGGTTTTACACTTGCCGTGGTTGAGCTCGCGAAACAACATGGTGATCCCTCATATCTCCAGCCGTCGCCAGATCTGCCATCGTTCCTTACCGGCAAACACCGGAACCGAGCTGTAAGTTTCTTCCTCCGCCTCCAGCACGAACCGCCCTTTTAAAAGTTCTTCGAGCTCTCCCTTGCCCAAGCCGAAGGGTGGTCCATCTTCGCTCGCGTCATAGAAGAAGAAACCGATCAGGAGACCTCCCGGACGGAGCAGCTCGGAGACTCGCGCGCAATAATCCGGCCGCAAGCGTCGCGGCAGCGAGCACAAGAAGGCCCGTTCATAGATGATGTCAAAAGGGATAATGCCGAAGTCATATTGAAAAATATCGCCAAGACGTACAGTTCGCTGCAACGGCCCTAACGCGCGAGCTGCCGCACTCACAGCCGCCGGGCTGAAGTCGATGGCAATGACTTCGTACCCCGCCTCGTGGAACACGGCAACCTCGTATGCGGCACCACAGCCGGGGATCAGCACGCGGCCTCCCCTCGCAGCTCCGGCCAAGTACTTGACCAACTCGTGGGGAACTCCGCCTGCATCCCATGGCATTCGACCCTCACGAAATCGAATGTCCCAGAACTCAGGCGCTGACGGATCGTTTACGGGTGTCATTGGAGTCTCTTCTGATGTCGGCTAGCGGATTAACCTGAGCCGTTGGCGAGAGAATGAGGGCACTAAAAGTACCAATTGAACTGTAGACGGAGAATAGACCGTAGCTTCCATGAGCCGCAGCTTCTCGCCGACCTGTTCTCCAACGTCGAGTTAGATTTGAACCCTGATGATGCTTCCAGGGGAAGCGCTTCCGAGCGTCTCTCGCACGCGAGGCATCAACGGCCGAATATCGTCAATGTCGTTGGTCGCTGCGACCATCACAACGATTGCAAGATCCAGCCCGAACAGATTTTGCTGATACTCGACACCCTGGTCGACAGTGAGAAATACATCGAATTCCTGAGCAGCACGGCGAAGCAGAGGCCCGTTTTTGATCCCCGACCAGCCCATCTCAGTTACGGTACGAACGTCGTGGCCGGGGAGCTCGCTCTTGAGCTTCCTCGGTACGCACTCATCCAGCAGCACGCGCACCCGACACCAAGATCTGTTTGGCTTCCTCCAAGGCGGCCACTGCCTGCTCTCGAGTCACGCTGGGAAAGTCGTCGAGGAACTCGTCAAGCGGGCGCCCGGCTTCCAAATAATCAATCAGCGCTTGCGCTGGCACGCGAGTCCCGATGAAAACGGGAGTGCCGCCGAGGATTTCAGGGTCACTGTGAATCACACTCTGTAGGCTGCCCATGAAACTATCTCCCCAGGAGAATACCACTGACTTCAGAACAAATCTAACCGATAATGTTCAGCCGCGCGAGTTTTGCGAGCGTCGGACTCGAACTGGTAATAGGCAACCGTGTCAATTATTGGACTTATCCCCTCTTCTTCCTCTTTTCTTCCCCTCACGAAATCGAATGTCCCAGAACTCAGGCACTGACGGATCGTTTGGCGTTGACATTGGAGTCTCTACTGGTGTCGCCTCAACGTTAAGCTCAGCCGTCGCTGCTAAGCGATCGGTCTGAAGCGCAAAGTTAGGCCACGAACAGTTACGGGCTCAGTGCCAACTGAACTTTGATCGCCTGTTCAACTCCTTTCAGGTCTGCGGCGGACAAACGACCTGCAAGGTTTAGCAAGCGGGCCTTGCTCACGGTTGTTAACTGATCTGCCATCGCCTTGGTCTTCTTCGCTCTGACCATGACGTATGCCTCGCTCGGGTAAAGACGCTCCACCGAGGTAGTCAAAGGCACGACCTGAACGCGGTTGAGATATTTGTTTGAGGCGTCATTGCTCACGATCACAGCAGGACGCTGCTTCCGAATCTCGCCGCCTACGGAAGGCTCGAAGTTAACCCACCAAACATCACCTCGCTTCATCGGCAACGTCTCCGACGGTCGCCTCAGCCCACTCCAATGCTTCCGCTTCCCTCTTCTCTTCTTGAGCCATCTTACGATAGGCTGCCTCCAAGTCTTTCCCGATAACATGGGGACGCACCAGAGACTCGATAAATCGACTGATCCGTCGTCGCCCCACAACAGTGTGCAGCCTTTTGTATACTCGATCATCCAGTGTGATGGTCAATTTTTTTTGCATATCTCCCTCCGACCTATGTATATGTGCACGTATAATAACTCGCAGGAGTGCACGAAGCAAAAGGGAGCCGAATAATCTGTAGGCCGCACCGAAGATGTAGCCTAACGCTCGTATGGGATCGGGTCTCGCATTACGACAATCTGTGGTTGCAAGACCTGGCCCCGCTTCCAACAGCCTCGTACGCGGCGCCGCAGCCGGGGATTAGCGCCCGGCCTCCTCCCGAAGCTCCGGCCAGGTACTTGGCCAACTCGCGGGGAACGCCGCCCGCATCCCATGGCATTCGGCCCTCGCGAAATCGAATGTCCCAGAACTCAGGCGCTGACGGATCGTTTGGCGTCGCCATTGGAGTCTCTTCCGGTGTCGCCTTAACGCCCTGGTTGAGCCGCACGAACTTTGCGAGCGTCGGACTCAAACCGGTTGTTAGGCAACCGGGCCAATAAGTGAACTTTTCCCCTTCTTCTCGCTGTCGATGCGCCAGATCGATTGGCCAAGGGTTTTAAATTCGAAAGAACGAGGTCCGGCCTTTATCTTATCGTTTCCTCGACCAAATAGATCTGTTCACCTGCGCGGGCAAGGTAGTGGAAGGCATCGGGGGAGTCGAAGACAATCCTTGCACCTCTAGGAAGGCCATCGTATGGCTTCCCTTCCTTCCCATCCACGACCACGAACCACTTATTGCCCTCTTTAGCCAAATAGGCCACCCGCTTGCTGTCTGGGCTGAAGATCAGACTCCCTGCACCGATGCCCTCGTATGGCTTCCCCTCTTTTCCATCGATGACCACAAACCACTTATTGCCGACTCTGGCTCCATACACCACCCGTTGGCTGTCTGAGCTGAAGAAGGTCAGCATGGTCGCAGTGATGGCATCGTATTGATTATTTTCTTTTCCATCCACGACCACAAGCCGCTTGTTGCCCACGCCGGGGACATAGGCCACTCGCCTGCTGTCTGGGCTGAAAGTGAGAGAGATGGACCCGAGATCATCGTATTGTTTTTCTTCTTGTCCATCGACGACCACGAACCACTTATTGCCCTCTTTAGCCACATAAGCCACCCGCTGGCTGTCCGGGCTGAAGATAAGACTGCCTTCACCGAGATCATCATATTGTTTTTCTTCTTTTCCATCGACGACCACGAACTGCTTATTGCTCTCTTTAGCCCCATAGGCCACCCGCTTGCTGTCTGGGCTGAAGATGGGAGCCGGGATGTTATCGTATGGTTTTTCCTCTTTTCCGTCGACGACCACGAACCACTTATTGCCCACTTTAGCCCCGTACACTACCCGTTTGCTGTCCGGGCTGAAGAAGATAGGAGTGCCTGTAGTGATGAGATCGTATTGTTTTTCTTCTTTTCCATCCACGACCACAAGCCGCTTGTTGCCCACTCCGGCGACATAGGCCGCTCGCCTGCTGTCTGGGCTGAAAGTGAGAGAGATGGACCCGATGACATCGTATTGTTTTTCTTCTTGTCCATCGACGACCACGAACCACTTATTGCCCTCTTTAGCCAAATAGGCCACCCGCTTGCTGTCTGGGCTGAAGATGGGAGCCGGGATGTTATCGTATGGTTTTTCCTCTTTTCCGTCGACGACCACGAACCACTTATTGCCCACTTTGGCCCCGTACGCTACCCGTTTGCTGTCCGGGCTAAAGCTGGCAGAGTCTTTTAGGATGCCATCGTATTGTTTTTCCTCTTTTCCATCTACGACCACGAACTGCTTCTGACCTCCAAACCATCCGCTCTGCACGGCGACATAGACTACCCGCCTACTGTCTGGACTAACTTTCAAGGTCCCTGGTATCGATGAAGGGTGAATTTTCCCAATGAGTCGTTCAGATACTGCCCTATTCGGGGACGCTATCTGTGCCCAGGCTGCTATGGCCACCCAAACAAGAAAAACAACCAAACATAACGCTAGAGCTTTTCTGGTCATTTGCAGCTCCTTTTTTGAAAGGTCTTTCTTACCCCCAATCGGATTTCACCGACGAAATTTAGAGTCAGAAAAAGTGCCTAACGAGCCTGCAGAAAAAGTCCCAACCACTAAAAAAGCGTACAAATTGGGGGTACCTCAATGGTACCTCGATCCGAGATCGTCGCTTAAACGCCAAATACAGAGGCCGTTTTTCTCGTAAATTTTTCCATCTACCTTTTTCTACAGGCTCAACGATTAGCTCACCGGCGAGCTGCTTTTGCGCGTCCGGTGGAGTGGTGGGTTGGCCGCCTCAATGTTTGATAACTCGGACCAACACACCTTCATGCTGCTCGAACGTGCCTGCGAACCGTTCGATATCCCGGATAAATCCAAGGTCGTAGACGACAAACAGGATGTTCCCGTACTTTGATGAATACGCGAGGATGTCATCGTTAATCTCTGCGATGATCTCCTTCTCTCGGTCGCTGCGACTACAGAGTTTGACCTCGACCGCGAGGTCAAGGCGTTCGAGGGTGAAGTCGGGAACGTATGTTTTCGACGAGTACTCTATCGAGTCTGTCTCTTTCCCATAGGCAAGGTCAGCGCCGATGAGGAGATTCTCCAACGCGTCCTGCACTTCGCGCTCCTTGGTTGGAGGGGTGCGAATGAGTTTACGAAGCTTCCGTTCGACGAGGTTAAGCACCTTGACAATGGCGCTCGACTCAGGCGCGGTATCTTTACCTTCGTAGACTCCCTGGAGCCCAGACCGACGGAGATCGTCCGCCGCTGCTTGAAGTAAGCCCTTGGCACTATCCAGTTGGCGCAGATACGCTTGCTGGTGCCGACGCTCAACCGCGGCGCTGGGATTCCATGCGCCCTCTGGATCACCGGGGCCACCGACAATGAGAGATCCCGTCTCGGCCCAGCGCAGCCCTGCAAAGGTCAGGTAGTAGCGAGAGGCACGCCCAAAGACTTGCTCCAAGAAACGCATCGTCTTTGCTACCCAACGGGTGTGCTCGGCAGAAAACCGCCTCGTTCTTGTCAGATCAGGGATCTCGGCAATCAGAGCCTCAAGCTCAGCCAGTGCTGATTCTTGCGTCCAGAGGATCATTTCGGTTACCGCGAATCAAGACGCCTAACTATTAAGTATGCTGCCAGCTCTTTCCGCAGTGTATGCGGTACCTCTGCAATCTGAGAAGAGCAAAATCTAATGAAATATCCATCATTGACTCGCGCTTTGTCAATATCTCTCCCCGATAAACGCTGCCCGTCCGGCGGTGTATGCGGATGTCTGCCCGCAGTGGAGCATTTCGAGGGTTAGTTCCCCGTGATGGAATCTACTTTTGCGAAGATATCCTTGAGCCTGGCCGTCACCGCCTCCGGCAGAGGAGGCTTCGTGAGAGATTCTATGTTGGCCTTTAGGTGATCCGCGCTGCCGGTGCCGGTGAGAACTACCTGGGCGCCTGCCTCGTAGCGGCAAAATCGATATGCGGCGTCGACAACGGTCGAGGCCTTTCCAGCTCCAAGCAAAAAATCCAGCGGCGCGTCCGGATTACAGTCGTCAGGCTTAACCAGGCCTTTCTTCGTCAGCTCGGACCAAACTTCTCGCAGCCGCTGCGGCTGGCTGAGCGCCCTGCGAACCGCAAACATCACCAGCGTGCCGATATTATTTTTCAGCGTCTTCGGAAAGACCTGATTCCGGGCCGATTGATTCAGCAGGTTGAAGCCGACCATGACGACGTCCCAATAGCCGTCCTCCACCGCCTGCGGCAGCATGCGATGCGTCATGTCATCGACGAACGCCTCGCTAATAGCGATAAAACGGATCTTTCCCTCTTCGCGCATTTTCATGAGGACCGGAAGCAGCTTCGTCGAAGCATAGGCGTATTCTTCCGGCTCCACGCCGTGGGCGTGATAGACGTCGATGTAATCGGTTTTTAGGCGACGCAGGCTTTGCTCCAGACTCCTTTTCGTTTCTCCGGCCGGATCGTTCGCGTCCGTCAGCGGAAATTTCTTCTTGGTTGAAATGACGATCCTATCCCGCGGAATTCCCGCGATAGCCTTGCCGACGACCTCTTCCGTACCGTAGACCTCCGCCGTATCGAAAAAATTCACGCCGAGATCCAACGCTTGCCGGACCAGCGCAACGGCTTCAACGTCGGACTTGTTGTCCCGTATGCCGAGACGGCTCGGCCCGCCGCAGCCGAGCCCGGCAACGCTAACTTTCAATCCGGTCCGTCCGAGAGTCGTGTAATCCATTAGAAGCCAGGCGGTAGGCAATAGGCGTTAGGCATTAGGGTTCACGGATTTATTTTTTACTTTTGACTTTTAACTTTTCTCCACCCTGATGCCGAGAACATCGCCGGTGGCGCGGATCTCGCCCGCTGCGGAGAGCGTGCAGCTTACCCATGTCTTGCGGCCTTCGATTTTTAGAATCTTGGCGCGCAGGCGGAGCGTTTCATCGATAGGAGTCGGGCGAAGATAGGATACGTTCAGGTTGCCGGTGACGTAGCCGATCTTGGGCGAGCTGCCGATCGGCCTGCCCTCGCTTTTGTAAGCGTGAGCGATCGCCAAATTTAAACTGTGGCAATCGATCAGAGTGGCGATGATGCCGCCGTTGACGATCTGCTTCGACCCGCCGCAGTGATGGCTCTCCGGCCGCCACTCGCAAACGGCTTCGTCTCCGTCCCAGTAACTTCGAATTTGCAGGCCTTTTTCATTGTCGGCGCCGCAGCCGTGGCAGTGCAGCACCGAGCTCTGTTCCTGGAACGATTCTTCCATCATGACAAGCGGCGCCTGGAGCGAAGAGAGCGGTCAGGATTTTTTTTCGAGTTTGAGCGCGGCTGAATTGATGCAGTATCTCTGGCCGGTGGGCTGAGGGCCGTCGTCGAACAGGTGGCCGAGATGAGCGCCGCAGCGGTTGCACTTGACCTCGGTCCTCCGCATGCCATAACTTTGGTCCGTTTCCGCCTCCACGTTTTCCGCCTTGGCGGGTCCCCAAAAGCTTGGCCAACCCGTGCCCGAGTCGAATTTCGTATCCGAGCTGAACAGCTCGTTGCCGCAAGCGGCGCACTGATACATTCCTTTCTCTTTGCTGTTCCAATACTGCCCTGTAAAGGCGCGCTCCGTGCCCTTCTGCCGGCAGACCTGATATTGCTCGGGCGTCAGCTCCTTTTTCCACTCTTGGTCGCTCTTGCGGATTTTATCGGCCATGATGAATGAACCTCCTAGCGCGTCATGTTGATGAACTGTAGAGGAATCCCAACCTTCGCCGCGCGCACCGATTGGATCACTCTCTGCAAGTCGTCGATCTGCTTTGCCGTCACGCGCACCTGCTGATCCTGGATGGCGGCCTGCACCTTCAGCTTCAACCCTTTGACGAGCTTGACAATCTCCCGCGCGGTGTCGGTGTCCACGCCTTCTTTGATCGCGATCTCACGCTGGATCATGCCATGCGCCGTGGGCAGGATCTCTTTGGCGTCCAGGGATTTCGGATCGATCTTTCGCCGCGCCAGATTCTCGATGAGCGTCTCCTGCACCGCCCTCATCTTCATTTCGTCCTCGGTCACGACGCGGACTTTTTTTTCTTTTTTATCCAGAGTAATTTCCGTTTTCGATTGGCGAAAATCGTAGCGCGTGAGAATCGTCTTCCTGGCGACGTTCACCGCGTTGTCCACTTCCTGCAAATCCACCCGGCTCACGATATCGAATGACGGCATAAAACTCCCTTCCGCCTCTCCCTAGATCTATTCTGGCCAGCCTCGTTTACGCTTGTCAAACCCCGCCGATTTTCGATTTTAGATTTTGGATTTTAGATTACAACCGCAAATAACTCTAAAGACAAACAGTCCGGGTTGTTTCACGCCAATCCAGCCGGTATGATTCTGCGTAAATTTTAACACCGGAGGGAACTCTATGGCCGAACACTATTATCACAGCGAAAGCTCGAAACAACTGCGCAAGCTGCGCCAGTTGAAGCCCGACCTCTTCAGCTCGTTTGTAGATTTCGACAAGAAAGTCTTTGCGGACGGCGCGCTCGACCTGAAGACAAAAGAGATCATCGCCGTCGCTACGGCGCACATCACGCAGTGCCCCTTCTGCATCGACGCTCACACCAAGCGCGCCAAGAGCGCCGGGGCGTCGGACGCGGAAATCGCGGAAGCGATCTTCGTCGCCATGGCGATGCGCGCCGGCGGAGCCTTCTCACACGCCGCGATTGCGATGGGATCTCTCGAGGAAGAACCGAAGACGACTTCTTAGTCGAGATCGTTCACTCTTTCCCTTGGCGACCTTTGCACCTCAGCCCGAGGCTGATCCGTCCTCTGGCGGATTTGCGCGAGATGCCCTCTCCCTCGCCCTCTCCCGCAAGCGGGAGAGGGAAGGGGTGAGGGTCGCGCCAGCGAAGACTCAGCCTAAGGCTGATCAGCCATCTTCGTGGCTGAGCCAAGAGCGCAAAGAAAGCTGCTACAGCGCCGCATCCGCTTTCGCGGCGAAAATAAAATCGCTCTCCGTCAAGCCGTCGATCTTGTGAGTCCAGATCGTGAGCTTCACTTTGCCCCACGCAAGATAGATGTCAGGGTGATGGCCCTGGGCCTCCGCCAGCTCGCCGACCCGGTTGGTAAAGACGAGGGCCTCGCGGAAATTTTTGAACGTGTATTCCTTTTCGAGATGATGCTCGCCGACGACCTTCCAGCCGCCGCCGAGCTTTTCCTGCAGCGTCGTTATTTCCCTGCCCTTCAGGGGCGGTACCCCACCGCGGCATGGAATACACTCCTTTTCTGCTAGTTCGCTCATGTCTCACCTCCTGCCAGTCCGCTGAAAAAAATATCACATCATAAAGAACAGTAACGTAATCAAGGCCGCCGCGAGCAAAGCCCGCGCGCGAATCCCCGAAGCTTTTTTGCGCAGACGCGCCGCCAAGCCCTCGTCTTCGATCTGTTCTTCCCCCGAATCCGGATTGCGCGCACCGCGCTTCGCCAGGACGACTCAAGTCTTCTCCCGCGCTTGAAGCCAGCCCAACGCGGCCAGCCAAAACGGAAGAAAAAGCAGCAGCCGCCAGAGGCGGTCGGCGTGAAGCGCGCTCAGGGCCACGGCCAAGCCGGCTCCGCCCCCCAACATGACTAAACAAAATCGCAGACGCTTCCGGCTCTCGCGCGGCCCTATGTTCGTATGATCCATCCGCCGCCTACTTGGGCACCAATCGGAGCCGCGTCTCGTCGTCGGGGTCGAACATATAAGCCACGCACAGCCACAGGCTCCTCGAATGCCGGAAAAACAATATAGGAAAAATTGTCGTGAACGCGCCCCACAAAATGAGCTGTTGCCTGAGGGAAACCTCCGTGTAATAGTCCAGTAGAAAAAACCCGGGCATGGCGATCAGTACCGTGGCCGCGTAATTGACGTAGATCGCGCCGACGAAAAATCCCTGCTCGCGCTCGAATACGAGCCGGCAGAGCGGGCATTGCCGATTCATCCGAAAATATCCCGCGAACAATCTACCGGCGCCGCACCTCGGACACCGCAACAAAGCCCCCGCCTTCAGTATCCGAACTATTCTGACCCTGGCCATGCCGCGCTATCCTCTGCGGAACGATCGCCTCGCCCTCACAATTGCTCGACGGTATAACCCTTGGCCTTGAGCATCTCGATCAGACCATTTTTACCGGCCAGATGGCCGGCGCCGACGACCACGAGGTAGTTTTCATTCTGAGACAGGCAGGACTCGATCTTGGGAAGCCAGGCGCGGTTCCGTTCCACGATCAGACGCTGGTAAAGCTCCGGAAATTCTTTCATCCCCTGCAATAATAGCGTGTCCAGCGCCTGGAGATCGCCGGCAGCCCAGGCTTTGACGATCGCATCCACCCCCGTTTCCGTCAAATCGCCGCCGCTCAGGGTCTGGAGCAGCAGAGATTCCTGGATGCGCTCGGGCATGCCGTCGAAGAGACCGAACTGGTATTCGAGCGTCTCGAACCCGTCGACCTCTTTTTTCTCTTTCTTCGCCTTGCGGAAAAAATACTGGTCGATCCCCTTGCCCGGATCGAAACCCATCGCCTGCAGCTTCAACGCCAATACCGTGAGGGCGGTGAACCACGGCTTGAACTGATTGAAAATCTGAATGTCCAAGCCCAATCCTTTCAACTGCCTCTCGGCCAGCGCGTAGGTGGCCGGCGACACGTGATCCTTGAGCGTCGTTCCGTCCGTGTAAATCCCTTTCAAAGCCATGAGCTGCTGCGCCTGGCCGCCTTCCGCGCTCTCCAGATTGATTTCGAAAATCATTTTTTTCGCGTCTTTAAAAGCCGCTTCCATCTCTTGAGCCAGGGGATAGCTCTGCGGCTTCAAATAGTGAATGGACCCGAGCAGGTAGACGACGTTGCTTTTCGACCGGACCCGCCACAGCGATCTCTTCTCCGCGGCGGCGGCCGGTAAGGCAATCAGCAAGCTACCGCTGTAGATAACACACACGGCAACGCGGATGATCGCGCTTCCGAGTTTCTTCGATGCCAAAAAATTATCTCCTGCCTACAGCCCGAGTTTCGCCTGCAAAACCCAGGAGAGCAACAACCAACCGCGAGTTATTCCCGCACGAGCGAGAAGCCATACTGCCGGCTTGCCTCAACAAAATGCCGGTCGAAGGCAAAAGCCCGGCGGCAGCCGGTTCCGTCCATAATCACGAAACTCGAGCAGTCAACTACTCCCCAGTCTTTGTCTTTATATTCCCAGAAAAGCTCCAACGCCTCTGCTTCGATCCTCTCGTCGACCGCAACAAGATCAACCACGGACGGCCGCTGAATACGCTGCCACAGCCTCTCGGCTTGGCTGTAACCCAATTTAGTTTTTACGATCGTTAACGCCTCATACGTCGTCCACGTAGACGTAATCAGGGGCACGGCGGATTGGAGCAACCGGCGATAAACACTCATTGCCTCAGCGTGACGGCTGTCCTTCGTGTTGGTAATCGCCACCCAGCCGGAGGCGTCCACGAAGACCGGCTCACTCATTTCTCACGCCACAAATAGGCGCGCATGTTTTCAGAGAGATCCGGCGGTCCTTCTCCGATACCAACAATCCCCAGCGCCCATTCAATGTCTTTCTCGCTCCGTTTAACGGGCGTTCTAAGTCGCTTTTTTGCTTCCGCCAAGCTGATTCCTATCCGAACCGAAGACTTGCGGGGGATTTGACGCGCATACCGGCCAGAGCTTCTCTCTTTCACCATAGGCTCCTTCTTGCCTGAAGAGTTTTTTTGAGAAGAGTATTTTTTTTGCTTCATCTGCCCCTCTATTTCTTCTCCAATTCTTAAGCCTTGCACACTTAACCCGGCACGCCCCGTTATCATACTCCCAAACTTTTTACACAGAAAGAGAAACTACCGAAGGATAAATGGTCCGTTAGGGTCTGAGAAATAATAAAGTTAACAAATGCATTGTCATGGTTCGAGCCTCCTCACCATGACCCTGAGCAAAGTCGAATGGGTCACGCGAGTGTCTGTCATCCTGGGCAACACGAAGGATCTCGGTCGAGATTCTTCACTCCGCTACGCTGCGTTCAGAATGACAGGATAAACAATTGGAAAATTTAATTTTTAACAAGCCCTTAACGGTCGAGTTGTTGGCATCCGCCCGGAAAATATGTAAGACATTTACGGCCTTTTGGTGACCGTTATGAAGCTCAAAGATAAAATCGCGCTCATCACGGGAGGCGGGCGGGGGATCGGCAAAGCCGTCGCGCTGCATTACGCGCGCGAGGGGGCGAAGCTCGCGATCTGCGCCCGGACCGCCGCGGAAATAGACGAGACGGCGAAGGAGGTCCGGAAGGCCGGCGCGGACTGCCTCGCGCTCACGTGCGACGTATCGCAAGAGGAGCCCGTTGTGAAGCTGATCCGGGAAGTTGAAAAGCGTTTCGGCAGGATCGACGTCTTGATCAACAACGCGGGCGTCATGACGCGGCCGGCGCCGCTCGCGGAGCTGGAAGTTAGAAAATGGGACTATACCATCGCCGTGAACTTGCGCGGGCCCTTTCTCGTGACGAGAGGAGTACTTCCCATCATGATCGGCCGGAAGAGCGGCTCGATTATCAACGTCTCTTCATCGATCGGCCGCAGCGCGTACGCGAACTTTGCGGCCTATGCCGCGTCGAAGTGGGGGCTGGAGGGATTTACCCAGACCGTCGCAGCGGAAGTCGGAGGGCGCAACATCCGGGTCAACTCCGTGGAGCCGGGCTACGTGGCGACCAAGCTTACCGGCTACAGCGGCAGCAATCCCGAGTCCGTCACCGACGTTTTCGTCTTCCTCGGCAGCGACGATTCTAAAAACGTCACCGGAAGGATGCTCAGCTCCTCCGGCTGGAAGTCGGAGTTAAAAAAGTAGCGCCTTACTTCTTCTGTAGGATGTCGAGCGCCGCGTTGGCGTTCTTCACGCCGCTCGCATGATCGCCGGCATCGAGATTTTTCTGCGCTTCGTCGAGGAACCCTTTGGCTTTATCCTGGTCCACCTTCGACGCCTTGGTCGTCGTCAAAAGCTCGCGCCCTTCTTTGATCAGCGGCGCGCAGCGCGCCAAAACAGGCTGAGCCGATAAAAAAAGACCGGCAAACGCAAGCAGAAGCGCGATTTTCTTCATTTCGTATCCTCCTAACTCTGTAGATGTTTCTTGAAAAACTCTAAGGTCCGGCCCCAGGCATCCTTGGCGGCATCGGCGTCATAGCGCTGTGGATTGGTATCGTTGTTAAAAGCGTGCTGCGCGCCGGGATAGATCTTGTACTCGAAAGATTTGCCGTGCGTCTTCATCGCTTCCACCAGCGCCGGCACCCCGGCGGTGATCCTCTCGTCTTTCTCGCCGTAGCTGGCCAGGACCGGAGCGGAAATATTTTTTACGTCGTCGAGGTCGTTGGGGTTGCGGCCGTAATAAATCACCCCCGCCGCCAGGTCTCTATTCCGAGTCAAAATCAACGTCGCTTGTCCTCCGCTCCAGCAAAATCCGACCACGCCGATTTTGTTGGCTCGAACATAATTCTGGCCTTTTAAGTAATTAATGCCTCCGGTAAGATCTTTGGTGATGCCTTCCTCATCGACTTTGCGAATGCCCTCGATGGCCTCAGCCGGTGAAGCGAACGACCCGGTTCCACCCTGGCGCGATAAGAGATCCGGAGCCAAGGCGACATAACCGGCCTTGGCTAACCTTCTGGCTACGTCCCGGATATGATCAACGAGCCCCCGGTTCTCGTGAAGCACCACAACCGCCGGAAGCCTGCCTTCCCCCTTAGGCCGGGTGAGATAAGCGCCGATGGCGGCGCCGTCCGTCGACGCATACTTGATTTCGGAGGAAGTCAGTGCCGGATCGTTGGGGTCCACCTGGGCAGCATGGGCTGATGAGGAGAGCAAGGAGTCCAGCAGGCTTGTTGCCGCCGCCAAGCTTCCCGTTAATACCGCCGCCTTTTGGATAAACTCCCGACGTGTGATTCTGCCACCGCGGTATTCCTGAATCAGCTCTTCCACTTCTTTTGGCATATTCCCTCCGTCACCGGGCTGGTATCCTCACAGCCTTAATATTTAATCATATCGATTCTGGTCAATGTTACCTCTGACCCCCAACTAGGATTATTCGCTAGATGCCATATCGTGTATTGCTCGATGTAGGTACTCTCGGCCGACGATCCGTCGACCGGGACGATTACCTTAAACCCTCTCTTCGCGGCTTCGGTCCCGGTGAACAGAACCGCCCCGTGCGCGGCAGTGCCGACGACGATGACGGTCTTGATACCCTTCTCCTTCAGGATTTTTTCCAGGTCGGTGCCGTAAAACTTATCCGATCTGGATCTAACCACCGCTTCCGTTCCGAGCGGAGCCACTTCTTTCAAAATGTCGGCTACGGTTGCCGTTCCCGCCAAGCTGTAGATCACAAGCGTGCCTTTGGCTCTGGCCTCGGTAAGAAGGCTACGTATCTTGGGAAGCGACGCCAGGCAGCGGGGCCGGCGCTCGGCGTTACAGTTTGATGGAATAATATCCAGGACAAGCAGAGCCGTTTCCTGGGGATTAATCGTCACCGGCTTCAATGCCGGAGCCGGCGGCGGTTTTACCGAAGCCCACTCATCCACAATAGTTTGGGCGGATGCCGAGGCACTACAAAGACAAAGCAGAAGACTGATCACCACAACCTTCCGTAAACCCATCGCGTCAAGCCGGGTGAAACTCGGCCTAGATTCCAGCCTGAGTAATAACTTCTTCAGCATCAAGACTCTTTCCGTCACGTTTCCCTCCTTGGTTGCTCTGAACGATAAGGGACTCTCCTTAATACTTGATCATATCGATCTTGGTCAGAGTGACTCGCTGTCCGACGTTGGGGGCATTCGCCAAATGCCACGCCGTATATTGCTCCGCAAAGGCGTACGCAGAGGATGCCCCGTCTACAGGGACGATAACCTGAAACCCCCGCATTGCGGCCGCACTGGCCGTTAATATGACGGCGCCCTCAGCCGCGGCGCCCACGGGGATCACGCTCTTAATGTCCTTCTCCTTCAGCATCTTCTCCAGGTCGGTCCCTAGAAACTTGTCGCTCGTCGTCCCTCCGAGCACCGCTTCTCCCGTCAAGGGCGCAACCTCTTTTAAGACGTCGCCCGCAGCCGTCCCAACGTAATGGGTATAGATCACAGTCATCCCTTTGGCCCTAGCTTGGCTGAGCAGAGCCTGAATCTTCGGAATGGTCGCGACACAACGAGGCCGCCTTTCTACGTTACAGCTCTGCTTCACAAGGTCCAAGACCAGGACGGCTGTAACTTTGGGGTCGACTGTTACCGGCTTCAACTCCGGAGGTTTGGGAGCCTGCACTGTCGTCCACTCATCTATGATCGTTTTTGTCTGGCCGAACGTATGGCTTGCAGTGAAAGAAACGAGAAGGCACGCCAGAGCCAAGCCTCGCGCTGAGAAAGCCGTCCGCGATGACAGCCGTTCACAGCGTAATACTCGTTGATCAAAAGTTCCCGTTCCTCTCTCCGATTTTGGCTTCACCATTGTCGTCCTCCTTCTAGAGTCCTAAGAGTTCCTCGATTTTACTTTGGTCGAAGCCCTTCACAACCTCGCCGTCGATCAACGTCACCGGAGTGCTCTGGTATCCCAGCGCCAATAATTCCTTCAGCGCCGCGGGGTCCTCGCGCACGTTCTTGTCCGCGAATGAAATTCCTTTTTGAGAAAGAAACTCTTTCTCTGCGTTACACGGCCCTCAACCGGGCTGGGAAAATACGACTACGGATTTTACCATTGCTTTCTCTCCTTGCTAAAACTCGACCGTAGGGCTTATATCATCCCGCAGACCGGTTTGCAAAAATCTCGCAGCTGCGACCGCCCAACGACCTTAGCCTTCCGAACCTGGGCAGTCAATTCCCAAAAGGAGTGGCGGATTATCCACTCGCGCGGGAGACCTGTGTAGATCAAGCGCTCCGTATCCTTTTTGACCAAGACGCCGCCGCCTGTTAATCTCTTTGGGTATGGCAAATTTCCCGACTGTAAAGCGCACGACTCTCCGCCCCGCCGCCGGCACCGCTCTCGCCGGACTTTTTGTCGCCGTCTTTCTCGTTCTCACCGGCTGGACCAACGAGATTCCGACTCCCGCCTCCGAGTCCTCGGCCGCCGAGGAGTTGGCGCGACACGTCCGCACGCTCGCCTCCGACGAAATGATGGGAAGAGGAGTCGATACTCCTGGAATCGTCATGGCCAGGGACTACATCGCACAGGAATTCAAAAGCTATGGCCTCCTTCCCGGAGGCGATAACGGCACTTACTTCCAGCGGCTGGAGGTCGTCACCGGAGTCGAGGCGAGGGAGCCGAGCGCGGCCCGTCTGGGAAAAGATCCCGCGCTCGTCCGCGACGAGGATTGGAATCCGCTCGGCTTTTCCGCTTCGGGAACGGCCGAGGCGGACGTGGTCTTTGCCGGCTATGGGATCACAGCCAAGGACTACGGCTATGACGACTACGCCGGCATCGACGTCAAGGGAAAGATCGTTCTCGTGCTGCGCTATGAACCGCCGCCGAAGGACGACAAGAGCCCGTTTCGCGCGCAGCCTCAGGCGTCGAAATATGCCCCGCTGCAAGCCAAGATAGCCAATGCGCGCGATCATGGAGCGGTCGGCATGATATTGGTGGATCTGTCGCCGAAGGAGGGACAAAAAGAGCTGATCCCGGTGCGGCGTCTCTTTGGGGGGCGGAGCCAAAATAATATCGTTGCCGCGCAAATCAGGCGCGAGATCGTGGAGCGGTGTCTGCAGGCCGAGGGCGTGTCGCTCGGCGATTTGAAAGCCAAGATCGACCGGGAGGAAAAACCGAGCTCGATCGCGTTTCCGTCCATCCGCGCCGCGATGACCGTGAAGCTGGAAAAAATAATGCGGCCCACCGACAACGTCGTCGGTGTTCTTCCCGGCGACGATGCCAAATTAAAACCGGAGAACATCGTCATCGGCGCGCATTACGACCACATTGGATTGGGCCATTTCGGCACGAACGATTTCAGTACCGAAGGCCAGATCTACCACGGAGCGGACGACAACGCGTCGGGCACCGCCGTGATGATGAGCGCGGCCGCGCGTCTCAGCCGGTCGCCGGACCGGCCGCCGAGGAGCATCGTATTCGTCGCGTTTACGGGCGAAGAGCTGGGGCTTCACGGCTCCAGGTATTTTGTCGCCCATCCGCCGTTTCCGATCGGCTCGGTCAAGGCGATGATCAATTTGGACATGGTGGGGCGGATGAAAGAGAACCGGGTCACCGCCGGCGCCGTGGACAGCGCCCAAGAATTTCCCGCACTGATCAGCCGCGCGGCCGGCGGGCTGGACGTTAGGATGAGGCAGGGAGGAGGCCGCACCGATCACGTCTCGTTCTACGAAAAGGGAATTCCCGCCGTGTACTTCTCCACGGGCAGCCACCCCGACTATCACCGTCCTTCGGATACGTGGGACAAACTGAATGTCCAAGGAATGGCGAAAGTCAGCGACATAATCGTCGCGCTCGCCCGGGATCTCGCCGCGGCTAAAGACGGCTTGACCTTCAAGATGCCTTCGCCCAAGGACAGCTAACCGCCGCCGCATCGAGGGCGTCGCCCGCGCTCCGTGCCCGGCATTTCTTTATAGCGGGAGAGTCGGAGCTATGGTATGGATGGTGGGAGATTCTTTGGCCATAAGGAGGCATTGGCGTCATGATCAAGCTCTACACCTTCCCGCAGTCGAGCAACTCGCGCAAGGTAAGGATCGCGCTCATCGAGAAGGGACTCGAGTTCGAGCGCATCCAGATCGACCTTACGAAAAAGGAGCAAAAGAGTCTCGAATATCTGAAAATCAATCCGTTCGGACAGGTCCCGTCGCTCGATGACGAAGGCTTTATCGTTTACGACTCCACCATCATCAACGAGTACCTGGAAGACGAATATCCCTATCCCCCGCTGCTGCCCAAAGACTCCGACGGCCGGGCCAGGGCGCGAATGATGGAGGATTTCCGCGACAATCTTTTCAATCAGGCGTCCTCCCAGCTCAATCGCGAGCTGCGCAAGCCCGAAGGCGAGCGCAACCCGCAGGCGATCGAGAGCGCCAAGGTGGAGATCGTCAAGTGCTTCGACCGGATCGAAAAGGAGCTGCACGGGAGAGAATACCTCGCGGGCGAGTTCAGCCTCGCCGATATCGCCTTCATGCCCAACCTGGATTCGTTGGAGCGCTTGAACATCGCGATCGATCCCAAATATAAAAACCTGCTGGCCTGGATCGCCCGGCTCAAAGCCCGTCCAAGCTTCGCGGCCTCGGCGACATAAAAACACCGTGCTCGTGCCACTTCGAAGCGGACCTCCGAGCTTTCGTGCTCGTGTTCGCCCGCGTCCCCACCGAGCACGAGTCACCATTCGGCAAGCTCAGAGTTCGACTGAGGCTCACTCGAAGTCTGGCCCTGAGCAAAGTCGAAGGGCGAGCACGATCACGGGACTTCCCCGATGATTCTAGCGTGGGCCGTCCACCTCTACACGGCGACCGGAGTCGTCCTCGCCTTCTTCTCGATCCTATTGATCGAACGCGCCGATTATCAGAACGCCTTCTGGCTCATGACGCTCGCCGTGGTGATCGACGCCAGCGACGGAACGCTGGCCCGCCTTAGGCGGGTTAAAGAGCTGATACCCTGGTTTGACGGCGACCGGCTCGAAGACATCATCGACTACCTCAACTACGTCCTCGTCCCCTGTTTCTTCCTCATTCGTGCCGAGCTGCTGCCCGAGAGCGACGCGCTCTGGATCGCGGCCGCGCCCCTGCTGGCGAGCGCCTACGGCTTTTGCCAAAAAGAAGCCAAGACCGCGGACCATTTTTTTCTCGGCTTCCCCTCGTACTGGAATATCGTCGCCTTTTACTTATACGTCTTGCAGACCCCGCGCTGGGTCAACGGATTTGTCCTACTCGCGCTTTCCGCGCTCGTCTTCGTCCCGATCAAGTACGTCTATCCGAGTCGGAGCCCCGTGCTTCGGGGCCTCACGGTCACGTTGGGCATCGTCTGGGGAGTGCTGATCCTGACGATGATCTACTATCTTCCCGCGCCGCCCGCTCTCGTCGTTTTTTCCTCGCTCCTGTTCCCCGCCTACTACACGGTTTTGTCTCTTTGGCTCGCTGCGCGCGGGGTGCCAGGAGGACCAAAGGAGCGGAATTTGCCGAGTTCTCGCTCCACGTGAGAGATAAAATAGACCGGATCTTCGTCGAAACGCTGCTGCCGCCCCAGGACCCATTGCCGCCGCGCCATTCCAGCCGAGAGTCCGGCCTGCGTCAAGTCGCCTACTTGAAATAATCGATGAGGCAAGAAAGACCATGACCGAAAAGAAATCGCGGGCGGAGAACGTTGCGTCCGCCAAAACGCCGGGAAGCTCCAGGAAAGTCGAAGAGATCGATTTCTTCGATTACCTCAGGACCAAGAAAGGCAGGCGTTACATCGAGGAGATCGGCGTCGGGGATTATCTGAGAAAGAAAAGACAGCCCGAGGCTCCTTGACCGCCGCTTTCGTCCCCGGCCGCGCCGACCGATCGATATCCGCCGACCCGTCCAGCGCTCTTTTTGCCATTTGCACGGAGTTCCGCTACACTGCGTCGAACTGCAACCGTGATAAGCCATTGTAAAAAAACCCAAGCGGCGACTCTTCTCATAGCGGCGGGCGCCGTTCTGGCCGGCATCTTGTGGTTTCGCTCGGGAACCTCCACGCTCGGCGCCGCCGCTCAAGCACCCGCGCCAAAATATATTTTCATCTTTCTCGCCGACGGCGCCGGGATCACGGACATGGAAAGCACCCGCATGTTCAACCGCGTCGTCCACAACGAGGGGCTGACCATAACCGACAAGATCATCAAGGAAGGATCGCTGGGTCTCATCACAACCAATGCGGCGGATACCCTTTCCACCGACTCCGCGGCCGCGGCCACGGCGATGGCGAGCGGCTGCAAAGCGAAAGTCGGCGCGCTCGGCATCTGCGCCGACGGCAAGATTCCCAAGACGGTCATGGAGATCGCCAAAGAAAAGGGCATGCGCATCGGCCTGGTGACCACCTCGACCATTTACGACGCAAGCCCCGCGGCGTTTACCGGTCACGTGTCGGATCGGAAGTTTTTCAGCCTGATCGTCGACCAGTACCTCCGCCTAGGCGTGGACCTTCTGTTAGGCGGCGGACGGGATCAGTTTCTCCCCCAGAAACAGCCGGGGAGCGGCAGGAAAGACGACAACGACATGATCGCCGCTTTTACCAAACGGGGCTATACGTACGTTGCGGATAAAACCGAACTCTCCAAAGCCAAGGGGAACAAGCTGCTGGGGCTTTTCAATCTTCAGGAGATGAGCTTCGAGCTCGATCGCGACAAGAATAAAGAGCCGTCGCTCTCGGAGATGACCGAGGCCACGATCCGCTTTCTCGAAGCAGGCAACCAGCGCGGCTTCATGGTCTTCATCGAAAACGAGAACACGGACGGCGCCGGCCATCTCATAGATGTCGCGTCGGTGATCCAAGCTTACCGGGAATTCGACCGCTCGGTGGGTTTGGCTTACGAATTCTATCGCAAGCATCCGCGCGAAACGCTTATCCTGGCAACCTCGGATCACGATACGGGAGGGCTCGGCTTCAATCTTTCGGCGCTGGAAGAACCCACGAATCGGAATGCGAAACGGTTGACGGCCACCGAACAGGACCTTAAGAAAATCGCTTCGATTCCGATCTCGCTAAAAAAGGCGAGCGAGATCCTGGGGCCCAACCCGACCTCGGATGCGGTCGACCAACTGATGAGAGAATACTTTAAAGGATTTACCCTGGCGCCGGATATTAAGAAGATGCTGCTTAGCAAGCAAATAGTCTCGCGAAACATTTTCACCGAGCCGGTCATCGGCGCGCTCGGCCTCATGGTCGCCAACAACACCCAGGCTTATTGGGGCACCGGAGGGCACACCAACCAGCCGGTATTGGTCGCGGCCCTGGGAGTCGGATCAGAGTTGTTCCGCGGCTACCAGGACAACACCGACTTCGCCAAAAACCTCTTCACGCTGCTGCGCGATAAAAACTCGGAATAAAAAGACTGACCCGCGGTCAGAGCAATACCGTGATCGTGTTCGTGGCGTCGTCCCGCGTCGGAGCGGTCGGGGGGACATGTCCACGAGCCCTCGTATTTTCCAACCCGCCACCTTGCGGCAATACCAAACAGAATATAGGATTATCCGGGAAGATAGATCCATCCCGACGATAAGCGTATGCCCAACCCATTTCAGAAGGATAAAATCGGCGTTTTGGTCGGCGGCGGACCGGCGCCTGGTATCAATGGAGTCATCAGCGCGCTGACCTTGGAAGCGCGCAATCGGGAGCGCCAGGTCCTCGGCATCTACGACGGCTTCCAGTGGCTCATGGCGGGCGACACGGAAAAAGTGAAGCTGCTGGACCACGACGACGTGTCGCGGATTCACTTCCAGGGCGGCTCCATTTTAAATACTTCGCGGGCCAACCCGACGAAAAAATCCGAGCACCTCGATGCGGTCTTGGCCTCTCTCAGAAAGTTGGAAATCGGCTACCTCGCCACCATCGGCGGCGACGACACGATGTTCGCCGCCAGTCAGTTGGCCAAGCGCGCCGCCGGAAGCATTCGATTCTGCCACGTCCCGAAGACCATCGACAACGACCTTCCTCTGCCCGGAGACATTCCAACGTTCGGCTTTGAGACCGCACGCCAGATCGGCTTCAGCCTGGTGCATAACTTGATGGAAGATTCGCGCGCCACGAAGCGCTGGTATTTCGTCGTCGTCATGGGCCGCTCCGCCGGCCACCTCGCGCTCGGAATCGGCAAAGCGGCCGGCGCGACGCTCACCGTGATTCCGGAAGAGTTCGAAGGTCCGGTGCGGCTTGAGACGCTGTGCGATTTGCTCGAAGGGGCGATTTTAAAGCGCAAGGCGCTCTGGGGACGGCTCGACGGCGTGGCCCTGATCGCCGAGGGCCTGCTCGAACGCCTCACCCCCGATGAGATGACCGCCATCGAAGGGGTGCGCATCACGCGCGACGACTACGGCCATCTGCGTCTTGCCGAGATGGACCTCGCGTTCATATTGAAGACTCAGGTGGAGCGCCGCTTTGTCGAACGGGGCGAGCGCATCAGCATCACGCACAAGAACATCGGTTATGAGGTGCGCTGCGCGGTGCCGCTGGCGTTCGATTGCGAATACGTGCGCGCCTTGGGCTACGGCGCGGCGGAGTTTCTCCTCAGCCCAAGCCCGGAGGCGGCCCGGTTCCACGGCGCCTTGGTCTGCCTTGACAACGGCAAGCTCCGCTACTTGAACTTCGACGAACTGCTCGATCCGCACACCGGGAAGACCCGGATCCGCCTGGTGGATGTCAGCAAGCCCTCTTACAAGGTCGCGCGGGAATACATGATTCGCCTCGAGCGGGAAGACTTCGACAGCCGGGAGAAGCTGACCGCGTTGGCCGAGGCTGCGTCCACCGGCGGTAGGAGCTGCAGCCCCGAAGAGTTTCAAAAAAAATTTCGCTATCTCGTAACAGAAATACGAGGAGGGACTTAATATGCCGGCGAGAGTTGCAATCAACGGCTTTGGCAGGATCGGCCGATTGTGTCTTCGGGGGATGCTGCAGCGGCACAGGGACACTCTGTCTGTGGTCGCGATTAACGACATGGCCGATCCGCAAACCAACGCCCATCTTTTCCAGTACGACACCAACTACGGCGTCTTTGCCGGAACGGTCGAGACCGGCGAGGGCATGATCCGTATCGACGGACAGGAGATCCGCGCCTTCAACCAGAAAGACCCTTCCAAGCTCCCCTGGAAAAATCTCGGCGTGGATTTCGTCATCGAATCCACCGGAGTCTTTACCGACGGGACGCAGGTCCGCGCCCACCTGGAAGCCGGCGCGAAGAAGGCGATCATCACCGCGCCGGCCAAGAACGAAGACATCACGCTCGTCCTCGGAGTGAACGACTCGAAATACGAGCCGAAAAAACATCACATCGTCTCCAACGCCTCGTGCACGACGAATTGCCTGGCGCCCGTGGCCAAGGTCCTGCACGAGACCTTCGGCATCGAGCGCGGCCTCATGACGACGGTCCATTCGTACACCAACGACCAGCGCATTTTGGATCTGATGCACAAAGACCTGCGCCGGGCGCGCTCCGCCGCGATGAATATCGTTCCCACGTCCACCGGCGCCGCCAAGGCCATCGGCCTTGTCCTGCCGGAGCTCAAGGGCAAGCTCCACGGACTTTCCCTCAGAGTCCCCACGTCCACGGTATCGATCGTGGATCTGGTCGTCGACCTGAATAAGTCCGCTTCGGAAAGCGACATCAACGCCGCGCTGAAAGAAGCGGCGGAGAACCGGCTCAAGGGCATTCTCGCCTACTGCGATAAACCGCTCGTGTCCAGCGACTTCCGTGGCAACCCGGTTTCGTCGATCGTCGATGCTCTGTCCACGACCGTCTTAGAGGGAAAAATGGCCAAAGTCCTGGCGTGGTATGACAACGAATGGGGATACAGTTGCAGAGTGGGCGACCTGGCGGCCTTCATGGCGCGGGCCGAGAACGGGAGTAGAAGCAATGGCAGCTAAAGTCAGCTTCCTGCGAGGCGCCGCCGCATATCTGGCTGTCATTTCAGTACTGGCTCTGAGCGGGAATCTAATTCACGCCCGTGCCGCTGCGACCCGTGAAGACTTGAACGAGACCATCGGGCACTTATTGGACTTTGTCGCCAACTCGGACTGTGCATTTATCCGCAACGGCAGCTTGTACAATTCCAAGGAAGCTGCGGCACACATAAAAGTCAAGTACGATTACTTTCAAAAAGAGATCAAGACAGCGGAGGATTTTATTCGTTTGGCCGCCAGCAAAAGCGAGTTTTCCGGGCGGCCGTACCTGGTGAGGACCAAAGACGGATATGAGATGGAGACCGCCGACTGGCTTGGCGAGGCGTTAAAAAATTACCGGAAGTCGCACTAGGCCCCGGATAAAAAATAATATCGTAAACCTCACGACAGGATATCTTTCTTCTTCTGTTCAAATTCGTCCTTTTCGATCTCGCCTCGGGCGTAACGCTGCTTGAGAATCTCCAGCGGGTCGGATTTTTTGCCTTTGCCGATGGAAAGAATCAAACGAACCACCAATACGACGCCGCCGATAACTATGCCCCAGAATAAAATCAGCGCCAGCACCATCATCAGCATCATCCACCAGCCTCCCGAACTATAGGCGTGCCACTCCCAAGGACGGCGCTCCGGCATCGGCCACGGCATCTGAAGCAGGAACGAGTGCGCGAGCAAAGCTATCCGGTCCACGGTTGGGACTATACGAAAACGCGGGCCGGAATAGTAGGGGAGAAATCGGCGGAAAAAAAACTCGCCGGCGTCATGGGCCGCGCCGATGTCTTCCGGGCTATCGCCTCATGCCTACCGCCTCTCGCCTGTTCTCGCCTTGACTTTCCTCCCCTTCTATCGCGATAATTCCCCGAGCAAATTTTTAGGAGTACAAACACACCATGCCTCGCATCAAGCTAAGTTTCATTTCGGGAAGCAACGAACGGATTGCACCGCTGCTGGACGGCGCGGTCCAGCCCGAGGGCGCCCAACTGCTGGTTACCCTTTCGGACCCGTCGGAGACTTTCTGGCGCCAGCTCAAGTTCCAGGAATTCGAAATTTCCGAGATGTCGCTCTCCTCTTACTTGATCGCCAAGTCGCGCGGCTTCGACATGATCGCCCTTCCCGTCTTTCCCGCCAGGCGCTTCATGCACGCGCAGCTTTCTTATCACGTCGATTCCGGCGTCAAGCGTCCGATTGACCTCATCGGCAAGCGGATCGGCGTCGGCGAATACCAGCAGACCGCCGCTCTGTGGCTCCGGGGAGTGCTGGAGCACGACTTCGGCGTGTCGCAATACAAAGTCCACTGGTACATGGAGCGGACCGAGGAGCTGAGCCACGGCGGGGCGACGGGATTCACTCCGCCGAAAGGAATATCTTTCAATCGAATTCCACCGGACAAGAGTCTCGCCTCGATGCTCGTCGATCACGAGATCGACGCCGCGCCGGTGCACCGCGCGTTTCAGAAAGGCAGCAACATCATCGACCGCTCGACGCACATCCGCGCCGCCGGCGGCGACTGGAGCAAAATCAAGCCGCTGTTCCCCGACCCGATGGCCGAGGGCGAGCGCTTCTTCAAAGCGCACGGCTACATCCCGGCCAACCACGCCTACGTCATCCGCGGCGACGTCCACCGGCAATATCCCTGGCTCGCCTTTAATCTCTACAAGGCGTTTGCCAAGGCGAAGGAGATCGCGCAGGAAAAACTTTCCGAGAGCATTCCCACCGGCCTGATATTCGGCGCGGAGTATTTGAAGACGACGAGAAAAATATTCGGCGCCGATCCGTTTCCCTACGGCGTTGCGGCCAACCGGGAAATGCTGCAGACGATCATCGACTATTCGCACGAGCAAGGCTTGACGCCCGAGAAGCTCAAGATCGAGGGGCTGTTCGCGCCCAGCACGCTGGATGTTTGATCGCGCGGAGCGACCCGAGATCGTGGACCGCATTCCGGTCGTGAGAATTTTTTACTGAGGAGAACCGGCCCGTCTTCACCAACGGGAAATGGGGCAAGGCGACGTTGGAAGTCGTGCTCGCGATCCTTCAGTCATCTCTCGAACGCCGCGAGATCGCGCTGTCGCACCAGGTGCCGTGCAAAGCCGGCGCCTGGTTGCTTATTTTCTCGAGCAGGTTGACCAGATCGTCTGCGGGCTCTTCTTCCACCGCCAGGATAGTTTCCCTCATCCGCCGCGTCGTGGCCATACGGCGCTGTTAGACCTGACTCAATTTGAGCGCCGCGGCTACGATAGGCTTCGCCCAGTCCGGCGTATGGCGGAGGTCGCGCGGGTTGAGAATTTTTCCATGCGCAAGGTTCAGCACCGGTTTGAGTTGAGGCATTCGGCCCGCAGCCGGGTCTCCGCCGGCGCTGTTATCGAAAACCTGCAAGGCTGTGAGCCGGGGCAAGAGCTCAATCAAATTGAGGCGGCTGTGATCGTAGCGCCGTCGTATCTGTTCCGCGGGAATATCATGCCCGCCACGGCGAACGCGCGCCCGCACGCGCTCGATGTGCAGCTCCGGAGACGAAAGGCCGATGTACCAGACGTAGATCTCGATGCCTTGCGCCGCGGCCTCCGCGAGTAAACGAGGAATCGTATTGGCGCCGAGAGTCGTCTCGAAGGCAAAATCGAGGCGTTCATCGATAGCCCGCTTCAACAATCTCACGCCTTGACGCCAGGCGGCGCTGTTCGCGTCCGGCTGAGATACTTTAGGGTTGGCGGAGATTAAGGCGCGCGCGATTTCGTCGGGATTGTAGTAGTCGGCGCCAAATTCGCGGAAGGACGCGCCGCCTATGCTGCTCTTGCCCGCGCCGTTGACGCCGGCAAGAACGTAAATGCGCGGCCGCCTGGAATGAATCATTCTAGAGCGTGGAAGGCGAACTGCCACGAAGCCCGGGAGCCCGGGACGGCTTAGCGATTCTTGCGCACCGCTCTGACCGCTGTGCGCCCGAGCCTCGCCGGAGACGCGTGGAATGCGCGTTCCATGCCCTTTCTGGATTTAGAGGTCTGCATACGGTCGAGAAGACCATCGAACTCGGCGCCGAGACTCTCCAGCGTGGCGGAACGCGCCTGGACCAGCGATTCGAACTCCTCGTAGGAGAGGAGCACCGCTTTGGGGGTGTCGTGGCGTGTGATTGCAACGGCGCCGCCGTGAACCGCCTTGTCGAGAACAGCGCCGAACTCGTTCTTGACCCTCGTCGCAGCGACGGTCGGGATATCGATGAGATCACCCTCGCTATTTCTGAATGTCAGCATGGCCAAACCTCCTAATTGGCTATTATAGCTAAATTAGTCAGTTTGTCCAGAGTTGCTTCAAGGCGATCGCGCGTCCCATTTATTTCACCGCGAAGCAATAGAGCAGCCCGTCGCCGCCGGTCGATATCAAGTCTTCCTGGCCGCAGCCGCGCGAGGCGTGCGCCGAGTTCCATGGTGATCCACCCTCGGAAAAACTCCGGCGGTCGTGGTGGCCGAGCTGGGCCTTTCCCGGAAACTTGGTGGAATTGCCGGTGGTCCAGTTCCGGCAAGTCATGTCTTGGCCCGCCGGATACGCCGAGCCGTCGAGCTGTGAGCCGGTCAAAATGTCGTGCTTGTTCGGATTATCGCCGCTGCTGTTGACTGGGTTGCCTTTCTCGTCCAGCGCGGTTTCCTTCCTGAGATTGTTCTTGTCCGAGTGGAGGTCGGCGACGTTGTCCGCGATCTTCACTCCTTTGACGTTATACCACGGACCTTTGCCGATGCGGTCGCGCGCGTTCACCGCCGGCTTTCCATCCTCGGCGCTTGTGCTGAGATACGCATGCCACGTCCGGTTTCCCGCTCCGGCGGCCGCAGCAAGTTTCTGGCAGAGCGCGTCCGCGCCCGCCAATCCCCCGAGATTGGCGCCGTTGCCGGTCCCTTGGCTGGTGACGAAAAAACTCATCGAGGTATTCTGCGCCTGCGCCGCGGACGGTACCATGCCGAAGAGAGCCGCTAACGCCAACGCGACGGCTAGTCGAATTTTTCTCATTTTAGGTGCCCTCCTGATTTGCGTTTCTAGCACGATTGCGAGGGCGAAGGCTCCACTGCATAGGGTATTTTTTGAGGATACCATTCCGAGAGTTGGATTCATCGGCTCTTCCGCCCGATTTTTTACAGCGCCGGCGAACCGAATACAACCTATGAGCCACGGTTAAAACTGCTTTGACGATTTCTCGCGCGCGGGAAAGAAAATTCAAAGTAGTCGCAGAAATAGGAAACCGGCCGAAAAGATCGCCTTCATTTGCAGCTCTTTCCAGGCCTCTTTCGGTGGCACATTTTATGCTCGGCTATCATAGCGAGAACCGACCTCATCCGCACAGGAGGCCATTATGGATAAAATCAAAAAGATTCTTGCGCCGACCGACCTCTCGGACCTTTCTTTGGCCGGCATCCGCTACGCTCTAGAGTTGGCCAGGGCGGCCAAGGCCGAGGTCACGGTCTATCACGCCGTAGGCACCGAAGAGCTGATGCGCTACAGCCACATGGGGTTACTCGACGATCTCGTCGTCAAATACGACGCTACGTTGCGCCGGTTTCTCGACGTTCATTGCGCCGATCTTCTTCCGCTGGTCGAGGTGCGCACGAAGGTCGAGCTGGGCACGCCGGAGAACAACATCGTGGAGGAAGCAAAAAAGGAAGGAATGGATTTGATCGTTATTTCCACCCACGGCAGAACCGGCCTGTCGCACATTCTAGTGGGAAGCGTTACCGAGAAGATCGTTCGTCATGCGCCGTGCCCGGTGCTCTCGATTCATCCCGAGATGCCCAAGAAGGAGGCGCAAAAAACCGCGGCCTAATATCTTCGAATCCCCGGCGCCGGCGCGCACACGGTTCGATCCAGTTCTCGCACGTCTCGGGCAAGCTGCCACAAAGTGGAGTGCAACTGCTCCTCGGCGATGTAATTAAAATCGGTCGGATACGTATAGCGCCGGAGCTTGGAAGAAACGTCGGCGCAGGCGATGAATGCGCTTGCTAAGAGGAGGCCGGCAAAGAAATAACCGCCGTTTTTCATAGCGAATCGTTGGGCGCCTCGGAGACCGCCGGACATGGATAAGTGGGGAGCCGCCGGTGGTAGACCTGCGGCAGAACTGTCACCCGACTCTTGATCGAAGCCGCAATGAAACAGCTTCGCTCCGCCTTCTTTAACAGAGATTCAACCCGGCGCACGTCATCGAAGCGGCGAACTACGACGGTAGGCCGGAGAATCACCTCGGTGATTTGGTATCCGCTCCGATCGACGTTCTCCAGCTTGCCTTTGGCTGTAACGTCGAGGCTTACTAATTGAAGCTTCGAATGTTCGGCCAGGGCAAGAAACGTCGTCATAAAACAAGAAGCCACCGACCCGACGTAGAGATGCTCGGGGGTCCAGGTATTTTCCCTTCCCTGAAACTCAGGCGGCGGTGCGACTTGCAGAGTCGGGAAGCCGGTAGATTTCAACTCGCCGCTCCGGCCTCCAGTCCATGCCGCTTCCGCCGCGTAATTTAATTCCTTCTCATCCGTCATGTTCCCTCCTCAACCTGAACCGAGCGCATATTCCATGCCAGTCCCGAGGCGGGTGGAAGCCTCGATTCCCCGGCCGCTGCGTAAACGCGCCGATGGGTAATTCGCACGAGTGGGAATCGCAGAAGCCTAGAATCCTAAAACTGAAAAAGTCCGGCCTGAGCGATCCGCGCAAGTTGCGGCCGGAAAAAGACGCCGTTAAAACGCGGGCTGCGGCTTGACTCGATACACTATTTCTTCACGATCAAAACCGGGCAATGGACGTATCGGAGCGTGCGTTCGGCCACGCTGCCCAGCATGAAACGCTGGAAGCCGGTTTTGCCGTGGCTTCCCATGACGATCATCGCGGCGCGCGACTTTTTCGCCACGGCGGCAATCACGTCCGCCGGGTTCACGCCCGCGATCAGCATGGACCGGTACTGCCGCGGCTTGAGACGCTTGCGTTGAATAAGCTTGGCCATGCTCTTCCGAGCGTTCTCTTCCAGCGTCTCGAAGATCTCCTCGAAACCGCCCTCCAATGGAAATGCGAACGCGGTAGAAATCACGTGAAGCAAAAGCAACTTCCCCCGGTGTTCCTTCGCTATCCGGATCGCGGAATCGAGAGCGGCCTCGGAGCCTTTGGAGAAATCCACCGGCACGAGATAGGTCTTGGACGCCATAACTTCCTCCTTAAGCGGCCACGGATATTCGGGCGCGGTACAGCGCGATGCCGTCCATCTCCGCGAGATAGTTGTCGCGGTAGCGATCCAGGTCCGCTTTTGCGAGCTGTCTCTAAGCCATCAGTGGCCTTTTTGTAAAAACTTCTCGATGAAGAGCGACACGGGACTTCGGGTAACTTTATTCAAGACGCCTTCCAACTCGCCGTTGTCCATCCAAATTCCACGACACATCGTGCAGCGCTCCAGGACAAATTCCATAAAGCTATAGGTCTCCAGCTCACCGCCGCATTTCGGACAATGCAACGGAGGGCCGTCTTCCTCGCTCTTGCCGATCTTTTTCATCCGTGCCTTGAGGCGTTCGATCAGCTCGCGATCCTTCTCGGCAAAGTAAATATCCTCCCTGGCGCGCTCCACGAGCTTCATCTTCTCGCCGAATCGATCCTTTTCGTCTTCCATAGAAATCCTCCATAAATCCTAGTCGCACATTTTATGCCATGGATGAAAGGAAAACCCTCAATTCGTTGTCTGTATTTTCCAACAGTTAGCGCAAATTATTTTACGAGCTTCTCACAAATCGGAAAAAAAGAGGGGCAAAATCTCAAACGCGCAAAATGCATTTTTCCACGGGTAAAAACTCGTGGAAAAATCGGCAACTCTAGGGCACGGTTCTTGCTGTTTAGAATCCCCAGAAAGGAGAACGCTGATGCACACCATCGCGGTCAAAAAGTTCGAAGAGAAACTTTTGCGACGAAGACATGAAATCTTGCCCGTCTTGAAGCACCTCGAGGAAGAAAGCGCGGAAGTCACGGGCCATCGCCACTTCGACTGGCTCGATCAGGCGCGCGACGAAAGCGAAGCTTTACTCATCGATCGCCTGACCGCTCTGTACCAGCGCGAGCTGGAGAGCATCGAGACGGCGTTCAGCCGCATACGCGCCGGCACGTTCGGCTCTTGCCGCGCCTGCCATCAGCCGATCGAGCCGGCGCGGCTGGAGCGTTTTCCACAGGCCGAGTTCTGCGCGGGCTGTAAAGAGATGCGGGAGGTTTTCGAGCGGGCCGCCTAAAGAGCATCCGACACTTGCGGGTCGAAGACGAGCGGACTACCCTTAAAAGCGTGAACCGCAAGCCTTCCGCACAAACCCCCGCTCGACGCGCGGCCGTCGAGCGGCTGATCGAACAAAGTCCGTCGCCCGCTTCGGCCCGCGCCCACCTGGAGAGATTGATCGAGAGCGGCGGCGGAAAAAACTTCGAGACTTTCCCCGCGCGCGACCTGCCGCTGCTGATCCGCCTATTGGGCGCCAGCGCCTACCTGAGCGACATCCTCATCCGCCAGGGAAAAAATTGGCCTCAGATTTTTCACGACCAGGCGAACACGCCGCAAAAGAGCGTCGTGGATCATGTGGCGGAGATTTCACTCCTGCTTACGGAAGCCGGCTCCCTCGACGACGCCGCCAGCGCGCTCCGCCGGCACAAGCAACGCGAATTTCTCCGCATCGGCGCGCGCGATCTCGGCCCCCAACACAACGTAGAGCAAACCATGCGCGAGCTCACGGCGCTCGCGGAGGGCTCTCTCGAGATCGCCTACCGTTTTTCCCGCGCCGCCGTGGAGAAGGACTTCGGTCCGCTCCGGCTCCAGGACAACGCCGCAAACCAGCGCTTTGTCGTCCTCGGCATGGGTAAGCTCGGCGGCGTCGAGCTCAACTTCAGCTCCGACATCGACATCATTTATCTCTACGAGGACGACGACGGGGAGAGCGAGGGCGGCTCCAGAGGCAAAGCCGCGCCACGCGAATTTTTTACCCGCCTCGCCGAAGAGCTCACGCGCATGATGGGAGCGATCACGGAAGACGGATTCGTGTTTCGCACCGATTTGCGGCTCCGCCCTCTCGGCCGTCAGGGGCCGATCGTGCAGTCGCTTGCATCCGCGCTTCTCTACTACGAGTCCTGGGGGCAGTGCTGGGAGCGGTCCGCGCTGATCAAAGCGCGCCCCGTTGCCGGCGAGCGCGAGCTCGGCGGACATTTTCTACGCGAGGTCGAGCCGTTCATCTATCGGCGCTATCTGGACTTTAGCACGGTCGAAGAGCTGCGCGGGATGAAAGCGAGGATCGAGCGCGAGCTCTTGAGCCCGGCGAGCCGGAAGAGAAACGTGAAGTTGGGGAAGGGTGGAATCCGGGAGATCGAGTTTTTCACCCAGGCGCTCCAGCTCGTGAACGGGGGATACGATCCCCGCATCCGCGAGCACAACACGCTCAAAGCATTGAGCCTGCTCGCAGCTCACGGCTTTATTCCTGCGCGCGAGGAAAGCCGGTTGAACCCGGCCTACCGCTACCTGCGCGACGTGGAACATAAAATCCAGATGGTTCAGGAGGCGCACAGCCATTCGATCCCGGAGGGAAAAGACGCGGAGACGGCGCTCGCCCGCCGCCTCGGCTATGCAAAAACCAAACACGGCGGCGAGCGCAAGCTCTTCTGGCGCGACTACCGCGCACAGACCGCGGCGGTGCGCGCCGCGTTCGACCGGCTTTTCTACAGCGCTGAAAAAGAGCGTCGGAAACAGGGCCTCTCACAGTGGAAAAATATTTGGCGAGACCTGGACGACGAGGAGCTGGTCATCGCAGAGTTGAAGGCGCTCGGCTTTGCGGAGCCGGAGCGCGCTTACCACCAGTTGTTGGCGGTCCGCGACGGCGAATCTTACTCACCGCCCAGCCCCAGGAGGCTGAAGGTGCTGGGCGTGTTGGGCCCGGCGCTGATCGAAGCCGTGCTGCATTCTTCTGCGCCGGACCGGGCGCTTTTCAATCTGGCCGAGTTCAGCCGCGGCCTCGGCGGTCGCACCGGGTTTCTCTCGCTGCTGGCCGAAAATCCCAAGACCATGCATCTCTTGATCGATCTTTTCGCCGGCAGCCAGTTTCTCACCGATCTCTTCCTCAAGCGCCGCGAGCTGCTCGACAGTCTGATCCGCGCCGATCTGGCCACGGCGCGAAAGACCGCCACGGAAATGCTTCGCAATCTCTCGGCTGCTGCCGCGGACGCGGACGATATCGAAGACAAGCTCAACGCGCTCCGGCGCGGCAAAACCGAAGAGCTGCTGCGCATCGGGCTGCACGATCTCGCGAGCGAGCTGGGGCTCGAAGCGATATTCAAGCAGCTCACGAGCCTGGCCGATGCCTGTCTGGCGGCGGCTCTCGCGCTCGCGGCGGCCGAGATCGAAGAAAAATACGGTGAGTTGCCGGGAAGCCGCTTCGCCGTGCTCGGCATGGGAAAGCTCGGCGGAAGGGAGATCGATTACAACTCCGACCTGGATTTGATCTTCATGTACGACGCGCCGGCGGAGGCGCAAAGCGAAGGAGGATCATCGGGGCGCCTCGACACGCACGAGTACTACGTGAGGCTGGGACAGAAGCTCATCACTTTTCTCTCCGCGCCGATGGAAGAAGGCTTACTCTACCTGATCGATATGCGGCTCAGGCCGTCGGGCCGGAGCGGCCCTCTGGTCTCTTCGCTGGAGACTTTTCGCCATTACCATCAGACCAGCTCCGAGCTGTGGGAGCGGCAGGCGCTCATCAAGCTGCGCTTTGCCGCTGGCGATCCCTCGCTCGGCCGCGAAGCCGAAGAGGTCGCCCGAAGTTTCGCCTATGGAACCGGACTGGCGGAAGAAGGCGTCGCCCAGATCGATCACTTGCGCGCGCGAATGGAAAATGAGTTGGCCGGGGAAAACTCGGACCGCTTCAACTTGAAGAAAGGAATGGGCGGATTGGTCGATATCGAGTTTCTGACGCAAATGCTGCAACTGGCGCACGGCCGGCGCCACCGCGAGCTGAGAAAGCAGGCGACGCTGGACGCGCTGCACGCTCTACGCGATCGAAAAATTATCGGCGCGGAAGAATACCGCTTGCTGTCGCAGGGCTACCTGTTTCTGCGCCGGCTCGACCACCGGCTGCGCCTGGAGCGCCAGCAATCGATCGATATTCTGGAACGAGACCCGGCGAAGATTCAGGGAATTGCATTGGCGCTGGGATACAAGGGCAAGAAAAACGAGCGCGCGGGAAAGCATCTGCTGAAAGACTACGAAAAGCTGCGCATGCGCATCCGCGCCTGCTACGAGCGGAGGTTTAGGAGCGAGAACAAAACCGCGAGGGCGCTCGTTGCCGAGAATGCCGGTGGAGCGTCGGTGTCAAACACGAGATAAGCCCGTCTTTAGTTCGAGCCAGCAATCCGGGCCGTCTATTTCGCAAGAGATCTGGTATAGTCCAGGACCTGCTTCTGATCACTCTTGTTCAATCCTTTTGAAGCCGGCATTTTGCCCCTGCCCTCGGCGATGACTTTGAGAAGCTCGTCGTCTTTCTTCTCCGCTGTCTCCTTAGTCGCAATATTGAGACCCTTTTCTTCCATGGCTTTGACCATGGCCGGGTTTCCCTTGCCATCGGGTCCGTGGCACGACGCGCAGAGCTTGTCGTAAATCGCTTTGCCGTCTTTCGCTTCGCCCGCGTTAGCGGCCGGGAGAACGAGAAAAACTACCAGCAGGAACACACCAGTAAAAAGGTCGCCGCACTTAGGATGTAATCGAATCATTCGTCTGTACCTCCTTCTTCATTGAGTCACTGGATCCGACGAGTTTAACGGGTGGATCGTTCCTTCCTCAGCTCTGTTTCGCCTTCACGCCCGCGCCAGCCTTCCAGCTATGCGGCTTGTGGCACGACACGCACTTCGTAAGATCCCTCTCGAAGTGTTTTTTGTCCGTCGCGACGTTCGGGTGACAGCCCAGGCAGTCGTTAAACTTAAGAATTGGTTGGCTGTGAGGTTTGTGGCAGGCGGCGCACTCGAAGTGCATCGGCGCATTGTCCGGAAATGTTTCCCCCTTGAGTTTCATCGCGCTATGACAAGCGAGACAAACTTCTCTTTTCGGCTCGAGGCCCGCTTCTTTTCCGGCGAGAAATTGGTGACAGGCCGTGCAATGAAACCCGGCCATGCCGCCGATGTTCGAGCGCGCTTGATTGTGGCACTTCACGCAATCCTCGGATTTCGGCTTGACCGAATGAAGCGACGGCAGATGGCAGGATAGGCACGGCAGATTCGCCCTGAGAACATGCACGTCGTGGCCCGCAGTTTTCCTGATCTGCGGCCACTTGACCTGGTCGTTCAGATGGCAGGACTCGCAAACTGATTTAGCGAGCTGCGTATGCGGCGGAACTTTTTCGGTGTTGGAAGCGGCCCAGCTCCAGACGATCCGCGCGCGGTCTTGTATGTTTTGTTGATGGCAGACGTGACAGTTGACGGATTTGTGCGGGCCTTCGCTCCAGGTCTTGAACGCGGTTCCCATGATGTGGCACGAGCCGCAAAAGCGCGGATCGTTCTCCGTGTAATCGTAAAGGCGATAGCCGCCGACGACGAGGCCGACGGCAACGAGAGCGAGCACGGCGATGACGATCGAACCGAAGCGCCGCATCGCTATTCAGGTCTTTTGGAATCGTCGAAGCTCTTGTCCAACATCTTGATGGAGTCCATCAAAAGCTGCACCGCGTATCTCGTGTTGTGAATCCCCTTGCTGCCGTCCTCCTTCACGAACTTGTAATTATAAAGCGCGGCCGTGACCTCGATCGGGTACTGGGCTTTATTGTCGATAAATTTCCCCTTAGGATCGTAAGGAGGATTTTTCATCGTTTGCAGCAGGCCCGTGCCGCGCTCGTTGATAAGCCTCTGGTAAAGTCCCTGCACTTCTTCTTGAACCGTCTCGATCTTGCCGTTGCCGTCGTAGTCGGCCGGCGCCTTGCGGTCGAAGAAGTGTTTGCCTTCGACCTGCTTCATTTCCGTGTGGCAGCCGGACGAGAGGCAACCCGCCGGGTTGACCGTAGGCCGCTCGTGGACCTCGCCCGCTACGTTGAAGCTGTGGCCGCCGACAGAGGGCGCAAGCGAGTACCTCCCGTTAGGCAAGGCCATGTGGCAGGTCACGCATTCCGCGTTCGGCAAAACGGCGTGGGGCGATTTGGAATACTTCTTTCCCGGATATTCATAGGCGTTGGTTCCGAGAAGCATATCCGATTGCGGGCCGTGATGGGCGCCCCAACTGTCGCTCGGGATCGCCCGCGCTTTTACTTCCTCTTGAGCGGTCCGCCTGGCCTGATGACAGCTCGCGCACAGATTGCCCTTTCCTCTATCGAATACGGCGCCGTTGGCTAGAGTGACCGCGCTCGTCTTGCGCAGCGAGAAGTTCCCCGTGTCGTGAGGAGCGTGGCAGGTGAAGCAGCCGATTTCGGAAGGGTAGCGCACGAATTTTTTCGTATCGACTTTCCCCATCTTGACGCGCTCGATAAAGCCTTCGTTGGTGTGGCAGCCCTGGCAATCGTCGCTGTTGGAGTAGGAGGCGTTGCCGATGGTTCTGTGGCCGGAGGTGAGATATTGGCTGCGCGCGCCGCGAACGGGATATTTGGGCTCGGAGCCGTGACAGGCGACGCACTCTTTGGGAAACGCCATCGGCTGAGACTCGGAAATCGAGGGGAGCAGCAGAACCGCGATGAACAATCCCAGGACCGCGCAAAGTCGCTCGGCGGCAGCCATATTTTTCTCCCTTCAGCAAAGACTAGGGGCAGAATACGGCAACCAAAATGCGGACACGTCCCATGATTCCGACAGCGCGTCGCTTGCAGTCAACTCGCCTATTTGCCGAACGCAAGCTTGCTCGGCGCGACGGCAAACGCATGCCGTACTTGAGCGTTGTCAAAGACGGCGACACCAAAAGCGTATTGCTTGCTCAAGTCATCGAACTGGACATCGTACTGCCCGCCGGTCTTGAGCTTGCGTGAGAATTCCAGCGTCCAAACGCCCTTGCTCCACGCCGCCTTTGCACTAATGTCCCCGCGGTCGCCCGTAAACGGAGCCACGAGAATGCCGGCCACTTCTTGCCCCGCCTTGTACTTGCCGTCGTCAAACGGCTCTTTGTCCTGATCGAAAATCCAATAAGGCGGCGCCGGCTTGTTTCCTTTGGCGCCGAACTTGGGACCTTTCTTATCGTCGGAAACGTTATCGACGTAACCTCCGGCCGTCTTCGGATCGGTCTTCCTTCCCGCGTCCGGAGCTTTGTCCTTGTCGTACCTCGTGCTATCCACGTACTGGTCATCGATCTGTCCTACGGGCCCGGTTCGCACCGACTTCCAGTGCCAGAGATCTCCCAACTCCCCCGGATTGGCCGTGTATTTGTTGCCGAAGGGCTTTCCCGACTCGCCCGCGTGGCAGGCCACCATGCATCCCGTGGACTCGAATCCCGCGATGTTGATGTTCCAGAGCATGGCGAGCTTGTCCTCATAGTACATATTGCTGTCGTTTCCCTTGTCGTTGGGATCGACAAGTTTCTTCCAGGATCCGTCGCTCTGCTTTTTCCAAGGAAAGCGTTGATAGCTTTGAGTCTTGTCGCGCCATTCGGCCAGGAAGAAAACGTCCGTATCGGTGTAGACCGCCTTGAGCGTCACCTCGGTACTGCCGTTGGGAAGATTGGCGCCGCCGGTCACGGGAATTTTAATCGGCCTCGCGTCCTTCCAGAGAGCGTCGATCTTCCCGTCCAAGACGGGCGCCTTGGCCACTTTTTTGGCAGTTAGAACATCGGTTTCCTGGGCAGTTTCTCCAAGCTGCCACAACGCTCCGACCGCTGCGCTCAACAAAAAAACCAGCAAGAGAATTTTCGTTTTCATTTCGCATCCCCCCTTTTTGCTTGGCCGGTATTTATTTGGTCGGGCTCACGGTGTAACCGATGTAAGTCAACACGAGCATGTAAAGTATAATCGCCAGCGCGATCGATGTATACAGGCGGCTCGTCTCGCCGCGCGCGGTGCGCCGGTCGAGAAAGGGAATCAACGCCAGAAACGCGCCGCCCAGGCCGAATGCTAAAATTCCCACCAGCTCGCCCTCGATCCCGAGAATATGACTGGGCAAGAGCTTCAACGTCTGAAACATGAACATGAAGTACCACTCGGGCTTGATGCCGATCGGCGCGGGCTGAAACGGGTCCGCTTTTTCGCCGAGCTCGGCCGGATAAAAAGCCGCCAGCGCCGCGAGGACGCCGAGCGCGGTGAGCCACCCCACCGCGTCGCGCATGAGAAAGTTGGGCAAAAAGGGCATCACCCGTTTACCGCCGCCTTCGCGTTCCACGTCCGGCGGAACGCTCATACCGTGCTTCTGCACTAAAAAGAGGTGCAGGCCGATGAGCGAGGTCACGATCAACGGCAGCACGGCGACGTGGATGCCATAGAACCGCGTGAGCGTCGCGCCGGTCACTTCGTCGCCGCCACGGAGCAGTCTCCGAAGAAACGGTCCGACGACCGGGAAGACGCCGGGGATATCGGTCCCGACGCTGGTCGCAAAGAAAGCGAGCTTGTTCCACGGCAGCAGATAACCGGTAAAGCCGAACCCCAACGTCAGCGCCATCAGCCCCGCGCCGGAAAGCCACGTCAGCTCGCGCGGCCTGCGATACGCCCTGAGCATCAACGTGCTGAACAGATGGACGAACAAGGTGAAGATCATCAGATTGGAGGACCACGCGTGCAGCGAGCGCACGAGCCAGCCGAATTGCACTTCGGTCATGAGAAACTGAACGGACTCGTAGGCCTCGCCGGAGCTGGGCCGATAATAAAGCAGCAGTAAAATTCCCGTCGCCACCTGAATCGTGAAAAGAAAAAGCGTCATGCCGCCGAAGTAATACCAGACCGAGTGGCGGTGAACCGGCACCTGTTTTTTCTTGGCCAGCTTGTCCAGTTCTTTTAGGCCGACGCGCTCGTCGAGCCACGTCCAGAGCTTGCCGTGTTTTGCGTCTTGAGGTTCCATTCTCATGCCTTCTTGCTTACCACGATCTGGTCGCCTTTTACGTTGACGACGTATTCGTCCAGCGGCTTGGGCGGCGGCCCGGCGATGTTCTTGCCGTTGAGATCGTAGTGCCCGTTGTGACACGCGCACCAGATGTGGCTCAAGTCCGGCCGGTACTGAACGATGCACGAGAGATGCGTGCAAACCGCCGTGAAGGCTTTCAGCTCGTTCGCCGGAGTCCGGACCAAAATCGCCGGCTGGTTGCCGAACCTGAAGATCTGACCGCTGTTCGCCTTGACTTCGGCCGGCTTGATCGAAAGCGCGACCGATCGCGCCGTCGATTCCTCAACCTTCGGCGGAATCAGATAGCGGCTCACCGGGTAGAGCACCGAGACGAGAAAAGCCCCCGCCGCCGTGCCGAGAAACCAGTTTAAAAAATTCCTCCGGTTCATGTCGGGTCGAACTGTTTCCGCCGGCATCTTATCTCTCCTGCGTGGTTAAAACCCTCTCGCCACGAAGCACACAAAGCTCGGATCATTCATCGCGCCAAGACGCCAAGCACGCAAAGGAAGATATTTTTTTTCTCCGAACTTGGCGCCCTTTGCGCCTCAGCCCGAGGCTGATCCGTCCTCTGGCGGATTTGCGCGAGATATCTCTCTTCCTTCGAGGCCTTCGTGTCCTTCGTGGTTAAAATCTTCCCACCACGAAGAGCACGAAGCACACGAAGTTCGGATCGTCCCTCACGCCTCACGGCTATCGTCTTTCTTCGGTTTCTCCATCTGCCGGATTTTTAAAACGAGCCCGACGACCAGAGCCGCGATGATGAAGACCGAGATCGCGAGCCCCTTACGCCGGAACTGAAGCTCATCGAGCGCCTTCATCCCCCGGGCATAGGCCTTGCCGGCGATCTCCAGACCCGGCGTTGTTTCCTTTTTTACGTTGTCCACCTTGAACGCGTGGATCGCGGCGCGCGCCTTGACGAGAGAGGTCTTCGCTCCATTCAGCTCGAACTGCGGCTGGCTCACCTCCATGCCCGCATGCTCGGCGTTGCGCAATACCGCATCGGCCTTTTCGTAATCGGTTCTGAGCAAATCGATCAGCCGGCGCATTTCGATCGCGGTCGCGCCGCCCTTGTCCTGGTCGGTATGGCAACCCGCGCAGGCCGCGTTGGCGCCGACTCCCAGCATCTGATCGCTCGCCGGCGCGATCTCGTGATTCCCATGGCAGGCCGCGCAGCCCGGAATTCCCATCTTGACGAAAGCCTTGGCGTGAACGCTTTTCGCGAACAGCTCTTCATTTAGCACGTGACACTGGCCGCAGACGTTTCCAACCCACGAGATTCCCGGCGGCGCCGCGCCGTGATTGCCGTGGCAATCGTTGCAGGTCGGCGCCGAAAGATCTCCGCCCGCCGAAATCATTTTCCAATGGACGCTCTTTTTATATTTTGCGAGCTGATCGGTGGGAATCTTGTAGGGCTCCATGTACTTCGCATCGCCGTGGCAGCGGCCGCAGGTCTCCGCCACCTTGAGCGGATGCACGGACGATCGCGGGTCGGACGGCGGCCGGATCGAATGCGCCGGGTGGCAGCTCGAGCAGACCGCTACTTTGTCGTCGCCGTTGCGGTTGAGCCGCTGGCCGTGCACGGAAGTGTAATACTCGGCCACTTGATCGACGCGCAGCGACGGATTGTATTGGCGCATAAAGCGCGCGTCGGAGTGGCAGTGGCCGCAGACCTGAGCGATATCTTTGCGCGCCGGCTTGCCGATGAATCCCTTGGCCTTGTCCATCGCTCCCATGCCCGGATCTTTCGCGTCGCCGCCGTGGCAAGCGACGCAGCCGAAGCCTTTGGCGGAATGGATGTCCTGGGGAAAATCTTTCACCGGCTGGGTAAGCTTCTCCACTCCGATCGCCTGATGACAGGCGACGCAACTCTCGGCCTCCGGCTCCGCCGCCCGAGCGGATACGGCGTCGGCTAACACGAGCAGAAAAAAGAGCGCGGCCGTACATGCGCGCATCCGGTTCATGTTTTCCCCCGTGGCAGCGTTTGAAGAAACGCGGCAAGGTCGGCCATTTCCTCGGGGCTAAATTGCGGCCACAAAACCTTCGGCCCCGCACCGCGCCGGGCGGCGATAAAAGAATGATTCCACATAGCGGAAACTACGGTGGCGGGAGAGTCGAGTCCCTTGAGCTGCGCAAAATCCGGCGCGCTCTTGTCACCGACGCCGCCCACCGAGTGACAGGCCGTACAGCCTTTCTGCGCCGCCAGCTCGCGCCCTTTTTTGGGATTGCCGGGTCGCACGAAATACTGGACGGAATAGAGATACGCAACGATGTCGGCTACGTCTTCCGCTTCGAGCCGCGGGACCGCGATCTTCCGGCTTTTCATCGCCGCCATCATCGCCGGCGCTTTGTTCCACATCGCCTCCGCGAGCTGAGTCATGCTGCGACGCACCGCCTTGTCCGCGAGATCCGGACCGACTTTGCCGCCCTGCCCCGCCACGCTGTGGCACTCGATGCAGCGCTTATCCTGAAAGAGACGGCGTCCCTGCTCCGCCGTGCCGGGCAGGATGTAAAGCGGCCCCTCGGATTTATCCGGAGCGGTGGACTTGAGATAGGCGATGAGATCCACCAGCTCGGATCCGCTGAAAGTCGGCCGCGCGATGCCTTTCGCGCGCATCGCTTCGGCCATCGTAGGCCCGTGGTTCCACATGGCGGCGGCGACGAAGATCGCCGAGCCGTATTGTTTGAGCGAGTCGAGGTTCGGGCCGACCACTCCGCCGACCCCGGCAACCTGATGACAGACGATGCACTTTTTCTCGCTGAACAGATGTTTGCCGGCTTGGGCATTGCCTGGAGGATCGAAATAATTAAGCGTGTAGAGGAACGCGATCAGATCTCCGGCCTCTCCGGGACTTATCGAAGGCCGCTGAATCTTGAACTCGCGCATCCGCTTGGCCATGCCCGGAAGGTGATTCCACATGGCGGCGGCCAGGTCATAGAACGAGCGCTTGCGCCGCGCGCGGCCCAGATCGGGCCCTATCTTACCGCCCACGCCATCGATGCTATGACAGCCCGAACAGCCCTTCGAGCCGAACACATACGATCCGGCGACCGGATCTTGCGTCGGGCTGAAGAACGGTTGGGCCATAGCAGGCCGCCCGGCTGAGAGAAGAACGGCAAGCGCGGCGATCACCCATCGGATCAAATGCCTGCCTGCTCTTTCTATAGTGAGAGCGCGGATCGATGACTACTTCGCCAGCGATCTTACGTGCTCGAGCACGGCTTTCTGATCTGTTTTGCTGAGCGTCTTACCCGCGGCGGGCATCTTGCCCTTGCCGTCCACGATCGCTTTAAGCAGCTCGTCGTCCTTTTTCCCGGCGACCTCTTTGGTGACGATATTCAATTCCTTCTCGCCGAAGGCCTTCGTCATGGCGGGATTGCCTTTGCCGTCGGCGCCATGGCAGGAGGCGCAGCTCTTGTCGTAGACCGCCTTGCCTCCGGCATCCGCGGCCCAGGAAACCTGGCTGAAGCCCAAAGCCGCGGAAAAACCAAGAACCGCCATCATGACTTTCTGCATAGAACCTCCTTCTGAAGTGTGCCCGAGATGCTTTCTCATCTTAAACAATCTGACTCGTCGATGACAACTAGTTTTTTGCGCCTCCGAGGATCACCTCCGAGTCTCCAAGGTTCGCATAAAGGCCGCCAGGTCCGCCATCTCATCGCCTTTGAGAAGCGGCCACTTAATCGACATCTGCGCCATTTTCCGCTCCATTGTGCTCGCATGATTCCACATCGCCGAAACAACCGTTGCGGCCTGGTCGAGGCCCTCGATTTTTTTGAAATCGGGGCCCGCTTTGCCGCCTTTGCCGCCGATCGAGTGGCAATTGAGACAGCCTTTCGCCGTCGCCAGCGCTTCCCCCCTGCCGGGATCTCCCGGTCGAGCAAAGTATTGAACGGAATAGAGGTAAGCAACGATGTCCGCCATCTCTTCCGCTCGAACTTGCGGGACGGGAATATTCCTCTTTTTCATTTCTTTGATCATCAACGGGCTCTTGTTCCACATGGCCGCGGCAAATTCGACGAGACCGAATTGGACCCGGCGTTCGGCCAGATCTCCTCCCACCTTTCCACCCTGTCCCTTGACGCTGTGGCACTCGCTGCAGCGATGGCGCAGGAAAAGCGCTTGCCCTCGATCCGGCCTGCCCGGCAAAAGATAGATCGGCTCGGCCGCCGGAGCTGTATGGGTGGAGTTGATATAGGCGACCAGGTCGCGCAACTCCGACCCGCTGAAGCTGGGACGCTGGATGCCGCGCTCGCGCATCGCCTCGGCCATAGAAGGTCCGTGGTTCCACATAGCGGCGGCGACAAAAATAGGAGAATCGTGCTCGGCCAGGCGATCGAGACTCGGCCCGACCACGCCGCCCATACCGCCCGCCTGATGGCAAACAACGCATTGTTTTTTTACAAAGACCTGCCGCCCTGCTTTCGCGTCGCCGGGACGATCGAAATAATTCACCGTGTAGAGAAACGCAATCAGGTCTCCGGTCTCGACCGCATTCAATTGGGGGCGATTCACCCCGAGCTTCTCCATTTGCTTCGCCATTTGCGGCAGATGGTTCCACATCGCCGCCGCAAGATCGTAAAAAGAGCGTGAAGTCGGCACGCGCCCGAGATCGGGCCCGATCTTGCTTCCCACCCCACCGATCGCGTGACACTTCGCGCAGCCCTTCGACCCGAAGATGCGCGAGCCGACGATCGGATCCTGAGTCGGGCTGAAAAGCGGCTGAGCCGAAGCTTGCCGCAGCGCCGAAAACGACAAGATCAGAATCAAGACGAGCAGCGCCGGATACCGCATGCTTTTACCCTCCTTCGCAGAAAGCCACGGGTGTAAACCCGTGGATGAATGCGAGGTG
>CAZNES010000010.1:0-77421 GCA_964572145.1 uncultured Syntrophobacteraceae bacterium
GCGTGTGCGAGTCCATGCCGACGACCGTGTCGGGATAGGCCAGCGTCGCTCCGTTCTGCTTAGCTCGACAGACTACCTGGCCGAGATATTCGAGATTGACGTGATGGCAGATGCCGGTGTCGGGCGGCACGACGCGAAAATTACTGAAGGCCTTCGCGCCCCAGCGCAGGAAAGCATAGCGCTCGACGTTGCGCTCATACTCGATCTGCGAGTTTTGGTGAAACGCGTCCGCCGAGCCGAAGTGATCCACCTGAACGGAATGATCGACGACCAAGTCGATCGGCTGAAGCGGATTGATCTTTTTTGGATCGCCGCCCAGCCGCTTCATCGCCTCGCGCATCACGGCGAGGTCCACAATCGCCGGCACGCCGGTCAAGTCCTGCGTCAGCACCCGAGCAGGCATGAAGGCGATCTCTTGGTCCGGTCTTGTCTTCGGATTCCAATTCGCCAGCGCCTCGATGTCCGCCTTTGTCACCAATCGATTGTCCTCGTGCCGTAAAAGATTTTCCAAAAGCACTTTGAGCGAGACGGGAAGCTGCGAAAGGGTTTTAAATCCCGCCTTCTCCAGCCGGTCCAGGCGAAAAATCTTGTACGATTTGTCGCCGACTTTCAGTTCCGCCGCCGCGTTAAAACTATCCAGGGACTTCTGCGCCATCTAAGGTCTCCTTAAATTATGGGGGATGCTCTTATTTTGTAGCCTAGGGCGAGGGTGGAAGCAACAGGACCGGAAAGGCGCGGTATCGTACTTATCGATAGAAATGTGCAGTCACTCGACTCGAAGATTGGTAGGAGCTGCAGGCGGCACACGCAGAACGTCTACGGGGATTGTTGGCTCATTCACGTCCTGTCTGCCGCTTGTATCTAGCGTTAGGACGAACTGCATTTGCCGCTCCGCTTCTTCAAAGGTTGCTTTCCAGCGCATGGCCTCTGTTGGGTTTTGATAGCGGTCCGGCAGTAAGTATATGTTCATCAGATTTTGCATTGCGACAAGTTCACCCCGATCGGCTGCCTCGTGGAACCACTTGAGCGCCTTGTCGGGATCGACTCTAACGCCCCAGCCCTGCCAATACATCTTGCCCAGAATAGTCATCGCCTCAGGATTTCCCATCTCAGCAGCCTCTGAAATTGGGGCTAGTGCTGCACTGTATTTCTTTTCTAGGAAGAATCGCTTCCCGGCTTTCAGAACATTGTATACGTCGCTATCTGCGGTTCGGAAAGGCCCAGTGTTCGCCGATCCGGACTGGCTTGTCTGCGTACGATTCGAATTCACAAATATGAAGTCACCTTGCTGGTGACCAGGTAGATCAACAGTGCCAGGGGTTTGGTTCCATTGGGACGCGGCCCTTTGCATGTAGCTGGCCAGTTCAGTGAATGTGATGTATCCGTCTCGGTCCCGATCCGCCAATCCCTCTTTTAGTGCCTTGAGCAGTTCGCTTGTGAATAAACTGTGGCCGCCGGGTCCACTGTCCATGACGCGTTGATCCGCCCCGCCAGCTGTAAGGACTTGGCGCGCCTTTCGTTTGGTAAATTCTTCGATGTAGTTGGGGTTAGTACGAAGATCTACCTCGCGAATGACCGTGCTGCCTCGCATAGCAATGAGACCCCCAAAACAAGCGTCCAAAATAAAGAGCTGATGCTTAGCTCTCGACATGAGGTCCGACAAATCGCGAATTTGATATAGCGGAACTAGAGATGCATAGGCCTCGGTTCCGTCATAGGGTACTAGATAACCGTGTTCTTTGTCGTCCACTGTTCGAGTGATGCCATGTCCCGCAAAGAAGAAGAGAACGCGATCTTGGTCGGTGAGCTTGGGTGCTAGACGATCCTCAATCGCGGCAATGATGCCTTGCCTGGTGGCGTCTTTCTCGTACAGGGCGATTACCTCAAACCTTTGTGCGCGAAGGAATTCAGCAATTCCCTCGGCATCTTTCACAGCGTAGTTTAATTTGGGGCCACTCCTATAGGGATACGTATCTATCCCGACAACAATTGCGTAGCTCTTTGCGAAGAAAGGGGGAACTATCTGTGCACGAGCGACACTAAATGGCACGGAAAGAGTGCCGAGAACGGTCACTATTCCGCCAAGGATTGTCCAACTTTTATTGTTTCCGATCATAGTCGCGTACCTTCTTTAAGGTGTCGGTGAATTCCGGCTCGTTTGGCGCAAGTTGAATTGCCAATTGAGCGAGGGCCAGTGCCTCTTTGTTCCGTCCTTTCTCATGATAAAGCCACGCCAAGTTGTTCATCGGTTCCGCTATCAGCCGGAGAGAACGTTCGTACAATTGTATAGCCTTCGCCTTGTTACCTGCTCTTTCTTCTCGTTTTGCTTGTTCGACAATATCCGCCATAGCCGTGGCTTGACCTCGCATCTTTAACTCTTCCGCCACCGTTGTTTCGCCAGTGGAGGAAACCGACGCCATGCGGGATCGTCCGAACTCGGGCGGAGTCATAGCTATCATGGCCACAATCAGGCCCGCGCCAAACAGAGCAAAGCAAGTCCCCGGCGCAGCGGTCTTCAGTTTGAATTCGCCGCCGCTGAATCGACCGCTTACCTCCGTCGGAGGCGTTTTTGGATGCACCTGAAAGACGCCCGTCAGAAATAAGCGATAGCCGCAGACAATGCTTATGATGCCGGCGGCAATGATGCTAACCCGGACGAGGGCTAAGTAGAGGATACCAAATAGGTCGGGATTCACGACACTAATCTCCTATGGGCTCCCAGGACCAAAAATGAAGCTAACACGAAGGGCGCGCCCCTTCAAGAAAAAATTGAGACAAGTCCATACACAAATGCTATTCTGTACCGGAGCGTTAAAGCTGGAGAGATAGGCTAGCTTTTTTCGTGAAACTGAGCTCCTTTGATTTAGAAAAAATCTCCAACGTCACGCTGGAATACTACGATCAACATGCGGAAGATTTCTGGGAGGGCACGAAGGATCACGATGTCAGCCAGAACGTCGAGGCGTTACTCAAGCACATCGAGGGCGAGGCGCCGTTCACCATACTTGATTTTGGCTGCGGGCCGGGGCGGGATCTGAAAACTTTTTTCCAACTCGGTCACGTTGCGATCGGCTTGGAAGGCTCGGCGCGGTTGGCGGAGATGGCGCGCGCGCAAAGCGGTTGTGAAGTGTGGCAGCAGGATTTTTTAAAGCTCGATCTACCAGCGAATCGTTTCGACGGAGTTTTTGCGAACGCAGCGCTATTTCATGTGCCGGGTCAGGAGTTGACGCGCGTGTTGCGCGAGTTACACGCGACGCTTAGACCGCGCGGCGTGCTGTTCAGCTCGAATCCGCATGGGAACAATGAAGAAGCTTGGCAAGGCCGGCGATACGCGGCCTATCACGATCTTGAAACCTGGCGGCGCTATGTCACAGCGGTGGGATTTGTCGAGCTGACTTATTATTATCGCCCAACCGGCCTGCCGCGCGAACAGCAGCCGTGGCTCGCCAGCGTCTGGCGGAAGTTGTCATACTAGCGACCCATCTGATTCCGGCCGCACAAGACGGATCTTCGGCTTGATTTGCGCGTAATTTCCGGGGACAGTAAATAGGTACACTGCGGGCACGGGCGAATCCGGGGCCATGGACACGATCGCGCGGCGACGGTTCGCCCTTCGATTTAGATGAGAAAAGCGGACTCACAAGTAAAAGCCGTCCTGGAGACGGACAGATTCCTGATTCCCTACAGGATATTCGAAAATGACGCGCCGCATATCGTTTGCGTGAACGGCGTGCAGCAGTCCATGGCGATGTGGCAGAGTTTTATCGCCCGCTTTTCCCGCAAATATCGAATCGTGCTTTTTGATTTTCCCAATCAGGGCAAGACGAAGATTACTTCCGGCTCTGACCAGGTATCCCTCAACGAGCAGATCGAAATTCTGAATGCGGTGTTGGATAAAACCGGCACCCGCGTCGATGCCACGCTTTGCGCCGCTTCCTGGGGTGGGGTCGTTGCGGCAGGTTTCGCCGCAATCTATTCGATGCGGATCAAAAGAATGGTGTTGGCCAGCCTCGGGACAAAGCCAAGCAGGAAATTGGTCGAGACGATCGAACAAGGCGTGACCGTAGGCGTGAAAAACCGCAAAAAAATGGCCGAGGTCCTACTCAAGAGTTTCGGGGAAGACCTTCCTCCATCGATCAAACGGAAGATCGTCAGTCAATTCCGCACGATGACGGAAGAGCGCGTGCGGGCGTTCTATGAACACGGGTTGTTTGTGATCTCATCGAAAAGCTTAAGCGAGGTGGTCGATTTAAAAAGTATCAAAGCAAAGACGATCTTGTTAAACGGAGAGAAAGACGCCATCATCGACCTGGACGACGTTAAATTGCTCGCCTCCCAAATTCCCGATTGCGAGATGATCATCGTCAAAGGCGTGGGCCATTTTCTCCATCTGGAAGATGCGGGAGTTTTGGATATCTACGAAACTATTCTTTCCTCGAGTGCGGCGCCCGGCCCCTCGGCCCTTCATCGCCGGGACCGACGGTTTCATTCCCTGACATAACTCCTGATCCGCATGCCGTACTTTAGTCCGACCGACGTAGCGATACTTGTGCTAGAGGGCGCGGGCTTGATCGCGCTCTACGGTGGTTTCACGGCCCGCAAGTCGTCGAGGATGCCGCCCGAAAAAAAGGCGCGGGTATTCAAATATGGCTGGTTGATAGGGTTGGTCATGATCGTGCTTGGAATATCCATCTATGCTTGGGAGATCATGAGTCCCATCACTCCCGAAAAGATCGTGCAAGCCGAGCACAGAAGAGTCACTTTGCCGATGGACATCGATGAAATTACACGATGGGAGTCGGTTAAAGCAGCCCCGCAGCGCGTAATCTACACGTATACTGTTCGCAGAATACCGCGAGACCAGGACGGGCTCGCCAATGCTTTGCGGCAGCAGATCACGCAGTCCGTATGCGCGGATCAAGTTTACCGCGCTGCGATCAAGAGAAATATTTTGTTCGAGTTCGTGTACAAATTTACCGATGAGAGCTATCCGGCTATAACTCTGTCTCCGGCGGAGTGCGCAGGGTAGAGGATGTCCGCTGACCTGAGAGGAAAAATCTGCGTCTTCACCGGATCGAGTCCGGGAACCCGACCCGAGTACGCCGACGCGGCGCGGGTGCTTGGACGTTTGTTGGTCGAGCGCGGCTACGGGCTCGTGTACGGCGGGGGAAACGTCGGACTCATGGCAGTCGTCGCGGACGCGGTGTTGGAGCGCCGCGGCGAAGTCATCGGCGTGATTCCCGAATTGTTGGTCGATAAAGAGCTGGCGCACCGGGGGCTTTCGGAACTCAGAATCGTAAAGTCGATGCACGAGCGCAAAGCCGTGATGGCGGAGCTGTCCGACGGCTTCATGGGCTTGCCGGGCGGCATCGGGACGATGGAGGAATTCTTCGAGGTGCTGAGCTGGACGCAGCTCGGTCTCCACGACAAGCCGTGCGGCCTTTTGAACGTGCGCGGATACTATCAGCACCTCATCCGGTTTTTGGATCACGCGATGGGTCAAGGTTTTCTCAAGCCCAAGCACCGCTCTCTCCTCATTGTGGAAGAAGAGCCGCAGAGGCTGTTCGATCGTTTCGAAGAATTCATCGCCGGCCGGTCGACGAAGCGGTTCGAGCGAAGCCAAACCTGAGCCGTAGAAAAGACTAAAGTATGGACATCCCCCAGCGAGCGGCGCTTTTACCGTGACAAAGACTATCTGAAGTAAACGATGCAAACCAAACAGTTCATATACGAGCGCCACGGAGATCGCTTATTACCGCGCGCCGCGTTCCTGCGTCGCCTCGGGGGTCACGCGCTCGTTGCATGCGCTCTTGTCGCAGGGTCGCTTTCGGCTGGCATTCTCGGTTATCACTTCCTGGAGAATCTCGGATGGATCGACGCGCTGCTGAACGCGGCGATGATCCTTGGCGGGATGGGGCCGGTCAACGAAATCCACACCGTCGCGGGCAAGATCTTCGCTTCGATCTACGCTCTTTACTCCGGCCTGATCGTCCTCGTCGTCGCCGGCTTGCTGTTTGCGCCGATATTCCACCGATTCCTCCATCGCTTCCATTTGGAGCCGGAGGACGATGCTGCTTCACGCGATGACGGCAAATCGTAATTTCGGAGGGAAAGGAATCAGGGCTAGGAGTGTGTCCGAGTAATCCAAAAATCGCCGGTTTAGGGGGTAGGAAAACCATTCCCGAACCGCCGTTCGTTGATCCTGGGGCATTCTACGAGGTCGAGTTTTGACGAAAGACATTACTCGGATAGGCTCCTAGCGCTTGCAATCACACGTTGGGCAGGCCCCTGACTCTTTTACGACAGCCCATAGAAGCGCGCCGGGTTGAAGGAAAGGATCTTGTCGATCACTCGCGGCTCTATCCCGCCCTTGTCCCTCAAGCGCCGCAGGGCTAACAGCTCGCTGGCGTTGTCCGCGTGGCCGTAGTCCGAGCCGATCATGAGGCTGTCCTCGCCCGCGTACTTGAGCACGTAGGCGAGATCGTCATCCGTCTGACAGGCGACGAACAACTGGCCGCCGCGCAAGACGTCGGGCTTCGCCTCTTTGCCCAGGAACTTCGGAAAGCGCAGGTTCAGGTCGTGCACCACGTAAGGCACCCATTGCGCGGCGACTTCGATCGCGCCGATGCGCAGTCCGGGGAAGCGTTCCGGGATGCCGCTCAGCGCCATCGCGTGAAAGGCGCCGATGACGACGAGCTTGGCGACGCGAAAGGGCTCCTCGTTGAAGGCTTTATTGACGGTGAAGTTGCCGATGCCGGAGTGAATGCCGATCGGCAGGTTCAGCCGGCTCGCCTCTTCGTACAACGGAAAGAAGTAAGGATCGTGCAGGGTGTGGTTGGTTTCGAGGCCGCGCATGAAGACGGCGCAGGCGCCGTGGCCGCGCGCCCAGCGTAGCTCGTCCAAGGCTTTGTCCATGGTCAGCAGCGGCAGTTGAACCGCCCAGCGCAACCGGCCTTTTCCCTTGGACCAAATGTCCGCCAGCCAGCGGTTGTAGGACCGGCACAGTGCCAGCTCGACCTCGGGCCGATCGGTAACGGGCCGGAGAAAGAGCGTCGGGTAAAGCACCTGCACGTCGGTCCCGATTTCGTCCATGTGCTTAAGCCGCGCTTCGATGTCCGCCAGCTCACGCGACTCCTGCGGAGTTTCCTTGCCTATGTTGTCGCGGCCGCCGATCAAGCGGCCGTCGATGATCCAAAAGTTTCGGCTCTTACCGGTGGGCATATCCACGGATATCGGCACCGGGCGAAATCGACGGTCGCCGCCCTCCAGGTAATCCCAGGTTTTTTCGCTTTCAATGACGTGCGCGTCGGCGTCGATCGTTAGCACCGGCAAACCTCGTTGCTGCTCTTAGGCGGAGAATAATTGACAGGATGCTGCCATGTCAACTCGAAGGTCGAGATGGACATTGCATCCGGCTTGGCGTAAGGAGAGGTCCAGATCACTAATCATTCTTTAGGAGGAATGATCGTGAGCATCAAGACCGTTGCGCTTCTGCATCCGGGTAATATGGGCGCCACCATAGGCGCATGTGCCGCTGCGAGCGGCGCGCGTGTTGTCTGGGCATCGCATGACCGCAGCAAGGCGACGCAAGATCGCGCCCGGCAGGCCGGACTGATCGAGGTGGAGAATTTAACTGCCGCGATCCGTGCGAGCGATGTCGTTCTTTCCGTATGTCCGCCGCATGCCGCTCTGGAACTTGCCCGGAGCGTGGCGGAACTCAAGTTCGGCGGTATTTACGTGGACGCCAACGCGGTGTCGCGCGCCACGGCCGAGGAAATAGGCGCGACAGTGACCCATGGCGGCGCAAACTTCGTAGACGGCGGGATTATCGGGTCGCCGGTAAAGCGGGCGGGAACAACCCGCCTCTATCTTTCCGGCGCGCGTGCCCGCGAGGTCGCGGAACTTTTTTCCGCAAGCATGCTCGACGCCAGAATCATCGGCGCAGCGCCCGGCGCCGCTTCCGCTCTCAAGATGGCTTACGCCGCGTGGAGCAAGTGCAGCGATGCACTTGTTCTGGCGGTCCGCGCGCTCGCCGCGATTGAAGGAGTGGACAAGGCTCTGGTCGAAGAATGGGCCCTCTCCCAGCCCGACGCCGAACAACGGAGCATCCGGGCCGCCGCGGTGGCGGTACCCAAGGCGTGGCGATATGTGGGGGAGATGAGAGAGATCGCGGCGACTTTTGAATCCGCCGGGCTGCCGTCAGGCTTTCACCTTGCGGCTGCCGATATTAACGAGCGGCTCACGCCGTTCAAAGATCGCACCAATCCAGCCCCGACGGTCTCGGACGTCACCGAAGCGCTGCGCGCGTCAGCGCCGAAACGCGGCTGAGCCCTACGGGATGCCCAGATCATTCGCGAAGCGTAGGATGTGCCGGACGACCAGGTCCGGTTGTTCTTCCTGGAGGTAGTGGGCGCAACGGGGAATCATCGCTCGGCGCACGTCGTGCGCGGCAGTGCGCCAAACTTTCAGCACGGGATGGCGCGCGACGGGTCCTCGCTCCGACCAAAGAACACAGACGGGTGTGCTGATTTTATTTCCCGCCACAAACCACTCCTTCCAGTAAGCCGCATCGTCTTCCAGCTCGTGGCAGTGGATAACCGTCGCCGGCTTTCTCGTACGCCAGACGGACGCCGTTGGCCGAGGCATATTGGACGTCGGCGGCCACAACGATGGGTTTACCGGTCTAAACTCGCCAGCGCCTTCTTATAGAAGCGCTCGTCCACGTATTTTTCCGGCTTGGGGATCGGCCGCTTCATCAACCCCGCGCTCTCTCGAAGCTGGAGAACGGTGCGGATTCCTTCCATATCGATGCGGCTCCGCTGCGTGAAGCCGAACTCCGGACTGACGCTCTCATCGTACATCTCGGCCGCCCGTGCTAGAGAGTTTTTATTTTCCGGCAGAAGAAGTTTGATGACCTCGCCTTTGTTCTTCGGCTCCATGACCCAGTCGGTCGCGCGTACCATCGCACGGACGTAGCGCACCAGCAGCTCTTCGTTCGCATTCGCCCATTCCCGCCGCGTAGCGCCGAGCCCGCGCGCGTAATGCGTGACGAAATCTTCCGAGCGTGCGAGGGTCTTCAAGCCGCGCTTTTGAATTTCCTCGTCCGACAGGTTCATCATGCCGCCCCAGGCTTCGCCGCGCGCAAGCGCGTCGGCGCGTTTCATGGTGTTGCCGAACATTTTCAACGTGTAATCGCGTTCGCGCTCCAGGCCGTGCTTCTTGAGGATGGAAATCATCACGATGGCGAACCCCGTGGTCGGCGCGTCCACTGCCAGGACCTTGCCCTTGAGGTCGCCGAAATTGTTTACGGCCGGAAGCACGACGAGCTTTTGCCGTAGTCCCTGGTGCCCGCCGAGGAAAATGACGAAGTCGTTGGGCGCCGGGTCCGCTCCCTGTCCCTCGGTCCAGGCGATCACGTTGTCGGCGTTGTTGAGAATGAGATCGTACCTGCCGCCGATGAGATTGCGCATCAGCGTCGGCGAGTCGGTGACGATGTTGAGCTCCGCCCGGATGTTCTCCGCCTGGAGAAAGCCCCGCTCCTCCGCCGCGAGAATCGCCGCGTCTTTGTTGAACGTGCCGATGCGAATCAAATCTTCAGCCATGACGGTCTCTCTACCATGGAAGCTCTTGGCGATCCAGCGAGCCTTTGGTAGTGTAGGCGATCGGGAGGATCGGCTCTTGACGACCGCGTTGCGCGAGTTTCAGGTGATGGCGAAACCCATCGGGGCGATCTGCAACCTCGATTGCCATTACTGTTATTACCTCAAGAAGGAATTTCTCTACCCCGAAGACAGCGCGTTCCGGATGAGCGACGAGGTGTTGGAGCGTTACATCGTCCAGCAGATCGAAGCCGCGCCGGGACCGGCGGTCAATTTCGCCTGGCACGGCGGCGAGCCCACAGCGCTCGGACTCGACTACTTTAAAAATATCGTCGCGCTCCAGAAAAAGCACAAGCCGGAAGGGAAGAAGCTCACCAACGGGATTCAGACCAACGGCACATTGCTCGACGAAGAATGGTGTCATTTTTTCGCCGGCGAGCGTTTTTCGGTCGGGCTCAGCATCGACGGACCGCGCGAGCTGCACGATGCCTATCGCGTGGACAAAGGGCAGAAACCCACGCATAAGCAAGTCTTGCGCGCGTTCCGGATGCTGAACGAACATCGCGTTCACTGCGACGTGCTCTGCGTGCTCCACGATCGCAACGTGCGCCACCCGACGCAAGTCTATCGGTTTTTCAAAGAACTCGGCGTTGAGTTTCTCCAGTTCCTGCCGCTCGTGGAGCGGGAGAACGGCGGCGTCAGCTCGCGCACGGTCCCGGCGGCGGCCTTCGGCGCTTTTCTCTGCGCCGTCTTCGACGAATGGGTGAGAAACGACGTGGGAAAAATCGCAATTCAGATTTTCGACGAGGCGGCCCGGCCGCAGGCCGGTCTCGAACACTCGCTTTGCATCTTCCGCGAGACCTGCGGCGACGTTCCGGTCGTCGAGCATAACGGAGATTTTTTCTCCTGCGACCATTTCGTCGAGCCCGCGTATCGCGTGGGCAATATCGGCGAGAAGCATTTGGGCGAGCTGGTGGAAAGCCCGGCGCAGCGCGCCTTCGGCGAGGCCAAGCGTGACGCGCTGCCGCGCTATTGCCGCGAGTGCGAGGTGCGGGCGATGTGCAACGGCGGCTGCCCGAAAGACCGCTTCATCCAGACGCCGGACGGCGAAGCAGGCCTCAACTACCTGTGCGAAGGTTACAAACGGTTTTTCATCCACAGCCGGCCGACGCTCAAGAAGATGGTCGATCTCTGGAACGCCGGCGAGCCGATCGAAAAACTCATGGATCTCACCCGCGCCGCAGATGCCAACGCTTATTCTCAAGTAGGCCGCAACGATCTGTGTCCGTGTGGGAGCGGCAAAAAATTCAAAAGATGCTGTGGGTTGAAGTAGAATTTCTACCGTTTGCCATTCCCGGCGAAAGCAGTAGGGGCGGGTTTTAAACCCGCCCCTACATAATTCCTGGATCCCTGCCTGTCAAATCACTTTTTCGCTGCGGAGTTGCTGAATCGCGGCGGCGTCGTAGCCGAGTTGTTTCAAAATAGCCTCGGTATGCTCGCCGAGATCGGGGATCCGGTCGTAGCGCGCCGGGCTGGCGGAGAGGCGCAACGGGTTGCCGACGACGGGAACTTTTCCGACCGGCGACTCGACTTCGCGGATGAGCCGGCGCGCGATGGCTTGCGGGTGGGCGAGAACCTCCGCGATGCCTCGGACCTCGCCGTACGGCAACTGCGCCTTCTTGAGCCGCTCCAGCCACTCCGTGTGGTCGCGCTCGAGAAAAATCCTTTCGATTTCCTCTTCCAGCACCGCGCGGTTTTTTCTTCGCGCCTCGACTGTGTCAAAGCGCGCGTCTTCCAACAGATCGGGCTTCTCGATCACTCGTTTGCAGAACACTTCCCAATCTTTGGGCGTCGCCACGGCGACAGTCACGTACTTGCCGTTTTGCGCCAGATAGGGACCGTAAGGTGTCACGTAGTTGTGCTGCATACCCATCCGCGCCGGCTCTTCTCCCTGATGCCAGTAATGATGGGGAAAATAGCCGAGCCAGGAGACGATTGATTCGAACATCGAGATATCGATGAATTGTCCCTCCCCGGTTTTTTCTCGCTGGTAGAGCGCCAGTGTTATTCCCAGAGTCGCGTACATGCCCGCGGCAATATCCACGATTGCAATGCCCGCTCTTGCCGGTTTGTCCGGATAGCCCGTGGTGGCGATGATGCCGGCTTCGCCCTGCACGAGCAGATCGTACGCCTTCACGTCGCGATAGGGCCCGTCTTGTCCGTATCCCGAGAGCGAACAATAAATGAGACGCGGATTGATCGATTTAAGCTTCTCGTAGCCCAGTCCCGACCTTTCGGCGACGCCCGGCGCATAGTTTTCGAAAAAAATATCCGCGTCGCGGATCAAGCGATGCAGAATCTCGCGCCCTTTCTCCTGCTTCACGTCTACGGTGAGACTCTGCTTGTTCCGGTTGAGCCAGACGTAGCCCGACGACAGGCCGCGAACCACTTTGTCCCAGTGCCTGATGAGGTCGCCCACTCCGGGGCGCTCGACCTTGATGACCTCCGCCCCCATATCCGCGAGGATACAGGTGCAGAAAGGGCCGGCCAGGACCTGCTCGAAAGAAACCACGCGAACGCCGTCGAGCGCGCGGGAAGGGTTTTCGTTATTTGGACTCACCTTTGATCTCCGGAAACAGATCGCGCCTGGGCGCGTGGGCCTTCTTCCATACCATGACGCTGCGGGTGTAGTCGATCACGACGCTGCCGTCCTGCTTGACGCCGCGGGTGCGGACTTTGACGATGCCCCATTGCGGCTTGGACTTCGACGCGCGCTTGTCCACGACTTCCGATTCGGAATAGAGCGTGTCGCCGGCAAAAAGAGGGTTCGGCAGCTTGATCTCGTCCCAGCCGAGCGCGAAGCCGTTTTCGCTCACGTCGGCCACGCCCATGCCGGCAACGATCGCCAGGGTCAGCGCGCTGTTGACCAGGCATTTGCCGAATTCCGTGCGCTTGGCGTACTCGTTGTTGAAATGAATCTGGTTGGTGTTGTTGGTCAGCAGCGTGAACCAAATATTGTCCGCTTCGGTGATCGTCCGCCCCAGACGGCAGCGATAGACGTCGCCGACTTCGAAGTCCTCGAAGTAGCGTCCTTCCCAACCAGGTTTGATCGCCATGGGATCTCTCCTTCCGGTTCGGATCATATCGGAGAGATCCTTCACTTCGTTCAGGATGACAAGACTGATGTCATTCTGAGCCCTTCGCTCTCTGTCATGCTGAGCGGAGCGAAGCATCTCTCTTTTCCGCTCAGGGCAGGCTCCGTGAAGAATCTCTCTTCAGTTGCGCATCGGGTCGCAAGCGTTCCCGTGACTTATTATCCCGATTTTGCAATTAGCACGCCGCGCTATATACTGCGGTTCGGTACCCCCGTAAATATCGGAGGCGAGGATGGATTTCAACCTGACCCAGGAGCAGCGGCAGATCCGCGAAGAGATCCGCAAAGTCTGCGGCGAATTTCCCGACGCCTACTGGCGGGAGATCGATAAGAAGCGCGGTTATCCGGATGCGTTCGTCAAGAAGTTGACCGAGCTCGGCTGGCTCGCCGCGCTGATTCCGGAAGAGTACGGCGGCAGCGGCCTGGGGATCACGGAGTCGAGCATCATCCTGGAAGAGATCAACCGCTCGGGCGGCAGCGCGACCGTGTGTCACGCGCAGATGTATACGATGGGCACGCTCCTCCGGCATGGCAGCGAGGAGCTGAAAAAAAGATACCTGCCAAAAATAGCTCGCGGCGAGTTGCGCCTGCAAGCCTTCGGCGTCACCGAGCCGAACGCCGGCTCGGAGACGACGCGCATCGAGACGCTGGCGGTGCGACGCGGAGACCATTACGTGGTCAACGGGCAAAAAATCTTCATCTCGCGCGTGCTCGAATCCGATTTGATGCTGCTCCTCGCCCGCACCACTCCTTACGACGAGTTGAAAGACAAGACACAGGGGCTCTCAGTTTTCATCGTCGATCTGAGGGAGGCGAAAGGCAAGATCGAAGTGAAGCCGCTCGATCTCATGATCAACCACCACACCAATGCGCTTTTTTTCGACGGTCTGGAAGTCCCGGCGGAAAATTTGATCGGAGAAGAAGGCAAAGGATTTCGCTACATCATCGACGGCTGGAACGCCGAGCGGATTCTCGTCGCCGCCGAGGCGATCGGCGACGGCCGCTGGTTCGTCGAGCGGGCGGCGAATTACGCCAAAGAGCGCATCGTATTCGGCCGTCCGATCGGCGCCAATCAAGGGATTCAATTCCCCATCGCGCAGGCGTATGCCCGCATCGAGGCGGCGGACCTCGTCCGCTTTCAGGCGGCGACCAAGTTCGATCGCAAGGAGCGTTGCGGCGCGGAAGCGAACATGGCCAAGTTTTTGGCCTCCGAGGCCGCATGGGAGGCGGCCAATGCCTGTCTCACGACCCACGGAGGATACGGCTTCGCGTTGGAGTACGACGTCGAGCGCAAGTTTCGCGAGACGCGGCTTCTCACCATCGCGCCCGTCAGCAACAATCTCGTGCTCGCCTATCTCGCGCAACACGTCCTGGGAATGCCGAAATCGTACTAAGCTTGAAGAATGGAGTATTGGAGTGTTGGAGTAATGGATTCGATGAGTCCAGCACTCCAGTACTCCACTACTCCATTACTCCGGCAGTCTAGATCATGAATATCAAGCTCACGATCGAATACGACGGCACGGATTATTGCGGCTGGCAGGCGCAGCCGAACGGCGGGGCCGTTCAAGACGTCATCGAGCAGGGGCTGGAGAAAATTCTCGGCGCCAAAATCCGGCTCACCGCCTCCGGCCGCACCGACGCGGGAGTGCACGCGCTCGGGCAGGTGGCGAATTTCACCCATGACGGCGAGCTCGATCTCTGGCGTCTCCAGCGCGGACTGAACGGAGTCACTCCCAACGACATCGTCATCAGGCAGATTGATGCCGCGCCGGATGCTTTCGACGCGCGGCGAGACGCGCGCGCGCGCGCGTATCAATACCGGATATGGAATCACCGCTGGCCGCCGGCGGTCCAGCGCCGCTTCTCCTGGCACGTGCACGATGCGCTGAATGTGTCTGCGATGCGCGAGGCGCTTCGGTATTTGGAAGGCGAGCACGACTTCGCCTCATTCCAGGCCGCCGGCTGTGACGCGGCGCATTCGGTCAGAAAAATTTTTCGCAACTCGCTGACGCGGCAGGAAGATCTGCTGCTCTACGACGTCGAGGCCAACGCATTTCTCCGGCACATGGTGCGCAACATCGTCGGTACGCTGGTGGAGGTGGGCCGCGGCGAGCGCAGCGCCGACTCGTTCGCCCTGCTGCTGGAAGCGAAGGACCGAACTCAGGCGGGTCCGACCGCGCCGCCTCAAGGGTTGTTTCTCGTCGAAGTGAAATATTAAGAGGCGTTAGGCGGTAGGCTGTAGGCGGTAGATAAGAAGGCATGAAAAAGCGGTTCATTATACTTGCCGCGTTGGCGATTCTCGTCGTCGTCTTTTTTTCTCAGATAAGATTAGGGCTGCTGACGGCGCTGTTTCTTCGCGATATGCTCGACAGCGGCCCCGTCCATGCGCCCGAGCGCGGCGCGCTTGCGTGGGTGACGCCGGCGCCGGCAGTCAAGCAAGTCGAAATTCCCAAGGGCAATGAAAAGATCGCCGCCGATATTTATTACCGGCCGAAAAGCGGGAAGCACGCCGCGATCCTGCTGACGCACGGCATTATCGAGGACGGTAAAAACGATCCGCGACTCGTTCGCTTCGCCCATTCTCTGGCACGCGCCGGCTTCGTCGTCCTCGTGCCGGACCTCAAAGGGATGAAGTCGTTTCGCATTCTCTTCAGCGACGTGGACGACATCGTCGCTTCCGTCCATTATCTCGCCTCTCTTGCGGACATCGTGGATGAAAGCAAGATGGGGATTATGGGCTTCAGCTACGCCGCAGGGCCGACGATCATGGCCGCCGCCGATCCTACGCTCCGGGACCGGGTCAAATTTGTCGTTTCTTTCGGCGGCTACTACGATCCAATCAACGTCATTCGTTTTATCACGACCGGCACTTATGAATACCGCGACGAAAAAGGCTTCCTTCAGCCTCAGCCTTACGGCAAGTGGGTCTTTTTCATGAACAACGTCGATTACGTCGAAAACGACCAAGACCGGAAGATTCTTCGCGAGATATTTAAGAACGAGCAGATGGATGCGCCTGGGAATGTCGGTCCGCTGCTGGCGGGTTTGAGCCCTCGGGGAAAATATCTCTACGAGCTGCTGATTAACAAAGATCCGGCGCGCGTGGACGAGCTCGTCAAGAGAATCGATCCGCGGGTGCGGGAATATCTCGGGAAACTTTCCGTGGCGCCGCTGATCCCTTCGGTGCGCGCGCGCTTCCTCATCGGTCACGGCACTACCGACCCGCTGATCCCTTACACGGAAAGTATGAGACTGGCGGACGCTGTCGGCAACCAAAGCCGAGTTCACCTCGCCATCCTCCGGCTCTTCGCCCACGTCGATCCCGCGCGCCGGAGTTTTTCCGCGAAAGAATATTTCACCGTCTATCTTCCTTCCATGTGGCAGTTCTATGATCTGGTGTACGATCTTCTCAGCCAACAACGCTGAAGATCGTGACTCGTGCTCGTGGCTCGTGCTCGCGACGAACACGAAATCATGATCACGAACACGGTTCTTTTCCGTCGATTGACACGCTTCACGCCTTCCTTATATATCCTGTGAGGAGGAGACCAACCATGATGCCGTTGCACGATTCCTTTTACGATATTTTTTCCAAGGGGAAAAAGATCAAGATCCGATGGCCGAACGGTGCCCGTTTGGCGGTGGCGCTCGCGGGCAATCTCGAAGCCTGGACCGAGACGCCGGACCCGAAATACAGACGAAGTCATCACGTAGGCGGGTCGAACCCGATCACCGCGGAAGACGTTCGCTGCAAATACGATTTCAGGACGGCGAGCGAGAACGATTACGGCGGCAGGACCGGAATCTGGCGGATTCTTCGAATTCTCAAAAAGCACGGACTCAAGGCGTCGTTCAACATCAACGGCCTGGCGGCGCTCAAATACCCCGAAGCGGTGAAGCGGATTCACGCCGACGGGCATGAGATCGTCGGCCACAACTACGCCGAGGACATCCAGTCGATCCATCTCACCAAAGAGCAGGAGCGAGAAGAGATCAGGGAGTGTGTCAAGATCTTTCAGGATCTCGTCGGCGCCAGACCCTATGGTTCGCTGTCCTCCGGCATGCGTCATACCGAGCACACCCTGGAGCTTTTGGCCGACGAAGGATTTCTCTGGCACGGCGACGCGGTCAACGACGATGCGCCGTATCTGATCGACGTGGGAGGCAGGACGATCGTCGAGGTCCCGTATCGCAACGCGATCAGCGGCCTCAACGACACCGGCATGTACCGGCGCGGCATCACCGCGCGCGACCTGCTCGGCGCTTTCAAAGACGAGTTCGATATTCTCTACGAAGAATCCGCCGAGGAGCCGAAAATGCTCACGATGGCGATGCATTGCCAGATGGCCTTTCCCGCCACCGGCAAGGTGTACGAAGAGTCGATCCAGTACGCCAAGTCGTTCCCTGAGGTCTGGTTCGCGCGCAGAATCGATGTCGTGAAATGGCTTCTGGAAAATTGCGTCAAAAATTGAATCTCGGAGGCGACGGGCCATGAGAACACTATCGTCGGCGTTTCTCGCTCTGCTCGCTCTCTTGTGTCTCGCTACACCCGCCCTTGCGGAATCGATAAAGGCGGGCTACGTGTCGCGCGACCTCAATTATCTGCCGTTTTTCATCGCACAGAAAAAAGGGTTCTACAGCCGCGAGGGAATCGCCGTCGATCTCGTCAGCATCGGCCGCGCCGATCTTCAACTCCAAGCCCTCATCACCGGCGACTTGCACCTCGCTCTCATCAATCCTGATGGCATTATCGTCGTCAACGAAAAGGGCGCGAACCTGAAGGTCGTGGCCGGCTCGAGCAACGCGGCGCCTTACGTGCTCGTCGGCGGCAAGAACTACAAAAAGGTCGACGATCTCAAAGGGACGAGGCTCGGCGTCGCGAGTTTGAAAGGGGGCGCGACCTCGATTCTTTTGAGTTACCTCAAGAGCAAGGGGCTCACCTATCCGCGCGACTTCAATCTCGCCGTGATCGCGGGCGGCACGCCCGCGCGCTTGAGCGCGCTCGAAGGCGGCGCCGTCGCGGGCGCGGTGCTCGGCGTTCCGTTCGCCGACATCGCCATCGATAGAGGCTTCAACCGTCTGGGTGATACGACGGAGGTGATCTCCACCTACCAGTTCAACTCCGTCAATGTGAATCCTGTCTGGGCCGAGAAGAACCGCGCCGGCGTCGTCAAATTTCTCAAGGCCCACATTCAGAGCCTGCGCTGGATCTACGAGCAGCCCGCTCAGGCCGCGGATTTTCTTACTAAAGAATTCGGCCTCAAGCCGCCGTACGCGCAGAAGGGGATCGACTATTACACCAAGAACCGCGTGTATCCCATCGACGGCGCGGTCACGCTCGACGGACTCAAGATCAACGTCGAGGTTCAAGTGCAGGACGGGCTCGTCAAGGAGCCGGCGCCCGCGGCGGAGAGATTCACCGACCTGAGTTATCTCAAGCAAGCGCAAAAGGAGCTGGGCTTTTAGTGCGAAGTCCGACGGGGCCGCCTCGGCGAAGCCTTGCACTGCCCGGCGCGGCTGGATATTATGATTTTTCCCGAGGAGAATTTTTTCATGGCAAAAGGGCGCACACTGTACGACAAGGTTTGGGACTCCCACACCGTTGACATGCTGCCCACGGGACAGACGCAGCTTTTCGTCGGCCTTCATTTGATTCACGAGATCACCACCGCTCCCGCTTTCGACATGCTGCGGGAGAAAGGCATGGACGTAGCTTTTCCCGAGCGGACCTTTGCGACCGTGGATCACATCGTGCCCACCGACGTGCGCACGCGTCCGTTTCTGGATTCACAGGCGGAAGAATTGATTCAGGTGCTGGAGAAGAACGTCGGCGAGTTCGGGATCGATTTTTTCGGCCTGGACAGCGACAAGCAGGGCATCGTTCACGTCATCGGCCCCCAGCTCGGTTTGACGCAGCCCGGCATGACGCTGGCGTGCGGCGACAGCCACACCAGCACACACGGCGCGTTCGGAACGTTGGCCTTCGGCATCGGAACGAGCCAGGTGCGCGACGTGCTCGCCACGCAAACGCTCGCGATGGACGGGCTCAAGGTGCGGCGAATCACCATCGGTGGAATTCTGCCTCGAGGTGTTTACGCGAAGGACGTGATTCTCAACATCATCCGCAAGCTCGGCGTGTCGGGCGGCAAGGGCTTCGCCTACGAGTACGGCGGCGCGGTGATCGACAGGATGAGCATGGAAGAGCGCATGACCGTCTGCAATATGAGCATCGAGGGCGGCGCTCTGGTCGGCTATGTCAATCCGGACCGAACCACCTTCGAATTTTTAAAGGGAAGGCCCTACGCGCCCAAGGGCGCGGACTTCGAGCGCGCCGTGGCTTATTGGAAATCCGTCGCGTCGGATGCCGATGCCAGCTATGACGACCTGGTGAGTATGAATGGTTCGGATATCGAGCCGACGGTCACCTGGGGAATCAACCCGGGACAGGCCGTGGGAATATCCGAGAAGCTCCCGCTGCCGGAAGGTTTTGCCGATCCGGAGGGAGCGAAGAAAGCCTACGAGCACATGGGCTGGAAGCCGGGGAGTGCGATTTTAGGGACGCCGATCAACGTGGCGTTTGTCGGTTCGTGCACCAACTCGCGGTTGAGCGATCTGCGCGCGGCGGCCGCAATCGCCAAGGGAAGAAAAGTTTCATCCGGCATTCGCGCGCTCGTCGTGCCGGGATCGGCGGAGGTGAAGGCGCTGGCGGAAAAAGAAGGGCTGGATAAAATATTCACAGAGGCGGGATTCGAGTGGAGGGCCGCCGGCTGTTCCATGTGCCTCGCGATGAATCCCGATAAATTGCAGGGGAGAGAGATCTGCGCCTCGTCGTCGAACCGCAACTTTATCGGCCGTCAGGGAAGTCCCGGCGGCCGGACTCTGCTCATGAGCCCGGCGATGGTCGCCGCCGCGGCGCTCAGCGGAAAAGTGGTCGATGTTCGCGAGTATCTCCAATAGCAATTTTAGATTTTCGATTGCCGATTTTCGATTAAATCTAAAATGGGGCAGGGGGAGAAGAAGGTAAAAGGATGAACCAAGTCAGCCGAATTAGGCAAATTTGTGGAAAAGCCGTTCCGGTGCGGGGGAATGATATCGACACGGACCGCATCATTCCCGCGCGCTACTTGAAAGAGCCGACGTTCACGCGCATGGGCGAGTATCCCTTTTTCGACGAGAGGTTCGACGCCGCGGGCAAGCTCAAGCCGCATCCTTTTAACGACTCCAAATTCAAAGGCGCGTCGATGCTGTTCGTCAACAAAAACTTCGGCTGCGGCTCTTCGCGCGAACACGCGCCTCAGGCCCTGTATCGATTCGGCATCCACGCGATCGTGGGGGAGTCCTTCGCCGCCATCTTCGCGGGCAACTGCGTCATGCTCGGGATTCCCGCGGTCACGGTCGGTGCGAGCGAGATGGAAGAATTGATCAAGCTGTCCGAGTCCGATCCTCTAACCGGCTTCACTCTCGATATCGAGGCGAAGAAGCTCTCCTGGGGCGCGGGAAAATCTATCCCGGTCGCCATTCCGGATACGTCCCGCAGGGCGCTGCTCGACGGCTCCTGGGATTCCACCGCAATGATGCGCGCCAATCTCAGCAAAGTAAAAACCACCGCGGCGAAGTTGCCGTATATGACCGGCTTCAAAGATTGAGTGGAGGCCGGTGAAAAAGGCCCATCTGCCATAGCCAGGCTGGGGAGCATCTCTCCGAGCCGATGCGATACATCTATGTTACGCTGCTCCTAAGTGCTGCGGGCAGCTAGGAGGTACGATTGATATTTCGCGTCCCACGCATCGGCTCTTCGAGATACCCCCCAGCCTGGCGTTACGATCGTTGCGCTTGGCCCGCTTCGCGTCAACGTACTAAAAGAGTACGCCTCCGCTCGCGGACCTTCACGCGCCTTGCACCTGGGACCTTTTTGACCGGCCTCAAGACATGTAAATTTTTTCTCCGCATTGTTTTCCTGTTCTCCGTGTCACTAATCTCCGTGTTCGGTTTCACGGCGGAAACCCCGCAGCCGATGCAGAATTACACTCCGCGCTTCCGTCCTTTCGACGGCGGGGAGAAGGCCGCGTATCAGACGAGCTGGATGGGCGTGCCGGTCGCCTCGACCGAGATCGAGGCGCGGCCGGTCGTGTTGGACGGCAAGAAATTTTATCACGTCACGGTCAAGGCGGAGTCGTGGCGTTACCTGGATTTTATATTCAAGATGCGCGACACGATCGAGTCTACGTTCGACGCCGAGACGCTTCATCCGCGTCGTTTCTTTTTCAGCCAGCGGGAGAATAAAAAAGTTATCGATACGACTGCCGAGGTCGATCCCGCGACGCACCAGTGGGTAGTGCGACGAAAGGAAGGAAAGAGACAGAAGGATTTCGAATTCGTATCGCCGTTCACGCTGGATACGATCTCGGCCGTTTATCTTGCGCGCAGCCTGGACTTGAAAATCGGGGACCACTTCGAGCTCGATGTGTTTGGCGGTAAGAGCCGTTACCGGGTCACGCTGGATGTGGCGGGGAAAGAGCGCGTCAGGGTCAAAACCGGCGAGTTCGACGCATACAAGATTATTCCGAAAGTAACGGACCTGAGCAAAACCGGTTACGCAAACCGGGTGCGCGAAGCGGCGGTTTGGATTACGGCGGACGAGAAGCGGCTGCTGATCAAGATGTCCGCTCAAGTATTTGTCGGGAGCGTCACTATCGAGCTGACGGCTGGAGGTGGTTGAGATGGCGGTCGTGGGCGAGTCTGTGTTATAATTCGCAAAAGGAAATTGCCGATGAAGAAAAAAATCCTTTTGGTGGAAGATAACCCCGCCACGATCGACGTGGTCCAGAAGGAGCTCGAGTTCCTGGGGTACGATGCCATCACCGCCGACGACGGCAAGAAGGCCGTCGAAATGGCCGCCTCGCTTATGCCGGACCTGATCATCATGGACATTTCGCTGCCCAAAATGGACGGATTCGAAGCGGCTTCTCTGATCCGGAAAAATCCCAAGACGAAAGAAATTCCCATTCTTGCCGCTACCGCGCGCGCGTTGCCCGGTGACCGGGAAAAATGCGTTCAAGTCGGCTGTAACGACTACATCGCCAAGCCTTTCACGCACCGGGAGTTGGGCGCCGCTCTAAAAAAACTTTTGAAGGATTAACTTCACCTCGGGATATCCGCCTCCCGCCAATCCGCGCCCGATCTTCGGCGATCGATGATTGCGAGATAATCGTTTCATGGCGAAAGTTGTTATTTACACCACGCCGATTTGCCCGTACTGCAATTGGGCCAAGACTCTGCTCCGCTCCAAACACGTCGATTTCGAAGAGATCGATGTCAGCCGCGATCCGCTCCTGCAAGACGAGGTGCGGCAACGCTCGGGCCGCAGAACCGTCCCGCAGATTTTCATCGATGAAAAGTCCGTGGGCGGATACGACGAGCTGAGAGAGCTGGATGCGGCGGGGGATCTCGATCCTCTCTTAGGTATTGAAAATTTAGAGAGCGAGGACTGAGACGGCCGGCGACAGGTGGCTCGCTTGCCGCTGCCTTAAACCCAGGCTGCCGATATGAATCTAACGGGAGAAAAAATGGAGGCGGCGAGCGGATTCGAACCGCTGCATCGAGGTTTTGCAGACCTCTCCCTTAACCACTTGGGTACGCCGCCCTTACTCACGTGTAACATACCCATTCATTTTCTTTCAAGCTTTGGCCGAAATGGCAGCTTCGGCCGAAATGATTGACAACACCATATGAAACCAGTAATTACTCATCGAAGAATTTAGGAGTCAGCTCAAATGGCAACGATGATCACGAGCGAGTGCATCAACTGTGGGGCATGCGAGCCGGAGTGCCCCAACAACGCGATCAGTCAAGGCGAAGAAATCTACGTCATCGATCCCCTCCTGTGCACCGAGTGCGTCGGCTTCCACGACTACGAAGCCTGTGCCGCCGTATGCCCGGTGGACTGCTGCGTTACCGACCCGAACAACGTCGAGAGCGAGGAAGCTTTGATCGCGCGCGCGAAAGAGATCCATAAAGATGTCGCCTTCGCAGAAAATTTCGAATCGCGGTTCCGCAAAGATGCCGGGGCGCCGGCGGCGGGAGCGGCCGAACAACCTGCCGTTCTGACTCCGGCGCAGCCAAAGGCTCCGGAGAAAGCGCCGTTGCCGGCCCAGACCGCTGTGGCGCCCAAGCCGCAGCCGCGCCCGGCCGCGGCGCAGCCGGTGTCTAAAGCTCCCGAGCCGCCCAAACCGGCGAAACATTTTCCCGGGGAGTTGGCCGAAGGCTTCAACGAAGTTTTTTCTCGGTTTCAAAATCAAGGGCCGCTCACGAAAACGCTGCCGCGGCTGATCTTGTGTATCTTGCAGCCTCTGCTCGGGGCTATGCCGCACCCGACGAAAATGGAGTTGGAAAAGGCCGTCGCCAAACCGATTGCGTTCAGCGCGGCCGGGGCTACGGCTCTCAACATCTTGATGAACCTGGTGATGTATCCCCTTATTCTGATGGCGATCGGCGCGGCAGCGGCAGGGGTGGACGTCATCTTCAGTCAAAGCATCAACGGTTACATCCTCACAGGCGTCTTGTTTGGATTTATCGAAGGGGCGTATCGGATAAGAGAGGGTATCTTCCGCGCGAAGCCGGCGGACGAACTGGTGTACAGGGCCGCCTTCTATGGAGTGCCGCTCGCCGTCGCGCTACGCCCTCTCCTGGAGCGCCAGGCCGGCATGGTGCGCAGCTTGCCGACTCCGGTCGACGGATTTTACGAGAGGGGATTTGTCGAAAAGTTAGAGCGCGAGAGACGTTACGGCAACGCGTACACACTGCAAGACTGGGGCAGCGCCTATTTTCTCCGGATGGAATTTCCCACCAAGGTGCCTGACATCGGTCTTCCGGCAAGGTCCGCGCTTCCGGACGTTATGCCGGACTATGACTACGACCTGGTCTTGAAAGACGGTCATTTCATCATCAAAGGAAGAATCACGGACGAAAGGATCCGAAAGATCTCCAGCAGTGTCGGAGCCTTCCCGCCGGAATTCACCGCCGTCATCGCGCTGCAGGAAAGGATTGAAGGTTTCTCCCATCGCTTCGCCAACAAGGTCTTGGAGATTTTGCTGCTCAAACAGCCGGCGCGTGCCGTCCAGGGAATCCCATTGCCGTAAAGAATTAAATTGAACGTGGAACGTCTCGCCGAAAAAACGAGAGAGGGCGCCGAGACTTCGGAGTGTCCTGCTTCGGTGGCCGGACTCCGGTTGAGGCCGATGAACACGTCGGACTTGACGAACGTGCTGGAAATCGAGCGCGCCTCGTTTACCTATCCATGGAGCAATAATTTTTTTCTTCAGGAGCTCCAGGTCAGTTATGCGCATTCGCTCCTCGCGACGATCGGCGAAAAATCGGTCGGGTACGTAATCTACTGGCTGCTGCCGCGCGAGATCGATATTCATAACCTGGCGGTGCATCCCGCTTACCGCCGGCGGGGGATCGGAAGAGCGCTGCTGGAAACGGTGGTCGAGGAGGCGCGGCGGCAGGGCGTAAGCCGGGTGACTTTGGAGGTAAGAAAATCCAACGCCGCCGCGCAAAAGCTCTATCACACGCTTGGATTTTCGGCCCAAGGCGTTCGCAAGGGCTACTATTCGGACGATGGCGAGGATGCCGTCATCATGGCTTTGGAATTGGAAACAACGGTTTAAGCGAGCGACACCGGAATTGGATATCGTCCTTTACCTGAGATTCTGTTTGTAAAAGTCCAAATTTTCTACCATATTGTTTTCAAGCTCGCGTCCTTGACTGCGCCGGTGAAACTGGTGTATGGTTTGGGTGTAGTTCACTAGCGGTCTGAAGTCCGGACCGCTAATTTTTTTGCACATCTTCCCAGGTTTAGGACCGGATTGTGGTTGCGCTAGAGCTGAAATGCAAACCGTTGATGCTCACCCGCCGACTATCCCAACTGCTATATATCCTTTTCTCCGCAACGCATCGTAGCCACGTAGTTCTTAGCCCTCGACAGCGTCGGATGTGCGGTAATCTAATTTTAGGAGGGAACCATGTTTAGAGTCGGCGAGAAAGTCGTGTACCCCGCTCATGGGGTCGGACAGATCGAAGCGATCCGCTCCCAGGTCATTTCCGGAACGGAAAAGAGATTTTACATGCTGCGCATTCTCGACAGCGACATGAAGATCATGATCCCGGTGGACAACGTGGAATCGGTGGGTTTAAGAAAAGTGATCGACAGAAATATGGTCTCGCAAGTCTACAAAGTCCTGCGCGCGAAGAAGGTCGAGGCCGACCAGCAGACGTGGAACCGGCGCTATCGCGAATACACGGAAAAAATAAAAACCGGTTCCATTCTGGAGATTGCCAAGGTGTTGCGCGACCTGTTTGTTTTGAAAGGCGGCAAGGAACTGTCCTTCGGCGAGCGCAAGATGCTCGATACGGCGAAGAACCTCCTGGTCAAAGAGCTCTCGATCGCCCGCTCGCATTCCGAGGACAAGATCATGGAAGAGCTCCGCCATATCTTCACTCATTGATTTCACGTGGGCGGAAGGAACTTGCAAGGGCCGAGAGAAAAAATCTCTCGGCCCTTTGTTTTTCCGAGGATCACATGCGCGTGAACGCGGTAATCGTCGCCGCCGGTGAAAGCAAGAGAATGGGCGGCGGTCTTCCCAAAACTCTCATGAATCTGGCGGGACGCCCGCTGATTCTCCGCACCCTCGATCGTTTCGCGGCGTCTCAAATACGAAGGGCGATCCTGGTCGTGCCGGAAAAGCAGAAGCAAAAGTTCGAGCAGATCATTCGATCCGATCGCAAACTGAGCGGGCTCGAATGCGTCCTGGAGTCCGGCGGCGCCAGGCGCCAGGACTCGGTCCGGCGCGGCTTAAGCCGGCTGGATAAGGATTGCGAGGTGGCCGTCATTCACGATGGCGCGCGGCCTCTGGTTTCGCCGGAACTCATCGATCGCTGCGTCGAGCTCGCGCTCAAAGAGGGCGCCGCCGTGGTCGGCGTGCCGGTCAGGGATACGATCAAAGTCGTCTCTAAGTCGCGCAAAATCGACTCGACTCCACCGAGAGATTCTTTGTGGGAGATTCACACTCCCCAGGCATTTCGCGTTGAGATCATTCGCGAAGCGCACCTGCGGGCCGAGCAGGAAGGAATCGAAGCGACCGACGACGCGATGCTGGTGGAGCGTCTGGGAAAAACCGTCGCCGTGCTCGAAGGCGAGCGGAGCAACCTGAAGATCACGACACCGGAAGATCTCTTGTTTGCTGAAGCGATGATTCGCGCAGGGCGGTTTCTCTAGCCACAACGGCTCAGGGCAAAATGCAGAATTCAGATTTAAATTGATGTCCAGCCCTGCCTGGAAATCGATCTCAGGTTGACGTAATACGTCGTTATCGGATACTGTCCGGCCTCAAATGAGCGGGCGGGTCAGTCTGCTTGCGTGTGGTGCGCGCTAGAAGCCGCCTTCTTTTCTCCGCTTGATATTTATAGCCAATCGGTTATAGATCAAAAATGACAGTCACGTTCTTCAAAACGCCGTCGGGCCGGTCGCCTGTATTGGAATACATTCACGAACTTGCGAAACCCGAACGGGCGCGAGTGTTTGAGGCGCTCGATCAAATTGAGCGACATGGGTTTGACGCTATCAGGGTGCAGTTCCGGCAGGTTGAGGGCAAGCTCTGGGAGATCAAAGTCTCGTCTCAACGAATTTTATACGTTGTCATTGAGCGGGAAGAGCTGGTTTTGCTGCACGCTTATAAGAAACAGGGGCAAAAGCTACCGATCCACGAGCGAGACGTTGCCACTAGACGAATGAAGGAGTTGTTGTCATGAAAACTAAAAGTAAGAGAGTAGCGCTTAAAGAGGTCTTAAAACGGGAATTCAAGGATCCTGAGTTTAGTTTCTACTTCCAACGAGAAAAAGCCATTAGTGAGATTGCCAGATTGGTGCGTGATGCGCGGTTAAAGGCAGGCCTAACGCAGGCCCAACTAGCCCAGAAGGCGCAAAGCAGTCAGGTCGTTATCGCGAGGTTAGAATCAGGAGCAGATCAGCGCACACCGTCGCTCGATCTTCTTGAGCGAATCGCCAGCGCGCTCAAAGCGAAGCTGTTGGTTCGCTTTGACTACAAGAATGTCGCCTAGGGCCAGGAATGCATGAAGGCGATAGGTGAAGACTGACGCGCTTACTCTTCCGTGTGAAGTCGATCGGACAAAGCAAGACATCGGGATTTTCACCATCGGCCACCAAAGAGATTTTACCAATAAGTTGTTCACACGCGCTCTCCATACAGGGAGAGAGCGTAATTAGAAAGAATCGCCGGGGAGGCAGTCAAGGCATTGAAATCTAGCCCCGAAGCCTGCCACACGCTCGACCCCGGCGCCAGGGAGTTAAGCAATTAAGGCAAGTCGGACACTCGAGCCGATCAAAGTCGTCTCTAAGTCGCGCAAAATCGACTCGACTCCACCGAGAGATTCTTTGTGGGAGATTCACACTCCCCAGGCATTTCGCGTTGAGATCATTCGCGAAGCGCACCTGCGGGCCGAGCAGGAAGGAATCGAAGCGACCGACGACGCGATGCTGGTGGAGCGTCTGGGAAAAACCGTCGCCGTGCTCGAAGGCGAGCGGAGCAACCTGAAGATCACGACACTGGAAAATCTTTTGTTTGCTGAAGCGATGATTCGCGCAGGGCGGGTTCCTTAGCCACAATGGCTCAAGGCAAAATGCAGAGTTCAGATTGAAAAAAAATCTATCCCTGCCTGGAAATCAAATCGATCTAAGGTTGATATAAGACCTCATTATCGGATACTCTCTGCCCCAAAAATAGGGTACAGGGCCAGTCTGCTTTCTCAGTTAGCCGCTTTGGGCTCTCGAACGCGGGCCGGCACTCGGTTGTCGGCGTAATTTTGAGTTCTCGGTGGATGACCCTCAAAAGCGAGTTCCTATCATTTGAGGAAAGCGATCTTGTTTTGCCCGTGGCGTTGTGATTGATTGGCCGCCGTCCCAAGTCGATTGCCGGGCACTCGGAAAAATTGGTGCGCATAGCAGATTATGAACGGACATTACCTTCATTTGGGTTTGGCACGCTGGCCGTTTCCTGTAGTACCGAAGCGCGAGCTCTGCACGTTTCTTGCCGACCGTCGTCAGTTGCGCACGGACATAGCCGATTTGCTCACGACGCTTTCGCGGCGAGACACATCTTCGATTCACTTGTTCTGGTCTTGGTTCGGAGCCGGAAAGACACACACCCTCTTTTATCTAGCGAACCGGGCAGATGAAATCACCAGACTGAACGGGAAAAACGTCTTCTATCCAGTTTACAGCGAATTTCCGAAGGCGGCACGAAGCTTTGTCGACTTGTATCGCTCCTTTGTCATTGGTTTTGAGGTTGATTCGTTGATCGATGCCTTTTTGGAAATTTCGACCTGTCCGGAATCAGAGCGCCTGCGCCGGGAAATAATGCTCGCCTCACCCGACTTGGCCAACGCACTTCAGTTAATGGCTACAGGGCGAACCCATGAACAAGTCACGGCTATGCGCTGGCTGCGGGCGGAATCCCTACCTGTTTCCGAATTTCGGGGGGTTGGTATTTCTCAAAAAATTAGCTCTTCTGAAGAAGCCAGTCGAATTTTGGCGGCCTTGGTTGACCTGTTGGCTACAGCTGCCAGAGGTCAAGGCCGACCTGGAAGCCGCGTTATTTGGTTACTCGATGAATTTCAGCGAATCGACCGCGCCGGCTCGCGAACAGTTAACGAAATTAACACTGGCTTGCATTCTACATTCAATGCTTGCCCAACCGGCTTGAGCCTCTTCTTATCTTTTACAGGGAAGCCGCAGTTGAACACATTGCCCCAGTGGTTCAGCCCCGAACTGAGAGATCGCATTGGGAGAACCAAGGTGATGATACTGCCCCCAATGGTTGGCGATGAAGCCTTAGGGTTTGTGAAAGATGTTCTCGATCAGGCGCGTGCTTGTGAATTCAAGCCCCCGTCGCCATATTTCCCTTTCACTGAAGATAGTTGCAGGACCATAATCGAGGAAGTCAGCAAGAAGGATGAGTTGAGGCCGCGAGTAATCATGCATGCTTTCAATGCCGTCTTGGAAGAGGCGGATCCAAAGATGGAAGCGAAGGACATAAAGGTGATTTCATCTGATTTTGCAAAGCATGCTTTAGCGCAATACGTGACTTTGACGTCAGAAGCGCAGGAGGAGTGATGGTGTGACACACTTGCACGAAACGGTAGGCATTAAGGGAGCATATGAAACGCTTCGTGAACTGGAAGCTTCGTCAGAGACAGCATTTTCGTGCGACGAAATGCTTGGAATCTTGGCACGATGTGGAGTTGAGCGTCCCCGTGATACGCTGGGTGATTTTGTGGCCGGCAATTTGTTGAATCGATCCGGCGAGAATTTCGGTTTAGCTCGTCTAGGGATTCGCACTTCGCTGCTGTTGGAAGCAATCAATGGCGGAGATCTGAAGGACGTATACAGACGTTTGAGCCGAGTGGATACCACCCTGCGTACTTATGAATTGGTTCGTGAGGGCATGACGAAGGCGTTTCTCCGAAACATCAATGAGCGTCTTGGTTTCATAAGATTGTACTTTTGCTCTCCGTGGATAAGCCTTGACCGGATACAACAAGACATGCTGACGCACGCGGTGACTCGGGTTGAGCAAATACGCGGAATACGCCCAGAGATTTTGGTGATCACCCGCCCGGAGGAAAACACCGACCGTGGTGTCCCCAGGACGTTGACGCTGTTCCAACAACTAGGCGCTACGATTTTTCTCAATAAGCGGTTACACACAAAGCTTTATATTCGTGAGCCCGATACTAGCGGGGGCTACACTATGGCAATTGTGGGTTCGCAAAATCTCACAAAATCGAATTATCTCGAACTCGGTATACGAATCAACTCGGACGGTCAAATGATCGATAATCTTCGCACATATTTCTTGGAGATTACGAATTACAGTGACGAAGTTTAAAAGGAGAGACATATGAGCAAAGACCCACTGACGATACGCGAACGGTATGGTCTGCAACGCGATCATTTTATCTTGGATCCAATCAATGACATCGCGTGTTTTGCCCGTGATGACATCAAGACCCAGCTAATCGCTGAGAGCCTCGATATTGATCTTGTGACCAAGCAATCTCCCAAACGCCTTGTGTACGGTCCTTACGGGGGAGGGAAGACTCACACCCTGATGAGAACAATGAAGGAATTGCAGCAGCTAACGCCGATCCATGCCGTTCGTATTGAATGCCCGGACCTAACCAAGAAGTCGCGCTTTCACGATCTTTACCGAGAAGGCATCATGCGGGGGCTTGGCGAGGATTTCATAATCGGCTTGATCAAGGAGGTCGTTCAGTCGGTTTTGGGTGCGCGACTCGATGAGTTGCTTGCAAGGCTCAAGGCCAAGTTTGTTGATGAAGAGATCGCAAAGGCAACGATACGTATCCTGAATCCCAACTTCGATCAGCTTCGACTTTGGAGATGGATTTCTGGCAACGCGATGTCACGTCAAGATCTCGATGATCTAGGCCAAACCCAGGATTTGACGGAAACAGAGGCTGCACGCCTCGCGGACATTATTTGCTTGTTTGGGAGATTGCTCCGGGACGTGCGGAATCAGACTCTCGTGCTAATCCTCGACGAGATGGAAAGGCTCAAGTCGATTGGCGGTGAAACAATACCCACATTTGAATCGGGATTTACTCGACTTGTCGACCAAAACCAGAATTCAGTCTGTGTGCTGATAGGTGCATCCGCTGGGATGGAGTCGGAAATGGTCGATGTTTTCAGAAGTAATGGACCAGTGATTTCCCGTCTGACCGCAGACGCAAGAATCGAAATTCCCTCTTTGCAAGACCCGGACGTGGATAAATTCATCAAGGGTGTCATCGCATACGTTCGTAACCCCGCAGCGGATATTCCGAAACTGATGGATGCGGCAGGGAACGGCACTAAGGAATCGATCAATCCCGATTTATATCCGTTCACGGAGGAAGCCATCGACGCACTGAAAAGTCGCCTTTCCCAGATGATGACACCTCGAGAGATTACGGGGAAAATGACGCGGGCTTTGGGCCGGGCTCATCGCGGTGGTAAGCCAGTGATTACTTCCGATTGCATTGCCTGATCAAGGACGCCATGGCAGGAAAAATTCCCGAAGCGACTTTTCGACTGGAACACGGCTTTACGACGAAGCCAGACTTGTCACTAGATAAAGGACCAGGCGGCGGTCTGCTGATGGGCCAGAATGCCGCTCGGGATGAATATGAGGCTATCTATCTCGGCAAACAGGCCGAGACACCCTACCGCAACATCTGGTTAGATACTCGGGGCGCGCACGTTGTGTATATCATGGGGAAGCGACGCAGTGGAAAAAGTTACACGCTTGGAGTTCTGGCAGAAGGGCTGGTATCACAGGGCTGGTGCAAGCAAGGTGACTTGTCCCAAGGAATTTTAATTTTGGACACAATGAATGTGTACCTGACAATGCCATTCGGCGTTGAGCATACATATGCGCCTGAGAATGAGGCTGTAAAAGAATTGCGCAAATGGAAATTGGATTCAGAACGCCTTCCCATGGTGCTCTTTCGTCCGCGCGGAACAAACACTCCGGCGGCTGTGAGTTCCACCGAAATTACATTGCGCCCGTCAGACCTGGGTATGGAAGAATGGTGCGGACTCTTTGAGGTAGATCCGTTTGCTGACCCTCTTGGCCATCTCATTACCGAACTCTATGCAAAAGTTGCGATTGATGGCTACACCGATTCCCGAACGGGGCAGTCCGTTGGGCCAAATCCGAATTTTGTTCTCAGCGATCTTTTAACTGCTTTGGAATTTGATCGCGACTTTGACCGGTATCATCGGGACACGCGCGAGTCGTTGAGAAGACGCTTAGATATGCTCCGCAGGGTGCCGGTCTTCTCCGATGCTGGCTTGGACGTCAGGCAACTTCTGCGGCCGGGGCAAATATCGATTCTGCTCCTGCGTGAACTGGACCCGCAAATGCGCGCAGTCCTGGTCGCCCTCATTGTGAAGCGTGTCATGCAGCTTCGAGGCATCTCCGAACAACAAGAGCGCATGATACCGATCCACGTGGCTCGCGCTGAGAAGCTGGCGAACACAGACGCCGAGGCTTCGCAACGGGAACGAGCATTGGCACAAGAATGCCAACAGCGGGCGAAGGAAGGACTGCCAAGATCGTGGATAATAATCGACGAGGCGCACAACTACATTCCTGCTCGCGGTGCCGTGCCATCTCGCAGGCCCTTGAAGAAATACGTAGATGAAGGCAGGAACCTCGGTTTGTCTATTGTCGTTGCGACGCAACAACCTTCAGGGCTTGATCCATCCATTCAACGTAATGCCGACATGCTCCTTATCCATGCACTTAGTCACCACGATGACATTTTGGCAGCCGAAGGAATGATAAACACTGATTGCCCGGCGGAGGTTGTGGTCGACGCGCGCCAAAAGATTGAGGGTGGGCGAACTTTTGAAACCTTGGTCCGCAACTTGCCCTTGGGATATGCACTGGCATCTACAGACAGAGCTAATCGCTTGTTCCCAATTCGCGTCCGCCCCCGTGTCACTGTTCACGGAGGCACGGATTACTGATGCAGCCACGGATTCTTTTCCGAACTCATTATCAGGTGGATGAGCCTGCTCATATGGAGTTCTTGGTAAAACTGTGCACGTCGCCAGTGCAAAGCCGTTACCGTGAAGTCGTCGCGCAAAGGCTGGCACAAGAAATTACGAACAACCGCGCAAAGGACTTCAACAAGAAATTACGAACAACCTTCAACAGGGATGCGGCGGCATATGCTGTCGATCTCGGGAAGGACCTTGGTTTACTCACGCAGAATAACACTTGGACTGACAAAGGTCATTTAGTTGGCCTAATTGCCGAAATTCAGGACGGGACGTGGCGGAAACAGTTGGCGCTCACCCTGCCCGAAAGACTGCTGCATTTCCGGCTATTTCTTGAGGGTGATGGCGCCGCCTTCCTCTACATCGCCAAGCGTTTGATGCACGACAACCTCTTGCCTTCTGATCTCAATTGGAACTCATTCGCGAAGGAAATGTTTATCGCGGTTTACTCGGAGTACCTAAGTCATACGACCCTAACTAGTGACCGCGTTGAACTGCACCAAATCATCGAACGAATCAAACTGAATGGTTATCAGGGAAACAGCGGCAATCATAAGTGCTTTATCCACATGCAAGCCCTTAATCGTCTTGGGCTCGTGGAGCGAGTTGACCCTGCGGAACATAAATATCGACTACCGCAATTGTCCCCAGGAAAGCCAAGTGGCGTTGAGATTCTGATCAAGGAGATTCCAGATGTCTTTTCGCTGGAGAAAGTTGTCAAAAGCCACTGTTGGATTGAAGTGGCTGCGAAAGTCTTTCAAATAGCTTCGACGGCCTCTGATGACGATAGGGCGATACTGTCTCTGATGGTTCGGTATTATGAGCAAATCGTTTCATGCGGCACGCCTCAGTGTCCACTCTCAACACTGATTGAAGCCACACAAATCGAACTCCTGGCAAAGAGGTCGCAGTTGTTAACACACAACGTGGCGACGAAAGTAATCATGGCGGCACAGAAACAGAGCCCAAAGGATGTTCGCTTTCACGTCGACAGACACGGTAAGCCAGCCTTCATGAAACTGTCGGATACTTTTGTCGCTAGGTATGCTGACTACGAGGTGGTGGAGTGAGTTTCAAAGGCAAGCTGGAAGGCAGGAAAATTAGCAACAAGGGACACACGGAAGTGCCAAAACTCCCGCGTGTGCCGAAAGCCGATACGTCGTACTGGTTGAATTCGCCCAACGGTCGCAGCGAATATACGCACCCGCTGTTTCGCTTCCCGGCAAAGTTCCATCCTCCCGTTGTTCGGTGGGCGCTTACGAACTACGGACGTAAAGGCTCGGTTCTGCTCGATCCGTTTACGGGGAGTGGTACAGCGCAAGTCGAGGCACTGGTGCGAGGCATTTCGTCTGTGGGGATCGACGTGGACCCGTTGGCATGTCTTATCGCCAAGGCGAAGACGACGCCTCTTGACCCCGTAAAATTGCGGCGGGCATTGGAAGAAATTAAACTGATCCTTTCGCCCTTTCTTGGTCTTCATTCAGATCGCGAGGTCAGAAAAGGAGCGGACATTTCTGAAGCACGATTTGAACGGGAGTCCGCTTCGCTAAGCACCCCGCCGATTCCGAATATCACTCACTGGTTTAGGCGTTACGTGATCGTTGACCTCGCAAGGATTGTGTGGGCTTTGGACCAGACGAAACTCAACGCTCAAGAGAAGCGTTTCTTTCGTGCCTGTCTAGCGTCGCTTATACGGCGTGTTTCGAATGCCGATCCCGCGCCTGTATCGGGTCTCGAGGTCACGAGCATTCAAGCCAAGCAAAACAAGAAAAGAACTATCAAAGTCTTTGACGAATTTCTTAGGAAGACCGGTCATGCCATTGACGGAATGCAGCAGCTTTGGACCGCGCACAACAACTGTAACAAGCCGGCGAAGGTGCAAGTCATCCAAGGAAACGTACTTGATATTAGGACGTTGCTTGAGGGGGCGGCAATGCCAGAAGACGGTTTCCCTCTCGTCATTACCTCCCCGCCGTATTGTCGAGCCGTTGAATACAGCCGCAGACACCAACTGGAAATGTACTGGCTTGGCTTTGTGAACAGCGCGACGGAACACGTTACTCTCGCGCACACATACATAGGTCGAAAATTGGTCCGCGTCAGTGACTGGAATAAAGAGGAGGACTTTGGGTTGAAAGCTCTCGATAACTGTCTCTCACAGATCGAAGAGTATGACCCGGTGCGAGCCAGAGGCGTCAGACATTATTTCCATTCCATGAAACAATTTTTTGAGGAAGTGGCGCAAGTTGTCCGTAAGACCGGCACGGTCGTTTGTATCATTGGTGACTCCAAGTGCTGCGACGTGGCCATTCCAACAGCAGACATTCTACTTGAAATGGCGTCAGAGAATTTCCGAGTGAACAGGAGGTTTTCATACGCGCTTCGCAATCATTACATGCAATACGGCCTTTGGAATGGTGACGGGATCAAGGAGGAGCATGTTCTGATTTTCAAACCGCGCTAACCCCACGCGGCGCTACGCCGAAAACTGGGAGACGCACGCAGCCCACTCCGAGCCGATCAGCCGAAATGAACCGCAGCCGCCAAATAGAAGCCATCCAAAGCATGATCGGCAAATGCGAGCGGTCTTCGGTGATTGGGCTTCTCAAGCACCGCCGCCCTGTTACCCAGAGTTTCGCGGGAAAGAAGCGAACCTTCTGTCAGTTTAGGAAGCTCCTAAACAGTCGTTGCGATCGCCTGGGTGGCTATTCAGCTTTCGATTCATTATATAGCCAGTTAATTTAAAAGCCTCTTTACCCCAACGCGGAGGAAATGTCCAGGTCTGCCTGCGAACCGATGTGAGGTTGATTTAATAGCTGATTAACGGATACTCTCTGCCTAAAAACGGGGGTAAGGGGCCATTTCGCTTTCCTTGACCCGGGCTGGCATCGGGTCGTCGGGGCAATTTTGAGTTCTCGGTGGCTGATCCCGGCAAAGGAAGTTCCTACCATTTCAATTTATACCCAGTCCCAAGCTTAGAAAGGTCTCCCAGGATCCCATTGAGGCGCGGAACAGTTTAATCATGGCTAAAATATTGCCCTTATCCCTTTTTCTGCTTCGCTCCCAGACCTGGTTGCCTTAGCAAGGTGTGGCTGCTGGCGGGGCCCCTTGTCTTCATTATTGAGCCTGCCCCTTTGGTCACGTTGCCGGGGGTGTTCCTGGCGTGATAGAGTTTGGACTATCTTTCGGGGCAGAAAGAGTAATGGGCACGATCTTAGGGAGGTTTTGAAAATGGACAGAGAACAACTTAAAAACCTTGTACAATCATTCCTCAAAACCTTTGGATATATAGTCAAGGCTGTCGACGGGAATGGTATACTCTTCACTCGACCTACCGGGCTTGGCGTCGCCGACGAGCTTCTCATCTATTTCCATCAGGAGGGTGAAGAGACAATGATTGAACCGGCCCTTAAGAGCCTCGCTGGGAAATACCTCAGGATCCCTGGTGGGGACGAGGGCAGGCGTTTCTTTCTCTCACCAACCCCGTTGGGACGCGTGCCGAGAGCAGTGACTGAGCACGAATTCAAGTACCAGGTCCCCGTGTGGTTCTTTGATAGAGAGTTTTCAACGGCTAAAATGTCGACACCTCTGAAACAGCTAGAAGAAGATGCGGCGAAACACAAAATCGGAAGGGTGGAACAGACATATCGAACCGGGAGATTAGAAGGAAAGGATCTCCTTGAGGAACTCCTGAAGGAGCTGCAAAGCCCAGCTGCTCCTTGTGTGAGGATTATTCTCGCGCCTGCAGGTTACGGAAAAACTGTTCTCATGAGTTCTCTATACGGCAAGCTCCGGGAGAGATTTATCAAGAACAAACAGGAGCAAAAAATGGGCGCGCGGCCGCTGCTCATGCTGCCTGGACACCTAAAGCAGGCCACTGGTTTAGAATCCCTTGTTAACAATTTCATAGGGGACGAGTACGACTACGGAGTAAGTAACAAAGCAGCCTTTGAATTCTGGGTGAAAAATGACTTCGTGGTGTGGTTGCTAGACGGTTTGGAAGAGCTGATTCTTAAGATACCTGATCGATTCATAGAGGCCCTTTTAGAAGAGTACATTTACGCGCCCGGCAGCGGCTCGCCCCAAATCGTTATTGCTATCCGCAAACCTGTTCTCGCCACGTCGCCCGAGTTGCATGAAAGCATCGAAGAATGGGAAGGAAGTGGGCTTCAAGTTTACGAGCTGCGGGATTGGGAAAAAGAACAGAAGAACAGTTACTTTCGCAAAAATCTTCATCTACCCTCAGGTGAGATCGAAAACTTTATCGTGGACATCAACCAGTCCGAATCCCTGCAAAAAATCTGCTCCGTGCCGTACTATTGTAGCCTCCTGGCCGATTTAAAAAACAATCGGGAGATGCAGATATTCAATGACGATTGCGAATTGATGGCGTTTGCAGTAGAGAGGCTGTGCGAACGAGAGTTCGATAAAGGTTTAGATAGAGATATTTTGCCCGTGAATTCCCAGGTCGAGCTCTTTGTGGAACTCGCCGGGGAGAGTTTCAAAAGCAATAAATTGTCGCCGGATTTCCTCGATGAGCTCGCAGAGCTGTTTCTGGTGGACATCGCAGAAGATGCAAGAAAGCCTCAGGTTGATTGCCTGCGGCGACACGCTTTGCTAACACAGCTTGGGCAAGATTTGGACTTCACTCACGACATCACCAAGCAGTATTTGATAGGCGTGTTCCTTTTTGATCAGCTCCGGTTCGGTCGGTTGGAGACACTCGACGCCCGCGACATCGAGATGGATTCGGTTGCTGGCAGGTACTTCATAAAAAACTCAGGGCGGATCGACTGGCCCGTACTGTTGGAGCAATCAACCGCACTTTCTTCCTCTAGAAATGAGGAAGCCGTTGGCCTTCGGAACGTCATGAAGGTTTTCTTGTCTGGCGGTGTTGCGAACAAGGACAATTTGCTCCGAGATAAACTCCACAATAAAAATCTGAGTGGCTTGGTCTTCCAGGACTTGCAGCTGCGTGAATTCAGATTTCAGAACTCAAAGCTAGCTGAAGTCGAATTCAGAAATTGTGACCTCACAGGCGCTAACCTCGATGGATGTTATTTCAAAAATACGTTCTTCGACTCCAAAAACAGACTCAAGGGGGCGACAACGAGGGGGGCAGTTTTCGAATCAGTGAAGACCGATTCAAGGTTTCTGGATGACGAGAAACAAATTCGGCGATTCTTTTACGAGATAACTCAAATTGAGCCAGAGCCGAGAGGGCCTTGCCAAGCGGTGATTAATCTAATGAAGCTCCTCACCAAGCTCGTAAAAAAAGGTCGGGGTTTTGAGATGCCACAGAAGTTCCTTATCCAGACAAAGTGCGGCGGAGGTATACCTGCATCTAAATGTCTGGACGCGTGCATCAAAAATGACTTTGTTTCGGAAGTGGGCGGTCGTGTAAGAATGAAAATTAATCTCTTCACGGAGGCTGACCGGTTTGTCAAGGCTCAGGAGATAGGCGATCACGTCCGAGAAATTCTCAATGAGATTTGCAGAGATAAGGCGATCGGGTGCCAGCACGTTTTTCAGGAGAGTGCCAACTTGAGGTGATCAGAAAAATCCTTCGACACTTAGGTCTCTGGGATATCGGTATCCAACAAGACTTGCGACAAGGCCATCAAATGGCCTTTCTTCGAAAGAAATCAGTCCGGTTCAGTGCAATGGCCTCAATTTCATGGGTCTGCTTGTCGGACAATCCTTGATAGACCTCCGCGGCTAACTTAAGAAACTCCTCTGGAGTGGCTTCCGAAGCTGCCTCTACTGAGATTTCTGGGGACAGTATACAGCAATTGACAGTTGATGCGCAGGCTAGGCAGAATTTGCGGCCGTGGCCAGGATCGCTCGGAGGCGGGCTAAATGGGAAGGACGAGAATTGCAATATACTATCCCCAAATGGTCCCCCAGACAGGCCTCTACCCAAAGGAAATGTCCATCCAGCCTGTGCCGGCAGACAGGCCTGCCCGCAAACCGATACAATACATTGACAAGGTGTGCGAGTGTTCTATAGTGGAGGCTGTGAATGAGAAATTTCCTGATTCATAACACATCTCAATTACATGCGTGGAGGGAAAAAGTGGAAACAAAAGAATATAGCTACACCGTGTTGTTTGAACCAGCCGAAGAGGGTGGGTATGTAGTGACCTGCCCCGCCTTGCCCGGTCTTGTCACTGAAGGCGATACCCTCGAAGAAGCGCGGGCGATGGCGAGGGATGCGATCCATGCGTATCTGGAGAGCCTGCGGAAGGACGCATTGCCGATCCCCTTTGATAAGGAGATTCAACTTCAACCAGTCAAAGAAAAAATAAAGGTTGCGCTTGAGGCTGCATGAGCTAAAGATTGCCCGCTGAAGAATTTCTGAAATTTCTCTAGACACTCCACCGCCGAATCTTATCGGATACTCTCTGCCCAAAATGGGGGTTGGGGGCCGGTGCGCTTTCTCTTATAGCTGCTGGAGGCTGTCAAACCCGGACCGGCATCGGGTCTTCGGGGCAATTTTAAGTTCTCGGTGGCTGAACCTCAAAAGCGAGTTCCTATCATTTACATGTGGCCATTTACCTTATCTGTTCAGGGAGTCACACGTACACACTGCTTGTTTTCTTCGTCGTGCGTGCGATTTCCTGCTGAGGCTGATCCTCACACTCGGATCACAAGTCGCTAGGAGTGATTGAATATGTCGGTCATGCTCAGAATGCCGACAATCTGCTTGCCGTCAAACACTGGCACACGTGTCACACCTGATTTCTTCATTAGCCTTATACAGTACTTGATCGCCAGACCAGGGGGGACCGTGACCAAGGGCTTGCTCATGATCTCGAAGACCTTGACCTTGGAAAGATTTCTTCTCTTTGGACCGGCCTCAACCACCTTGGTGACGATATCCGTCTTAGTAAGGATGCCGTATGCGTCATCCTTGTTTCTCCGTTCGACGACCAAGCTGGAAACCTTTAGCTTTTGCATCTTTCGTAAAGCATCGGCGACTGTCGCGCCGCTAGAAATCGCCTCTGCTCCTTTATGCATGATGTCTGCGGCCTTTATTTCTCTCACATTAGGCATAAGACACCTCCTTCTTTCCCAAGCCTTGGATTACCTGAATCCAACATTGTTCTCTCATCCCTCTACCCCTTTCGCGGATCTCAAAGGGTTGAGGAGATTTTACCTGCGAACATCTTCCTTATATTAAGGAATGTTTTAGGTTGTCAAGGGGAGAAAGGCTCTAAGCTCAGATGAACTCGTTCAGATACTTTCTGCCCCCAAAAATAGGCGTACAGGGCCAGTGCGCTTTCTCTGATAGCCGCTGGAGGCTCTCAAACCCGGCCCGGCACCGGGTCGTCGGCGGTGATTTTGAGTTCTCGGCGGATGACCCGTAAAAGCGAGTGCCAATCATTTGCAATTCGCCGTAGGCGAAAGGTCCCTAAGCGGTCTTCTTAGCCAGGGACTCGTTCATGCTGCCGGTCCGGTAGCCTTCAAGATCGAGGCTCACAAAGGTAAAGCCGATTTCCTTGAATTGTTGGACGATCTGCTCCCGGATCTCTCTCTCGAAGAGCCGGTCGATCTCTTCGGCCGCGACTTCGATCCGCACGAGCTCGCCGTGATAGCGCACGCGAAACTCCCGGAAGCGGAGATCCTTGAGCGCTTGCTCGCAGGCGCCAATCTTCCCGAGCCGCTCCACGTTGATCTCGGTGCCGTAGGGAAAACGGGAGGAGAGACAGGCGATGGCCGGTTTGTTCCACGACGGCAGTCCGAGATCGCGGCTTGATCGGCGAATCTCTTCTTTGGTCATGCCCGCTTCGACCAAAGGATGGCCGATGCGCCATTCTTTAGCCGCTTTGAGTCCCGGACGGTGATCTTTGAGATCGTCGAGGTTCGTTCCATCCACGACCGTTGAAAATCCCATTCGATCGGCCTCCGAACGGCAGATGCGATAGAGCTCGTCCTTACAGAAATAACAGCGGTTGGCGGGGTTCTGAGAAAAAGACAGGTTATCCAGCTCGTGCGAGTCGATGACGATGTGGCGGCATCCTATCAGGCCGGCCAGCTCGCGCGCGGCTTCCATCTCTCCCGGAGGCGCCGTCGGAGACGACGCGGTGATGCCGACCGCGCGCTCTCCCAGTACCGTGTGAGCCACCTTGAGGAGAAATGTCGAATCGACGCCGCCGGAGAAGGCCACGAGGAGCCCGTCCGCCCCGCGCAAAATTTCTTTCAATCCTTCGAGCTTGGCGTCCATGGGCGCTCGCTGAAGATGTCCGTGCTCAGGTAGTGCTCGCCTTTGTCGGCGAACACGGTGACCACGACGCGTCCTTTCCCCAGCGTCTTTGCGACTTTTAGCGCGGCGGCGCAAGCGGCGCCGGAAGAAATTCCCACCAGGATTCCTTCCTGCTGCGCGAGCTTGCGCGTGAATGAAATCGCGTCTTCGTCGCTGACCGCGATGATTTCGTCGATGACCTGGCGGTTCAAGACGGCCGGAACAAAGCCGGCGCCGATTCCCTGGATTTTATGATATCCCGGCTCTCCTCCCGAAATGACGGGAGACGCGGCCGGTTCGACTGCATAAATCTTAACGCCCTTCCTTTTCTCTTTGAGCACCTCGCCGACTCCCGTGATGGTTCCGCCGGTGCCGACTCCCGAGACAAACGCGTCGATCTGTTTGAATTGTTCGAGCAGCTCGACCGCGGTCGTGCGCCGATGGGCTTCGGGGTTCGCCGGGTTGTTGAATTGCTGCGGCATAAAATAGTCCGGGTGCTCGAGGAGCAGCTCCTCGGCTTTGCGGATCGCGCCGCCCATCCCTTTGGTGTCCGGCGTCAAAATGATTCTCGCGCCGTAAGCCGCCAAGAGGCTGCGTCTCTCTTCGCTCATCGTGTCGGGCATCGTGAGGATCAGCCGGTAACCTTTGACTGCGGCGACCAGCGCAAGTCCGATGCCGGTGTTGCCGCTGGTCGGCTCGACGATCGTGGCGCCGGGCTTGAGCTTCTGTTCGCGCTCCGCCGTCTCGATCATGCTGAGGCAGATCCGGTCTTTGACCGAGCCGCCGGGATTGAACGACTCGAGCTTGGCCCAAATCTCGGCGTCGTCTTTGCCGGAAATATTTCTTAGTTTGACAACCGGGGTGGAGCCGATGAGGTCGAGTATCGAGCGGGCGCCGTTTAAGCTTGCCACAGTTTGTGTTCTTCTTTCCTCGGTGAGGAAGTTCGATTGAACTTGGGTGTATGCTATATTCTGCCCCGTGGAAAGTCAATTAAATATCGGGCGCGGCGACTCTCGTGAGAAAATTCTGGTTCTTTTTCCGGGAGCTCTGGGAGACTTCATCTGCTTTCTTCCGGCGCTGGAGTTTCTGGCGCGGAATCGCCGCGTGGACCTTCTCGCCCGTACGGAATATGCGGATCTTGTAGCGCCGGGGATTCACGCGAGCTCGATCGAACGCCGCGAGATCGGCCGGCTTTTTATCGCCCACGCCGGACGCGACAAAACGCTCAGACGGTTCTTCGCTCCCTACCTCTCGATTTATTCCTGGACGGGAAGCGGCGATCGAAGCTTCGTGAGTAATCTCGCTCTGCTCGCCGGCGGCAGAGCGAAGCTGTTTCCTTTCCGGCCGCTCGATTCTGCTGTGCATATTTCGAGCTATTATCTCGATTGCGTCGGAGGAAAGCTGGGGGTTGAAACATATCCAACTATTCCATTGCGCCGCGACGCGCTTTTCTGGGCCCGGAATTGGCTCGGCGAGCGCGGCTTTGAACGCGAAACAATTCTCGCGCTCGCGCCGGGCAGCGGCGCGCGCGAGAAAAATTGGCCCGCGCAATATTTCCGCCAAGTCGAACGATGGTGGCAGGGCAAAGGCGGCATGAGTTTCGTGATCTTCGGCCCGGCCGAAGAAGAGCGGTTCGAGAAGGACCGTGATTGGATCGGGGCGACCGTCGCCCGCGGCATGGAGCTCAAAAATGTCGCTGCGCTGCTGTCTTTGTGCGATGTCTTTCTCGGCAACGACAGCGGGTTGACACATTTGGCGGCGGCCGTCGGAGTCGAGACCGTTGCGCTATTCGGTCCGACCGATCCGGGAGCATGGGCGCCACGCGGCCGGCGAGTCACGGTCGTGAGTCGAAACGTCGCGTGCGCTCCCTGCGCTCGTGAGGCGATAAAAAGTTGCCCGCACCGCCAGTGTCTGACGACGATAACGCCCGAAGCGGCGATCGAAATTCTAGGGCATTTTCTGCGCCGGGACGCGGAAAAACCGACGCGCGGCACGCTCCTTGACAAGGGGGTAGGCAGGCATTAAAGTTCATTTGTAATTGCTGTGTTCCTGCGGCGGAAATCATTCGATCGCCGAGAGTTGAAAAAGATGTCGAACTCCTTAAAGACAGCGCTGCTTTTAGGTCTGATGACCGGAATCCTTCTATGGATCGGGCAGCTCTTCGGCGGCTCGCAAGGAATGGCGATCGCCTTTGCGTTCTCCCTGCTGCTGAATTTCGGCAGCTACTGGTTTTCGGATAAGATCGTCCTCGCGATGTATCGGGCGCGCGAGGCGAAGGAAGCCGAAGCGCCCGAGCTCTACTCGATCGTGCACGATATCGCTCTCCGCGCCCGTCTTCCGATGCCTCGTTTGTATATCATTCCCTCCGAGTCTCCCAACGCCTTTGCAACGGGAAGAAATCCCGAGCACGCGGTGGTCGCCGTCACGGAAGGCATTTTGAAGATTATGAATCGCGAGGAGTTGGAGGGCGTGCTCGCTCATGAGCTCTCGCACGTGAGAAACCGCGACATCCTGATCGGCAGCATCGCCGCCGCGATGGCCGGCGTCATCATGATGCTCGCGCACATGGCCCGATGGGCGGCGTTTTTCGGCGGCGTAGGAAGGGACCGGGACGATGAAGGCGGCGGTGGAATCATCGGGCTGGTTTTGATGTCGGTTCTGGCCCCCCTAGCGGCCATGATCATTCAAATGGCCATCTCCCGCTCGAGAGAATTTCTCGCCGATTCCACCGGCGCGAAGACCGTGGGGAATCCTCTCGGCCTGGCCTCCGCCCTGGCGAAGCTGGCGCGCGCCAACGAAATAATTCCGATGGACGCGCGGCCCGAGACTGCCCACATGTTTATCGTGAATCCTCTTTCGGGCGGTTCGTTACTCAGCCTCTTCAGTACCCACCCACCGATCGAGGAAAGGATCGCGCGGCTTCGCGCCATGGCTCATTAGGTACCGGTGAGGTCGATAGTGCCGCCGCCCACGCTCGTGGCAACGTTTCGGCGGATTCTTTTTTTCCCAATGTCGGTACGCGGGAGGTTTTATGGCTGAAGAGGGAGAAAAAGGCGAAGGCAAAGGTTTTAAGGTAGCGGACCGGCGCAGGTTCTCTGAGACCGGCGAGGCGCGCGCGGCGGCGCCGGCGGCCGAAGCGCGACCGGAGGCCGAAGAGCCACGGACGGCGGCAGGGGAAAAGCGCGGCGCAGCCCAAAACGAATCCAGCGACGACCTCCCCGGGCTGAATTTTTCAACCTTTGTCATCAGTCTCAGCACGCAGGCTTTGATGCACCTCGGCGAGATCCCGGACCCGATAACGGGAAAAGTCGCGAGCGATTTTCCGGTGGCGAAGCAGATGATCGACATCATCGGCATGCTCGGGGAAAAAACCCGCGGCAATCTCGACTCCGGAGAACAGCAGCTCATGGAAGACGTTCTCTACGACCTGCGGATGCGCTACGTGGAAGCGGTGAAGAAGATAAGATAGGAGTTTCTGATGGAAGAGAATAGAATCTGGAACCGGCAAGTAAGAGTCAAAGTGCTGCTCATCGTGGCGGCGGTCTCGCTCTTGGCCGGATTGGGAGTGAGCGGAGGTCTGGATTGGTTCGCGGGCACGCGGCTGGTCAATCTATGGGGAGGCACTGCGGTTCCGGAGATATCCCGGCCGATCGTCACGCCGCAGGGCTTGCCCGACTTCGTTAATCTAGCCAAGCAACTCAGTCCGATCGTCGTCAATGTCTCTACCACTCAGGTAAGTCAAGGAGGCGGTAGCCAGGGATTCGAGAGTCCATTCGGCGGCGGCGAAGAACAAGACCCGTTCGGCGATTTTTGGCGGCGATTTTTCGGCGGTCCGGGTCCGCGCGGCCCGTTTCGGCAAAAAAGTCTCGGCTCGGGCTTCATCATCGACCGCGACGGCTCTATTCTTACCAACCACCACGTGGTGGAGAACGCCCAAAAAATCGTCGTGAAGCTCGCGGATGAACGAGAGTTCGAAGCGAAGGTCATCGGCAAGGACGCGAAGACCGACGTCGCCGTGATTAAAATCAACGCGAAGGATAACTTTCCCGTCGCTCCGCTGGGAGATTCGGACCGGCTGGAGGTCGGCGAGTGGGTAATGGCGATCGGCAATCCGTTCGGCCTGGACAACACCGTGACCTCCGGCATCGTGAGCGCGAAAGGCCGGCACATCGGCGGTCCCTACGACAATTTCATTCAGACCGACGCCTCCATCAATCCGGGAAATTCCGGCGGCCCGCTGATCAATCTGCGCGGCGAAGTCGTCGGGATCAACTCGGCGATTTACAGCCGGTCGGGCGGAAACATCGGGATCGGTTTTGCGATTCCCATCAATCTCGTCAAGGAACTGCTGCCGCAGCTCAAGGGCAAGGGGAAGGTGACGCGCGGCTATCTCGGCGTGCTGATCCAGAAAGTCACGCCGGAGATCGCCGAATCTCTTGGAATCGATAAACCCAGGGGCGCGCTGGTGGCCGACGTGACCAAAGGCGGGCCCGCCGAGGCCGCGGGAATCAAGGTCGGCGACGTCATCACGGAATTCGACGGAAAAGAAATCAGAGATTCCAATGAGCTCCCGATCGTCGTGGCGCGCACCGCCGTGGATAAGAAAGTCCGCGTGAAAGTCGTGCGGGATAAAAAGGATCTCGCGCTCACGATCCCGGTGGGCGAGATGAAAGACGAGGAAGTGGTCGCCTCAGCCGGGGAAAAAGGCGAGCTCGGCTTGACGGTTCAACAGGTGACGCCGCAGATCGCGGAGAGCCTTGGCCTGGAGCGCGCCGAGGGGGTCGTCATCACCGCGGTGGAGCCCGGAAGCCCGGCGGACGACGCGGGACTGCGCCGCGGAGATATTATTATGGAAGTGGACCGCAAGCCGGTCCGCAAGGTCGCCGACTTCCGCAAGGCCGTGGGCGAGGTGAAAAAAGGCAAGGGAGTTCTTTTCTTAGTGCGGCGCGGAGAAAGCACGCTGTTTTTAGCGCTCAAGCCGCCGCGGTAGCTCGGCAGATGCCGCGCGCTTACGAAGAGGGTCGAGTAGGTTTACTCGGCCCTCTTTTTATTGTTTTTGAAAGGCGTTACACTCAATGCTAATTTCGACGCCGGGGTTCATGTTTTGAAAAAGTCCCGCATTCCGTCCCGCAAAACCATCGTTCTCTCTGCTCTCGTCTTTGTCGCCGTCGTCGCGGTTTTCGGCGCCTGGTATGTGAAACGCCTCGAAGGCGTCGTCACGACAAAGTTCGAAGGCTCTAAGTGGCCTAAACCTTCCAAGATCTACTCGGACAGCCATCTTATCTACGTCGGGATGAATCTCCGCAAAGAGGACTTGTCGGAAAAACTCCGCCGCTTGGGCTACAGGGAGACCAAGGGCGCGCTCAAGGGCAAGGGAGAGTATTATTTTTCCAAGGTAGGCGCGGAAATTTATCTTCACGATTTCGCGTATCCGATGGAGAGTTTCAAGGGATTTCCGGTCCGCATCGGCTTGCAGGGCGCCGCTGTTACAAGGATGGAAAACCTAGAAAGCGGGCAGGATTTATTTTCGCTCGAGCTGGAGCCCGAGCTGATCGCCGGACTCTACGACCGCATCTGGCAAGAGCGAAGGGTGGTGAGTCTGGCCGAAGTCCCGCCTCTGCTTGCGCGCGCGATCCTCTCGATCGAAGACGAAAGGTTTTACCGCCATCGCGGGATCGATCCGATCGCCATCCTTCGCGCGTCGTGGACCAACCTGCGCAGCGGCGGCGTCGTCCAGGGCGGCAGCACCTTGACGCAGCAGTTGATGAAGAATTTTTTCCTGAGCGACGAGCGCAGCCTGCGCCGCAAGATCAAAGAGGCCATCATGGCGCTCATCGTCGAGAGAAAATATTCCAAGGAGGAGATCCTCGAGAACTATCTCAACGAAATCTATCTGGGACAAAAGGGCTCCCAGGGAGTTTTCGGCGTTTCCGAGGCGGCGCAATTTTATTTCACCAAAGACCTCGCGCAATTGACGGTCGGGGAAACCGCCCTCATGGCCGGCCTGATCCGGTCCCCCGGACGGTACTCTCCGTACCGGAGCGTCGAGGCGGCGGCGCAGCGAAGAAACGTCGTGCTGGGCAAGATGTTGGAAGACAAACTGATCGCCCGTCGCCAGTACGACGCGGCGCAGAAAGAAGTGATTCCCCGGCGCGATTTGATCAAGGTCATCAACGACGCTCCCTATTTCGTGGACTTTTTGAAGCAGCGCGAGCTGGCGGAGAGCTATGCGCCAGAGGTGCTCACCGACGAAGGCTTGCGGATTTTCACCAGCCTCGATCTTCAACTGCAGAAGATGGCGGAAAAATCCCTGGCCGAGGGCTTGAAACATTTAGAGGAAACCTATTCTTATCTCCGCAAGCGCGGCGAAGACGACCATCTCGAAGGCGCGATCATCGTCATCAAGCCGCAGACCGGAGAGATCAAGGCGATGGTCGGCGGCAGAGATTATCAAAAATCTCAATTCAACCGCATTTTCCAGGCCAGGCGCCAGCCCGGATCGGTCTTCAAGCCGTTCGTCTATCTGGCCGCGCTCATGTACGGCGCGGAGAACGGCAAAAGATTTACGCCGGTGAGCATGATGGAAGATTCCTCGTTCACCTGGAGTTACGAAGGACAGGAATGGCAGCCGGCCAATTACAAAAACGAGTATTTCGGGACCGTGACTTTACGGACGGCGCTGGAGCGGTCGCTCAACTCCGCGACGGCCCGCGTCGCGCGCGACGTGGGCATCCGGCGCGTGCGCGACCTCGCCTATCGCCTCGGCATTCAAAGCCCGCTGCCGGTTTATCCTTCTCTCGCGCTCGGCTCGGCGGAAGTGACGCCGCTGGAAGTCGCGGTCGCCTTTGGCAGCTTGGCCAACGGCGGCGTGCGCACGCAGCCGCTGGCGGTGAAACAGGTCATCGATCAGGAAAACCGGGTCCTGGAAAAAAGAGACATCCAGGTGGAAAAAGTAATCACCCCGCAGCTCGCTTTCATGATGAACTATTTAATGAAGGGGGTTCTGGACCGCGGCACGGCCCGCTCGGCGCGGCAGTTGGGTTTTACCCGCCCTGCGGCGGGAAAGACAGGAACGACGAACGATACCAAGGACGCCTGGTTTGTGGGCTACACCCCGGACCTGCTTGCGGTCGTATGGGTGGGCTTCGACAATGGGACCAAGCTCGGCCTGTCGGGCGCGCAGGCGGCGGTGCCGATCTGGACGGATTTTATGAAGAAGGCAACGGCCGGCACGCCGGCGACCGACTTCGTTCCGCCCGCGGGCATCAAGATGATCGACATCGATCCATTGAGCGGATACCGCGCGACGCCGAACTGCCCGACGGTTATTCAAGAAGCATTTCTCGAAGGCGAAGAGCCGACCGGGTACTGCCCGCTCCATCCGGCGCCGCTGGCCGGATTCTTCTCGGCGCCGGCCGATTTTATCTCCAAGATGGTGTCGCCGCTCTTCGGCAAATAATTTATGAGCGTGAAGCGAAGCCGGCGCCGGTTCAAAAAACAGATGCTGCGTCATCGTGTTGCCGGCTGTTTTGCAACGGCGGTTGTCATGTTGGCGATCCAGGGGTGTCCGACCCAGACCGTTTATCGGCAGCCTTCGCCCCCGCCTCCCGTCGCCGCCTCTCCCGCACAACGCCCTCAGCCTCCTTATTATCCTCCACCCGCGCCCCAGGCGAGAGCGCCGGTTGAGTCGGGCCCAATCCGCGAAGAAGATCTCAAAGAAAGGCGCGTTACTCCTCCGCCGAGATCTCAGCCGGAGTTATCCGCTCGGACGTTGCCAATGCCGGCAGTGCCGCCTCCGCGGGCTCCGGCGCCTCTGCCGGAGGAGACTTCCCTCCTGGCGAAGATCACTCCAACAACTTCGCCCCAACGCGCAGCGTCCATTCGACTCACGGAAGAAGGCAGGAGACTTCTGGAATCCGGCGACCATGCCAAGGCGCTGTCTCGACTCGAAAAAGCGATCGCGGTCGATTCCACGAGTCCTTATGGTTTTTTCTTTCTGGCCAGCGCGCACGCGGCCCTGGGCCGCCAGCAGGAATCACTCAAGTTCCTCGACGTCGCGGAGCCGTTGTTCGGCGCCGATCCCTATTGGTTATCGGAGGTGTTTACCTTGAGAGGGGAAAACTACCGGGCTCTCGGCTCTCTCGACCGCGCCGGCATGAACTATTCGCAGGCCTTGCGATTGAATCCGGGAAACCGTTTGGCGGCCGACGGCCTGAGCCGCATCCAGGAAGAGGGCCAACCGGGTTTGCGCTGAGGAGATGGAGATTCGATGCTCGTGCTGGGTGTAGAGACGTCGTGCGACGATACGGCGGCGGCGGTGCTCGTCGACGGCCGCCGCGTGGCCGCCAACGTGGTCTCGTCGCAGGATGAAATCCATAGTCCCTACGGCGGCGTGGTTCCGGAGCTTGCCTCGCGGCAGCACGTGCGGAATATTTTGCCGATCATCGACGGTGCATTGAGCCAGGCAGGCTCCAGTCTCAACGATCTCGACGGCATCGCGGTCACGCGCGGCCCCGGCCTCGTGGGCTCGCTGCTCGTCGGTTTGTCGGTCGTCAAGGGAATATCGTATCGCTGGCGCATTCCCTACGTCGGCGTGAACCACCTCGAGGCGCACCTGCTGGCGATTTTTCTCGATCGCGAGGTTTCGTTTCCGTATCTTTCATTGCTCGCGTCCGGCGGGCACACGCTGCTTTACCTGGTGCGCGATTTCGGCGACTACCGGTATCTCGGCGGCACTCGCGACGACGCGGCCGGAGAAGCTTACGACAAAGTCGCCAAGATGTTGGGTCTCGGCTATCCGGGCGGCAGAGCGATCGATCGATTGGCCAAGAGCGGCAACCCGCGGGCGTTTGCGTTCCCGCGCTCTCGCCTGAAAAAAGGCTCGTTCGATTTCAGCTTCAGTGGACTCAAAACCGCGGTGTGGCATTTTCTTAAGGAACGGGACAAAAGCGCGTGGGAAGCCGAGAAAGCCGATATCGCGGCGAGCTTTCAGGAGGCGGTCGTGGACATGCTCGTGGCGACGACGCTGCGCGCGGCCGCGGAGCTCGACGTCAAGCGCATAGTTCTCGCCGGAGGCGTCGCGGCCAACAGCCGGCTGCGCCAAAAGATGGCGGAGTCGGCGCGCGCCGAGGGCGCGGAGGTCCATTTTCCTCCGCCGTCTCTCTGCACGGACAACGGGGCGATGATTGCGCTGGCCGGCTATCACGCCTTGAAACGAGGCATGAAAGACGATTTGAGTCTCAATGCCGACGCTGATCTCACGCTATAAACGATGAGCGATGACAACGCTTTACCAGGAAGCCCGCGCCGCGCTCAGAGACGCCGCCTTCGCCCCGAAGAAAAGCCTGGGCCAGAATTTTCTCGTCCACGACCGCGTGCTCGACTCCATTCTCCGGCTTGTCGATTTATCGCCGGACGATGAAGTCCTCGAGATCGGACCGGGTCTCGGTTCGTTGACCCGGCGTCTGGTCGAGCGCACGCGCCGCGTCTGGGCCGTCGAAATCGACCGGTTTTTGGTCGAGAAGCTGCGCGGCGGCGCGTTGGGATCTCATCCCGCGCTGGAGTTGATTCAGGGAGATATTCTCGAGCTTCCGCTGGAAAAAATTCTGCCCGACCGAAAGATCAAACTCGTGGCGAATCTCCCTTACAGCATCGCCACCCCCGTTCTGTTTCGCCTCTTCGAGCTGCGCGAGCATTTTTCTTTTTTCGTTTTGATGGTCCAGCGCGAGGTTGCCGAGCGCATGGCGAGCGCGCCGGGAACGAAGTCCTACGGCGCGCTTTCGGTCTGGTGCCAGGTGCATGGACGGATCACCGGAAAGATCGCCGTCGCTCCCGAGGCGTTTTTTCCCCGGCCCAAGGTGAGATCGATGGTGCTGAAGATCGAGCTCCATCCCGAGCCTCTGGTCTCCGCGGAGGAAGTTCCGGTTCTACGGGGCCTGGTGCGCGCGGCCTTCGGCCAGAGAAGAAAGACACTAGAAAATAATCTTGCCGGTTGGCTGAAGGTTGGGCGGGAAGAAGTTGATCTCCTGCTCCGCCCGCAGAATATCGATCCGCGCCGCCGCGGCGAGACGCTCGGCATCGACGAGTTCATCGGCCTTGCCCGCGCGATTAAAAATCTCCGGCTGATCGCTGAAAGCGGATAGCTTTTTTATGCCCGAACTTCCCGAAGTCGAAACGATCTGCCGCGGGCTCCAGCCCCATCTTCAGGGACGCACCATCGTTCGCGTCGATGTTTTGCAACCGCGGCTGCGGTCTCTTGTCGAGCCGTCGCTGCCGGGCCGGTTGCAGGACGAGACCATCGTCCGCGTCGGGCGCAGAGCGAAATACATTCTGATTTATTTGGCCAACAAGACGGTTTGGGTTTTCCATCTCGGGATGTCGGGCAAGCTCATTCACGTCGATGCCGCGACCCCCCTGCAGAAGCACGATCATATGGTCGCCACCCTCGACAACGGCCGTGAGTTGCGTTACCACGATCCGCGTCGTTTCGGATTGTCGGTGGTCGTAGCCGAAGCGCGGCTCCATGAACTGCCGCAATTGCGGCGCCTCGGATTGGACCCCTTCGATTCCCATTTCGACGGGCCGTATCTCCACGCGTTCACCAAGCGCTCGGCCCGGCGCATTCGCGATCTGTTGCTCGACCAGCAGGTCGTGGCCGGAGTCGGCAACATCTATGCGAATGAAATCCTTTTTCGCGTCGGCGTGAGACCCACCCACCGGTCCTGCCGGCTGCCGCGAGGCAAGGTCGAGCAAATCGCGGCGATGATTCCGAAAGTTTTGCGCGATGCGATCCGCTGGTGCGGAACCTCGTTTTCCGATTATCGCGACGCGGACGATAACTTCGGCGAGTTTCAGAAACGCTTGCGGGTCTACGATCGCGAAGGAGAGAAATGCCGGAGCTGCCCGAGTGTCATCAAGAGACTCCCGCTGGGGAACCGCTCGGTTTTTTACTGCCCCGCTTGCCAGGTGTAGCCGAGCGCTTTATCTCGAACCCAGGCTGCGCCGGGTTTTCGTGAAGCCGAAGAGATTGATGAAATCACCAAATACTTTATCGCTTAACTTCTTGAGCCTGTGAATGTGAGCCGGCGTCTCACGCAGGATCTTTTGCGGATCTATCTTTCCGCCGAGGCTTTCGATTTCCTTGATGTGCATCGGCACGGTAAGCCAACGCTCGATCATCGGTTCATCGACTTCCAAATGAAACTGCAGAGCGTAGACGTTGGACCCGTAGCGAAAAGCCTGGTTCGCGCACAGCGGCGAGGAAGCCAGGTGAACGGCGTTTTGTGGAATGTCGAACGTATCGCCGTGCCACTGGAATAGTTTTTCTCTTTCCCGGAAGTGGGCGGCGACGGGATCGCTTCTCGCCATCACCGTTGGAGAAACGTCGTACCAGCCGATTTCCTTCTCGTCGTTTTCATATACGCGGGCACCGAGAGTTTTGGCGATCAACTGCGCCCCGAGGCAAATTCCCAGGACCGGAAGGTCTTTTTGCAGCGCCTGTTCGATCAGGTGCATTTCGGTTTCCAGGTGAGGATGTCGTTCGACGTGATTGACGCTCATCGGCCCGCCCAGCACGACCAACCCATTGTAGCCTTCGAGGCTCGGCTCGGCGTCAGGATGGCGGCCAAAATTCTCATAGCGAATCCGAAAACCGGCGCTTTTGAGCAGGGGATTCAGAGTCCCCAGAATCTCATGCGCGACGTGCTGGCAGACGAGGATTCGTGGCATGGGCGAGGGGTTTCTTATTTCGCCTTGGCGGGAGACATTTGTATCTGCGTCGAGAGATGATATTTCAAGCCCTCGATCTCGTAATCGAGTTCGCCGTAAAAAGCGAGATAGCCTTCATCCGGAATCGCGACTTCGCCGATCACGCCGCCGTTCGAAACGGTGACCGCCTGCTTCTTCCAATTGGCCGCGCGCAAATCCTGCGTCGGCGCCTGAGCCACCCACAGTCTTCCGCCTTGGGGCGCCGGCGCCGCCTGGATCGTCAGCCACAGCTTATCGTTCTCCCGATTATGCTTCCACGTCAAGCTCGGCATGGGTGCGCCGCTGATTTGATGGCGGACAAAAGCGGCCAGTCCATCGATGACGTATACCGACGTATTCGAGTCGGTTCCGTCCTGTCTCCGTAGGTCGTGCCCGGCATTCGGCACATAAAGCGCCCACTTTTTTTCCGGCAGATCGTTCCAGTAGAGATTGAGCGCATCGGTCGCCCAATAAAAATCGTTCGTGCCGTTGACGATCAGCTTGGGCATCTTTAATTTCTCCCGATAAGCCCAGGGATCGATCATGCTGACCAAACGGTTGCCCTCGGGCGTTTCCGGGATCGGCACCAAACCGCGGCTGGTGTAAGGCGCGAGTCTCGCGCTGTAGGCGCCGAACGCTTCCAGCTGCCGCGGCATTTGCGCGCGCATGTTGAGCGTGTCGATAACCATGGGGGCGATCGCCCGGACGCGCGGGTCGACCGCAGCAGTGAGCCAGGTCGTCCAGCCGCGCTTGGAAGCGCCGGAGACGATGAAGCTCTCGACCGGCTTGTTCCATTCCTTACTGCCGAACACCTGCAAAACGTCCATCGCCTTGACGACACTTTTCACCATGGGAAAAAGCAGCGGCCAGTTTTCATCTTTCGTCTTCAGATAGCGGACGAAAGTCTCGGCGATCAAATCGTCTTCGCGGAGGTTGCCTTCGAGCAGCGGCTGATTCGGAATGCGATAGAGAAACGCGACCGGCACGCCGATTTTCCGCGCGAGCTCCAGACCTAAAGAAATATTGGCCGGATTCGCGGAGCCGCCCGTGATCCACAGGAGCATCGTCGCGGTCGGCGCCGCGCTCGCGGGTTGATAGACCTGCAACTGATGCTCCCAAGTATTTCTTTGCCAGGTCTGCGAGACAAAATGGAGATCGAAGATGCGGCCACCGGCCTGCTCGATCTTCTCGTTTAGCTTCCAACCGAACGCAGGCTCGGATTTCCGGACGTACTCCTCCAGGCCGGCGAAAGCCGGAGCCGGACCAAATAAAAAGGCAAACAGGACAAGAACATTAAAGGCTCGCTCTCGATGTAACATAAGACTTATTTTCTATGAAGGGCGCGGTTTACACAATGGCGCGAGCTGGAAACGAGCGGGGCCGATATCAACGCGAGGGCCAGCGCTTGGACTTCCTGCTTTAGTTCTCTCTCGCGTGCTTTCCAGCGGGCAAGCCGATTCGAGGAGAGATCCTTCACTTCGTTCAGGATGACACAACTCTCAACGAGTCATTCTGAGCGGAGCGAAGAATCTTCATATCATAGCACCCATCGGTTAGCTTATAATCTTGTAATCCCCGCCGAGATAGCTGCGGCACAGATTCACATAGGTGGACGAGCCCATTTTGATCCAGTTGAGCGCTTCTCCTGCAAGCTCTTTTTTCACCTGGGCCGGGCTGCCTGCGGCAAGAACTCTTGGAGGGATCTTGGTGTGCGGGACGACGACGCTTCCCGCTGCGATGAGGGATTCTTCGCCGATCTCGGAGTTTTCCAGAATCGTCGCGTTCATGCCGATGATCGCGCCGCGGCGAATGACGCAGCCTTCCATGATCGCGCCGTGGCCGACGGTCACGTCGTCTTCGATTATGGTGGGCGCTTCGCCCTGGTGAATCACGCAATTGTCCTGCACGCTGGTGCGCGCGCCCACGACGATCGGATTAGCGTTCTGGTCGGATCTGAGGACCGCGCCGAACCAGATGCTCGAGTCGTCGCCGACGGTTACGTCGCCGATTAGAACGGCGGTCGGCGCGATAAACGCTTTGGGAGAAATCTTCGGCCTGCGGCCTTTGTATTCGATGATCATGAAAGGTCCACCTCCGCGCTGAATTCGTTTCAAGCTAGTTGAACGATGGCGGGAAATCAATCGTGCAGGGAAAACGCTTTTGCCGCGGTCGAGACGATCCGTTCGCCGATGGCCAGCGAAGCCGTGGCGCCCGGAGAAGGGGCGTTAAGCACGTGGATGGCGTTGCCGGTCTGCTTGATCACGAAATCGTCGAGCAGCGCGCCGTCGGAGGCGACGGCTTGCGCGCGCACGCCCGATCCGCCGGGCTTAAGATCGTCGATCGTAATCGCCGGCACGAGACGCTGCAGCGCTTTTGTGAAAGCGCGTTTGCTCAAAGAACGATAGTTTTCTTCCAGTCCCATTTTCCAGTATCTCTTCGCCACCGCGCGAAAGCCGCTGAAGGAAAGTGTCTCTCTGAGATCTCGCAGGTTGATATCCGTCCATCGGTAACCTTCGCGCGCGAAGGCGAGCACGGCGTTGGGGCCCGCCTCGACGTAGCCGTGAATGCTGCGCGTGAAGTGGACGCCGAGGAAAGGAAAGCGCGGATCGGGGACCGGATAGATGAGCCCTTTGATGAGAGAGCCGCCCTCCGGCGTCACTTTATAGTACTCGCCGCGGAAGGGAACGATTTGAACATCGATGTCGTCGCTCGCGGAAGCTCCTCGCGCCGACGCCATGCGGGCGATGCGATCCGAGAAGAGACCGCCGCAGTTGAGCAAATAGCGCGTGTGAATTTCTTCCTGGGAAGTTTGCACGATCAATTCGCCTCCGCGGTGAACGATATTTTTCACCTCGCGTAAAGTGCGGACCTCTCCGCCCAGATCGCGCACTCTCCTCGCGTAAGCTCCGGCCACTTGAGTGAAGTCGATGATGCCCGTGGCCGGAGAATAAACGGCGCGGATGCCGCGGGCGTTGGGCTCGATTTCGCCAAGCCGCTCGGGCCCGATCATCTCGAGGCCCGGGACCTGATTGGCCGCTCCGCGTCGGAATAATTCCTCCAGCCGCGGGATTTCCTCTTCATCGGTCGCGACGATGACTTTCCCGCAAAGATCGTAAGCGATGCCGTTCCGGTCGCAGAAGTCCAGCAATGCCAGGCGCCCGGTCACGCATGTCTCGGCTTTCAGAGATCCGGGCTTATAATAAATGCCGCCGTGGATGACGCCGCTGTTGTGACCGGTTTGGTGCCGGGCGATCGCCGATTCTTTTTCCAGCACCAGCAGGCGCAGCCGCGGAAAGCGCTCCGCCATTTTCATAGCGGAGGCGAGGCCCAAGATACCGGCGCCGACTACGGTAACGTCGTATGTATTCGCTGCCATTTTTTTGCGCGCGGGAAACCGCGGAGAGACTCAGCGGCCATTTCCATCTCGACGACGCCATCTCCGGGCGCCGGCCCGGGCAGGCGTGTCAGCTTGAAAGGGTTTTGGTCGATGGGCGTGGGGACATCCGACAGCGCGGCAAGCATGCCGAGACCCGCAAGAAAACAGCTCTGCTTACTTTTTGTCGGCCAACGCCGGCGCCTGAAGCTGCTTTTCCTTCATCCTGCGCACGAGCTCTTCGTACGATTGATTCGTGATGATCCGGCTGAACTGGGCCCGATAGTTGTTGACCAGACTGATGTTCTCCACCACGACGTCGTAGACTTTCCATGCCGAGCCCGCCAGGTGAAGCCGATAATTCAGGGAGTATTCTGCCTTGGCGGTTACAATCCGGCTCTGAACTTCCGCGTAGTCCTGATCGATCGTCTCCTTTGCGTAGACGAACTTTTCGTCGTTGTACGCTTCGATCTGATCGAGGTAGGCGCGTTCGAGCAGGTCGGTAAAAAGACGGATAAATTCATCCTGCTCCTGGGGGCTCAGCTTGCGCCATTGGGCGCCGAGAGATCGCTTGGCCATCTCGGCAAAGTCGAAACGGGAAAAGATCGCCCGCCGCAGTTGATCGCGTCGATCTTTTTTCCTCGACTCGGCTTTCAGGGCCGGATTCTTGAGGACCGCCAGGATATTATCCACGCTGGCGCGCACCTGGTCGGTCGGGACGCCGGCGGTCGCTGTCCATGGCAACGTGAGGTAGAAAACCAAAAGCGCGAGCAGCGCCGTGGTTACTAAGAGTTTCCGCCTCATTTTTTCTCTCCTCCCTTGGATGTCAGATCTCCTCCGATGACTTTGCCGATCAAGTCGGTAATGTCAGGCGGCGATTCGGTTTCGCGGATTTTCCCCGCCGCAGCAATCAGCTTGTCCGAGGCGCCGGGGCTCAGCAAGACGAACTTGTCGCCGATCAGGCCGCGCGAGCGCACGGACGCGATCGTATCTTCGGGGAGCTTGACCCCGTCGTCGACCCTGAGAGCCAGCCGGGCGCGGTCGTCGGCTAAAGAGAGCCCTTCGACGCGCCCGACCTTGACGCCGGCGATTTCGACCGGATCGCCCGGCTTCAAACCCGCCACGGACGAAAAGTCGGCGTAAACGACGTAACCCTTGCTGCCCATGACTTCCAACTTTCCCAAGCGGATGGTCAGATAGCCGAGGCAGAGAATGCCCACGAGAACAAAAATACCAACGAGGATCTCTGTGCGTGTCTGTTTCACGGTTGATCTCTCCTACAAGACATGGATCGGACCTTCCGTCTCCCCACGGATAAATTGCTGCACGATCGGGTTTTTAGAGGCCTGAAACTCTTTTGACGGCCTGGCTTCCTCGATAACGCCGTTCGCAAGGATTGCGACGTAATCTGAAATATCGAAGACCTGGGGAATCGTATGGCTGACGACGACCCCGGTAAAGCCGAAGGCCTGCTGGGTTCGGGCGATGAGTTGATGGATGCTCGCCGCCAGGATCGGATCGAGGCCCGTGGTGGGCTCGTCGAAAAGAACGATTTCCGGGTTGGTCACCAGGGCGCGCGCCAGCCCCGCGCGCTTTTTCATCCCCCCGCTCAGCTCGGCGGGGAATTTGTAGCCCATGCCTTCGAGTCCGACCTGTTCCAACCGCTCGTCCACCCTTTTTTGGATCTCGGATTCGCTCATCTCGGTTTTTTCCCTCAAAGGAAAGGCGACGTTGTCGAAAATCGTCATGGAATCGAGCAACGCGGCGCCCTGGAAGAGCACTCCGAAGCGGCCGCGTATCTCGTAGAGTTCTTTCTGTCCGAGCCGGGTGATGTCCACGCTGTCTACGAAGACCGCGCCTTTGTCGGGCAACAGAAGGGCGTTTAAATGCTTCAGAAGCACCGTCTTGCCGCAGCCGCTGGTTCCGACGATCGTCGTGATCTTCCCCGAGACGAATTCCAAGTTAACGCCTTTCAGCACTTCCTGGCCGCCAAAACTCTTGTGTAGATCGGTAACGCGTATCATGGGGTTGAGCCTGATTCAAAGCATGATCGAGGTCAAGAAATAATCCCACACAAGAACCATGACGAATGAAAGGACCACGGACTCGGTCGTCGCCTGGCTCACCCCGGTCGCCATCGGGGGAGCATGAAATCCCTTGTAGCAACAGACCCACGTGATGATCAGGCCGAAGCTCAAGGATTTCAGGAACCCGCTGTAGACGTCCTGAAAGACGACGGCATTTTCCATGCCGGCGAAATAACTTCCGGAGCTCACGCCCAGCAAGCCGACGCCGATGAGATAGGCCCCATAGATTCCGACAACGTCGAAGATGGCGGTCAGCAAAGGCATGGCGATCAAGCTCGCGATAATGCGCGGCGAGACCAAATATTTCACCGGATCGATGGCCATGGAGTAGAGCGCGTCGATCTGCTCCGTGGCCCGCATCGTGCCCAGCTCGGCGGCCATCGCCGAGCCGGTCCTTCCCGTGACCATAAACGCCGACAGCACCGGGCCGAGCTCGCGCAAGAGGCCGAGAGCCGCGGCCGAGCCGAGCCAGCTCTCGGCGCTGAATTTTCTAAGACTATAATACCCTTGGAAACCCATGACCATTCCGGTAAAAAAGCCCGAGAGAATCACCACCGAAAGCGAGTCGACGCCGATGGTTTTAAGATGATGGACGATGAGGCGAAACTTGGCCGGCGGGCGGAATGCCAGGGCGAAAGCCGAAAGGAGAAAGAGAAACATTCTCCCCATTTCGGAAAGGTGGCGGAGCGTAAAGCCGCCGATTTGACGTAAGAGAAAAATCATTTGTGCGTTATGAAGAGGAGTAAGTAGCACCACGCTAATATAAAAAACCGCGCCGATTTGCAAGAGTATGGAGAAACGAGACTCGACGGACGAGACGCGCGACACGCTCTTTGAAGGCAAGCTTACCGTCATTCAGAGCAAGGCGGGATACCGTTTCTCGATCGACGCCTTGCTGCTGGCGCGTTTCGCGGTTGTTCGTAAAGGTAATCGGGTCATCGATCTGGGGACGGGTAACGGCGTGGTCGCGCTGATTCTCGCCTCGAGCGAGCCGTCGCTCAAGATCACCGGACTGGAGATTCAGGCGGAAATGGCCGAGAGGGCGGCGCGCAGCGCGGCGCTGAACGGTTTGAGCGACCGCGTTTCCATCGTCCAGGGCGACGTGCGCGCGCCGGAGAGGATCTTTAGCGCGGGAAGCTTCGATATCGCCGTCTGCAATCCGCCGTATCGCCGGTTGGCCAGCGGCAGGATCAATCCCAACGGCGAAAAGCGCGTCGCGCGCCACGAGATCAAAGCGAATCTCAGCGACTTTGTCCGCGCAGCCGCCTATTGGCTTCGCCGCGGCGGCGCCATGGCCGTGGTTTATCCGGCAACGCGAATGACCGATCTCATTCAAACGATGCGCGAGAGAGCGTTGGAGCCCAAGCGCGTGCGGCTGGTTCATTCATTCGAAGGCAGTGAGGCGGCGCTCGTGATGGCGGAAGGGATCAAGGAAGCCCGCAGCGGGATCAAGATCATGCCACCGCTCGTCGTATACACCGACGAGCGCAAATACACACCTGAGATGAGCGCGATTTTGGCGGGACAGTCTTTTTAACCTAATCTTTGCGATTGCGAGAACTGGCGGAGAAGAGTCTTTTCAGCGCGCGGCGGATTTCCGGATCTTTGATCGCGCCGAGCGTCTCTTCGTCGAGCTTCGTTGGAGACGCAGAAGAGACGGGAGGCTCGGGCTTTTCGTTTGCTTCGCCGGCTGCTTTGGCCTCCACTTTGCCGATCACGAAGAAAATATTTTTAACGACTTCTTTGCCGAGTTCCCGGTTGATTTTCTCCACGATGGTTTCTTTGAGGTACTGGAGCTGTTGCATCCAGACCGGGCTCGATACTTTTACGAAAAGCGTCCCATGGCGAATTTTTTCCGGCTGCGCGTTGCGCGCGATCATGTCGCCGACCGCTTCGTTCCATATCGGCCATACGCCGTATTCTCCCAGCCTTCCTGAAGGGTCCAGCCGCTTGAGGGACTTCTCCAGGACTTCTCCGAGCTTCTCGATGGGGTCGCGCTTTTCCAATTTCGTTCCCGCCGACCTTATTTCTACCAAAACAATGGGGGATACTCCATAGCAGTTTTGGCCGAGCGAGGACCTGCCCTCAGCGCGAGCCGATGGGCCTCTGCCAATCTGCTCCCATTTGCCGTGCTGCACCACCTCTACTCTCTGTGAACCCCCAGTGTCGGACGTCTCGCTGCTTCGGGCAGATCCTCGCTCGGCTGCACAGATTGCTGTCGATGGAAGACTTTCTTCCGAGGGAGCTGTTGGGCTTCTCGTGCCGTGTCTGCAAGAATTTTTCTCGCAACAAAAACTTTTTCTTGACAAATTTTTTTAAAAGTCTCATAAGGTCTGTTACACAACAACATATAGGGGTAGATTGGGAGAGAGGCCCACAAGACCTGGTAAGGGCCACCCCAAGAAGGGAGACTGGGAAAATGGCAAAAGCGGCGCCGCAGGAGGCAGAGGAGGGGGTTGCGCAGGCACACCCGGAGCGTAAAACCGGGCTTACACTGGAGCGTTATTTCACCCGCCCGGGGGTCGATCCTTACGATGAGATCGACTGGGAGTCTCGCAGCGCGACTATTATCAATGAAAAGGGCAAGTTGGTCTTCGAGCAAACCAACGTCGAAATCCCCAAATTCTGGTCCCAGATGGCCACCAACGTCGTGGTCTCCAAATATTTCCGCGGCCCGTTGGGCAGCCCGCAAAGAGAGCACAGCGTGAGGCAGTTGATCGGCCGTGTGGTCGACACCGTGACGGCGTGGGGCAAGGCCGACGGTTATTTTACCGGCGAAGAGGACGCGCAAATCTTTGCCGACGAGCTCACCCACATCCTGGTCCATCAAAAGGCGTGTTTCAATAGTCCGGTTTGGTTCAATTGCGGCATCGAAGAAAAGCCGCAGTGCTCCGCCTGCTTTATCCTTTCGGTCGACGACACCATGGAGTCGATTCTCGACTGGTACCGCAAAGAAGGACTCATCTTCAAAGGCGGCTCGGGCTCGGGCGTAAACCTCTCCAGGATTCGCTCCGCTAGGGAGCAGTTGGCCGGCGGCGGAACGGCCTCCGGTCCGGTTTCCTTCATGAAGGCCGCCGATGCGTCGGCGGGCGTCATCAAGTCCGGCGGAAAGACCCGGCGGGCGGCGAAGATGGTGATTCTCAACGCCGACCATCCCGACATCGAAGAATTCATCAAGTGCAAAGTAGAGGAAGAGAAGAAAGCCTGGGCCCTCATCGAAGCCGGCTACGACTCCAGCCTCGACGGTCCGGCTTACGGCAGCGTCTTTTTCCAAAACGCCAACAACTCGGTGCGCGTGACCGACGATTTTATGCAGGCCGTGCTCGAAGACCGCGAGTGGAAAACGCACTTCGTCAAGGACGGCGCTGTGTGCGACACTTACAAAGCGCGCGACCTGCTGCGCATGATCGGCGAAGGGACTTATCTCTGCGGCGATCCCGGAATGCAGTTCGACACGACCATCAACGACTGGCACACCTGCTCGAACACGGGCCGCATCAACGCCTCCAATCCGTGCTCCGAGTACATGCACCTGGACAATTCCGCCTGCAATCTCGCGTCGCTCAACCTGCTCAAGTTCCTCCGCGACGACGGCGGATTCGAAGTCGAGTCTTTCCGCCGAACGGTGGACATTATTATCCTGGCGCAGGACATTCTTGTGGACAACGCCTCGTATCCGACGCCGGAGATAGGCGTGAACGCCCACAAGTTCCGCGAGCTCGGGATGGGTTACGCCAATCTCGGCGCATTGCTCATGTCGCTCGGTCTTCCTTATGACTCCGATGCGGGGCGCGCCTACGCCGCCGCGATCACGGCACTGATGTCCGGCGAGGGCTATCTGCAATCCGCCCGCACAGCCAAAAGCCTGGAGCCGTTCGAGGGTTATTCGACGAACCGCCAGCCGATGTTGAGAGTTCTGAGCAAGCACCGCTCGAGCGCGTATAAGATCTCGACCTCCCACGTGCCGTTGGATCTTTTGACGGCGGCACGCGAAGTCTGGGACCAGACCTGCAAAGAGGCCGAGGCGCACGGAGTCAAGAATTCTCAGATTTCGGTACTCGCGCCGACCGGGACGATCGCCTTCATGATGGACTGCGACACCACCGGCGTCGAGCCCGACATCGCGCTCGTGAAATACAAGAAGCTGGTCGGAGGCGGCCTGTTCAAGATCGTCAACCACACGGTCCCGCGCGCGCTCAAGCGGCTGGGCTACGACGTCAAGCAGATTCAGGAGATCATGGAGTACATCGAGGAGCACGAGACCATCGAAGGCGCGCCGCACCTGAAGGACGACGACCTGCCGGTCTTCGACTGCGCCTTCAAACCGGCCAACGGAAGCCGCTCCATCCAGTATATGGGCCATCTGAGAATGATGGGCGCGGTCCAGCCGTTCATCTCCGGCGCAATCTCGAAAACCATCAATATGCCGAACGACGTGACCGTGGATGAGATTATTCAGGCCTACATCGAGGGCTGGAAGCTCGGCGTCAAGGCGGTGGCGGTCTATCGCGACGGCTCCAAGCGGACGCAGCCTCTCAATACCTCCAACAAAGAAGAGGGCAAGGCGTCCAAGGCCGAGGTCAAGGAGTCGCGTCCGCTCAGACGCAAGCTTTCCGACGAGCGAAGATCGATCACGCACAAATTCGATATCGCCGGGCATGAAGGTTACATCACGGCCGGCATGTACGAAGACGGCCAGCCGGGCGAGATCTTCATCACGATGTCGAAAGAAGGATCGACGATCTCGGGCCTGATGGACTCGTTTGCCACCGCGGTATCGCTGGCGCTGCAATATGGAGTGCCGCTCCGGGTGCTGGTGGACAAGTTCACTCACATGCGCTTCGAGCCGTCGGGCTTCACCAAGAATCCGAACATTCCGATCGCCAAATCGATCATGGACTACATCTTTCGCTGGCTGGCGACGAAGTTTCTCGACGGCGACGCGCAGCGGGAGGTCGGGGTCATCAAGGAAAGCGGGGAAGAAGTAGACGGCGCCGACAAAAAGGTCGCGCAACTCGCCTCGGTGGCGCCGCGCGGCGGCGCTCCGGTGGCGACGATCAGCAGCGTCACCAGCCTCTACCAGCAGGACGCTCCGCCGTGCCCGGACTGCGGCGCGATCATGATTCGGAGCGGCGCCTGCTACAAATGCATGAACTGCGGCGCGGTGAGCGGCTGCTCGTGACGTGAGTTCGGCGGTTACTTTATTGGGCGAGATGGGAGAAGTTAAGTCTTTCTGCGCCAGGGCGTTCGCGGCGGCCAAGCTCTGTAGTTACTGCGGCCGCCGCCTCTCCTTTTATGGCGGCAGGTACGACTCAAAGGTCAGGGATTATTTAGTCCCACTCTCCAAAGGTGGCCTGGACGTCCCGGAAAACGCCGTCGCCTGCTGCAAGGAGTGTCACATGTTGAAGGGCGATTACCTGAATTACGTGCTCCTTCCGCTCACAACCAATCGGCCCCGTTTGATCACCGACGTCAGAAGATATCTCTTAGAAATCAAGCAGCTCGTCGGCAGCAGCCGTAGTTCGATTATGGACCTTCCGGGGTCCAGACGATAGCAGGCCGACCACAAGCCCGTATACCCTAACCCGCCCGTGAGTCTCTCTCCGTGCCAATGCGATACGTCGGTGTTACGCTCCACGCGAGTTTGAAGAAAAATTCCGGCACGGGCTTTACTTTTTTTCCAAGTAAAGAATCCCGTTCTTGCTGTCGATGCCGAGGTGAAACTGGCTCAAGAAATTGAGCCCGAGCAAGCCGGCGATGTTGGGATCGGGGAAGACGTCGTGAACGACCACCGTAAGATCTTTGAGCGCGAAACCTCCGACCTCCAGCGAGCCGACGCTGACCAGCGGCGCCTCGATGACGCCGTTGGCGGTCTGGAGCGGAATCACGGTGGAAGCGTTTTCCAGATTTAATCCTAGCTGCTGCGCCATGGCTTGCGAGATCGTCGTATAGCTGGCGCCCGTATCGACGACGAACTTCGCCGCGGCCTTTTCGTTGAGCAGCGCCTGCACGACCATCAGCTCGCCCTGCTTCTGAAATTTTATTAAAGCCTTGTCGTCGGGAATCGGAGTGGGCGCCGGCCCGCTGGTTCTCAGGCGCGTGACTTTGGAGCGGAATTTTTCCGGAATATTTTTCAGGCTGTCGGTGAAGTGGACGACTCCCTGGTCATCGAACCAGCGGAACATCTCCGCCGGCCGGGTGGGGCCGGGCCAAAGAAGCGACGCCAGCAGCACTATAAGAACGAACAGACGATGCCTCTTCATGCGCGGTTAATCTACCATAGCGTGCCGGTGAAAAAAACGTATTTGTGTCTATCATTCCGGGTGAACAACCACTCGACTGGAATTAAGATAAGATCGTCCAGGATTATGTAGGGGCGCGATTCATCGCGCCCTCTTACTGGATTCCCGTCCTTCGACTGTGCTCAGGACAGGTTTTCACGGGAATGACTCATTAATTAGGTCGCCGTTTTTGCCAATAGCGCTGCTTTACAAGGCGGAATGAGTATGGTAGACAAATATGAACTAAACAAAGAAAGAGAGATGATGAACGGAGGACAGATGGGGATTGCTCAGCCGCAGCGAAAAGAAGTTATTGAGCAGTTCAAACTCCATCAGACGGATACGGGCTCTCCCGAAGTTCAGGTAGCGTTGCTAAGTCAGCGTATCGATCACCTCACGGGGCACTTCAAGATCCACGTGAAGGATCACCACTCTCGCCGTGGTCTCCTCATGCTGGTAGGACAGAGGAGACGGCTTCTCGATTATCTCAGGAAGAATGATAATGAGAGATATCGAAGCTTGATTCAACGGCTGGGCATCCGGAAGTAGTGGTTCAAGCTGAAATCCCTCCTCCCGTCGCGGTTCCCCTTAAAGTTCCTCCCGTTCACCTAAAAGGGTCCAATCATGGTTAAAAAAATCGAAGTTGAATTTCATGGCCGTCCTTTATCTATAGAGGTCGGCAGAATGGCCAAACAAGCCGACGGCGCGGCGCTGGTACGGTACGGCGAAACCGTCGTCCTGGTGACCGCCGTCGCGGCTAAAGAGCTCAAGACCGACACGGACTTTTTTCCGTTGACCGTCGACTACCAGGAAAGAACCTTTGCCGCGGGAAAGATTCCCGGCGGTTTTTTCAAGCGCGAGGGGCGGCCTTCGGAGAAAGAGATTCTCACCTGCCGGCTGATCGACCGCTCGATTCGCCCGCTCTTTGCCGGCGGGCTCAAGGCCGAAACTCAGATCATCGCCACCGTGCTCTCCGCGGACAGGGAAAACGATCCCGACGTCGTGGCTATGCTGGGAACCTCCGCGGCCCTCGAGGTATCCGATATCCCGTTCAACGGACCGCTTGCTGGCGTGCGGGTGGGCAGAGTGTCGGGAAAATGGGTCGTCAATCCCACCCAGAGCCAGTTGAGCGAAAGCGACGTGGATATTTTCCTCTCGGGCAGCCGCGATGCCATCGTCATGGTCGAGGGCGGCTCCCGGATGCTTCCGGAGGACGAAATACTCGAGGGGCTTTTCAAAGGCCATGAGGCGATTCAGCCATTGCTCGATTATCAGGAGCAGTTGAAGCGGGAAGTGGGAAAGACCAAGCGCTCCGTGCCGTTGGTTGAGCCGGACAAGGCTCTTAGCCAGCGTGTCGACGCGTTGGCCCGGGAGAAGATTCTTCAGGCGATCGCCATTACCGAGAAGCTGGAACGCTACCAGCGGCTCGATGAGGTCAAGCGCGAGGTCGTTACGCAAGTCCTGCTGGACTTTCCTGAAAGGGAAAAGGAGATCAAGGGGACTTTCGAAGGGCTGAAGAAAGATTATTTTCGACAACTGGTCATCAAGGACAAGCGACGAATCGACGGCAGGGGACTGAAAGATATTCGGCCGATTACCTGTGAGGTCGAGGTGCTTCCCCGGACCCACGGCTCGGCGCTCTTTACGCGCGGCGAAACGCAGGCGTTGGTCATAACGACGCTGGGAACGAGCTCGGACGAGCAGAAGATCGACGCGCTCATCGGCGAGCACTACAAAAAATTCATGCTGCATTATAACTTCCCGCCTTTCAGCGTCGGCGAGGTGAAGTTCTTGCGCGGCCCGAGCCGAAGAGACATCGGCCACGGCAACCTTGCCGAGCGCGCTCTGTTGCCGGTGTTGCCGCGGGAGGAAGACTTCCCCTATACGGTTCGAATCGTTTCCGAGGTGTTGGAATCCAACGGCTCGACGTCGATGGCGACCGTTTGCGGAGGAGCGCTTTCGCTCATGGACGCGGGAGTCCCGATCACCGCGCCCGTCGCGGGCATCGCCATGGGGCTCATCAAAGAGGGCGATCAGGTCCGCATTCTCTCCGACATCCTTGGCGACGAAGATCACCTGGGCGACATGGACTTCAAAGTCGCCGGCACCCGCGCGGGCGTCACGTCGCTCCAGATGGACATCAAGATCGCGGGCGTCACGCGGGAGGTCATGCACGAGGCGCTCTACCAGGCCAGGGAAGGAAGGCTGCATATCCTCGGCATCATGGAAAAAACGATCGCCGCGCCGCGTCGCGATCTCTCCAGCCACGCGCCGAGGATCATCACGCTGAAAGTCAGGCCTGAGAAGATCCGGGAAATCATCGGCCCCGGCGGCAAAGTCATCCGCGGCATCGTCCAGGAGACGGGCGTCAAGATGGACGTGGAAGATGACGGCACCATCATGATCGCATCCAACGACGAGGCCGCCAGCCGCAGGGCGGTGGAGATGGTCCAGAGAATCACCGCCGAGCCGGAGATCGGGAAAATTTATCGCGGCACGGTGAGAAAGATCATGGACTTCGGCGCCTTCGTGGAAATCATGCCCGGGACGGACGGCCTGGTGCACATTTCCCAGCTCGCGCCGGAGCGCGTGCGCCGGGTGACGGATGTTCTGAACGAGGGGGATGAGGTGATGGTCAAGGTCCTGGAGATCGACAAGCAAGGCAAGATCAAGCTCAGCCGCAAGGATGCGCTTGCCGAAGCCGGGCAGTCGCAGTCCTGATTCAACGAACGAACGCCTAGCCATCTCCCTTCGATGATTAATAAGACCGTTCTCGACAACGGCATCCGCATTTTGTCCCGCGAGATGTCCGATACCCGTTCCGTCAGCCTGGGAATCTGGGTGGAGAACGGATCGCGCCACGAATCGCGCCGGCAGAACGGCATCTCTCACTTTCTCGAGCATCTCTTTTTCAAAGGGACGGAGCGGCGCAGCGCGGCGCGGATCGCCGAGGAGATGGATTCGGTCGGCGGGATCATCAACGCATTTACCGCCAAAGAGTACACCTGCTATTACGTCAAGGTGCTGGACGAGAACCTGCCCATGGCCGTGGACCTTCTCGCCGACATCTATCTCCATTCGGTTTTCGATCCGCAGGAGATCGAGCGGGAGCGATCGGTGATCCTGCAGGAGATCTCGCAAAGCGAGGACACGCCCGACGACTACGTGCACGATCTCTTCAGCCTCGACTATTTCCCCGACCATCCGCTGGGACGGCCGATTTGCGGCGACGCCGCCACGGTCGGTAATTTTCATCGCGACGACTTTATCAGCTTCGTGCGCGACCGCTACCTTCCCGGCCGAGTGATCGTCGTCGCCGCCGGCCATCTGAGCCATGATTATCTGGCGCGGGAGATCGGCGGCCGGCTCGGCGCGATTCAAAATTCTCAGCCCGGCGATTCAAATTCAGAACTGACCGCTCCGAAGCTGCAGAGCGGAATCTTCCAGCACGCCAAGCCCCTGGAGCAAGTCCACCTCTGTTTCGGCGTTGCCGCGCTGCACCAAGCGCATCCCATGCGCTACGCCGCGTATATCCTCAACACGATTTTGGGCGGCGGAATGAGTTCGCGCCTGTTTCAGGAGATCCGCGAAAAGCGCGGCCGGGCATATTCGGTCTATTCGTTTCTGTCCTCCTATCGAGACGTCGGCTATCTAGGCATTTACGCGGGGACGAGCCTGGAGTGGGCCGAAGAGGTCGTGGAGCTGATTCACAAAGAGATGAAGCGGATGGGCGCCGGAGAGATCAGCAAGGAAGATCTCGAACGCACGAAGAATCAATTGGTCGGCAACATGATTCTCGGCCTTGAGAGCTCGGATTCCTGGATGAGCCACATCGCCAAGGACGAGATTTATTTCGGCAAAGCCATTTCTCTCGAAGACATCATCCAGGGGGTTCGCGCGGTATCGCTCGAAGACGTGGTCGGGCTGGCGGCCTCTATCTTACGGCCCGAGGTGACGGCCCTCACGCTTCTGGGCGACATCGAAAAGAAAAAGCTGGACCTCGGCGCCGCATTTCACTAAAATAAAAAGCGAGGGCTGAAGCTGACTTTCATCCTTCCGCCTTTCCGTTTAATTCTTTCACAGATGTATGGACGAAGTCCGGATTCAGCTCAAGCGTGTCCGCGAGCGTAAGGACGCTCTTTCCCTGCCGGCCTACATGACCGAAGGATCGGCGGGAATGGACCTCGCGGCGGACTTGGATGGAGACTTGACGCTTTTGCCTCTGGCGCGCGCGTTGATCCCCACCGGGATCGCAGTGGCGTTGCCGACGGGTTTCGAGGCTCAGATCCGCCCGCGCAGCGGTCTCGCGCTCCGCGACGGCGTCACGCTCGTCAACAGCCCGGGAACCATCGATTCCGACTATCGCGGAGAGATTCAGTTGATCGCCATCAATTTAGGGCGGGAGCCGGTCGTCATCCGCCGCGGCCAACGCGTCGCGCAGATGGTGGTGCAGCGCGTCTGCCGGGTGAAGTGGCAAGAGGTCGAAGAACTTCCCGCCTCGACACGAGAAGAGGGCGGGTTTGGGCACACCGACGAATAAATGTTGAGTTTTGAATGTTGAATTTTGAATTTCAGAAGAACGATCCGATAATTCAAAACTCAAAATTCATAATTCAAAATTAGGGTTAGAACGAAATGATTCAACGTTATACACGTCCCGAGATGGGCCGGATTTGGACCGAGGAGAACCAGTTCCAAAAATGGCTCGACGTCGAAATCCTGGCCACCGAGGCGCTCGGCCGGCTCGGCGTCGTCCCGAAAGGCGCGGCGGCGCGCATTCGGAAGAAGGCCCGCTTCAGCGTCGCGCGCATCCGCAAGATCGAGCGAGAGGTCAAGCACGAGACGATCGCCTTTCTAAGCTCCGTGGCGGAGTACGTCGGCGGCGACGCGCGCTACCTCCACGTGGGAATGACCTCGTCGGATGTAATGGACACGGCGTTTGCGCTTCAACTCAAGGAAGCCTCCGCCATCCTCCTCGAGGACGTCAAAGATTTGATTAAAGTACTGCGACGGCAGGCCTTCAAGTACAAGAACGTGCCGATGATAGGGCGGACGCACGGAGTCCACGCCGAGCCGATCACGTTCGGTCTCAAGATAGCGCTGTGGCACGAGGAGATGAAGCGCAATCTGGAGCGTCTTCAAAGGGCCGCCGCCGATGTCAGCGTGGGCAAGATTTCCGGCGCGGTCGGAACTTACGCGCAGATCTCGCCCAAGGTCGAGGCATACGTCTGTAAAAAGAGCGGTCTCAGGGCCGCGCCGGTCTCGAACCAGATCATCCAGCGCGACCGGCACGCGTTTTTTTTCGCCACGCTCGCGGTCATCGCCGGCTCGCTCGAAAAATTCGCGGTCGAGATCCGCCACCTGCAGCGGACCGAAGTCCAGGAAGTCGAGGAGCCGTTCACTGCCGGGCAAAAGGGCTCGTCCGCCATGCCGCATAAAAGAAATCCGGTCCTCTCGGAAAACATCTCCGGCCTGGCGCGCCTGATGCGCTCTTACGCGCTCGCCGCGCTGGAAGACGTTGCCCTTTGGCACGAGCGCGACATCAGCCACTCCTCGGTCGAGCGCGTGATCGCGCCGGACGCCACGATCCTGCTCGATTTCATGCTGCGGCGGATCGCGTACGTCATTGGCAATCTCGCCGTGTACCCCGAAAACATGAGGCGCAATCTTCAGAAAAGCGGCGGCGCGATTTTTTCCGAGCGCGTCTTGCTCCGGCTGGTCGATAAGGGTATCGCACGCGATCAGGCCTACCGCATGGTGCAGCGCCACGCCTTGAAAGTAGGGAAAGAGGGCGGGGACTTGAAGCGTGAATTGTTGGGCGATCCCGAGATCCACCGCTACCTCTCCGCGCGCGACATCGAAGACAGTTTGGATTTGAAGCACTATCTCAAGAACGTCGATGTTATATTCAAGCGGGTTTTTCACTGATCGTTATGCATGTTAAAATTTTTATATCGTTCAAGGAGGGAGTGCTGGACCCCCAGGGGAAAGCGGTCGAAAGATCGCTGCACTCGCTCGGCTATGAAGAGGTCCGGGACGTCAGGATGGGGAAGTACCTCGAGATCGAGCTCGAAGCTTCTTCCCGCGAGGCGGCGGAGGCGCGCGTGCGCGAGATGTGCGACAAGCTGCTCGCCAATCCGGTGATAGAGGACTACCGGTTTGAGGTCGAGTAGTAGTATGGAAAAAACAGCAAGCAGTATGCAGTATGCAGTAAGTAGCACGCTCTTGATTGTTTTCCTACTGCCTACCGCCTACCGCCTACCGCCTAATGCCTGGCTGGGGTATTCAGTGGTGGGGGGCTTATGCGCTGGGGAGTGATCGTTTTTCCCGGATCGTGCGACGACCACGATGTTTACGATTGCCTTAAGCGGGTCCTCAAGCAAAAGGCCGAGTTCCTCTGGCACAAAGACAGGCTCAATCGCAATATCGACTGCGTCGTGCTGCCTGGAGGGTTTTCCTACGGCGATTATCTCCGCTGCGGCGCGATGGGCCGCTTTTCTCCGATTATGCAGGATGTCGTCGAGTTCGCCGGCCGCGGCGGATTGGTGCTTGGAACCTGCAACGGCTTTCAAACGCTGTGCGAGGCGGGTCTCTTGCCCGGCGCGCTGGTGCGCAACGCGTCTCTTCAATTTGTTTGCCGGCCGGTCCATCTCCGGGTCGAGGAGACGGACACGCCGTTCACCTCGGCCGCAAAAAAAGGACAGCTTCTCAAGCTGCCGGTCAAGCACGGCGAAGGCTGTTACTACGCGGATGACGTTCTACTGAAGCGGTTGCAGAAAAACCGGCAAGTCCTACTGCGCTACGTAGACGCCAAGGGACGGCCGGCCCCCGGCGCGAATCCCAACGGCTCGATCGACAACATCGCGGGCGTTTGCAACGAGGGCCGAAACGTTTTCGGATTGATGCCCCATCCCGAGGACGCCTGCGAGAAGATCCTCGGCAGCGACGACGGCCTTAAAATATTTTCTTCGATCATCGCCGCATGCGGCAAGGGGGAGAAGAAGGCATGGGCCGGGTAGCCACATTTTCCCAGCCCATGCTCACTCCCGAAGTCGTTGTCGCCCACGGCCTCACCGACGAGGAGTACCGGAAGATCGTCGACCTTCTCGGGCGCGAGCCTAACTACACCGAGCTCGGCGTTTTCTCGGTCATGTGGTCGGAGCACTGCAGCTACAAAAGCTCCAAGCCTTTTTTGAAGCGTCTCCCCACCGAAGGCAAGGCCGTGATCCAGGGACCCGGAGAGAACGCCGGCATCGTGGACATCGGCAACGGTCTCGCCGCGGTCTTCAAGATGGAAAGCCACAATCACCCGTCGTTCATTGAGCCCTACCAGGGCGCCGCGACCGGCGTCGGCGGCATCCTGCGCGACGTGTTTACCATGGGCGCGCGGCCCGTCGCGTCGCTCAACTCGCTGCGCTTCGGCAGCTTCGATCATCCGCGCACGCGCTATCTTCTCAGCGGCGTCGTCGCGGGCATCGGCGGCTACGGCAACTCGATCGGCGTGCCGACCGTCGGCGGGGAAGTTTTTTTCGACGAATCCTACAACGCCAATATCCTGGTCAACGCCTTCACGCTGGGCATCGTCAAGAAGCAGCGCATCTTCAAAGGCCGCGCGACGGGAGTCGGCAATCCCGTGATCTACGTCGGCGCCAAGACGGGCCGCGACGGAATTCACGGCGCGACCATGGCGTCGGAGTCGTTCTCGGAGGAATCCGAGAAGAAAAGGCCGACGGTCCAGGTGGGCGATCCGTTTACCGAGAAGCTCCTGCTCGAAGCCTGCCTCGAGCTGATGAAGACCGATCTGATCGTCGGCATTCAGGACATGGGCGCGGCGGGACTCACCAGCTCGTCGGTCGAGATGGCGGAGCGCGGCGGCACCGGCGTCGAGCTCGAGCTCGGGCGCGTGCCGCTGAGAGAAACCGGAATGACGCCGTACGAGATTCTGCTCTCGGAGTCGCAGGAGCGGATGCTCCTCGTAGCGAAAAAAGGAAAAGAAAGCCAGGTCAAGAAAATCTTCGAGCGCTGGGACCTGGACGCCGTCGTGATCGGCAAGGTCACCAAGGACCGGATCTACCGCGCTCTCTTCGACGGCGCCGAGGTCGCGCGCATTCCGGTCGCGGCGCTGACCTCCGAAGCGCCGGTCTATCATCGTCCGATGGAGCGGCCCGCGGCACTGGACGAGCTGCAAAGGCTTGACCTCGATGCCATTCCAGCGCCTGCCGATATGGCGACGGCACTCAAGGTGTTGCTCGATTCACCGAACATCGCGTCGAAAGAATGGGTTTACCGTCAATACGACCATCTGGTGCGCAGCAACACGGTCGTGGGTCCTTCCGCCGATGCCGCGGTGATTCGGATCAAAGGCGTGAAGCAGGGGCTGGCGCTCACCGTGGACGGAAACGGCCGCTACTGCTTTCTCGATCCTTACGTCGGCGGCATTCTTGCCGTGGCGGAAGCCGCGCGCAACCTTGCCGCCGTCGGCGCGCGCCCGCTCGGCTTGAGCGACTGCCTCAATTTCGGCAGCCCGGAGCGGCCCGAGGTGATGTGGCAATTTTCCCAGGTGATCGAGGGCATGCGGGACGCCTGCGTCGTTCTGGGCGTGCCGGTTGTGAGCGGCAACGTGAGCTTCTATAATGAGACCGATGGGGTGCCGATCTTCCCCACGCCAACGATCGCGATGGTCGGCATCTTGCCCAGGGTCGAGCGGCACGTCACGCCCTGGTTCAAGGCCGCCGGAGATATTGTGGTGCTCTTCGGCCGGACGCGGGAGGAACTCGGCGGGAGCGAGTACTTGAAGATCGTTCACGGACTGGTCAAAGGCACGCCTCCATGGATCGATTTGCGCCTGGAGCGCGCCGTGCAGCAGGCGTGTTTGAAGGCGATCGAGAAAGGGATCGTTCGCTCCGCGCACGATGTTTCCGACGGCGGGCTGGCGGTCGCGCTGGCCGAATGCTGCATCGCCGGGCCGGACAAGCCGCTGGGAGCGCGGATCGAGCTGCGCGAGATGATGCGCGCCGACGCTTTGCTTTTCGGCGAATCTCAGTCGCGCATCGTCGTGTCCGTCAGGGAAAAGGATTTGGCGCGGCTCAGGCAAATAGCGGCTCAGGAGGGCGCGCCCATGCAAGCAATCGGCGAGGTCGGCGGATCGAGGCTGTCGATTCAGCAGCTCATGCAGTTGCCGGTCGAGGAGCTTCACACAATCTGGACGCATGGACTGGAAAGACGGATTAAAGAAGGTTGAAGGGTTTAAAGGTTGAAAGTTGTCCTTATGCTTCGACAAGGCTCAGCATGAACGGATCATCGTCACCCGTTCGCCCCTTCGATGAACTCAGGGCAGGCTCTGAGCGCGTCGAAGGGTGAACGGGCCGATAGAGAGATATGTTCGACAAATTTCACGAAGAGTGCGCGGTCATGGGCGTTTACGGCCATCCGGAGGCGGCCAACATGGTCTATCTCGGCCTCTATGCCCTGCAGCATCGCGGCCAGGAATCTTCCGGCATCGTCTCCTCGGACGGCAAGATTCTCATCTCTCACCGCCAGATGGGCCTGGTGGCGGATATTTTCAAAGAGGACGTGATCAAGCGCCTCGAAGGCCCCAGCGCGATCGGCCACAATCGCTACTCCACCACCGGACAGAGCCATTTGCGAAACGCCCAGCCGTTCGTCGTGGAATACTCGCAAGGCCCGATCGCGATTTCCCACAACGGCAACCTGGTCAACGCCCAGGTGCTGCGCGAGGAGCTGGAGATCTCCGGATCGATCTTCCAGTCCACGTCGGATACCGAAGTCATCATCCACCTGATCGCCACTTCCAGGGAAAACAGCCTCATGGGGCGAGTCATCGAGGCGCTGAGCCGCGTGCGCGGCGCCTATTCGCTACTCTTTCTCACGCCCGATCGCATGATCGCGGCGCGCGACCCGATGGGGTTTCGGCCGCTGGTGTTGGGCAAATTTAAGTCGGACAAGAGTCGCGGGGGGTTTGTGGTCGCCTCGGAGACCTGCGCGCTGGATCTGATCGAAGCAGAGTATCTGAGAGAAGTGGAGCCGGGCGAAATCATCACCTTCGGTCCGAAGGGGATGGAGTCGCTCAGGCCGTTTCCGCCGGCGCCGCACGCCAAGTGCATCTTCGAATACATTTATTTCTCGCGTCCCGACAGCAAACTCTATGGGCGCAACGTCTATCAGGTGAGAAAAGAGCTCGGCCGCCAGCTCGCGCGCGAAAGCGGGGTGGAAGCGGATCTCGTGACTCCGGTGCCGGATTCCGGCGTGCCGGCGGCGATCGGCTACGCCGAGGAGTCGGGCATTCCTTTGGAGTTCGGGCTGATCCGCAATCATTACGTGGGGCGGACTTTCATCGAGCCGCAGCAGTCGATTCGCAACTTCGGCGTCAAGATCAAGCTCAACGCGCAGCGCGAGGTGCTCGAAGGGAAACGAGTCATCGTCGTTGATGACTCGATCGTGCGCGGGACCACGAGCCGCAAGATCATTCGCATGCTGCGCGACGCCGGCGCGAAGGAAGTGCACATGCGCATCAGCTCGCCGCCGACGATCGGCCCCTGCTACTACGGGATCGATACCCCCACGCGCTCCGAGCTGATCGCCTCAACCAAGTCCGTCGAGGAGATCCGCCGGTCCATCGAGGCGGATAGCCTGGCCTATCTGAGTCACGATGGAATGTACGTTTTCGTCAAGGGGCAGACCGAAGGCTTCTGCGACGCCTGCTTCAGCGGCAATTATCCCGTCCACTTCGACGACGAAGGCCACACCCGCCAGCTCCACCTCTTCGACGCGCTGCAGCAGCGCTGAGCGGCGGGCCAATAAACTTCGCCTAACTTCGTTTCATCGCCCTTCGCGCTCCCTGCGGCGTACAAAAAAGTACGCCTCAGTCGGCTCGGGGCTCGCGCTTCGTTATGCTCGTTTCTTGACCCGCCGCACAGATTTTCTCCTGGAATGAAGCGCTTGGCGGTCTTCGCGCGCCTCGCCTCTGGACCTTTCTGACCGTCCTGGAATGGACGCTTCTAGCCGGATTGAGACGCCAGTCCACGTAATGTCATTCTGAGCGCAGCGAAGAATCTCTCCGGTCTCGTTGACAACGCACCACGATTAACGATATTTCAAGTGGCGGTTCCGCAAGACGCCACATGGTTAGAATATTTTTCCTGCTGCTACCGCTCGTCTTCGTCTCCGTCTCCCGGGCGGCGTCCGTCGAAGATCTCGCCAAGGGAGAGGGCGGGGTGGTTTTCTACAGCTCGCTCAACAACGAGCAGATCGTCACATTCCGCGACGCCTTTCAGAAAAAATATCCGGCGCTCAAAGTCGAATTCTATCGCGGCACCAGCGAGCGGGTTCTGCAGAGAATCATGACCGAGGCGCAGACCGGCCGCCACGCCGTTGACGTATTTTCCTCGGCGGGATTCCAGTTGCAATCGATCAAAGAAAAGGGACTGGCCGCCAGACACGATGTAGAAGAGCTGGCGGCGTTTCCCAAAGGCTTCCGCGACGCGGACGGCCAGTGGACGAACCTGCACTCGCTCTATCTGTCGATGGGATACAACACCATGTTGGTTCCCGCCGGCCAAGCGCCGAAGAAATACGAAGACCTGCTCCTTCCCAGGTGGAGCGGCAAGCTCGGATTCAACTTTAGGGACGCCGAGTGGTTCGTAAACATGCTCAGGCTCAAGGGCCGCGAGCAGGGACTCGACTTCATGCGCAAGCTGGCGGCGCAGAAGCCCGCCACTCACGAAGCGCACAATCTCCTGGCGCAGCTTCTGGCCGCCGGCGAGTTTCATGCGGTGGCGAATACCTACGGCCATATCCTGGCGCGTGAGAAAGAGCGCGGCGCGCCGGTCCAGTGGGTATTGGTCGAGCCGGTCATCACCTATCTTCATCCGGTCGCGCTGGCGCGGCATGCGCCGCACCCGAACGCCGGCAAGCTCTTCATCAATTTTCTTCTCTCGATAGAGGGTCAGAGAATGTTGAGCGCTCAGGGTCGCATCCCCAGCCGGGCGGACGTTGAGCCGCAGGTTCTGAAAGAGGCCAAGAGCATGCGCCTTTTCGCCAGCGACCCTTCGTGGGCGCGCGAGTACGAGGCGGCGATGAAAGAATTGCGCGCGATCTTTTTGGGCGATTAGGAGACGCGATGAAAAGATTCCCGGGCTTTCTCGTCGTATCTTTCCTCCTGCTTCTTGCTCCGTCCGGAAGCGCCCATGCGCAAGCCGACGCGGAAACCGCGCTGGCGCGCGTGAACGGCATGCCGGCGAAAGAGCGGATCGATGCGCTCGTTGCCGGGGCGCGCAAGGAAGGGGCGCTGGAGTGGTACGGCTCGCTGCAAGTCGCCGACGTCAAGGACTTGATCGAGAGGTTCAAGAAAAAATATCCGTTCATCGAAGTTCAGTATACCCGCGGCGGCGGCACCAACGTCGTCAGCCGCGTGCTGACCGAGCGTAAGGCCGGCGCCGATAAGGCGGACGTGATCGGCGGCCGCGGCAATTTTCACCACACGCTTATGTCGGCAGGGCTGGTGGCCAAGAACATGGCGCCTCTGCGCAAAGAAATTCGCGAGGGGTTTATGGACGCTAGCGGCTACTTTCTCGGCCCATTCACCTATAGCCTCGTGCTTGGCTACAACGTCAAGCTCGTGCCCGCCGCGCAGGCGCCCGGGTCTTACCAGGATCTTCTCACGTCGGCGTGGAAGGGCCAGATGGCGATGGACTACGAAGCCTACGACTGGTTCGCCGGCGTGCTGGATACCATGGGGGAAAAGAAAGGAGCGGAACTGGCGCGCGCGGTGGCCAAGCAGGGCGTTCGCCTCCAGCGCGGCCACACGCTTCTGACGCAGCTCATGGCCGCGGGAGAATTCAAGGTCATCATCGACGGCTATCACTATCAGCTCCGGACCTTCAAGGAGAGAGGCGCTCCGGTGGACTATGTCGTTCCCGACCCGATGATTCTCAAAGAACCGAGCGGCATTTGGATTCTCAAGCGGGCCCCGCATCCGCACGCGGCGGCGCTGCTAATCGATTTTCTTTTCTCACGCGAAGGCCAGCAGGTTTACGCCGAGCAGAACCGGTTGGTGGCGCGGAAAGACATGGAGTGGGACTTCGGCGGAAAAAAATTGGGCAAGGTCCACGTGTTGTCCGCCGAACAGTGGGGACCCCGCTACGAGAGCGTCGTCAAACAGTTCGATGCTATTTTCCGCAAGGCCGAATAATTTTCAGGCCGATCAAAAAGGCCTCAGATGCAAGGCGCGCGACGATCTGATCCTTCGACTTCGCTCAGGACAGGCTAAGCGCA
>CAZNES010000011.1:0-7440 GCA_964572145.1 uncultured Syntrophobacteraceae bacterium
AGAAGCTCGGGCTCCCGCCTCTCCAACCCAAGATGCCCTGGTACGGCTACAGCCTCGGACATTGGGGCGAAGAAGACGAAGAAAATGCCGAGCTGGCGGTGAAAGGCGACTATGGCAAAGTTGCCGAGCGTCTGCAGAAAAAAGCCATTAAACTCTAAGGCGGGCCGATCGCTTAGCGATGGGCGACGACGCTAAAGAAAGAGTGGAGCGAATCTGGATTCTAAAGCCGTAATAATTAGTTCTGCTCGGCCCAGGGCACGAACCTACTACGAGAGCTGGATCGAGCAGGAAGCGATTCCCGTAATCGAAGGATACGGCGTGAACGATGTCGGTCAAGTTCGACTCGGAGCTTGGAAACGGCTCGGCTGCAAAGGCGCGTACGTGCAGCTCAAGGGGCTGGAGGGAATCACCGGAATGTTCGTCGGTGAAATTTCTCCGGACGGCCGGACCAACCTGGAGAAGCATCTCTATGAAGAAGTGATCTATATCGTCTCAGGACGAGGAAAGGCGGAAATTCATGCGTCGGGAAAAGCGCCGCAGACGATCGAATGGCAAGCCGGCAGCCTTTTTTCTCCGCCGCTCAACTCAGCGCATCGCCTGATCAATACCGGCAGCGAGCCGGCGCGCTTTGTCGCCGTGACGACCGCGCCGATGGTCCTGGATCATTTTCATAACAGCGCTTTTGTTTTCAACTCCGAATTTTCTTTTTCCGACCGCTATGACGGAGAGCCCGCCTATTTCGCGCCGGGCGAGCACAGATACTTGGCCGGCAATAACCAGCAGTGGATCTGGGAGACCAATTTCATCCCCGATCTTCTTAAAGCGGACATCGACCCGCAAAATCAGAAGGGCGCCGGCGTCAACCTCACACAGTTCGAGATCTGCGGCAACACGCTGATCGGCCACCTGGCGGAATGGCCGGTGGGCTGCTACCACAAAGCGCATCACCACGGCGGGGGCGCCGTCCTCGTCATTCTCCGCTCGGAAGGTTACTCGCTCATGTGGCCGAACGAGTGGGGGCCGAGGCCGTACGCGAATGGGTATGGAGAGAAAGTCGTCCGGGTCGATTGGACGACCGGCAGCGCGTTCAGCCCGCCGACGGGTTGGTTTCATCAACATTTCAATACCGGGCACGAGCCGGCCCTCCAGCTTGCGCTACGCTGCGGCAGTCAAAATCATCCGCTGGGTATCAGAGTCGCGGCCATGAGAGCGGGAGTTTACACGTCAGTGAAGGATGGAGGCACGCTGATCGAGTACGAGGACGAAGATCCCGAGATCCGGCGGAGGTATCAAGCGGAAATCAAAGCCAAAGGAATTGCGTTTGCCATGCCTTGGCGCCAGTAGGCAGTAAGCAGCAGGAACCCTTCTTCCTACCGCCTACCGCCTATCGCCTACCGCCTTCTTCGAACCCGTAGGCAATTTCCAGGAGCTGCATGATAATCCGTGCAGTCGCTCCCCAGATGTCCCGGCCCTGACAATAGAAGTGATAAATCGGATAAGGCCGTTGCGGCGGGACCAAGCGCGGCGCCACTTTGAAGCACCCGGGCTGCAGCAAAGCAGCGACCGGCACGGAGAAAACCTCGGTCGCTTCGGCAAGATTCAAGCGAAAGTCATAAGGATGGGAAATCACTCCCACGTAGGGAGTGATTAGGTAATCCGCTGCTGCGGTAACCTGATCCAGCGCTCCCAACACGCGCACGGCGCCGGGTTTTAGTCCGATCTCTTCCTCGCTCTCGCGCAACGCCGCTGCCAATGGGCTTGCGTCGCTCGGATCGATTCTCCCTCCCGGAAAAGCAATCTGTCCTCCGTGCGAGTTGAGCCCCTCCGCTCTTTGCGTCAACACGAGATGATCGCCGTCCCGCCTTTGCTGAATCGGAACCAGGACGGCAGCAAGCTTGAACTCGCCGATTTCCAGAGTTTGCGGCGTGCGCGCGCTAAGCGCCTCGATTATTTTGTTTATCGACATAAGGTTTCGACCGGATCGACAAGCCCACAATCACTCTATAAAACTCGTCATGAGAATTCCATCGGATCCTTTCGCAAACAATATTTGTCACGTTATCGGCCAGTGCCGGACTTTATTTGTCACTCGAATTTATACGCGAGAAAATATTTTGCAAACGCGAGTATTTTTCTATCTGCGCCGTATTGTTTCTGTGGCACATCGCTTGCTTCAATAATATCCATGTAGCGGTCCAAGCTCCTCAGGTAATTACCCGATCGTTCCTCCCATGAGCGGCGCATGAGACTCACAATCCACCGCAAGATGCTGATCGGCTTTGCGATTGTTATTGGCATTATGATCGCGGGGCACGCCTACATGCTCTTCGAGCTTTACGCTCTATCGAACGAGGCTCAAACGACCCTGAGCATGGAGGTGAAAGCGCTCGATATCGCCAAGCGCATGCGAGTTTTGTTGGACGATGAGGAAAGTCACGCGCGCAAATACTTTATTACCCGGGATCGCGTCTATTATGATCTGTTCCAAGAAGCGAGCCTGGAATTCCAGAAGCTGATGGCCTCCTTGATCCGGACCGAAGCGGCGGAAGGGAACGTGCTGCATAAAATGACCGAGACGCACCAGCGGTTCTCCCGTTCCCTCCCGGAGCCGGGAAAGCTGGCGACCGGCGGCCCCAGGTCTAAGAATGAGATCGATGACGGCACGCGCCGAGAACAGATCGAGTCCATCGACCGCTCGTTGCAGAGTCTCATCCGTAGCAATCAAATGTCGATCGACAGCTCGATGGCGACGCTCATCGAGACGACCCATCGCTCGACGTTGATCGCCGGCGCTCTGACGCTATTGACGATCCTGGCAGCGTCGGCGGCCGCGTGGATGATCGCACGCACGGTAACCCGGCCCATCGGCACGCTGGTTCGGGCAGCTCAGCGGATCGGGCAGGGCTTTTTCGAGCCGATCCGCGTTCGCTCTCACGATGAGACGGTGCTGCTCGCCGACGCGATCAACGATATGAGCGTGAAGCTGAAAGGAGTCAACGAAGCGAAGGCCGACTTGATGCACCAGATCGTTCACGAGCTGCGCAACCCGTTGCAGGTCATTTTTGTCGCGCGGGATCTCTTGGCCGACCAGGAAGTGGGGACCGTCAACGGCAAGCAACTGGAGATGCTCGACCTGATCGGCTGGAACGCCGAGAAACTCATGAGCTTCACCAATCAATTTTTGGATCTTGCCAAGGTCGAAGCCGGAATGATGGAATACCAACGCGCGCCGGCCGATCTGGTCATGATCGTCGCGTGCGCGGTCCAGGACGCTCGCGCGCTCGGCTCGCGCAAGGACATTTCCGTAAAATTCTTATCGGAGCCGGTGCCCCAGACGTTGGCCGACAGCGAAAAACTTGCGCAGGTTTTCAGCAACCTTTTAAGCAACGCGGTTAAATACACCGAGCGAGGCGGCTCCATCGCAGTGGCCATCTATTGTTTCGACCGGAAGATTTACGTGGCCATTAAAGACTCCGGCTTCGGCATCGCGGCCGAGGAGCTGCCGAAGCTTTTTACCAAATTCTACCAGGCCGGCAGCGCTTCAAAGACGCACGCCAAGGGCACCGGTTTGGGATTGGCGCTGGTGAAAGCTTTCGTCGAAGGCCACGGCGGCACGATCTCGGTCTCAAGCACTCTCGGCGTAGGCTCGACTTTCACGGTCGAGCTTCCTGTGGAGAATGTCCAGCAGGTCGAATCTCTCGAAACCACACACGCGGTCTAGGAGCCTGTCCGAGTAATGTCTTTCGTCAAAACTCGACCTCGTAGAATGCCCCAGGATCAACGAACGGCGGTTCGGGAATGGTTTTCCTACCCCCTAAACCGGCGATTTTTGGATTACTCGGACACACTCCTAGCTCTCCTTCTGTTCCCTTCCGGAAAAATTTGCTATGTTGTCTCCCAATCGAAAATCCAATGACCGACCGGGAAATTCACAGCGCGATCCGCATCCTCAGGCGCGAGGTGCCCAAGTGGCAAACCCCGATCGTCACGCTCATAGCGGAAAATTCCGAGAGTCCGTTCCAGGTCCTAATCTCCTGCATCTTGAGCCTGCGCACGCAGGATACGACGACGGCCCAGGCGAGCCAGCGTCTTTTCGCCTTGGCCGAAACGCCGGAGACGATGGCTCGGCTGTCGATTCAGAAGATCGAAAAGGCGATTTTTCCCGTGGGATTTTATCATACCAAGGCGAAGGTCATCCGGGACATCTGCCGCAGGCTGATCAAAGAATATGCCGGCAAAGTGCCGGACGAGATCGACGAGCTGCTAAAGCTCAAAGGCGTCGGACGCAAGACCGCCAATCTCGTGGTCACGCTCGGCTACCGAAAGCCCGGCATCTGCGTCGATACGCACGTGCATCGCATCTCCAATCGCTGGGGCTACCTGCGGACAAAAAATCCCAAAGAGACGGAGTTCGCCTTGAGAGCCAAGCTGCCGAAGCAGTACTGGCTCGAATACAACGACCTCCTCGTCACCTTTGGCCAGCACCTCTGCCGCCCGATCTCGCCGATGTGCAGCCGGTGCCCGGTGGAGAGATACTGCGCTCAAGTGAAAGTCACAACCTACCGGTGATCGACCTCTTTCGCGAGTTATCTGCAACGCCGAATAAAATTGTTGTCAATTGGCATAAAAACGTGCTAATTAGATGTCATGCTTGCTTCTCTGGCTCTCAACACGCCGCAAGTGATTGCCGCGGTGCGGCAATTAGAGGGGCAAAAGCTAAACCAACGAACTCTCGCTGCGTGGGCCCAGATGGAGATCGCCGTCCCTTCGGTCGCCTGGGAGCGAAAGCGAGGACGCTACAGCGCTCGAGTTTACAATCTCGCCGATCTGGCCCGTATCCGCCTGGTTGTCCGGCTGAGAAGGGCGGGGCTTTCCATGTCTAGGGTGCGAGCCGTGCTGGCTTATCTGAATCGGGAGCTGCCCGAAGCCTTGAAGCCAAAGACCCAAGCAGTGCTCATCGTAGACGGATGGCGCGCCGTCATCGTCGGGCACGCCAAAAGCCCCGACCTAGAAGTGCCATCGGGTCAATATCGCCTACCCCTCGTGGAGGTGATCAAGGGAAATATAGAAGCTGCAAAAGTAGCCCTGAAGGCGGCTTAGACAAACCTCCGGTAAAGTTCTTCCAAAACCACCTCCAGGGTGTGGCTCGACTGAAAGTTCCAGTGACGCTGCATCCAAGGAAAACTCAATGCCAGGGAGGTGCCTTATGAATTCTATGGATACTCATGTCGCCAGCTTTGTCGTTCGTTATGACACCGAGATCCCGTCCCATCTCAACTCATGCCGGCCGTTCTTTCTGGACAACACCGACATTATTTTCCGCCTCTCTCCGACCGATGTCCTGGCGGAGGATGGCCGGATCCTCGTTCCGGGGGCGATCGAATTTCAGACTCAAATCCGCGCGGGCCTGCTCACGGACGTGTGCAACCCGAACGAGCTTTACAAGCCGGAGTTGCGCAGCACGCAGCGATTTCGGTGCGTCTACGATCCCGACATCCAAAGAGGCGTCAAGGAGACCAAGGCAGGCTCCAAAGAGTTCCTGCGCGAGAAACAAATCGCGGCGATGATGACCGATATCGAGGCCAATCGTTTCGAGTGCCCGCAACTCATGTGGAACCTGCGGGCGGATGAAACCATCTGGGTTTATGTGCAGGAGCGGAGGCAACTCAGAATCTATCAGGGCGTGGCGACGCGCCCGGACAGCAATCACCGCCACCACGCGATCATCCGGCTGCACCAAGGCTATCTCCGCTGGAAAGCCGAAACCGGCTCGGAAAAAATCGGCAACTACAATCCCGACCGTCCCTATAGCCTCGTCATTTATACCGACGACTTCCAGCGTGAGGCTCATCGCTTCTGCGTCTACAACTTTTTGGGATGGCGCATGGCATCGACCACCGCTCGCTACATCGAGTCTAAGACTCGATCTCTCAACATCCATTCCCGGCTGGCGCGCGAGCTGATGGAGCGATCGAGTGTTTTGGGCACTCAGAACATTGAGATCCTCAGCAACCAACTGTCGAAGCACAGCGCTAAAATGCTCACTTTCGGAACGCTGGTGGATTCGCTTTGCCTCGCGTTCCCGGATCTCACGGAAGAATCTTACTCCGAGATCCTGGAATATCTGGTCGAGTTCGTCGACGAGCTTGGTAAGGTTCGACGGAAGGAAATCGCGCTGCTCAGCGTAATCGAGCGGCAAAAAGTCAGGGAATCGAGCGTGGCCCATCACCCGACCATATGGCAGGCCTACATGCAACTTGCGGCTTGGCTCCGAGAACAAAAGGAGGACAACTGGAAGGCTTACCTTTACGCCTTGGCCCTGCCCTACACCCAGGTCTTCGAAGGCGAACGCCGAACTTACGATCTTTTCAGCCTCGAAAATCCAATTTGGCTGCAGCGCGGAGTGTTTGCGCCCGGCAAAAGAGGCCTGCCGCGCATGATCCATAATCGGCAAAACAGGCTGGCCGCTTTTCAGCTGCTGAGATTTTTAACGGTCTCTTACCGCAACGAACACCGGGCGGACACCGAACCTCAAGACTCTTCTCCAAAGCGTCAAGGAGCGGAAGTGGTCTAGCAGAATCGATGTAGAAGCTCTCCTTCCTTGCCCGTTAGACTCGTTCCTAAGATTCGCTCCACAATTCACGATTGACATAGTGTAAGTTAGCGGCTATTTCTCCGCTGTTAGACGACGGGACTTCGTGTCGGACCAGCCGTGACCTCTTTTTTCGCCTACAATATCGATCTCGTCGGTTATCACGATTTGAACGGCAAGCCCGCCTTCAAGCTGGCGATGCAGGAGGTGAACGGCCGTTGGTATCTCTACATAGCGCATCTCTGGCACCGCGGCTGGAGCATTCTCGATGTCACCGATCCGGCCGCGCCGGAATACGTGCGATTCATTCCCGGGCCGGAAAATACCTGGACGATTCAGATCCAGGTCGCCGACGGCAAGATGATTACCGCGCTCGAGAGAATCGCGCCGGGCTGGGGCGGCGCCGAAGACAAACCGTTTTCCGAGGGATTTTTAATTTGGGACGTCTCAGACCCGAAGAACCCAAAACAGATCGGCCACTATCGAACGAACAGCACCGGCACGCATCGGAACTATTACGACGGCGGATCGCTGGTTCACGCCGCGGGCGGCGCGCCGGGTTTCGACGGAAAAATTTATCACGTCGTCGATATCTCGGACCCGTCGAAACCCAAACAGGTTTCTTACTTTGCCCTCGAAGAGCAAAAGAAAGACGCGCCAAAAAGCGGCGCCAAGCTCTCTCTCCACGGCCCGGCGCATATCGAAGGCACAAGAGCCTATTTATCCTACGGCGACGGCGGCGGGATCATCCTCGACGTTTCGGATTTCAAGTCCCCGCGGATCGTGAGCCAGCTCGCGTTTCAGGGACTTTGCAGCCGTCAGGGGATTCACACCTATCTGCCGCTGCC
>CAZNES010000011.1:7540-77018 GCA_964572145.1 uncultured Syntrophobacteraceae bacterium
TCGCGTTTCAGGGACTTTGCAGCCGTCAGGGGATTCACACCTATCTGCCGCTGCCACCTCCGGAAAGCGGCCTCAAAAATTTTTACGATAAAGGCGGCCGCTTCGGGCCACACAACCAGCACCACCCGAACCATCAGCCTTGTCTCGAAGACCGCGACGACATCGCTTATCTCACCTACTTCAACGCCGGTCTTCGCGTTTACGACATTCGCGACGCGCGGACGTCCAAAGAGATCGCGTATTTTATTCCGCCGGACCCTCCGACAAGGATCGGCACCAAACCGAGTAAGCTGGTGCCGCAGGTGGAAGACGTTGTGGTCGACCGCCGCGGCTGCATCTACATCAGCGAGAAGAACCAGGGGATTTTTATCTTGCGGTTGAAGCAGATTTGGCCGTACGGCGCGAATTAAGCTAAAACTGCCTAGCGCAGGCTATTTCTTTTCCGGCTTGACGAATTCGGCAAAGTATTTCGAAGGGGACCAAACGTTGACCGTGACGTTGTGGCAGCCGAGGATGCGCAGCTCGCGCATGATGCGAATATAATCTTCCGAATCGATAAAATCCCGCCAAGCGTCCAACGATTCGAAGTCGATAGTGATCGCGACCTGCGGCGTGACTTCGAGGGGATTGCGGTAATTTCGGATCTCGACGACTCCCCGGTGTGCAAGCGTGGTCGGCAGCCAATCGTTTTTGGCCTTGTTGGCGTAGATCGTTAAATTGGCCTTCTGATCGGGAAGATCCCACTGGATGACGAAGTGAACCATAAAATAAATTTTGAATTTTTAATTTTGAGTTTTGAATTCTCTGTCTGCCAATTCAATATTCATTATTCATAATTCATCATTGGATGGCTCTGACCAGCCCGCCGTCGACCTGGATGGTGGCGCCGGTGATATAACTCGCCCGCTCCGAGCCGAGAAAGACGATCAGGTTGCCGGCCTCCTCGGCACTTCCGTAGCGGCCCAAAGGGATCTCGCCGGCCATCTCTTTGTCGATCTCTTCCACCGTTTTCTTCATGCGCTCGGCGCGCGCCTGGTTTAATTTTTTTGCACGGTCGGTGGCGATCCTGCCGGGGCAAACGTTGTTGACGAGGATGTTGTCCTTGGCCAATTCGCGGGAGAGCGACTTGGCCAGACCGATGGCGCCGCTGCGCACGCCGTTCGAGAGTACGAGCCCTGCGACCGGCTCCTTCACCGCGTACGATGAGATGTTAATCACGCGGCCTCCCCCGGCTTTGCGCATATGCGGCACCGCCTCGCGCGTGAGCCTCACGGTGCTCAGGAAATTAAGGCGAAACGCGTTCTCCCAATCCTCGTCGGTGAATTTCATGAACTCCCCGAGCGGCGGCCCGCCGGCATTGGTCACGATGATGTCAAGGCGGCCGAACTTTTCTACCGTCTTGGCGACGAATTTCTGAATGTCTTCCGCGCGCGTCATATCCGCCGTGAGCGCCAAAACCTCGCCGCCGGTCTCGCGCCGGATCGTCTCCGCTGTCTCGTTGAGCTGCGCCTCGCCCCGGGCGCAAATACTTACTTTGGCTCCCTCGCGGGCAAAGCCCAGAGCAGCCGCCCTTCCGATTCCCTGGCTCGCCCCGGCGACTAAAGCTACTTTCCCTTTCAATCCCAAATCCATTCCTTGCTTCCCCTCTTCCCTAATGCCTGATGCCTAATTTCAGCCGGATCCTCCTGAGGCGGACCCGCCGTGCGTTATGGCGGGGGCTGATCCGCCAATCTTTTTGGCGGAGCCTAATGCCTGTTTTTTTATTTCTGGCTCCAATAAATATTGTTACGAAACTCCGGGTTCAAGCGCATGATATAGAGCGCTAGCATCCCGTGCGCGCCCAACTGGTGCAGCCGTCGTGGATCTCCCGCCTTGAGCGCTTCCCGTTCTTCCGCCGTCAGTTCGTACTGGCTTATAGCGCTGTCGAGACCGGACTCGGCCTGCTTCAAAACCTGCGGGTTCATCTTGAGGTCGAAAAGAAATCGGTTAAGGTGATAGCTGCTCATAGCGCCTCCGGCGCAATTTTGAATTGTGAATTATGAGTTTTGAGTTCTTAAATTCAAAATTCAACACTCAAAATTCAAAATTTGTATTTATAGTTTCCACGAGACGAATCCCCATCCCGTTGCGACATGGTCGGGCATGTAAAAAGTTTGTGACGCTTTAGCCTCTCCGATTGCCCCCACCACGACCATCCAGTTGAGAAATTCCGAATCTCCCGCCTTGCAGATCTCCTCTATGGAATAATCCGCCAGGGCTCTCCCTTTGCCCTCGCGCAGGATCTCCAGCAGCTTGTGATCGAACTGCGTGTCGATCTCGCCGATTCTCGGCGAACCGGGGAAGTGGGACAGCCCGCCAGTGGCGAGGATCGCCACGCGCTCTTTCCAACCGTCGGCGACTTTACGGATCAGCTCGCCCACTTGATAGCAGCGCCGCGGCGTCGGTATGGGCTCGACCCAGGTGTTGACGTAGATCGGCAGGATCGGAATCTTGGGCTCGGGCAAAAGAAAATAAAGCGGCACGGTCTGCGTGTGCTGCAGCTCGATATGTTCGCCGAATGAAAAATCGATACCGCTATCGATACCCGCTTTCAAGATGGCGCGGCCAAGCTCTTTGTGATTGCTGTAATGAAATCGGTGCCGGGTGAACTGCCCCTTGACCTCATCGGCGAGCGTGACGAAGAAAGTCGGGATGTTGTTGAAGACGAAATTGACGAACTGATCATTGGCCACGACGATCAGCACGTCGGGCCTGGCCGCTTCAAGATCGGCGCGCAGCGCCGCGTAGGCTTTCTCGGCGTCGCGCCGGAGCGTTTGCTGCGCCTCCAAAGACGGCTTCGAAGACCCCGCCTGCGGCGCCATGCGGTAGTGGAGCGCCATGAACTCGTCCCACTCGGCGCCCGGCTCGAGAAGAATATTCGGCGCGTGACTGGCGGCTACGGCGGCAACGAAGGCCATTTATCTATCTCTCTCTTCCAACTGCACGATCTATAACCCACCCGAGGAAAAAATCAACTTGCTCTTTTCGCGCCGGACTTTCTCACAGATTCTTGGAGAAGTCGTAGGACGAGGGGATGGCAGCCGGTTCTTTGCCGTAGACGAGGGCGATTTCCGCCAGCGGACCGATCTCGACCTGTTCCAAACGTCCGTTCACCCGTTTGCCGTTCACGTATATCTTCAGCGCTTCTTTCGTAGCCGGGACTCCTTTGGCCGTAGACTTCCAGATCTCAAAAAATTGCGCCAGCATGAATGCTCGCGTCTCCGGCGCCTCGATGTGGATGATGCCGCTTGGATCGTGCGTATGCATCCAGTATAAACACGTGCGATCGATGATGCCGATCGATTCGGGAACGGCTTGAGGCTTGCCGTCGATAAAAATATCGAGGTGCGCATGGATATGAAAGTTCCCATATTCCTGGCGCTCGCAACGGATTCCCGCTATCGGTTGGCCGTCGGCCGCGCCGTAGGCCGGCGCATTCGGACCGGCCGAACCGCCGAAAATCAGCGCCGTCATCATAGTCGCGGCGGTTGAGAAATTTTTCCTCATGGGGTCCTCACATTGCCGTTGATGGCGAATGCGCACACTATACTTTCATGCGTGCGTCGGACGCAAGGCTTACTCGACCAAGTAAAAAAAAGAGAAGGAGGTAAAGGTTGAATGGTGGCCAGGGACGGAATCGAACCGCCGACACGAGGATTTTCAGTCCTCTGCTCTACCGACTGAGCTACCTGGCCAGAGCTAGGAAATATTGCTTAAAAAGTTCGGAGAGTCAAGGTTGGCGGCTAATTCTGGCGCCGCGCGGCGGCTTTCTTCTCGATGAAATCGACGATCTGCGATTCGAGCTTCACTCCCTCGAAGGCATTGATCTCTTGCACGCAGGTGGGGCTCGTGACGTTGACCTCGGTGAGGAAGCCGCCGATGACGTCGAGCCCGACAAAATAAAGTCCCAGCTTCTTAAACGGCGCCGCAAGCGCGCGGCAGATCTCGCGGTCTCGCGACGTGATGTCCGCTCGCGACGATGATCCTCCCACGTGAAGGTTGGCGCGGTTTTCATTCTCCTGCGGAATGCGAAGGAGCGCGCCGATGGGCTCGCCGTCGAGCACCAGCACGCGCTTGTCTCCCTGACGGATCTCGGGAAGATAGCGCTGCGCCATCACCGGGAACCGTCCTTCGCCGGTCATGAGTTCCAGGATCGCGGCGACGTTGCGGTCTTTACGGTTGAGATACAAAACGCCTCGTCCCCCCGCTCCTTCCAGCGGCTTGACAATCATCTCGCCTCCCTGTTCTTCCATGAATTGTTTGAGAAGAGCGATGTTGGCGCTCACGATCGAGGGCGGAATGATCCCGGGAAAGTTGAGCGCATAAAGTTTTTCCGTCGCTTCTCTGAGACCGTGAGGATCGTTGATCACGACGCATTGTCTCGGGTCCACCAGGCTCAAGAGATGCGTGGCGAAGAAAAATTTCATGTCGAAAGGCGGATCTTTGCGCATGAGAATGACGTCGAAAGCGCTGAGCGGCCCCGCGCCCTCTTTTTCGAAGCGATAGTGAGGATTCGCCCGCTCGACGCTCACGCGGCGAAAACGTCCCTCCGGCACGGCGCCGCGGACCGAGAGGTCGTCGAGCTCCATGTAGCACACTTCGTGGCCTCTCGATTGGGCCTCGAGCATCATGACGAACGTCGTGTCTTTATCGATGTGGATCTTATCGATCGGGTCCATGACAACCCCGATCTTGAGCCTACTCATGTTCAATCAGCTCCCCCGCTCGCTGCTCGTTTCTCTTATCACCCACGTGCGCGCCAGTGAATCGTGCCATCCCCTTTTCTCCCGGTTCCATAGAATGCGGAGAAAACCGAACAGCAGAGGCGCGCTAAGCAGCGCAACCAGCCAGCGGATCAGCGCCTGGCCATACCCGATACGCTCCTGGCCCGCGCCCACGACGCGCAGGCCGAACAGCCATTTGCCGACGGTTCTCCCGTCGAGACCATGAAGCACGACAAAATAGCCGCAGACGAGAAAGATCCATGCGCCGAGAAGCGCAGGCAACGCTCCCTCAGCCGCTTCCCACGAGAGCGAGCGTTGGTGGGCGGCGAGTCCCACGCGGAAACCGAGCGCCGAGAGATAAAAGAGCAGCACAGAGAAGAGGCACAAGACAAAAACGTCCACGAGAATAGCAAAACAGCGTCGGAAAAAGCCGCCCCATGCGACCGCGCTGGCGCGCTCTTCCTCCGTGAGCCGCTCGTAGAGTCGATCGTACTCCCGCTCAATCAGCGCTTGGAGCGCCGCCACGTCGTTTGTTTCGGCTTCCATAAACCTAAGGAGTTTAAACCCTAAGCAGTCTCAAAGAAAGCGAGCCGGATGAATTATCCCAGGTCGCCCCATAGAAACTGCGCCAGCGACAACGCTGCCACGGCGGCGGTTTCCGTGCGCAAAATTCTTTTTCCCAAGCGCACGGACTGAAAGCCGCTCTGCTCCGCTTCGGCGACTTCATCCGGGGCGAAGCCGCCTTCCGGCCCGATCACGAGGAGGAGCGAATCGAGGCTCGGCTTCTCTTCTCGCAGGCGCGCCAAACCGCGGGCCGTCTCATTTTCCCAAAAAATGAGCTTCAGATCGCAGGGCCACGGCCGCCGCACCAAATCGGAAAAATCCATGACGTTTAGAATTTCCGGAACGCGGACGCGGCCGGACTGCTTGGCCGCGCTGAGAGCGATGCGCCCCCAGCGCGCCGCCTTTTTCTCACGCGCCGCGGCGTCGAGCTTGGGCACCGTACGCCGGCAGAGAAACGGCGCGATCGCCGACGCGCCGAGCTCCGTCGCCTTCTCGACGATCCAGTCGAGCTTGTCGCCTTTTCCCAGCGCCTGCGCCAATGTGATCCGAACGGAAGACTCGCGCTCGGGCCGGCAGGAATTTAAAATCTTGATTTCTCCCCGGCCGTCGGTGAACGAGCGAATGACCCCTTCATGTTCCCAACCTTCGTCGTCGAACAGAGTCACCCGATCGCCGGGCCCCAGGCGCAGCACTTTCCTCATATGTTCGAGCTCCGGACCGGCAATCGTAGCGCCGTCACCGTGGAAAATTTTTTTCGAGACAAAGAAACGCGCCACGATCAGCTCTTCTTTTGCAGCAGCAGCGTCACCCATTCCTTCTCCCGGCGCTGGCGGATCAGGGAGAACGGCGCGGGGGAGAACCGGCTCGCCACCTGGCGTGCCTTGGGCTGCAAGATCCCGGAGAGAACGAGGTAGCCACCGTCGGCAACCCGCTCTTCGAGCGCGGCGGCGAGGTCGAAGATCGTCTCCGCGGTAAGATTCGCGACCACGACGCCGAACGATTCCTCGACGCGGTCCAGCCTGCAATTCGCGATTTTGATTCTGCGCTCGACGCCGTTCACCCGGACGTTGCCGCGCGCGACCTTGAGCGCCGTGGGATCGTTGTCGAGCGCCATGACGCTGTCGGCGCCCATCTTCGCCAAAGCGATGGCCAAAATTCCCGAACCGGTGCCGACGTCGAGAGCGTTTATCTCATCGCCGTTGAAGCGCCCGATCAGATGTTCCAGGAACTCGAGACAACACCGCGTCGTCGCGTGCGTTCCGGTGCCGAACGCCATGCCCGGTTCTATCGTGATGACGTGGCGGCGGCGCGTCTCGGGCGGCTCCACCCACGGAGGCGTGATCCACAGCGACCGCCCCACCTTGTGCGGAGAAAAAAAGCGCCGCCACGAATTCGCCCAATTTTTTTCCTTCAACAACCTCCAGGTGAGCGGATGGTCGCTGAAGCCGGGATAGATTTTGCGGATGTCGCGGAGAAAACGGTGAATCTCGCGCTTGAGCGCCGCAGTCCGCGGCGAACGGACAAAAAATGCCCGCACCTCGCTGCGCGTGAGAACGACGCCGGGAGAACCTCGCTCGATGAGGAAATTCGCGATCGCGTCGAGGGCCGGCGGAGGGGCCCTGAGAGAGAGTTGCAGCCACGAGACAGGCACATATTTTTTATGCCATAGACCTGCGCGGGTAGCAACGGCGCGGCCGTGGCAGCGAGGGTTGGCAAAAATTCCCAGCGCGGATATTAAGCAGGTACGGCAGCGCGCTTGCTTGATTCCCGGGGACCTGCCCCCTATAGTGGGGCATCGACACGGGTTTCCGACTCCGTTTTTGCATCATGGCACACATAGTTCCCTTTCGTGGTGTTCTCTACAACCCGAAAAAAATTTCCGATCCTTCCAAGGTGATCGCGCCGCCTTACGACGTGATTTCCTCGGAGGATCAAGAGAAGCTCTACCGCCGCTCGCCTTACAACGTCGTGCGGTTGATCCTAAATCAGGAGCCGGAGCCGTATGAAGTTGTCGCGCGGTTGTTCGAAGAGTGGCAGAAAGAAGGAGTCCTCATTCGCGACGAAATGCCGGCGATTTACTTTCTCACCCATCGTTACGCGCTGAAGGACGGAAAAGAAAAGGAGCGCAAGGGGTTCATCGCCCTGGCGCGGATCGAAGACTTTTCCAGCGGCGCGATCCGACCGCACGAGGCGACGCTCGCGGCGCCGAAGGAAGACCGGCTTAAGCTCATGCTCGCTTGCCACGCCAACTTGAGCCCGATCTTCGCGCTCTACTCCGAGCCGAAACAGCTCATCAATCGACTGATGGCGGAGCATGTGCGGGGAAAACCGCCGGACGTCGAGGTCAAAGAAGACAAAGGCGGGAGCTGCCGTCTCTGGCGCGTGACCGACGCCGAGCTCGTTCGCATGGCCCGTCAGCAGATGGAGCAGCCGCCGCTTTTGATCGCCGACGGCCATCACCGCTACGAGGCGGCGATGAACTATCGCGAGCACATGCGCCGGGAAAACCCCCGATTCAGCGGCCGCGAGGCGTTCAACTACGTCATGATGTATTTCGCCAACATGAAAGACGAGGGGGTGACGATTCTCCCGACGCACCGGCTGGTGCGCTCATTCCCAGCCATCGCTTTTCGCGAGCTCGAAGAATCGCTGATGCGCTATTTCTACATCGAGCCCTATCCCAAAAACGACGAGGGCCGGCGCTCGTTCTTGCGCGCGCTTCAGAGCGGAAGGAAAAAACACCGGCTCATCGGCGCATCTTTCAAGCGCGATCCGCGCTATTTGATTCTGCGGCTCAAGAACAAGAGGTTCATGCAGCGGCTCGCCGGCGACTTGAGCGCGCCGCTGCAAGAGCTGGACGTGAGCGTGCTGCACCGTCTCATTCTCGATCACATCCTGGGTCTCAAGCCCGAGGAGCAGGTCGCGGAAGGTGCGATCAGCTATTCGCAGGACGAAGAGAAAGTTTTACAGATGCTGGATAAGGAAGATTACCAGGCCGCGTTTATTTTAAATCCGCCCAAGGCGGAAGAGATCCTTGCTATCAGCGGCGCCGGCAAGACGATGCCGCAGAAGACGACCTATTTTTATCCGAAGCTCATCGACGGGCTGGTAATCAACAAACTCGATGCGGAAGAACAGATAGAAGAGGGGCCAGCAGGCAGTTGAAGTCTTAGACGGCCGGTATAAGATTATTGTATGAGGTGCCGGGTCTGCCATTCTAAGATGGTAAAAAAGAAAATCACAGTTGATTTACGTGTTGGCGAAGACCTGCTCGTCGTCGAACAAGTCCCGGCAACCGTGTGCGAGCACTGTGGAGACAGAGTGTTTGCTCCCACGGTCGCTAAAAAACTCCAGGCTCTGGGCAGACGGCGCAAAAAGGCGCCGCGAACCCTGAGAGTGCCGGTCTTCTCCATGGATGAGGTCTCGCCGTAAGATTCCGCTTCCCATCTCGTGCAACTGCCAAGGACTCACATGTGGTTGGACTACGACGAGAAGGTCGATGTTCTATACTTGCATTTTGAAGACCGACCAGGCTCAACACACAGCCAAATGCGGGATGACGGCGTCATCCTCGACTACAAGGGCCGCCGATTAGTAGGTGTCACCATCCTTGAGGCCTCCCAGCGATAAGGAAGATTACCAGGCGGCGTTTATTTTAAATCCGACTCAGCCGGAAGAGATTATCGCCGTCACCGGCGCCGGCGAGAAGATGCCGCAGAAAACGACCTACTTCTATCCCAAGCTGATCTCTGGATTGGTGATCAACAAAATCGATCCGGCGGAAGAGATGCCGGAGTGAAGATCCTGCGCGCCCTTCCGCACCGACGCGCGATTCAACGGCGAATTTCCAGCGGCAGGATTTTCCCTCGCGGGCTGACGTAGGGGATCTCGCGCTTGATTCGGAGCGTGCCGGCGTCTTGCCAGATCCGGCTCATGAAACGATTGCTCCACGGGCCGGCCGACAAACCCTCTTGCAGCCGAGCCAGCAGCTTGGCTTCGTCGACGCTTCCCACTTGCGGGTGAACCACCAGCGTCAAGCGAGTCTGTCCGTTCCTGTCCTCCTCCTCGACGAGCTGGTAATCGCCGGGGCCGCCGCCGAACTCGGAAGGAAAGACTCTTTCCACGAGATCGAAGAGATCGACGTAGAAATAGTTCATGCCCTCACTAGTAAACTTCTCGAAGCTCCGGATGTGGTGCAGATGCAGCGTGAGCCCGGCGTCTTCCAACTCACAGCCGCAATTTCTCTTTTCCAGCGTCGCGTAATCTCCATTCTCGACGTTGAGGAGCATCCGCGGAGCTTCGGCATAAAGGCTCGTGCAGAGAAGAGGATGGATCGGCGGGCCGGCGGCGGCTAAAGACATGGGCCGAGGAATGATCGCAAGCGCGTGCTGATTGACGTGGACTTCGTCCCGGTGGCGCGGCCGGGCGCAGCCGAATCCGGCCGTGACGCCGCCGCCGTAGCTATACCGTGAAGTGAAGCTCGCGCCTGCCCGTCGGATCGCCTCTTCCTTCGCTTCGGTGAAAGGCTCGCCGGCGACGTTGAACTTGGTCCCTTCGAGCGAGACTCCCATTTCCGACGCGGTGCGCGCGATGCGCGCCGCGCTGCTCGCAATAGTGATGATGTAGCAATTTCTCTTTCCGCGCTTCTCTTCTTCTATCCAGCGAACAATCGACCCCATGTCCTCGACGTCGATAAAGCGCGGCATGGGAAAACCGGGACCGTGCCGTTTGCCGGTGAGCACGACCAGACAGGTCGTGAGATAGTGCGCCATCGCATGGAGCCGGCTCAGCTCCGGACTCCGGCGCGCGAACCAGCGATCGGTCGCTTTGCCGAGCCTGGCGTTGACCAGGAGATGGTGCACCGCGCTGCCGGGAAGAATCGCGTCGTAGATCGCGTGAGCATAGGAGAAAAGATCGTGCGCGGCGAAGAACACGCCGGTTCCGATCGTCCGTATGGCGAGCCAGTCCAAAGGGATGACCGAGCGCACGGGCCGGTTGCGCGTCCCGCTGCTCTGGATGGTGAATCCGACCGGCAGGTCCGCGCGCGCGAAATCCGCCGGCGTGACGCGGAAACATTCCCGGCCGCGAACGATTTCTTTCTTGCCCTTGAATTCGTCCGAGGTGAGATAAACCCCGTCCGCCGCGAGCTGCTCCAGAGTTTGCTCGATTCCCCGGCGGCGGACCTGAGTTTGAAGATCGGAAAAATCGCAGCCGGAGTTTTTGAGAAGCTTCAGGTAAGGGCTGGCCGGACGCTCGTAAATTTGCGTCCGCACCAAATCGAGAAATCTTTCGGACCTCGTCTCCAGAGCCCTTCCGACTTCCTGCTTGGCGCGGTGAACGGTAATGCGCTCGCGGAGAAACTCACCGACGGCGGCTGAGAGCGCAATTTTCCCTTTGACGTCGAAGTTCCTGAGACCGTTTTGCAATTCCCGATAGCGCCGGCTCAGCGCTTCCAGTCGAGTCATAGGCCGAAGTGAAGCCGCTTCCGATCAACCGGCGAGCGACGATCATCATGAAACGTCAGCGCGCGACCGGCGTGACGAATTCTCCGTCGCCCGGCTTCCCCACCACTTTCCCGTTTTCCATCACCACTTTGCCGCGGACGATAGTATAAATTGGCGCGCCTTTGACCTTGCGTCCGTGGTAAGGAGTCCAGCCGACTTTGGTGTAAGTCGTTTCATTGGTGATTGTCTCCTCGCGCTCCATGTCGACGATCGTGATGTCGGCATCCGACCCGACCTGGATCACGCCTTTGCGCGGATAGACGCCGAAGATGCGCGCGGGATTGTACGAAGTGATGCGCACGAGCTGATCGAGCGTCAACTTTCCCTGGTTGACCGCGGTCAAAAATAATCTCAGGTAGTCTTGAATCTGGGGCTCGCCGCCAGGCGATTTCCACATGTCTTTCCAGCCGACGTCTTTTTCTTCCTTGGTGTGCGGCGCGTGGTCGGTGCCGACGACCTCGATTGTCCCATCCTTGATCGCCGTCCAGAGAGCCTCCATATGCTCGTCCGGCACCCAGAAGCCGAGACAATAAGGCCCCAACTTCTCCACGTTCTCCCAGGTCGCGAGGAAAAGCGCCCAGGGATTCACCTCACCGGTCACGGGCCTTCCTTCTTCTTTGGCGCGCCGGATCATTTCGATTCCACCAGGCGTGCTCATGTGAAGGATGTGGAGCTTGGTGCCGGTCGATTTTTGAAAACGGATCAGCGTCGCGATCGCCGTGTCCCAGATGATGCCGTCGAAGTCGCGGTACGCTTTGCCGTACGCCTGGGGGCTGCGGTCGCCGCGCTCCCAGTAGCGCTGCTCGATCACGTCCATCAAATCCTGATCGTGCGGATGGACCATGAGCGGCAGGCCGGTCTTCGCCACGGCTTCGAACGAGCGGAAAAGCTCGCCGTGATTGTGCAGCCCGATGCCCGGCATGTGCGGATAATCGCGGCCGGTGTCCCGCACCATGAAAATTTTAAACGCGAGGCAGCCTTCTTTGGCGAGTCCGGGAATCTGTTCCGGAACGGTTCCCGAAGGGTTGTGGTTGAAATCGACGATCGCCTTCTTTTTGTGATCTTCAATCAGGTTCCGATAACGCTCCACGGTCGTGGTCGGCGGATTGACGTTCGGCATGCCGATCGAGAGCGTCACGCCTCCCGCGGCGGCCGCCATCGTCGCGGTCGTCAAATCTTCCTTATGCGTGAAGCCGGGATCGCGGTGATGCGTATGCGTGTCGATCAATCCCGGAATGACTTTCTTTCCTTTCGCGTCGATGACTTTACGCGCTTCTGGAAACGAGGGAGATTGGCCGAGCGCAACGATCTTGCCCCGGTTGATCGCAATATCGGCAGCGACAAAACCGCCGGGTGTCCATACGTCTCCGTTTTTTACGACGAGATCTACCCGATCCATAAGGTTGCTTTCTCCGTTCGAAAAAAGTTCAAGAAACCTTTATATGATCCGTGTTTACCCCTGTCAACAGAGTGTAAAACACAGAGTGTAAAAATCCGGCTCCGGCAGCCTACGCGCGGAACTTGACTCTGCTGGGGGAATTTGAAAGTATTCACTCCGACCTCGTCTAACAGGATGAAGGAGGACACCACCATGAGGCAAATACTCGGTTCGTTCTTTGCCGGGCTGGCACTGCTGGTCTTTGCAGCGGGTCCGAGCTTCGGCCAGGACGCGAAGCTCATCGAGGCGGGCAAAAAAGAAGGGAAAGTCGTCATCTACGGCTCGCTTGAATCCGACACTATGGACACCGTGAGCAAGGCATTTCAAAAGAAAACCGGCATCGAGGTCGAGTACTGGAGAGCCTCGGCCACCAAAGTGATGGACCGGGCCGTGAGCGAGTACCGCGCGGGGAAACCCGGCTTCGACATTATCTTGACCAACGATAATCCCCTGCAGTTGATGCAAAAACAGGGAGTCTTCGCTAAGTACGACTCTCCGTCCGCCAAAGCTTTTCCGAAAGAAGCGATCGATCCCAATCTGGGCCCCAGATATCGCAACGTCGTGATCGGCGTCGTCTACAATAAAAGCATAGTCAGTCCCGCCGACGCGCCGAAATCTCTCGAAGACCTGGTGAACCCTAAATACAAAGGCAAGCTCGTGATGCCGGATCCCACCCAGCACACGACTACGACACAGTGGGTCGCCAGTCTCGAAAAGCTGATGGGCAAAGAAAAAGCCGAGAAATATATTCGGGATCTCGCCGCCATGAAACCGATCCTGGTCGAGTCTCTGCTCCCGGCCGCGGAGCGCGTTTCGACGGGAGAGACGCCGATCGCGATCACCTACGTGAAATACGCTTACATCTTCGGTCAAAGAGGCGCGCCGTTGGATTACGTCCGGTTGGGAAAAATGATGGGTGACGGCCACTATCTGGCATTGGGCAACAAAGCTCCGCACGTCAACGCCGCCAAGACCTTCATCGACTATTTCCTCGGCGAGGAGAGCATGTCGATCATCGCCAAGATGGGCGAATTCGTCAATCGAAAAGGCGTCTATCCGCCGCTGCCGGATGCCGATAAGATCCAGTTCGTCGAGATGTACGATCTCGACGAAAAAGGTTTTGCCGAGAAGAAGAAGGAGTACACTAAAATCTTTCTGCAATAGGACATCAAACCGGTGAACGACAGAACTGCTGCAATCGGGCGGGCGCTCCCGGGTTCCTGGGACCTCGCCCGATTTGCTTTATTCTTTACCCAACCCATCCATCTCGTCTTTATCGGCGTCGCCGCCATCATCGGTTTTCTGGCGCTTTATCCGAGCTTTTTTCTCTTATATGGAAGCTTCACCGACGCGCCGCTGGGCGTTCCGGGGCACTTCACGCTGCAGAATTATGTCCAGGCCTACTCCGACCCGACCGCTTACCCCCTGATTCTAACTTCGTTTATCTTCGGCATCGGGGCTGCCGGTCTTTCTGTGATCCTGGCGCTCACCCTTGCTTGGATCACGATCAGAACCAATGCGCCTTACAGAAGGCTCTTCGAGCTGATCGCCATCGTCCCGAACATCTTGCCGCCTCTCCTGATCGCAATATCCTGGGTGCTGCTGCTCAACCCAAGCAACGGCTTGATCAACGGGATTCTGGTCCGGCTCCTGGGTCTGGAAAAAGGCCCGTTCAATATCTACTCGCTCCCCGGTCTAATCTTCGTCGAGGGATTGATTCTGACCCCGCTGGCGTTTCTGATTATTTCGGCCGCCCTTAAAGGTATGGATCCATCGCTGGAGGAATCAGCCAAGACCCTCGGCTCCAGTGAAATGGGAGTCGCCGCGCGGATTACTTTTCCCTTGATGAGGCCGGCGATCTTGGCTGCCGGGACGCTGAATTTTGTCAGAGCGGTCGAGAGCTTTGACACGCCGGCCATCATCGCGCTGCCGGCAAGGCTCGAGGTCTTCACCACAAAGATCTGGCGCGAGGCGCTGGGCTCTTTTCCGACAAACCACAACCTGGCGGCCACGTATGGCGTCGGTATCCTAGTCATCGCTCTCCTCTTTGTTTACCTCTACCGCAGATTTACGTCCAAGGTGGAGAGCTTTTCCACGGTCACGGGCAAGGGTTTCCGGCCGCACGAGATCGATTTGGGCCGGTGGCGCTATCTCGCCTCGGGCACCGCGCTGCTGCTGCTCACACTCATGGTTATTCTGCCGATTCTGGTCCTGCTGCTGGTATCCGTGCTGCCCTACTATCACGTTCCCACCTGGCAAACGTGGAGCAACTTAACTTTAAGCCACTTTCGCTTCGTGGTAGAAAACCCGCGCGTCTGGCGGGCTTTCCGCAACAGTATTTTTCTCGCTATCGGCGGCGCCACGATCTGCATGACGCTTGCGGCTTTGACCGCTTACATCACGATCAGAACCAAGATCGCCGCCCGCGGCCTTCTCGAAGGACTCGTCTTCATTCCATGGGCCTTCCCGGGAACTGCGCTCGCTCTCGGCCTCCTGTGGGCGTACGTCGATTTTCCAATTCCGATCTACGGGACCATCTGGATCATCATGATCGCCTACATCACCCGCTTTCTCCCCTATGGACTGAGAGCGGTCAGCAGTACGATCATTCAAATCCACAAAGAGCTCGAAGAGGCGTCCACGGCGTGCGGCGCGGGCTTTTTCGCGACCTTTCGCCGCATCCTCGTCCCGATGATGCGGCCGGGTATCATGGCCGGCTGGATCATTCTCGCTACGACTTTCATGCGCGAGTTCAGCGCCACCCTGTTTCTTTACAGCCCCGGCTCTGAAGCTTTGGGGCCTCTGCTTTATTTTCTCTACCTCGACGGCATGCGTGGCCGCGTCGCGGCCATCGGCCTGGTTATTTCTCTGATCTCCGTTATCCTGATCGCGATCGCGCAGAGACTATCGCGCTGGGACACGGCGTAATCGAACATTCCTCAAATCTGAACAACGGGAGCGATATCGTGGAAAAATTGCATTTAACGATTGCGTGCGGCGATTACGACCGGACCAAAGCGCTGCAAACGGGAGCGGTCCAACCGGAAGGCATACAGCTCAACTATCTTCCCCTGCAGGCGGAAGAGATCTTTTGGCGCATGAGCAATTTTAAGGAGTTCGACGCCTCCGAAATGTCGCTCTCGAATCACATCACGATGGTGAGCCGCGGCAACTCTCCGTTCGTCGCGATTCCGGTGTTTCCATCGCGTTTCTTCAGGCACTCCTGCGTCTTCATCAACACCGATTCCGGCATTAAGGGACCGCAGGATTTCAAAGGCAAAAAAATCGGCGCGCCGGAATACTCGATCACCGCGGCGGTGTGGATTCGCGGCTTTCTAGGCGACGACTACGGCGTGAAAGCAAGCGACATGCAGTGGTTCGTCGGCGGACAGGAAGAAACGGGCAGGAAGGAACGAGTGCGCCTGAGCCTTCCGCCCGAGATCAAAGTGAGCCCGATCGCCGACGACAAAACTCTTAACGGTATGCTCGAGAGCGGCGAGATCGACGGCCTGATCTCCGCGCGCAGTCCTTCGTCGTTCGTCAAAGGCTCGCCCAAAGTCCGGCGTTTGTTTCCCAACTACAAAGAAGTCGAGATGGATTACTACAAGCGCACCAAAATCTTTCCGATCATGCACGTGCTGATCATTCGGAAAGAAATCTACGATCGCAATCCTTGGGTAGCGCGAAGCCTCTACAAGGCCTTTTGCGAAGCCAAAGATCGCGCGATCCAGGCGATGCACGTGTCTAATACGTTAGCCTGCACCCTGCCATGGCAGTTTGCGGAGATGGAGCTGCTCAAATCTCTTTTCGGCGCCGACTGGTGGCCCTACGGCGTCGAGCTCAATCAAAATCTCCTGGAGACATTGATACGCTACATGGGCGAGCAGGGCCTCATCGACAGGCCGGTCAAGCTGGAAGAACTGTTTGCACCGAGCATCTCCGGCGAGTTTAAAATCTAGTGTGACCAGACGAGAAAAATTATTTGTCCAGTCGGCCAGAATCGCCCGCCTCGCCACCGCCGACGAAAAGGGCCGCCCGCACGTCATTCCGATTTGTTTCGCCCTCGACGGCAAACAACTTTTTTCTCCGATCGACGAGAAGCCGAAGAAAGCTGCCCCGCTTCGGTTAAAAAGAATCCGCAACATCCGGGCGAATCCCCACGTTGCCGTTGTCATCGACAGGTACGAAGAAAACTGGCAGCGGCTGGCTTACGTGTTGATCACGGGAAGAGCGAAGATTTTGATGAGAGGAGCGAGGCACAAAAGAGCGGTCCGGCTTCTCAGAAAAAAATATCCGCAGTACCGAAAGATGCGTCTCGAAGGGAGGCCGATTATCCGGATCATTCCCACGGGCTACAAGTGCTGGGGAAATTTATGAGTCCCTTTGGTTCGATATTCTGATTTTGTTTTACTTAATATAAATGTATTTGACATCTTTGTGCAGATTATGGTATTTCTGAGCACATGAAAACACAATTTTGCACGCTTTTAGCGTGTACGCTCGTTTTTGTCCTCCTATTGGCCCCCGTCGGTTTGCGGGCCGGCGACCAGCCGGAGCAGCAATCTCCGACCAAGGAAGTTGGGACTGAGCTGGGCTGGGGCTTCGGCGCCGTCCTCGCCAACATCTTCTACATGCCGACCAAGGTCACGTATGCCGGCCTTGGGCTCCTGACGGGAGGACTGGGCTATTTGCTGACCGCCGGACGCGGCGACGTCGCCAACGAGATTATCTATCCGGCGGTGAAGGGCACCTACGTCGTGACTCCGAGTCACCTCAAGGGAGAGCAGCCGGTCGTTTTCATCGGCTCGTCTCCTGAGGAGCCGAAGGCCCAACAGCCGCAGCAGGTCTCGGCCGCCCCTCAGCAGCGTTAGCCGCCGAAGCAAACGCCGCGCTTGGAAGATTTGACGAACTCCAGAAGTGAAAGCACTTCCGGAGCCAGGTCATTTTTTAACTCGAGCTCGCGAATAGCCAGGCTAAGATTTCGTCCTTTGCGAAAAAGGACGCGGAAGGCATCTTTCAGCGCGCGGATTTTCCGCTCATCGAATCCGGCGCGTTTCATTCCCACAGTATTCACACCGCGCACCGTGTGCTGCCAATCCACGATCGAGTAAGGAGGAACGTCTCGGCTGACGCCGCTGAGCCCGCGCATCAGCGATAGCTCGCCCACGCGCACGAACTGGTGCACGACGCAGTTGCCGGAGATAAACGCGCTATCGCCTACCCCGACGTGTCCCGCCAGCAAAGCGCCGTTGGCGATGACGATGTGATCGCCGAGACGACAGTTATGACCGACGTGCGAGGTCGCCATGAGATAATTGTCATCGCCGATAATGGTTGAAGAGCCTGGCGTCGTTCCGCGATGAACCTGAACAAGCTCGCGGAAAACGTTGTGGCTGCCGATTTTAAGATAAGTCTCCGCGCCGGAGTAGGCCTTGTCCTGCGGCGCGCCGCCCAAAATCGAGCCGGGATGAATTTCGTTCTCTTCCCCTATTTCGGTCCAGCCCACGATCGTCGCGTGCGCCAGCACGCGCGTGCCCTGCCGGATCTTGACCGGTCCTTCGACAACGACATAGGGGCCGATTTCGCATTCGGGATGGATCTCCGCCTGAGAATCAATAATAGCCGTCGGGTGAATGCTCATGAAGTTAATCCTTGCTAGCGAGATTCGTCGTCGTCATCGTCGTCTTCTAATTTGTCTTCGGGTTCAATTTTTTTTCCCGGAATGCGATAACGCCCTCCGGCCCAAGCGCCGAGATCCATCAGCCTGCAGCGTTCGGAACAAAACGGGCGGTGTGGATTTTCCTCTCATGGAACTTCGGTTCGACACATCGGGCAGCGAACCACGAGCGGCATAACAACATCCTTACGTATCTAAAGTCGCAGGCGCGAAGAGATCTTCGACAGCCGGCATTTTCTCCATCAGCCCCTGATCCAGAGAGTAGCCCATAAACCGCTCGATATTAGCGCGGTTCTTCCCAACGCCGTACGGCCACGGGTCGTCGCCCAGCAAATGTCTCTCCTCCTCGAAGAGATGGCGCCCCCAGGCGAGACGCGACCAGTTCGGATCGTCGTAATAGCGCCGGCAAACTTCCTTGGCCTTCTCGAATGCGTCCATCATACCCCGCGCGAGCCACGGATTTTGTTTGAGCACTTCATCCTTGAACGCCACCACGTGCATGATGGGAAAAAATCTGTTCTTGCGAAAATAGTTTAACTCTTCCTGCTTGGCGTTGGAAAAGAGCCGGCGGATCTTCCCCGAGCCTCGCAACACTTCTTTCGGCGGGTGCGGCATGAACAGCGCGTCGATCTCGCCCGCTTCCAGCAAGCTCCCGATCTTTTTCCCCGCCGGGACGAGCCGAATCTTCACGCCCTCCTGAGGCTTGAACGGAACCGTCTCTTCCTTGGCGACGACCCACTCGATCTTGCGCCAGTCCACGTCGTATTCGGACTGCAAATCTCCCTTGGCCAGAACGGAAAGCGTCGTTTGATACGTGCTGAGTCCGACTTTACGGTCGATGAGATCTTTCGGAGAGTCGATGCCGGCCCCGGCGCGCACCCACATTTGCGACATGCTGAAAAGGCGGCGCGGAAAAACCGGGATAGCGGTAAAAGGCATGCTGCGGCTCTTGGCCATGAGATAGGAGGAAAGGGAAAGCTCGCAGATATCGAACTCCCCTTTCTGGAGCATTCTTTCATGGCGATCGACGCCGTGTTTTAACGGCTCCGATTGCCCGACCAGCAGCACGTTCAAATCCGCGCCATCGAGTGAAACAGCGCCGTCGAAAAAAGGAAAATGGCGGTCGTAATGAGACAGCGCCATCTTGAGCTTGAGCTTGGCCATGTGTCCTTCCCGCGCTTACTTGATCGGCTGATATTCCATGAAGCCGTGGACCGAAAGGTCGATCAGATTTCCTTCCGGGTCGGAGACCCGCATCTCCGCAAACGGAGTGCCCTCCGGACGCTTCTTGATTTTTTTCTCCGGCTGCTGCTTCTTCACGCGCTCCAGCGTTTCGTTCATATCGTCGATCTGAACGCCGAAATGATAGAGACCGTTCGGGCTCTGCTGCGCCGAGTTGTCGAGAATGGCGAGCTCAAAGTAGCCGTCGGTAAGATGCACGGTCTTTCCCGTGGGATGCCTGGGATGCGATCCTCGATGGAGATACTCGAAGCCGAAAACTTCTTTGTAGAAAGCAGCCAGCTTCTCCGGATTTTCGGTTCGAATTGCCAGATGGCGTATCCGTGCCATGGGGGTTCCTCCTCTGCGATTGACTTCAATTCTGATTATCCTATTTGCGCCGCTTCTGTCCACACCTGAGCGGCGGGCCAGTTGCACATCCAGCCACCATCGGATAGGGTTTTGTCGGAACTGAATCGCATGCCATCATGTTCCACTCGCCGCGCAATATTGCTTCAGCTCTCGGAATCGCCGTTTGCTTCTCGTTTACCGTCGTCAACTGGGACGGCGCCAGGCTGACGCGCGCAGCAGCTCCACCAGTCCCCAAGACAAATATCATCCGCGATATCCCGTATGCCAAAGCCGCCGATTCGAAGAACGCGCGGCGTCAAACCCTCGATTTGCATCTGCCGGAGACGGCCGTGCGTAAACCGCCGCTGGTTGTCTTTATTCATGGCGGTTTCTGGACCCTCACCGACGACGAATACCAGATCGGTCCCGCTTTCGCGGACGCGCTGCTGCCGAGCGGCGTCGCCGTCGCGCTCGTCCGCTACCGTCTCGCGCCGGCCGTTACTCATCCCGCGGAAGCCCAGGATATCGCCGCGGCAGTCGCCTACCTTATCCGGTCGGCCGATAAGTACGGCTACGACGCAAAGCGCATCTACCTCGCCGGTCATTCGGCGGGAGCGCATCTCGCGGCGCTCGTCGCTCTCGATGGCAGCTACCTGGGCGCGCACCGTCTGAGCCCGCGCTCCCTGGCCGGTGTGCTGGCTTTCAGCGGCATCTACGATCTCCGTCCCAAGCCGGAAAGCGCGGAGCAACAGAAGCTGGCGGTCCGGCAGGCCTTCGGCGAGACGCCGGAGAAATTTGCATCCTCCTCGCCCGTCACTCATGCGCGGGCGGACGCGCCGCCGTTCCTGATTCTCGGGGCGGAAAACGATTTTCCCGGTTTTCTCGTGGATGGAAAGAGATTCGCCGACGCGCTGCGCAATGCCGATCACAAACAGGTCATGCAACTTCTCCTTCCCGATCACGACCATTTTTCCCTGGTTCAGTCGATCGGCCAAGACGCCGAAGTCCACAGTCTGCTCCTCGATTTTTTAAAGGTGGAGCCGCTGCCGCCCGAAATGGCGCTTTTGATCGAGGCCAAGCGCCGGTGGCTCAATCCGCCGCTCTCGACTGTGCCCTTCTGGCGCGAGGAGAAACTGATTCGTCCTTATCCGGTGGACCGAAAATTAGTGGAAGAAGTGGCTCTTCTATACGGCAGCAACCGGTATGAGCTGCTCGAGTGGCCGCTGGAAAACTACTACGCGATCGATCTCTTTTCGTATCTGGATTCCCTGCCGCCGGAAAAGATCGGGCGCGGCAATTATCTCACCGTCACCAACTTCCGCAACGAGAAATTGTTTTTGGACCGCCGGCAAATCGAGCCCTACAAGCCCGTCATCGTCGTCGGCCTCGACGACGAAAGAAATCTCTTCCGGCTGGGCGTTTTTTATCAGGCGAACCGGGAATACAGTTGGAAAGAAGGGCCGAAGCCGCCGATGATGGCGCGACCGGTGGGCGCGTTCATCCACTTCCTCGAATCGCCGCCACCCGAACTGATAAGACAAGCGCCGTATTACGGCCTCACGGAAAACAGCTTCAAGCTATCCGCAGACGACCCGCTCGGCTCTTTGAAGGCCATGCCGAAAGAAGTTTACGAGGCTATGACGGTTCGCAACGGCTGTGTTTACTGCCACAGCTTTCGCGGCATCGGCTCGCAGAGCCACCACGTAACGGAATCCGGCAACAAACCGCACGGCGGACTTGCCTTGCCCTTGGAGTCCTATCCGGAGAACGTCTGGAAGGACTTCATATTCAATCAAGAGGAGGCGGCGAAGAAGATCGGCGCATCGCCTAATATGGTGGACGAAGAAGCGCGGCAAGCATTGTACGATTTTGTGGTCGAGTCGCGGAAGAAGCAGAAAGCGCCTGCGAAATAAGAAAGGGACCCATTAGGCGGAAAAATTTGGAGCGGGCGACGGGGATCGAACCCGTGACGTCCAGCTTGGGAAGCTGGCATTCTACCGCTGAATTACGCCCGCTCGAGGCGCGGCAGCAGAGTTTTTATAGGGGATTGTCGGGACCTTGTCAATGAATTGAGGTTGTTTGAGAGTTTAAAGCCCCGGTTCCCACCCTATTGACAAAATTCTGGACGGCAAGTACGCTCGAATCAGCCTCATTAGTATCAGGCCTTCTGGTGAGAGCAACCGTAAGGGCGAAAGGCCTCCGTGAGTCTCACCTTGTGAACGGGATTAGTGGTTAGAGCAGCATCCGACCGGAGCCAAGTGCCTGCCGTGCGAGCTCTCATGTTCTTCTCCCATCAATAATCCGGGTCCCAAGGCAAAGACCTTAAATGACGTTCTCAGTTGGAGGAGAATATGGGCAATAAGTTATACGTGGGCGGTCTGCCCTATTCCGTGACGGAAGGGAGGCTCGAAGAGATCTTTGCCGAGTACGGCGCCGTAACATCGGCCCGAGTTATCTCGGACAAGTTTACCGGGCAATCGCGCGGCTTCGGCTTCGTCGAGATGAACTCTTCGGAAGATGCCCAAAAAGCGATCGAGGCCCTGAACGGAACGCAAATGGACGGCCGCACGCTGGTCGTCAATGAGGCGAGGCCTCAAGAAACACGTCCGGGCGGGGGCGGAGGAGGCGGTGGTGGCGGCGGCGGAGGTGGAAACCGAAGAGGCGGCGGCGGTGGCGGACGCGACCGCTGGTAATCCTTTCTCGCTAAGCAATAAATAAAAAAAGGAGCGATGGGTCGGATCGCTCCCTTTTTTTATTTCAGCCGCGGGCAACTCGCTGCGGCGTTAAGCCTCCATATTATAGAAGCGTTTGCCGTTGTCGGAGAGAATCTTTCTCTTGGCCGAGTCCTTCAGATCTTTTCGCGACTCGAACTCCCGAATCGCCTCCGCAAGGTCCGGCTCATGCGGATAATCGGAGGCGTAAAGAAATAGATCTTCGCCCAGTCTTTCCATCGCCGTGGGAAGCATGTCTTCCCAGAGCTCGGTGTGATAATAAATCTGGCCGCTCTTCATATAGTCGCTGGGTTTTTTCTTGAGCAGCGGCGCCTGGCGCGCGCGATTCTTGTATTCCATATCCAGCCGGTCCATGAGGAACGGCAGCCAGGCACACCCCGCCTCCAGCGAGGCGATCTTGAGTTTGGGAAATCGCTCTAATACTCCTTCGAGGATCACGCTCGTCAGTTGAATCATTTGCGCGAACGGATGGGACAGGGCCCGGGCTTGGATCAACGAACGGAAAAAGTCGAACCCAAGTCCGCGCGAGGGAGCGCCGTGAATGCAGAGCGGCGCGCCCAACTTCTCTGCCTCGGCGTACAGCGGATCGAAGTACGAATCGCCGAGCGGCGTAGGGAACCCCACGGGAGCGATCACGCCGCCCGCCATGTGAAGCTCCTTGACGCACCGCCTCAACTCCCGGGCAGCTTCTTTGATGTCTTGTATCGGCAGGAGGGCGACGGCGCCAAGTCTACGGTTATATTTGATGTAACGCTCCGCCATCATGTTGTTGTAGGCGCGGCAGACGACCACGGCCCAGTCGGCGTCCTGGATGAAACCTTCGGCGAGACCGGCCGTGGGAAAAATCACCGCCCGGTCCAGCCCTTCGCGGTCGAGCACTTCGAACCAGCTCTTAGGATCGTCGGGGCCGATCACGTAAGGCCGGCCGTCGCCGACGCGGCGCGCCATGCGCTGAAAACCGTCGAGTGTGGGAAAGAAAGGAAGCGAGAGCAGCTCTTTTCGCCCGCGGTAAGGCGCCTCCATGAACTCGGCGATGTCCTGATCTTTTTCAAAAATATGGCCGTCCGTATCGACGACTTGCATAGCCATTGGCAGTTCCTCCTTGCTTTTCTAAGCCTTATCTCCTGCCGGCCAAAAACTCAATCTCGGATGGATTGCGTGAACCACTCGGTTGGTATTTCTCTGCCTATCCCTTTCTTCTTCGCCTCGTTAAAAACCGCCGTGCAGGTGGCGGCGAACTGCACCCCCATGACGCCGAGATTCAAAAACCAGCTCGTCTGCTTGTCGTTCGTCCGGCCCTTCGCTTTGCCGGATATTACGTCCGCGAGCGTCGGCATCTTGAGTATTTCCGCGCGCGGCGGGCGGCGCGGAATCCTCACCTTCTCCTCCGCCTGGCCGGCGACGTAGCCGAGAAATCCGTGCGACGCGTAAAACGCGCCCGGCGGCGGATTTTCCAGATGCGGCGTGCTCTCGCCCATGCTGACCGCCACATCGACGGCATTCGCAAATCCCGGTTCGGTTTCGTCCCAGGTGACGTCGGTGACGTGCATGCCGGGCTCCAGCCACTCGGTCTTGAAGACGGGATCGATCGACGAAGTGCAGCAGGAGACGATATCGACGCCCTTGACCGCATCGCGCGCGGAGGCTGTGGGCTCGACCTCGATGCGAAATTTCTCGCTCATATCTTTCGCGTATTGCCGCGCGTTCGCCAGGTTCGGGCTGTAAACTTTCACCTTGGTAATTTTGCGCACGCAGGAGAATGCTTCCAAATAAGTCCGCGCCATGCCGCCGGAGCCGATCATTCCGACGACGTAGCTCTCTTTCGAAGCCAAATATTTTACGCCCAGCCCGGCGCCGGCGGCCACGCGCATGTGCTGAAGATAGCCGTCGTTGATCAGCGCGACCGGCATGCCGTTCCGCGTGCTGAACATGAACAGCAAACCGCAATAAGTTCCCGGCTCGATGCAGTGCTTGTCTTCGCGCTGGTTGCCCTTTTCGCCGGGCCAGCTCACGATGTCCGAGAGCATCCGCGCGACGACGTAGCCGTCCCGCCTCGCGCCGCCGGTCATCAAGGCCCAGCGGTAGTAACTCTCCGGCCGTTCGCACGGCAAATAGACGTCGATGCGGCCCATCGTCGCGGCGTCACCCTTGACGATTTCCTTTTGCGTCTCTTCGAGCGCCTCCAGGGTCATCGGCATGGTTAAAATTTTCTGCACGTCGTCGTCCTTCAAAAGCAGCATGAACGCTCCTCTTATGTTTTTCGGTGATCCGGAGAACCGAGGATTTGCTTCTTTTCGGTCTCTTCGATGTGGCGAATGAAGCGGTACTTGTTCTCCAGCTCATCGACGCGAATCGGCGGCAGGCTGGGCTGTCCCGGCTCGACTTTGACGGCGATGAAGCTGAGCGCGTTTCTCTTCCACGCGACGAGAAATTCCTGGCGGAACTCCTCGGGGCTTTTCACCCAACAGGCGTGCTTGTAGCCCGCGCCCTTGGCCAGCGCGACCACGTCCGTCCCCGACACGGTCGCGGTCTCGGACGCGCCCGAGGCCTCGTAGCATTGGTTGTCGAAGAGGAGATGAATGAGATTCGGCGGATTCTGCCAGGCGATGGTCGGCAAGCCGCAGAGATTCATCAGAAACGCGCCGTCGCCATCGATGGCGACGACCTTGCGATGGGGAAGCCCAAGCGCGATCCCTAAAGAAATTGAAGACGCAAGGCCCAGCGTGCGCGGCCGGAAATTTCCGTCGCCCGGCCGGAGCGCCTGCCACTCGCGCGCCGCCCAGCCCGCCGCGACGACCAGCGCGTCGCCGGCATCCTCGGCAATCGTCTTCAGATAGTCGTAGCGCTGCATTATCCGGTTCCCAAAATATTTTTCGTGAGCAGCACGGCGACCGGCCGCCGCGAGTCCTCGGCCAGGATCTGGGCGCCTCGGAGCGTTTCCGCAACCTCGTCCATTTTGCGCAGCACGTACGTGCGAATGCCGAGCGCTTCGAGCACCGGCTCGGTCACCGACCCGACGATGGCAAAGCCGCGGTCGCCGATATCGCCGGCGTAGTAAATCAGCAGAAGCAGCGGAATCTGAAATTGCAGGCAGGTCGTGGTGAGCGCGTTGCAGCTATTGAGCAGCCCGGCGTTCTGCATCAAGAGCGCCGGCTTTTTCCCCGTGAGATAGGCGCCGGCGCAAATTCCGACGCCCTCCTCTTCGCGGCACAGCGGGACATGCTTGAGATCCGGATCCTTATCTACGGCCCGGATCACTTCGACCAGCTTCAGGTCCGGCAGCGTGGCGACAAAATCAACGCGCGCGCGCTTGAGCGCCTCGATGAAGTTCGTTGCGGCCTCTAAAGCATTCATTCCAATTGCCGATCGATTTACCGACGCGCGAGACGCGACGTTAATAACTCAACCCGCATACTAAAAGCGTGCCGATTATTCAAGAGCGTTAGAGTCAATCGCCGGCATGATTTGAGTCTTGACAGAAAAAAAACAAGCCCTATAGTGGGGACGTTGCCGGTATGGAGCGGACTTTAAAAGTCAGCGAGCATCACGTTTGGGTGGGCATCGACGATCAGCACGTATTCTTCGGCGTGACGAACTACGGCCAGAGCGAGCTCGGCCGGATCATCTCCTTAGAACTCCCGGAGCTGGGAGACAAAGTCGAAAAGGGGGAAGCTTTCGCGGAGGTGGAATCCCAGAACACGGCGGCCGAGCTGATCGCGCCGGTTTCGGGAACGGTGATCGCGGTCAATCCTGAACTGGAATCGCATCCGTCGATCATCAACGAAGATCCTTACAACCACGGGTGGATAATCGAGGTCGAGCTGAAAGATATTTCCGAAGTCCGGTCCTTGATGGACACGGACGAGTATTATCACTTTGTCTTCAAGCCGAACCCCGGCGAATAGGAAATTACCGAGGCGGGGTTTCTTCCGGCGATCGGGGCTCCTCGGCAGGGAGCTGGACGCTGGCCTTGGCTCTCTTCGAATCGGCGGCTGCAAAGCGGTACACCATTTCACCCGGCCTGGCTAAACCCAATTCTTCCCGTGCAACCTTCTCGAGATAAAGGTCATCGTGAAGAATCCGGTACGCGCGCTCTCGCAGCGTTTCGTTTTCCTTCTGGAGGAGGAAGTTTTTCTCCTCGAGCTGTTTTTTTTCCCCCCATAAACGCCAGAGGTGAAACACTCCCCTTTCTCCGAAAGCGGTGAAGAGAGACAGCGCAACGAGGAGACTGGAGAAGAGATAAACGGCCCAGTGCTGAGATGATCTGGATGGAAGCATCGCCAAAGTGAAGCAATAGTAGCATATTTTTTTTCCGCTTGCTCATCTTGGAGCACTTGACAAACACGATCGCGATTTTTCGGAGGTGAAGATGAAAATCCAGCAGATCCACGCAAGAGAAGTACTGGACTCTCGCGGGCAGCCGACGGTGGAGGTGGATGTCACGCTAAAAAACGGCGTCCGCGGGCGCGCCACGGTTCCGTCGGGCGCTTCCACGGGCGAGCACGAAGCGGTCGAGCTCAGAGACGGCGACGGCCGCTTTTTGGGCAAGGGCGTCAAGCAGGCGGCGCTCAACGTCGATCGCGTTCTCGCTCCGCGTCTGTGCGGCAAAGACGCGAAGAAACAGCAGGAGATCGATCGGCTGATGATCGCGCTCGACGGCACTCCGGACAAGGGCCGCTTGGGGGCGAACGCGATCCTCGGCGTTTCGCTCGCGGTCGCAAAGGCGCAAGCCGCGGCCGAGAAGCTGCCGCTCTATCGCTATTTGGGCGGCCCGCGGGCAAGAACTCTGCCCGTTCCCATGCTCAACGTGCTGAACGGCGGCGTGCACGCCGACAACAACGTGGACTTTCAGGAGTGCATGATCGTTCCGCTCGGGCTGAAAACTTTCTCCGAGGCGTTGAGGGCGGCGGCGGAAGTCTTTCAGACTTTGAAGAAAGTCTTGCACAAGCGCGGCTACTCGACTGCCGTCGGCGACGAGGGCGGATTTGCGCCGCGCCTCAAGACCAATGAAGAAGCCGTGCAGCTTTTGCTGGAGGCCATCACGCAGGCCGGCTATCGGCCGAAAGACGAAGTGGCGTTGGCGCTCGACGTTGCCGCGAGCGAGCTGTATCAAAACGGCGCGTACGTTTTTAAAAAATCCGACGGCGCCAAACGATCCCATGAAGCAATGATCCGCCTCTACGAAGATTGGGTCCGGCAGTATCCCATCGTCTCCATCGAAGACGCCTTCGCGGAGGACGATTGGGATGGATGGAAGATGCTGACCGACGCCCTGGGAAAAAAGGTCCAGCTCGTCGGCGACGACATTTTTGTGACGAACAAGACACGGCTCACTCGCGGCATCGAATCAGGAATCGCCAATTCGATTTTGATCAAAGTGAATCAGATCGGCACGCTGAGCGAGACGCTGGAAACCATGCGCTTGGCAAAGAAGGCCGGCTACACGACCGTCATCTCGCACCGCTCCGGTGAGACCGAAGATGTCACCATCGCCGATCTCGCCGTGGCCACCAACGCCGGTCAGATCAAAACAGGCGCGCCGTGCCGCGGGGAAAGAACGGCCAAGTACAACCAGCTCCTGCGCATCGAAGAGGAGCTCGGGAAAAGGGCGGTGTACGCCGGGAAGAAGGCTTTCAAAACGATCTGAAGTGAAAAAGGAAACTGCCGAGGAAACAAAGAAAAGAGTCGGCGCCATCGCGGCGCGGCTGGCCCGAGCCTACCCCGACCTCCGCGTCCCGCTCGCTCATCGCAACAACTTCGAGCTGATCGTCGCCGTCATTCTCTCCGCGCAGTGCACCGACGAGATGGTCAACAGAGTCACGCCGGAACTGTTTCGCCGATATCCCACTCCGGATGCGACGGCGCGAGCGCCGCTCGCGCAAATCGAAAAATACATCCGGCGCGTGGGTTTGTTCCACGCCAAGGCGCTGTCGTTAAAGCAATGCGCGGCGCGGTTGGTCGAGCAACACGCCGGAGAAGTTTCGGTGACGATGGAAGCGCTTACGCGCCTGGCGGCCGTCGGCCGCAAGGTTCCGCGTCTTGAAAAAACGCGCGGCCTAAAGCCACTTGTCAATACGGAGAGCGTCTGCCGACACGCAACTGTCATAGCAGATCGGGGGAAAAAGGTGATAGTCTGAGCGTGCTGAAACTCTTGTGAATGGAGACCGCCATGTCAAAGCACAAAAACGTGATCAATCTCTCCGACGTTCCCATCGAGCAGATGAAAACTCCCGATGGTTCGTCGTTTGCGGCCCAACGCCAAAGAGTGGGCACGGCCATCGGCGCCAAAAAGCTCGGCTATAGTTTCTTTTCGGTGCCGCCGGGAAAGACCGCGTTTCCATTTCACTTGCATCATACCAATGAGGAGATGATTTACATTTTCGAGGGCGAAGGAGTGCTGCGCATCGGCAAGGACGAGGTGAGAGTCTCGTCCGGCACGTTTATCGCCTTTCCACCCGGAGCGGATCATCCGCACCAATTGATCAATACGTCGAGTCGCGACCTCCGATATCTCTGCGTCAGCACGATGGAGTATCCGGAAATCACCGAATACCCGGATTCGAAAAAGATCGGCGCGTTGACGTCCAGTCCGCAGGATCCGGGCTTTCGCGCCTTTTATCGCAAAGACGGGAACGTTCCCTACTACGAGGGTGAAATCGGCGTCGAGATCGAGCGGGTGAAGAAGTGACAGAGGGAAGGGCTCAGAACGATCGTGGCGGCAATGTCATCCTGAACGAAGTGAAGGATCTCTCCGAGAGGATGCTCAAGCGGGATTAACTACTGCAACTGTTTTTCCTGATCGCGTCTTTTCTCTTCCTGCTTCTTGGCTTCACCGAGTTTTTGCTTCGCGCTATCGTAGTACTGAAACTCTCTCGTGATCACTTCTTTTACCGCCTGCTTTGCTTTATCGTCCTTCGCGTCTTTGTCGCCGCAAGCCGATAAAGCGAGGAGCGAGATAGCCAGAGCGGCCCGTTTTAAATCCATTTTTCCAACTCCTGCGCGCTGATCTCCCCCTCGCGGATGATCCGGAGCTTACCTTCGATCAGTTCCACCACGGTTGAGCCTTTTCTTCCCGTCAGCATTCCTCTATCGAGGAAAACCTCAATCTTATCGGCAAAGTAGCCGCGCGCCTCTTGAATCGCCCGGGCCGGTTCTTTTCCGGTCGGATTGGCGCTCGTCGCCGTTATCGGACGGCCCAGCTCGCGCGTTATGCGCGTCGCGATCGGATGACTGGAAATACGAACGCCGATTTTGCCTTCGCGGTTGAGCAGCGGCCCGGGCAGGCCGGGTTTTGCGGGCAGTATCAACGTCAATGGACCGGGCCAAAACCGGTCGATGAGTTTTTTCGCTAGCGCTGGAACATCGATCACGACTTGATCGAGCATCTCCCTATCTGCAACGATCACCGCGATGGGACTGTCGGGATTTCTTCCTTTGATGGATACGATGCCCTCAACCGCGTCTCGATTGAGAGCATCCGCCCCCAGGCCGTAAAAAGTTTCGGTCGGAAAGACGATGACCTCGCCGCGCTTGAGCGCCCGCAGCGCGGCGGAAAAATTATCAGCGTTTTTGTCTTTCACTCTGGAGCTTTTTGTCTTTGTCCAGCACGCCCGCGGTCATCTCTTGTTTGAACTGCACCAGCTTGGCCGCAATCTTGGGATCTTTACGGCCCAAGATCTCGGCAGCGAAAATTCCCGCGTTCGCCGCACCCACCTTGCCGATCGCCATGGTCGCAACCGGCACGCCAGCGGGCATCTGCACGGTTGCCAGCAGCGCGTCGAGTCCTTTAAGACTGGAAGAATCGATCGGCACGCCGATGACAGGAAGGGTTGTGTGCGCGGCGACGACGCCGGCGAGATGGGCCGCCGCACCCGCGCCGACGATGATCGCGTCGAGGCCTCTCTCCGTCGCCGATTCGGCATATTTCCGGGTTTCGTGCGGCGTCCGATGCGCCGAGAGAACGCGCGTCTCGTACGGGATGCCGAAATAATCGAGCCGCTTTTCCGCCTCTCTCATCACTTCAAGGTCCGAGTCGCTGCCCATCAAAATCCCCACCTTAGGGCTAGACCGCGTGCTCATTCTTCCCCTCCCCTATTTTCGATTTTCAATTTTTGGATTTTATTTTCAATCGAAAATCGGCTCAGCCCGAGGCTGATCAGTCCTCTGGCTGAAATCGAAAATCTAAAATTTCTTTAACGCTCGCCGCGCAATGTCTCTGCGGTAATGCATGCCATCCCATTTTATTTTGGCGACCGCTTCATAAGCCTCTGTGACGGCTGCCTTGATATCCGCTCCCAATGCAGTCACACCCAGGACGCGGCCGCCCGCAGTCAACCAACGGCCCTCCTTCTTAGTCGTGCCGGCGTGAAAGACACAGCCGCACGGCCAATCCTTCAGCGCGTCTAATCCCGTGATCTCTTTTCCCTTGTCGTAAGATCCCGGGTAGCCGCCCGCGGTCAACACGACACAAACGGCCGCGGCGTTTTCCCACTCGGCCTGCACCTGATCCAGCCTGCCGTCGATGGTCGCTTCGATCAAAGGCACGAGATCGCTTTTGAGCCGGAGCATCAGCGGCTGGCATTCCGGATCGCCGAAGCGCGCGTTAAATTCCAAAACTTTCGGCCCAACGGCGGTCAGCATCAAGCCGACGTAGAGCACGCCGCGGTAAAGGATGTCTTTTTTCTTCAACCCTTTCAGCAGCGGCTCAAGAATCTCGGTCATGATGCGGCGATGGATCTCGGGCGTGACGACCGGCGCGGGCGAATAGGCGCCCATCCCGCCGGTGTTCGGTCCTTCATCGCCGTCGAAGACCCGCTTGTGGTCCTGCGACGAGGCGAGCGAAAGAATATGCTCGCCGTCGGTCAGGACCATGAAGGACGCTTCTTCGCCTTCCAAAAACTCTTCGATAACGACCTTGTCGCCCGCAGCGCCGAAAAGCTTTCGCACCAGGACATCGTCGATCGCCGCTTCCGCTTCATCGCCGCTCGCGCAGATGAGAACTCCTTTTCCCGCCGCGAGGCCGTCGGCCTTGATGACATAGGGCGGCTTTTGACCGGCGAGATATATTTTCGCCGCCGCCGCTTCCGAAAAAGTCGCGAACGCCGCGGTGGGAATGTGGTTCTCTTGCAAGATTTGTTTGGCGAACGCCTTGCTGCCTTCGAGCTTCGCCGCTTCGCGGCCGGGAGCGAAAATCCGAAGCCCCCTTTTTTGAAATAATTCAGCGATGCCCAGCGTCAGCGGCAGCTCGGGACCGACGACGGTAAGGTCTATCTTTTCCTTTTCTGCGAAAGCAGAAAGTTTGTCGATTTCTTCAACCCTGATCGATACCAGCTCGGCGGTCTCACCGATAGCCGCGTTTCCCGGCGCGCAGAAGATTTTTTTTACTTGCGGGCTCCGCGCGAGCTTCCAAACCAGAGCGTGCTCTCTCCCGCCGCCGCCAATGACAAGAATTTTCATGACTGTTCAATGGAAATCATGAAGCGGACTTGCCGGTTCCTGATCGAAAATTGACTCCGAGTCGTCCGAACTTTATCTCCAGAACGGTCAAAAAGGTCCCAGAGACGAGGCGCGCGAAAACCGCCGAGCGCAGGCGTACTCATTTCAGTACGTCGAGCGAAGGCGGTTGAGTGCAACGAAGTATATGGGCCTTTGTGGCCGTCCTGCCTAGTGTCGGAAATGGCGCATGCCCGTGAGCACCATTGCCATATCGTACTGATCAGCGACGGCAATTACTTCGTTGTCTTTGATCGAGCCACCGGGCTGGATGACGGCTTTCGCCCCGGCTTTCGCCGCTTCCTCTACCCCATCGTGAAAAGGAAAGAAAGCATCCGACGAGACGACCGAGCCGCGGAGATCGAGATTATGAATCCCCGCGCGCATCACCGCGAGCTTCACCGAATCGACCCGGCTCATCTGTCCCGCGCCGACACCGAGGACCTGATCGCGTGACGTGAAGACGATCGCGTTCGACTTCACGTGTCGGCAAACGCGCCAGCCGAAGTCCATCGCGCTCAACTCCCCCTCGGTCGGCCGCCGTTTCGACACGACCTTACACTGGCGCACATCGACTTTGCCCGTATCCCAGTCCTGCACCAGCAGACCGCCGCGCACGCGGCGGAGATCGTAACCGCCGACCGCTTTGTCGCTCATATCCAGTTCGAGAAGGCGAATATTGAGCAGCCGCTTTGCCGACGACAGCACCGCCTTCGCTTCCGGCGTGAACGACGGCGCGATCACGATCTCGAGAAAAATTTCTTTCAGCTCATTGGCGGTCTCTTCATCCACCGGGCGGTTGAAGGCGATGACGCCGCCGAAAATCGAAACCGGGTCCGACGCGCGCGCCTTACGAAAAGAATCGGCCAGCGATTTTTTCGATACCGCGACGCCGCAAGGATTATTGTGCTTGATCGCAACCGTCGCGATGTCGGAAAACTCCAAAACGACGCGCAAGGCCGCGTCGGCATCGAGAATATTGTTATACGACAGTTCTTTTCCTTGGAACTGCTTTGCACTTGCAATCGACGGGCCGCGGCTATCCCCGCTGGAATAAAACGCCGCGCTCTGATGCGGGTTCTCGCCGTAGCGGAGATCCTGAAGTTTCGTGAACTGAAGGCTCAACGTCCGGCCGAAGCGGTCCGGTTTTTTATCGCCGTCGAGCGCGTCGAGATAGTTGGAGATCGCGCCGTCGTAGTGCGCCGTGTGGCGAAACGCCTTCCGCGCCAGATCGAAGCGCGTCGCGTCGGCCAGCTCGCCTTTGTCTTTCAGCTCCGCGAGTATCTTCTCGTAATCCGCCGGATCGACGACCACGCCGACGTGGGCGAAGTTTTTCGCCGCCGCCCGCACCATCGACGGCCCGCCGATGTCGATATTCTCGACGATGTCGTGAAACGGTGCCTCGCGCGCGACCGTCGCCTCGAACGGATAGAGGTTCACGACGACGAGACCTATCGACGTGATGCCGTGAGCCTTCATCTGCGCGACGTGCTCGCTGTTTTCGCGCAACGCGAGAATTCCGCCGTGGACCTTCGGATGCAGCGTTTTCACCCGCCCGTCCATCATCTCGGGGAAGCCGGTGATTTCCGACACGTCCTTCACCACGACGTTTTCTTTCCGGAGCAGCGCCGCCGTGCCGCCGGTAGAAACGATTTCGATCCCCAACGCCGCCAGTCCACGAGCGAACGGTACGAGCCCGTTTTTGTCGGAGACGCTGATTAAGGCCCTCTCGATCTTGCCCACGCTTGCCTAACCCTCCTGCGAATTTTGCTGAATGCGCGGAACCCGCGCGCTGATCGATGTGAGAATTTCGTAAGAGATGGTTTCCGCCCAGCCCGCCATCTCGTCGGCGGAGATCGTCTCTTCGCCTTGCCGGCCGAGCAGAACGACGTCATCTCCCTGAGTTACTCCTCGTATATCGGTAACATCTATCATAGTCAAATCCATGCTGATTCTGCCGACGACCGGCGCTCTTTTTCCGCGCACGAGCGCGGCGCCGCGATTCGAAAGCAGCCGGTGATAGCCGTCGGCGTAGCCCACCGGCAGCGTCGCGATCGAACTTTTTCGTTTGGTCACGAACGTCCGGCCGTAACCGACGCTCGAATCGGGCGGCAATTCTTTCAATTGCAAAATGCGCGTCCTCCACGAAAGCACGGGACGCAGCTCGATGCGGCGCGCCATCTCCGGCGCGGGGTAGAGACCGTAGAGCATGAGTCCCGGCCGGACCATCGTGCCGTGCGCGCTCGGAACGCCGATGATGCCGGCGCTGTTAGCGAGGTGGACAAGCGATGGGTTGAGACCTGTATTACGCAGCCGCGCGTGAACGCGCGCGAAATTTTTCACCTGCGATTGCGTGTGATCGCCGTTGGCGTCTTCGGCGTGAGAGAGTTGACTGAAGAGACCTTCGAGCTTCAGCGCTTTCAACTTACCGGCTTCCGGCAGCCATGCATCGATGTCCGAATGCAAAAGACCGAGCCTACTCATCCCGGTATCAACCTTGAGATGGAATTTGAGCGAGCGCTTGCGCTTCTGCAAGAGCTTTTCCAGCTCATGGAGCGTATGAAGATCGCCCACGGCGGGTGTCAAACGGTGCCGCAAAAATTCTCCGAGTTGCTCGGGATAGACCGCAGTCATAACGAGGATCGGCGCGCCGATCCCGCTCTGTCTCAGCTCGATCCCTTCTTCCAACGTCGCCACGCCGAAGCCGTCGCTGCCGGCTTTGGACAGCGTCTTCGCCGCCTCACGAGCGCCGTGGCCGTAGGCCTGTGCCTTGACGATAGAAAAAATTTTTACGCCGGAGCCGACGGTCTTTCTTACCTGTTGGAAGTTCCAGCGCAGAGCTGCAAGATCGATCAAGCAGTGGGTAGGACGGCCTTTAGGTAAACTGCTCATTAAGAAGAAGGTTTTCGCCTTGTCTCATCGGCTTAACAAATATGCCGCGACTTGTAAACGGCACGCAGGACTCGGTAGGCCAACCTTCCTCACTTGACGTGCACCGCCAATTAAATTAGCTCTATCCCGATCAGCCGATTGGCAGTAACCCACAAGGACGGGATATACTTACCAAGGGAGGGACGAAATCATGCTGGCAACCAGAATCGTCCAGAAAGAGGGCACTTTTTACTTCGCCGCCGTGAAGGCGAGCGAATTGCTGGACCGGGTGCGTTTCACCAGCCGCTACTACTTCGAGGGCGAGGAGATCGCGCCGGACGACACCGGGGACGACGAGGTCGCGCGCTTCATCTCCGGCATCGAAAAGACCGAAAGGTCGTTCCAACGCGTCCTGAACCAACGCAAGGTAAAACAGATCGTCAACTTTTACGAAACGGCCGTGAGCCAGCCTTTGATCCCCGGCACGATCCTTTTGTTCACCGAGGAGACCTTGGGCTTTCGCCGGCAGGACGGCTCCGACACCATCGGATTTGTAAGCGAACCGAAGGGCAAGTTTTTGATCATCGACGGACAGCACCGGCTGGCGGCGCTCCATTTCTTTAGCCAGAAACATCCCGAGACGGCCAAGCAGCTCGACGTCCCGTGCGTTCTGTTCGACGGCAAAAGCGCGGACTTCGCCACCGAGATGTTTGTCATCATCAACTCGACGCACACGCGGATCAACAAGTCGCACCTGGTCGATCTCTACGAGCGGGTCTCGTGGGAAACGCCGGAGAAAAAACTCGCGGCAAAAGTGGTCAACCTGCTCTACGAAGAGAGCGACTCGCCGCTCCGCTACCGCATCAACCGGCTGGGCGGACGCAGCCGCCAGGAAAAATGGATCTTACAGTCGGAGCTTTTCAACGAGATCTACAAAGTGGTGCTCAAGAACCGCAAATTTTTCGACGAGCATTTCCAGTTCCGCTCCGACTACGTGTACGCGCTGGTCCGGGATTATTTCAAGGCGGTGCGCGACGTGATGCATTCGGTCTGGGGCGACAACGAGCGCTACATGTTCACGCGCGACGTTACGCTCAAAGCGCTCATCCGCGTCTTCGGCGACTTGATCCGCAACCGGAACGTCTTCCGCGCCTGGGACGAGAAGCGCGACCCGCGGATATTCATGGGCGTGATACGGCCGTGGCCCGAGCTGGCGCGGGAATTTCGCGCCGAGGGATTCTACGAGCGCTTTCCCGCCAAGGGACAGGTCGAGCGCGTCCGGCGCATTCATTTGAAGTTGAGCCAAGCGATCGGCTACGCGTGAGGCATGTTACAGCCGCGCCCCAACTCGAAATAAGGTTTCATGATCGGTCCCTCCTAACCACGCTTGGCTCGCGCTGAATTAGCGTTTGATCCTGCCCGCCGTCTTGGAGTATGAATTGCAGCATCTTTCCAATTGAGCGTTGAGCACAGTTCCTATGGCTGATCCAAACGCGCGCCGGCCAAGACAGGCTGCGGGTGGTTAGTGAAATAGGACGCTCCATCCGGCGGTGTTTGGCGACCAGCAGGTTGTTGACAAGTTGGAGTAGCTTACGGATATTGCAACCGATTCGGATCTGGGCAGTGGAGCCGTGTTAGGAGATAGGCGGACCGGCATTTGTCGCCTGGAAAAGCGGGTCACTTAATAGCCGTTACCAAGTGCCGTGAAGAATCAATACGTCGGCGATATCAACGATTTCCGAAAGTACAGTCTGATCCGGGTTCTTACCGGGGAAGGCGAACTCCGGTCGGGCGTCTGTTGGATGTTGACTGCCAATGACGGGCGCACTGATGGCCGGTTCCTTCGCTATCTGCAACAGCCGGATCACTGGAGGAGCCTCGACAAGAAAACATTTGAGGCCATGCGCCGAATCGTCCATGACCATAGGCGACGCGACGTATCCTTGATAGAAGGCTCCGGTGTCCTTCCGAATGCGAAGTTCTTTTCTCCAATCCTTGACGACGACCGCGAACGCCGAGCCTTATATTTTGCGAACGCCAAGTCGGCGCTTTGTGGAACACAACTCTTGTTTTTCGATCCTGACAACGGGCTCGAAGTAAAGTCAGTACCGCTCGGGCGAAAACGTTCTAGAAAGTACCTCTACTGGTCTGAACTCCCTACGTTTTCTGAGGCCGGTTGTTTCATTCTGATTTACCAGCACTTTCCACGCGAGGATCGTGCTTCCTACATTCAACGGCGTGTTGTTGAAATTTGGCAGGCTTTGGGCGATGTCTCTGTTTACTCCTTTCGAACGGCCTACGTTGGCTTTTTCCTCGCGGCGCAGTCTCCGTCTATGCGTCGTTTCTTTCGAGAGCGCGTCAAAATCCTTGAACGCCGTTGGAATGGACAGTTTCAGGTGCAATACCATGGTAACGGCTAACAACACGCCCCACCCAGACGCGCGCGAAGCGCCGTGCCAATTCTCAGTGCCGTCGGTGCGCGCCGGTGGGCGTGGACGTTAACCGGCAGAGTCAACGTGGCGCAACCTATGGATCGGGCGCGCACTGAAAGGCGGAAGCGGTGATGAAGATCGACATCGACAAACTCAGCGAAGAAGAACTGATCGATCTGAACAACAACGAGGAAGATAAGAGAGCGGGACTCTTATTCTCGACGTGCAGCGTGGCACCGGCAAGCAGCGCTGTTATTGCTTAGTATCGGGCGCTGAAGCACGGCGCCGGACACATTTCAAAAGATCGCGCATGCAAGGTAGAATAAGATGGTTGTTAAGTTGTCCGAATAATCACAGGATGGCCGATATGAATTCGAAAAAAAAATCTACGAAAAAACAATTTTCCGAAGAAGAAATCGATAAAATTGTAGAATCGCAAGTTGAGAAGGATTCAGCTTGGGGAAAACCCATTAAAGTCCGCAGAGCAAAAACGGCTGCTTTGTCTCTTCCGGCGAAGTTGGCTGCCCGTGCTGTTTTTCTGGCGAGATTACACAGCGAGAAAAACGTCGAGGAATGGTTGGCGCGCATTATTAAAGAGCGCGTGGAGCTGGAAGAGGTCGCTTTCAGTCAAGCAAAGCGCGCTATGTTGCGATGAAAATCGACATCGACAAGCTCAGCGAAGATGAACTGATCGATCTGAACAACAGGATCGTGGTGCGCCTGCGGTTCTTGAGTCAGATGCGCGCGCACTCGCAGATGCTGGACTTCAAGATCGGCGATCGCGTCGCTTTTCAGCCGGAAGGGAGTCCGCGCCTGGTTGGAATGCTCACTCGCTACAATCGGAAAACGGTCACGGTCATCACCGACAGCGGACAGCACTGGAACGTGGCGCCGGGGCTTCTACGCAAGGCAGCGTCTCCCGATCACGCGGAGACCGGCCACGCGAAGGTAGTTCGACTGAGAAAGGAATGATCGAGGCCATGAGCGAGCTTCCTTAGCGCTTACCTGGACAACGATAGATCAGGGCGGTATTATCCTGCTATGAGCAAGACAGCAGACGATCTCCTGACTAAGGCTAAGCGACTTTCCACTACCGAACGGGCCGACCTCGCCGCCGCGTTGCTCGCCAGCCTGGATGGTGAGCCTGAGGGGGACGTTGAAGCCGCATGGGCCGCCGAGATTCAGCGGCGTGCCGAGCGTGTGAGGTCTGGCGAAGCGAAAGGCCGACTTTGGTCCGAGGTTCGCAAACGCCTTGAGCGTCGGAGAGGATGAGCCCACGCATTATCGTCCTCGACGAGGCGGAGGACGAACTGATCGAAGCGCAAAAGTGGTACGAGACTCAGCGCTCCGGTCTTGGCCAGGAATTCAGACATGCGATCGACGAGGCGATGGAACGCCTTCTGAATGCGCCGCTTGCTGCTTCGCCAATCGTCAACGTTCCCACCTCCATCGGCGCGCGAAGAATTCTGGTCAAACGGTTCCCATATTCCATTGTTTTCATCCATCATGACGAGGATCTCTGGGTCATTGCGTTTGCCCATCACCGCCGACGGCCGAGCTATTGGCGCGAACGGCTAAAGCCGTAGCTACTCGCGAGTGACTGACAGCGATCGGAATGGATTAGGCGTGCTGTGGTTATCCGCTCCCCAGTTCACAGTAGCGTTGGCGTCGGCCTCAAGACACCTTCGCGCCCGCATTCACCGTTTTTTCCAGCGTCAGGACAACGACGCGGCCGTCGTCTGATGAAGCGGCCAACACCATTCCCTGGCTTTCCAAGCCGCGCAGCGTAGCCGTTTCCAGATTCGCCACCACGACGACTTGTTTCCCGACCAACTCTTCCGGTTGATAGTGGGCGCGGATGCCGGCGACGATCTGCCGCTCTTCCGAGCCCAAGTCCACTTTGAGGACGAGCAGTTTGTCGGCGTTCGGATGCGCCTCGGCGCTTTTCACGACGCCGACGCGGAGCTCGAGCTTTCTGAATTCATCGATGGTGATCATCTTCGACTGCCTTTCTGGACCGAGTGTTGTGGAGCAAGATAGCAAAATGGCGGCTTCAAGAATAGCTGTGGATCTTTTAAACTTGTAAACTAAACTCGGCGGCGTTAAAGTTTTTGCGGCCTCTGGAGGAACAGTGGAGAGCGTCAATCTTCCTTCGTCATCCCAAAGTCGTCTCATCGGATTGTCTCGCCGAACGCTCGAGAGCTTTGTCCGCAATGAGACCCAACGCGCCGAGTCCATCGACGATCCTTGTCTTTTGAATTCCGACTACGGCGCCTTCGTCAGCTTGCACCGGCAGGAGGAATTGCGCGGCTGCATCGGCACCTGCTTTCCGACCGCTCCGCTCTACGAGACGGTGATCGAGATGACCCAGGCGGCGGCCTCGCGCGACTGCCGCGTCGCCGCCATCGCTTCGACCGAGCTGTCCGAGATCCGAATCGATATTTCCGTCTTGAGTCCCCTGCGGCCCGCTTCCGATCCGCTCCGTTTGGAAATCGGCAAGCACGGCCTCTACGTCGCAAGCGGCGGCAAGTGCGGCGTGCTCTTGCCTCAAGTCGCCGTTCAATACGGCTGGGACATGGAAATTTTCCTCGCGCAGACCTGCGTCAAGGCCGGCCTGCGCAAGAGCGCCTGGAAGCAGCCGGAAACGAAAGTCTCCAGCTTTATCGCGTTGATCATGGAGGAGGAACGATGAAACGGCGCTACTTCATTTCCCTGCTCGCCGGTTGGGCGCTGCTGGCGACGCGCCGCGTGCACGCGTTCTGCAACCCGGCGCTCGTGCGGCTGTTCGGCGGCGGCCCTGATCGGGTACAAATCCGCCCCGGCCCGACACCCAAGCTGGGCAATTATTTCGTTCAATGGTTCGGCCATTCGAGTTTTCTCATCCAATCGGGAAGCCAGACCAAAGTCGTCACCGATCCGAACCTCGACGTGACGCCGGGCATTCGCGCCGACGCGGTGACCGTGAGCAACGATCACATCACGCACAACAACGTCGGCGCGGTGTCGGGCGAGCCGGTGATTCTCCGCGGCATCACGCTGCGCCAGACCTGGAACCCGATTCGCACGAGCGTCAAAGACATTGCGATCGTCAACCTCCCGAGCCAAAGAGGGCCGGCCTGGGGCGCGGTGGCGAACTCGATCTTTGTCTACGAGATGGGCAGCCTCTGTCTCGCCCACCTGGGAAATCTCGGGCATCTGCTCACCCCCGAGCAAGAAAAGACGCTGCATCGCGTCGATGTCCTGATGGCGCCGATCGACGCGATGACCAATCTCGGCTTCGAGGACGTGCTCAGGGTGATCGAGCAGGTGCGGCCGCCGATCGTGATTCCGATGCACTACGACGTGGCGGGCCAAGCCGAGCGCTTCGCCGACTTTGTCGGCGACCGCTATCCCGTTCGCCGCCTGAAGGATTCCCAACTCATTTTAAGCCGCCCGGCGCTTCCCGCCTCCACGGAAATATTCATCCTGACTCATCCGCGCTCGTTTTTTCCCTGGAAATAGGGGCAGGCCTGCGTGCCTGCCCTGGGTGGGGAGGTGTTCTTGTAGGGGCGATCCTGCGTGATCGCCCTGGGGGGAGGGGAGGGCGGACACATAGGCCTGAGCCTGGTCGAAGGGTCCGCCCCTACAAAATTCCACGGACACCGGATAATTTGGGCAACGTCCGTTATTTTACTTCAAAGGTTATTAATGTTATAAAATTCGGATTGAATTGTATTCGGACGAGGTTTGCTGTGAACCTGAGAGACGTCGACTTCTTCCGCAACCTATTGAACGAGCGCAGGCAGGAACTGCTCACCGAAGCGGGCAAAACCGTCGATGGGATGGACCAAAACGGAAACTTTCCCGACCCGACCGACCGCGCCGCGATGGAATCGGATCGCAGCTTCACCCTGCGCATGCGCGACCGCGAGCGCAAGCTCATCGCCAAAATCGAAGAGGCCTTGCGGCGGTTGGAAGACGGCAGCTACGGCGTCTGCGAGGAGTGCGGCGAGAAGATCGGCGCGGCGCGACTCAAAGCCCGGCCGGTCACGACCCTTTGTATCGATTGCAAGTCGGTCCAGGAAGTCGCGGAGAGAAAAAACAAGTCCGTCTGATTCTTCCACGTCATGAAAGTCAAAAAGGCCGTCATACCGGTCGCCGGCTTGGGCACGCGCCTTCTGCCCGCGACCAAAACCGTCCCGAAAGAGCTTCTGCCGATCGTGGACACCCCCGCGATCCAGTACGTCGTCCAGGAGGCGGTGGATTCCGGACTCACCGAGATGATCTTTGTCACCGCCAGAGGAAAAGACGGCATCGAGGATCATTTCGACGAAGCGCCGGAGCTCGAGCTGGTCCTGGTGCAGCGGGGACAAAGAGAGATACTGGAACGGCTCAAGGCGATCTCCGGGATGATCGATATCGTCTCGGTCCGGCAGAAGCAGCCTTTGGGACTCGGCCATGCGGTTCTTTCCGCCAAGCATCTGGTCGGGGACGAGCCCTTTGCCGTTCTGCTCTCGGACGATCTGATCGACGATCCGATTCCGTGCGTGCGGCAGTTACTCAACGTTTTCGAAGCGAAGGGAGAATCGGTCCTGGCGCTCAGAAAGGTGCCCCGGCCCGATGTACGGCGCTACGGCATCATTCAAGGGCCGATGATAAGCGACCGGACCTACGAGGTTCAGTCGATGATCGAAAAGCCCGAGCCGAAAGATGCGCCGTCGGAGCTGGCCATCGTCGGCCGCTACATTCTTCACCAGGATATCTTTTCCTATTTGGAGAAGGTTAAGCCGGGCAAAGGCGGCGAAATACAGCTCACCGACGGAATCGCCGAGCTCGCGCGCCGGAGAAAAGTCTACGGTTATGAATTTACCGGCGAGCACTATGACGTCGGCGACAAGCTGGGCGTCGTGCGCGCCAACGTCGCCTACGCGCTCAAAAGACCGGACCTCAGGGATCCGCTTATGAAATATCTCGCGAAGGTGGTGGGCAAGGACTAACCGTCGCACAGTTGCGACGGGGAAACTCAGCACTCAGGACTCAGCACTATTTTTGTGGGGCCGTAGCTCAGCTGGGAGAGCGTCGCGTTCGCAACGCGAAGGTCAGGGGTTCGACTCCCCTCGGCTCCACCATTCGACTCGCGGGCATAACGCCCGCTCGCTCATGGCAGGCCATTCAGGACTAACCCACTCATCGAGGCGAATGGTGCCCTGAGCAACGTCGAAGGGCTATCGGGTTCTTCGACTCGCCTGAAAGAACTCAGGCTCGCTCATGGCAGGCCATTCTCGGATTCATCTCGGTTTCGAGTCGAAGGGCCGTCTAGCAATGCGATTTCTTTTGCGCTAATTTGCTGGAGTCGCAGGAGGGCACTCTAATGGATCGGCGCAAATTCCATTTTGAACCGTTTGAAGCTCTAATTGTCTGCTGCGGCATTGTGTCGCTCTTGTTGGCCGTCTCCGGCTGCTCGAGCGTCCAGGGACAAATAGAAGCCGGCCGGAGGGATTTGCTTTACGGCGATCCAAACCTCGCGACGGCATATTTCGAGCGAGCGGCGGAGACGGCCCCCGATCGGCTTTATTTCAGCGTGCTCCCGGAAGGATCGTTGACCTACTTAGGACGCGGGTACTACGCCACGGGAAAACTTCCCGAGGCGCGCCAGGCATTGGAGCGCGCCGTCTCCCGCTACGAGCAGGACAATCTTGCCAAGCTCTACCTGGGCCTGGTGCGCGTGCGCCAGGGAGACCGGGAGCGCGGACTGCGGGAGGTCGAAAGCGGCCTGCGCGGCATTCACGACTGGATCGAATACGTCGCACAGCGTTTCGCGTTTTCCTACGGCCGCTTCTGGGACCCCGGCAGACCGATCCGTAAACAGATCGAAGCGGACCTCGCCATGATCTCCTCGGGAAAAGTCGATGGGTCCAAACTCATCGCCGACGCCGAGTGGGTGGGGAGACAGATAGAAGAGGAGATCGACCGCGCGCGCCGGGACGAAACCGACGATAGGTTCAGGGACGGCGACAACGGGGGCCGCCGGTAGAAAAGTGATATCTCCGCGCTTGCCGCAGGCGCGAATCGAAACGGCCGGCCTTGCCTTTCCCTCCTTCCGCTACAACCATCTTTCTGCACGATCGCCGTTTGTCACCTGACAACCTGGCCCTTTAATCATTGAGAGATCCCATCTCGACAACGGATCTCTCTCTGCCCTTTTATCTGCTTTCACCAATCTTGTTCGCAGTGACTGGTCCACGATTGTTCTTGTTCTGGCAAAGCGAAAGGTTTTTGGATATGTTGCTCGCCGGGCCACAATCAACCTGGAGGCAACTTTGGAGGGTTCAACTCAACGTGGAGGCATCATGACAAATTGGCTTTGGCTGGGTTCAGCTGTTCTCCTCTGTGTACAGCGGGCCGTCCTCCATCTCGCCAACGTTTCTATCTCCCCTTGGTAGGTGACACTGATTGGCCACTAACCGTAGCTCAGTTGGGAGTGCGCTAGAATCACGCTCTAGAGGTCGGGGGTTCGACTCCTCTCGGCTCCACCAGTTCAGGGGGATGATGGAACACCAGCCCCTTATTTTTTGGCAAAGGAGCCATTTTTTGGCTCATTCTTCTTCCCCGAGGTCACGCCCGCCTCCGGGGCTGACCTCGTCCGATCACCAATCGGCCTAAGCTCTAGGCGCTCTTCTTTTACCATTGAACAGATCCATCGGATAGTGTAACTACTCTGACCAGTTTACTCATCGGAGGATCCTATGGCGACGCTGAACTGGCATTCTATGGGTGTCGATACCGTCTTGACGGAACTACACACAGATCCTCAACGAGGTTTAGCAGAGGATGAGGTGAGAAGGCGCATTGAGGAATATGGCTATAATGAGCTTAAAAAAGAAGAGAAGGTCTCTCCCTGGATCCTGTTCTTCAAACAGTTCAAGAACATCCTCATCGTCATCCTGCTGATTGCAACGGTCCTATCGGCCCTCCTCGGGGAGATGGTGGATGCCACCATCATCATGGCCATCGTCATCTTCTGCGCGGTCCTGGGCTTCGTCCAGGAGTACCGGGCGGAGCAGGCCCTGGAGGCCCTGAAGAAAATGCTCACGCCTACCATCACAGCGATCAGGGGAGGGAAGGAACACGAGATCCCCTCGAAGGAGTTAGTTCCAGGAGACATCATGCTCCTTGAGGCGGGAGATAAAATCCCCGCTGATGGCCGGTCCGTCGAAGTCCACTCCCTGAAATGCGATGAGGCTCCCCTGACAGGAGAATCCTTTCCGGTGGAGAAGGAGACCAAGCTACTGCCTGAGCATATAGCCGTGGGAGACAGAAAAAACATGGTCTTCACAGGCACCACCGTCACCTACGGGAGAGCAAAGGTAGTGGTCACAACCACGGGCATGAATACAGAGTTTGGCAAGATCGCCGAAGAGGTGGCGTCAGTCGCCAAAGAAGAGACGCCCCTTGAAAAGAGGACAGCAGAGATCGGTAAATGGCTAGGGATCATCTGCCTGGCCGTATGCTTTTTGGCTGCGGGCATCAGCATTATCAAGGAGCTGATGGTGGGAAAGCTTGATCTCCAGTTCACGATCACAATGGTGACGTTCGGTATCGCTCTTGCGGTGGCGGCGGTTCCTGAGGCGCTGGCCGCCATCGTGACCGGCGCGCTGGCGATCGGCATGCATGAAATGGCCAAGAGAAACGCGCTGGTGAGAAAGATGCCGGCGGTGGAGACGCTGGGATGCACGACGGTGATCTGCTCGGATAAAACAGGGACCCTTACGAAAGGGGAGATGACGGTGCGGAAGTTCTTTAGCGGGGAAAGGATGATTGAGGTGACCGGCGCTGGTTACACCCCCGAAGGTGGTTTTAGCGCAGCGATCAATGATCCATCCGCCCAGTGGCTTCTGAAGGCGGGGCTCCTGTGCAGCGATGCCGTGCTTGAAGAAAAAGAGGACCGCTGGTCCGTCAAAGGAGATCCTACTGAGGGCGCACTCGTGGTGCTCGCCGTCAAGTCAGGGTTGCATCAGGAGGAGACCCGGCTTGAGTGCCCGAGGATCGAGGAGTTTCCGTTCAGCTCTGAGAGAAAGCGGATGACGACGATCCATACGATGGGAGATGGGAAGAGAGTGGCGTTTGTGAAAGGGGCTCCAGAAGTGCTCCTGGAGAGATGCTCCTCTCTCCTGGATGGAGGAGAACTGAGAGCGTTAACCAATGGCGAAGGGGAAAGAATTCTGAACGTCAATGAGGAGATGGCCAAGGACGCCTTAAGGGTTCTGGGCATCGCCTATAAAGAACTCCCAGAGATGGATGGGTATGGCGAGGAGTCCGTTGAAAGAGACCTGGTCTTCCTCGGCCTGGTCGGAATGATGGATCCTCCCAGGGAGGAGGCCACAGAGGCAGTAAAGGTGTGTCGCCAGGTGCATATCAAACCCGTCATGATCACAGGGGATCACAGGCTGACTGCCGTGGCCATCGCAAAAGAGATTGGTATCTACCGTGATGGAGATCTCGTTCTCACGGGCGAGGAACTTGACAAGATGAGCGAGGAGGAGTTCGAACGGATTGTTGAAAGAGTGACCGTCTATGCCAGGGTCTCGCCCATGGACAAGCTGAAGATCATCAAGGCATGGAAGAAAAAGGGCGAGGTAGTCGCCATGACCGGCGACGGAGTCAACGACGCCCCGGCCCTCAAGCACGCCGACATTGGGATCGCCATGGGGATCACAGGAACCGAGGTGGCCAAGGAGGCTGCGGATGTAGTCCTGATGGACGATAACTTTGCCACTATTATCCAGGCTATTGAGCGGGGAAGGTGGATCTATGACAACATTAAAAAGTACCTCACCTATCTACTGAGAGCGAACATCACGGAGGTGGTGGTCCTCGGCGGAGTCGTCATGATCACGGACCCCGAGTTCTTGCCTCTCCTGCCGGCGGCGATCCTCTACATCAATTTGGCCACGGACGGGCCTCCGGCGCTGGCGCTGGGTGTGGCGCCTCCCGACCCTGACATTATGCAGAGACCCCCGCGAGACCCGAAAGAGAGCGTGTTTTCATGGGACGTCAGAGCCCTCGTCCTGCTGGGGGTGGTCATCGAGTGCCCCATCTTCTTGTGGGTCTTCTTCCAGAACTTTGCCAATCTAGAGCTGGCAAGAACGAAGGTCTTCTTCATGTACGTGCTCATCGAGTTGATCCTCGCCCTCAATTTCCGCTCGTTGAAGTACAGCATCTTCCAGGCGCCCCCCCACAAATCGCTCGTTCTGTCGATTGTCGGCACCTTGGTATTCACCGCTGCCTTGATCCAGATTTCCTCCGTGCGCGAGGCATTTGGAATCGCCCTGCCAGCTGCCTCGGACCTTGGTATAATTTTGGCTCTGGGCCTATTCGTCACGATCACGATCGAAATTACCAAAGCTGTTTTGAGGGCCAAGGCACCTGGGGTGGGAGGGGTCTCCGCCTAAAGAGTCGGACCGAGACTGGCGTTGATAAGTGTGAGATCAGAAGTCAAGCCCCTTCTTTGGCTGCTCGCATCGGTTTCCCTGGCCTTACAGTGGATTATCTTTCATCTTTCCGGCGTACCTATTTCACCAGAGTGGCAGGCTCTAAGCGCCGGCCTCGCGATTTTTGGAGCGGCGTTTCTTCTCTCTTGGTCCGCCGAGCTTGCGCAACTCGATATTCCTCAGGCTTTGGCCCTCGCTTTCCTTGCTCTCATCGCCGTTTTGCCGGAGTACGCGGTAGACATGTACTTCACCTGGATGGCGGGGAAGAACCCGCAATACACGGCGTACGCGACCGCAAACATGACCGGCGCCAATCGTCTGCTCATAGGGGTGGGCTGGGCCGCCGTCATCTTCACCTATTGGCTCAAGACCCGTCACCGCTCTTTTGCCCTTGAGCCCTCTCACAAGATCGAAATTCTATATCTTACTCTCGCGACCGTTTACTCGTTTCTGATCCCGCTTAAGGGCCAGCTCGATCTCCTCGACGCCGTCGTCCTGATCAGCCTTTTTGGATTCTACATCTGGACGGCAACCCAGGCGGCTCACGTAGAGCCGGACCTCGAAGGGCCGACGGAAATGATCGCCGCGTGGGGAACGCCCTCACGGCGCGCGACAACCCTGGCGTTGTTCCTGATTTCCGGTTACACCATCTTTATTTCGGCTGAGCCGTTTGCCGAGGGTCTCCTGGCCACCGGCCGGACTTTCGGCATCGAAGAGTTTGTGCTGGTTCAGTGGCTGGCACCGTTGGCCTCCGAGTCGCCCGAATTCATCGTAGCGATTCTCTTCGCCCTGCGCGCCAACCCGGGGGCGAGTCTCGGCACGCTGCTCTCTTCCAAGGTCAATCAGTGGACGCTGCTGGTGGGAATGCTCCCGGTCGTCTATATGGTCTCGGCCGGCCGGCTGACGCCGATGCATATGGACGCGCGGCAAGTGGAAGAGATGCTGCTAACTTCGGCGCAGTCCGTATTCGCGGTTGCGGTGCTGATCAATCTATCCTTCTCTCTGATGGAGGCGGGCGTCTTGTTTGTGCTCTTTACCACCCAGCTTTTGATTCCCGACCCGACGTTTCGCTACTTCTTCTCGTTCCTCTATATTGCCTTGACGATCGGAATTTTCATCTTCAACAAGGAAAGTCGCAGCGCTTTGGTCGGGCTTTTCTCGCGGTCTAAAACATGATCACGCCCGGCCGCGGCGCAGTCAAACCCGGCGAAACGGGAGGGTTCCGTTTTTAGATATCAGACGCCAAGTGTCGTCCGCATCATAGCTGACACGGACGACTTCGCCCGGTTCCAGATGAAATGATCGGTACTGGTTGAGAGGCGTTCCGGTGACGCGGCAAATTACCGACAGGATGGGAAAATTATGGCTGACGACGAGGAGCGTTTCGTCCGGACCATGGCGCCCACCGCGCCCCAAAAAATCCCGATGCGCTGCTGCCGGCGCGGCAGCGTGCGCACCGCCATCGCGATGACCAGCGCGTTATCACCGGCCAACGTCAAATCGATGACAACAATCTTAAGCCAGCTCAGAATGAATTCCCAATGCATTGAAAAGCTGTTCCTTCAGCAGACCCCGTTTGAAATGAAGAAATTCGGACGGGTGTTTTAGTCAGTGCTTTTTCCCGATATCCACGAGAAACGAGACCAAGCGGGCCGGCTTCGTTGCTCCTGAACGTTTGGCGATCCGGATCTCTATCTCATTCAACCTCGACGCCACGCTCTGCTTCAAGATCGTAAGCTCTTCTTCCCTCGCAGCTAGAAGGAGATCTCTCTGTTTGATCTCGGAAAGCAGTTTTTCCAGCTCTCCACTGATCCTTTTCTCCAGCTCCTGCAGCTGGCTTTCTTTTGCGCATAAAGCGGCATACTTTTCATCCATCTTTTTCTCCCACCCGTCCAGATCCACCGCGCTCTCCTCTTCCAGGGCGATAAAGCTCTCGGGAAGATTTTGGCCGCCGCTTGTCGCGCTCACCTGCCTCTGCGCTTCGGCAATCTGTGAAAGAATATTCGACTCCACTACGCGAGCGCGGCCCGTCTCCTGTTTGAACTGCGACTCTATCTGTCCCAAGCGTAAAGCAACGTTTTCAACGAGCGCTTCTACTCTTTGCATCCGATTCTGAACGCCGTCGGAGATTTTTCCGGACTTTTTTTTACGCCCCTTCATGATGGCCTCCTCGTCTGCATGGACTTGGCCCAATTCAGCTGCAGGTCTTGTACCCGCGGCCAGTGGACCCTACGCAAAAACGGGAGGAGCATAGTCAAAGCCCGATTGAAATGCAAGGCGAGCGCAAGCCGCAATCAAACGGCCCTGCAAAGAAAGAAGTCAGGAACTGGAAAGCCGGGTCATTCCCGGCGCAGCGGGAGCTTGCCGTTCTCACGCATCACTCGCCATTCATCATCCCCGTTGTAGCTCAAGCGAACAACTCCGCCCGGCGCTAGATGATAGGTTCGGTACTGGTTAAGCGGAGTCCCGGTGATGTGGCAGATAACCGCCAGGATAGGAAAGTTGTGACTGACGACAACGAGGGTCTCTTCCGCACGATGGCGTCGGACGATCCGGCGCATGCCGTCCCATGCCCGCTGCTCGACGTCGATCAATCTCTCGCCGCCGGGAATATCGGCGTCCGCGGGCGTCTCTCGCCACCGGCGAAGAAAATCGGGACGGGTCGCCTGAATCTCCGCAAAGGTGAGGCCCTCGATCTCGCCGTGATCGAGCTCGCGCAGGCTTTCTTCGATGGTGACGGCGAGGTTATGGAAGCGGCCGACGGCGCCGGCGGTCTGGAGCGCCCGTTTGAGCTGGCTCGAATAAATCGCGTCGATTTTCTCGCGGCTCAAGTCCAGCGCCGCGGCCTCCGCCTGCCTCAGCCCGACTTCGTTGAGCTCCAGGTCGGTCGATCCCTGGCATCTCTGCGCCAGATTCCAGTCGGTGGCCCCGTGCCGCAGCAAAAAAATCCGCATAATTGGTGCGCCGCGAATCTCCGGATTTGAGATCTGAAATTTTAGATCTGAGATTCGTCGCTCCGCGACGACTAGCTTTCCTCCAGGACACGTGGCTCGACTTCGACGCGCCCTTTGGCCTTCAGGCTATCGATAAACTTTTTCATCGCGGCTTGCTTTTTTCCCTGAAGGGCCTGCCCTAGAAGGCCCGCCTTGTCTCGATCGAACCGCGTCATGTCCGCTCCCTGGCTCTCTTTAAACGCAAAAAGATAGACGCTGTCGTTTTGCGCGTAAGGCCGGTCGGCCACGAGATGATAGGTGGAAATCGCGATCTCCCCCGGCCGGGCGTCTTGCAGCGCGCCGACTTTGGGAATCTCCGCGTCGCCGCGCATAAACCAGCCGGTCTCGCCGGCCTGAAGCCCGTTTGCTTTGGCAACCTTCTGGATGTCTTTTTCCTTCTTCAGTTGATCGAGCAGCGTCTGCGCCTTTTTGTTCACCAGCTCCAGCGCCTTGGCTTCCTTGACTCTTCTCTCGATCTCCGCGCGCACGCTCTCCAGAGGAGGAACCACCGGCTCTTTCCTCTGGCCGACGCGCAAAAGATAATAGCCGTTCGCGCCCTCGATAGCCGGGCTCACCTCTTTGACGGCCAAAGAAAAAGCAGCGCGGCGAAATATTTCCATCGGCGCGATTTCCGGGAAAGTTTCGGAAGGACCGAACAGCGGAGTCGTTTTAACCGCGAGGCCCCGTTGCTTGGCAAGCGCGGCGAGCTCGGTCCCGGAGGCCGCCCTCTCGCGGTCGGCGTCGGCCGCTCGGGCGGCCTCTCCTTTTCCCCGCTCGGCTTTGACGGCGCGCACGATCTCCGGCGTCGCCTCTTTGAGGCTCGTGCTTTTCTCCTGCTTCACGTCATCGACTTTGAAGACGTGATAGCCCAACGGACTCTCAAGGACGCCGCTCACCTCTCCTTTTTTGAGCGCGAACGCGGCTTTATCCAAGGCCGGGAGCAACTGGCCCGGACTCACCCACCCGAGCTCTCCGCCCTTGGCCGCGCTCGGGTCGTCGGAATATTTTTTCGCCACCTCGGCAAAATCTTTTCCGGCGCGCGATTCCTTGAGCGCCGCCTCGGCCTTGGCTCGCGCGGCGGCCTTGACCGCGCCGTCCGCGTCGGCGGACGCGCGCGCGAAAACGTGGCGCAGACGAACCGCCTGCGGCTGTTGAAACCGCGTGGCGCGGTTGCGGTTGTAGTACTCCTCGATCTCTTTTTCGCTCGGCTGGACCTTGGCGGCGAAATGCTCGAAGGGATAGACGACATACTCGACCTGGACTTTGAGCGGCTCGGTGAGCGCGGCCTTGTTGCGGTCGTAGTAATTTTTGAGTTCCTCTTCCGAAGCACTCGCCTGAGCCAGAAAGTCGCCCGCCGGGAGGCGGATAAAATGGAACGAGACTTTTTCCTGCGCAAAGCCGTACTGCTCGCGCACTTCATTCTCCGAGACATGGACCGCGTCCTGGATCAGGTCGTAGAGCTTCTGGACCGCAAGCTGCTCTCTCCGCTCCTCCTCGAACTCGCCCGGATTCATCCGATTGGAGCGCAGCAACTGGAGATAGCGGTTCTTGCTGAAGCGGCCGTCGATCTGGAACTCGGGGACGCGGGCGATCGCGTCCATGAGCTCTCCATCGGTCACTTCGAGTCCGAGCCTGCGGACTTCTTGCAGCAGCAGGCGCCGCTGAATCAAGTCCTCCATCACCGCATTTTTAAGTTTCAAATTTTTAAGCCGCTCCGGCGTTAACTCGCCCTTGAGGAGGTTGCGATACATATCGACCGCCTTTTGATACTGGACGCCGAATTCTCTCTGGCTGATGACTTCGCCGTTGATTTCGGCGACCTTCTCCGTCCCGGGCTCGTGAATGTACCGGCCTCCATAGAACAGGACGAAGACGACGACGATGAGCCCAAGGAGAAGCATGACCACCCAGGACCTCTTCCGTTTACGCAAAACATCGAGCATAAAATAGAATCCTTTTGATAAAACGGTAGCGGAATGGAAACCCTTGTATGATAGAAAATGGCTTCTTTCATTGCAACCGCCCGCGGATATTCCATACAACGTAATTTGACATTCCGCGTCATCTTGCTTGATAGAGGTAAATTTGTTATTTTCATTCGAATCCCAACTCCATCGGGAATCGATAAGGAGTCATTTTTGAAGCTGGGTTCCCTCTTTAGCTTTTTTTCCAACGACCTGGCCATCGATCTAGGCACCGCAAACACGCTCATCTACGTCAAAAACGAAGGCATCGTGTGCAACGAGCCGTCGGTCGTCGCGGTGCAGCACAAAAACGAGCGCGGCGGGAAAAAAGTGCTCGCGGTCGGCTCCGAGGCGAAAAAGATGCTCGGCCGGACTCCCGGCAGCATCGTCGCGATCCGGCCTTTGAAGGACGGCGTGATCGCGGATTTCGAAATCACCGAGGCGATGCTGCGCTACTTTATCCGTAAGGTGCAGAACCGCCACAGTTTCGTCCGCCCGCGCATCATCATCGGCGTGCCGTTTGGGATCACCGAGGTGGAAAAACGGGCCGTGCGGGAGTCGGCGACCTCCGCGGGCGCGCGGGAAGTGTATCTCATCGAAGAGCCGATGGCGGCGGCGATCGGCGCCGGCCTCCCGATCACCGAGCCGACCGGCAGCATGATCGTGGACATCGGCGGCGGCACGACTGAAGTCGCGGTCCTCTCTCTTTCCGGCATCGTCTTTTCCCGCTCGATCCGCGTCGGCGGGGACAAAATGGACGAGGCCATCGCCCAGTTCATCAAGCGAAAATATAAATTGCTCGTCGGAGAGAGAACGTCCGAGCTGATCAAGATCACCATCGGCTCGGCCTACCCCGGCGATGAGATCCAGACCATGGAGATCAAAGGACGCGATCTCGTCTCCGGCGTGCCCAAGACCGTCGTCATCACCGACAAGGAAATCCGCGATTCACTGGTCGAGCCGCTTAATCAAATCGTCGAGGCGGTGCAGATCTCGCTCGAGCGCACGCCCCCGGAGCTGGCTTCGGACATCGTCGATCGCGGAATCGTGCTCGCCGGCGGCGGCGCGCTCTTGAGAAACCTCGATATGCTCATCCGGGAAGAAACGGGCCTGCCGGTCGTGCTCGCCGACGATCCTCTGACGGCGGTGGTCATGGGCGCGGGCAAAGTGCTCGAGGAGATTTCGTTGTTGAAGGAGGTCGCCACGTCATCTTGAGAGTTCCATGATTTCTTTCGTTCGCCGCAATCAGGTGCTGCTCAGCGCCTTTCTCTCCGTCCTCTTCTCTCTCTACATCATCGCACCGGCCGCCAAAGGACACCTTCGAGCCGACCCCATCGGGCCGCTGCTGATCACCGCGATGCGTCCGTTTCAGTCGGGCATTCAAATGACGATCTCGGGCATCCGGCAGGTGTTCCTCAACTACGCCGCTCTGCGAGGCCTCACCGTGGAGAATGCAAAGCTCAAGGGGCGCATCCAGGAGCTCGAAGCCGAGCGGAACCGGCATTTGGAAGACGAGTCGATCAACCGGCGTCTGCGCGAGTTGATGGACTTTCGCCTTGAGCTGCCATCGGGCGCCGTAACCGCCTCGGTGATCAGTAACAGCGCCAGCACGTGGTTCAACATTCTGATCCTGGATAAAGGGAAAAAAGACGGAGTGGAAAAAGGCATGGGGGCGGTGTCTCCCCTGGGCGTGGTGGGACAAGTGGTTTCGGTCACGTCGAGAAGCGCCAAGGTCCTGTTGATTACCGACTCTCACAGCGGAGTCGACGCGGTCGTGCAGCGAAGCCGGGCGCGCGGCATCGTCGCCGGGTCGCTGGAGAGCGGTCCGATCATGAAATACGTGAAGCGAAGCGACGACCTCAAGGAAGGCGACCGGCTCGTCACGTCGGGGCTCGACGGAGTTTTCCCCAAGGGCTTGCTGATCGGCGCCGTGTCGAAGGTCAACAAAAAAAGCTTCGGCCTGTTTCAATACGTCGAAGTGACTCTCGCCGTAGACCCGGCGCGCATCGAAGAGGTTCTGGTAGTCCAGGGAGCGCAGGCGAAGGATTGAGCGCGGCGTTATGAAAGTATCTCTGCTGTTTCTCGCCGTTGGATTCATTCTGGTTCTGTTGCAGACGACCCTGCTGCACCTGCTCCACCTGGGGCCTTTCGTGCCGGACTTAACTCTGGTTCTATGCGTCTACCTGGGACTCAATCACCCCACCGTCGGCGCTGTTGTCGGCGCGTTCATGCTGGGTTATTCTGTCGATGTGTTCTCCAGCCCAATCCTCGGTCTCAACTGCCTTGCTATGTCGCTCGTCTTTCTCACCGCCTATCTCAGCTCGCGCAGCATCTGGATCCATAGCCCGCTCATGAGCGCGCCCGTGGTCTTTCTCGCCTCCTGGGTCAAAGGGGCGGCGTTGATGATGGTCTGGACGCTCTTTCTCACGATGGACGGCCTCGGAATCGGCGGTCTGAAATACGCCTTTCTCGACGCCCTGCTCGCAGCGGTTCTCGCGCCGGCGATGTTCGCCCTGCTGCGACGCGGCCAGAGTTACATCGAAAGCAAGCAAGCCTCGGTGGAGGGTTCATGATTTCCTTAAGCTCTCAGAAAGAGGTGCCGCCGGAGTTTCGCTATCGCACGCAGCTTCTGCTCGCCCTGGTGGCGGTGGTTTTCATTTTTCTCTTCGGCCGCCTCTTCTTTCTCCAGGTCGTCGATGGCGAGCGCTACAACTATCTTTCCGAGAATAACCGCATCCGGCTCAAAAAAGTTCCGGGCACGCGGGGAATGGTCCTCGACCAACGCGGACAGCTTCTGGTCGACAGCCGCCCTTCTTTCGATCTTCTTTTCGTTCCCGAAGACGCGCCGGATCCGGAAAACACGCTTCGTCAGTTGGCCCGTCTTTTAGGACGCGACCAGGCCGAGCTGCTGAAAGCGCTCCAGGAAAATAAATTTCGCGTGGCGTTCGAGGAAATCGTGCTTGGAAAGGATATCGATTGGACCTCGATGGTGGCCGTAGAATCGCATCAGCTCGATCTCCCGGGCGTCACGCTGAGAAGCCGCCCGCGGCGCAGCTACATCGAGAGCGGCATGGCGGCTCATCTATTGGGCTATTTGAGCGAGATCGGCCCCAAACAGCTCAAAATGCAGAAAGCCAACGGCTACAGCATGGGCGATGAGATCGGACAGTTCGGCCTGGAGCGGCGCTGGGAAGAATTCCTGCGCGGGCAGAGCGGCGGGCAGCAGGTCGAAGTCGATGCCTTGGGGCGGCGCGTCCGAGTGCTGCACGAGGTGGAAGACGTTCCGGGAAACAACGTCGTCCTGACCCTCGACAAGGACGTTCAACAAACGGCGTTCGAAGCCTTGCAAGGAAAGGAAGGCGCCATCGTCGCGCTCGACGTCAGCAACGGCGCCGTGCTCGCCATGGCCAGCACGCCCGCCTTCGATCCCAACGTATTCGCGCGCGGCGTCACGGCCGAAGAATGGCGCACGCTCACGTCCGACCGCCTGCACCCGTTAAACAATCGTGCAATCCACGGCCAATATCCGCCGGGCTCGACATTTAAAATCGTCCTCAGCATCGCGGCTCTGGAAGAGGGCGCGGTCCAGCCGGATACCCATCTGTCGTGCTATGGCTCGATGCCTTTCGGCAATCGAGTGTTTCGCGATTGGAAAAAAGAAGGCCACGGCTCGGTCGATTTTCGTAAAGGTCTGGTTCAGTCCTGCGACGTCTATTTTTACCAGGTCGGGCAGCGATTGGGCGTGGATAAAATCTCGCATTATGCGCGCGCGTTGGGATTAGGAGAAAAAAGCGGCATCGACCTGGACGACGAGAAGCCCGGCCTGATACCCGACACCGAGTGGAAGAAGAAACGCTACGGACAGCCGTGGTTTCCCGGCGAGACGCCTTCGATCTCGATCGGTCAAGGCTACGTCACCGTAACGCCGCTGCAAATGGCGAACCTGGTCGCCACCGTAGCGAACGGCGGGACGCTTTACCGGCCCTGGTTCGTGCGCAAAGTGGAGTCCCTGGACGGCACGGTCATCCGCGAGTACGGACCGGAAGTGATTCACTCGATCGAGCTCAAAGAAACCACCTTGGAACAAGTGCGCCGCGCGCTCTCCGACGTGGTGAACAGCGGAGAAGGAACCGGCGGAGCGGCGAAGTCGCTGATCACGCAGATTGCGGGAAAAACCGGAACGGCTCAGGTCGCCGAAATGCGCGGCAAGATCGTCAAGAGCGAGGACCTCTCCTATCTCTTGCGCGACCACGCCTGGTTCGTCTCGTACGCGCCCGCGGAAAAGCCCGAAATCGCCGTCGCGGTCATCGTGGAGCACGGCGGCCACGGCGGCTCGGCCGCGGCGCCGCTGGCGAAAAAGGTGATCGAGAAATATCTCTCGGTGCGCGGCCAGACGCCGCCGGCGCGCGAAACGCTCGCCCGCGGGCAAGGAGCGACGCGTGCCAATTGATCGCAGGCTCGTCTCCCACTTCGACTGGACGCTGCTCGGCCTCGTCGTCGGACTCATCCTGCTCGGAATTCTAACGATCTACAGCGCAACCTACAGCGTCAGCGAGCACCGCGCGAGCGGCCTGGCCTCAAAACAGTTTTACTGGTTTCTCATCGGCGTCGCCGCCATGGTGGGCGCCTCGGCGTTCGATTATCACCGCGTGGACCGCATCGCCTATCCTTTTTACGGCGCGGTCCTGCTGCTGCTCGCGCTGGTTTTTATGACCGGGCACTCGGGTGGAGGGTCCCAGCGCTGGCTGCACCTGGGAGTTTTTACCCTGCAACCCTCGGAGTTGGCGAAGCTCGCCATCGTTCTGGCGCTGACGAAGTTTTTGCAGTACGACGAGCCGCCCGGCGGCTATCGCCTGCGGGATTTATGGATGCCGTTTGGGTTGGCGCTGCCGCTGATCGTCCTGACGCTGATCCAGCCCGACCTCGGCACGGCGGTGATTCTGGTCGTCGTCTTTTTCAGCATGATCCTCATGGGGGGTCTACGGGTGCGCTCGCTCCTCTGTCTCGGCGCCGGCGGCTTGACCTTACTGCCCATCGCCTACCATTTTCTCAAACCGTACCAGCGCAACCGTATCTGGACGTTTCTCAATCCCGATCTCGATCCGCTGGGCGCGGGCTACCACGTCATACAATCGAAGATCGCCGTCGGCTCGGGCCGCTTCTGGGGCAAGGGTTTTCTGAATGGAACACAGAACCGGCTCGACTTTCTCCCGGCGCAGCATACGGACTTTATCTTCGCAGTGTTCGCGGAGGAATGGGGCTTTATCGGTTGTCTGATTCTGCTCGCGCTCTACCTGGCGCTGATGATCGTCGCGCTGCGAGTCGTATCGCGCGCCAAAGACCGCATCGGCGCGCTGCTCGCCTTCGGCGTGCTGAGTATTTTTTTCTGGCACGTCGTGATCAACGTCTCGATGGTGACCGGGCTCATGCCCGTGGTGGGAATCCCGCTGCCGCTCCTCAGCTACGGCGGCTCATCGATGGTCTCGATGATGGTGGCGATGGGCCTCTTGATCAACGTGAGCATGCGCCGCTTCACGTTTTAGAGAATGTAGGGGCGACCGGCCGGTCGCCCCTACCATTGTCTTTCGCCTTCTTTACCCAATCACATTTCCGATCGCCTGGACGAGCTTCGCCTTGGGGACGGCGCCGACGAGCTGTTCCTTTACCGTGCCGCCTTTAAGGATGAGCAGGTTGGGAATTCCGCGCACGCCGTAGCGCGACGGCGTGACGGGATTGTCGTCCACGTTGAGCTTGGCGACCTTGAGCTTGCCGTCGTACTCCCCTGCCAATTCTTCGACGATGGGCGCGATGGCTTTGCACGGCCCGCACCACGGCGCCCAAAAATCCACCAGCACGGGCAAGTTCGACTTGAGCACTTCCGCCTCGAAGTTCGCATCGGTTAGTTGTGTAATATTCGCCATGATGATTCCTTTCTTTGAATTTCACCGTTAAACATTCTCTCCGTCGGGCGCCTTCTCCCTTCGCGCCTCTTCCTTCGTTTGCTTCGTGTCAGCCTGAGGCTGATCAGCCTCTCTTTTTGGCCGATCCTTCGTGGTCGAAAAGTTTATCACCACAAAGAGCACGAAGGTCACGAAGTTTTGAACGCCTCGCGCCAAGACGCAAAGAATGCATTCCTCATCTACAGTGTGTCACGATCTTTCCTCGGACATGAATCATGCAGGCTAGGAGCGTGTCCGAGTAATCCAAAAATCGCCGGTTTAGGGGGTAGGAAAACCATTCCCGAACCGCCGTTCGTTGATCCTGGGGCATTCTACGAGGTCGAGTTTTGACGAAAGACATTACACGGACAGGCTCCTAGAGGCTTGATAAGAACCGAAGCAACGTACGCACGCCGAAGCCGGTGCCGCCCTTGGGAGAAGTGAGCATTTCCTTCTCCGCGAACGCCGGGCCGGCGATATCGAGATGCGCCCACGGCACGCTATCGACAAACTCTTGGAGAAGGAGGGCCGCGGTGATCGCGCCGCCATAGGACCCGCCGATATTTTTCATGTCCGCAACGCTGCTTTTGATCTCGTCGCGATATTCTTTGACTAGAGGAAGCTGCCAGAGCTTCTCGCCGGATTCCTTGCCCGAGCGGATTAGAGCGTCCGCGAGCGGCTGATGGTTGCTGAACACTCCGGCGACTTCCGTGCCCAACGCGACCATGCAGGCGCCGGTGAGCGTGGCGAGGTTGATCATGTAGTCGGGTTTTTGTTTGGCGGCCAGCGCCAGGGCGTCGGCGAGAATCAATCTCCCCTCGGCGTCGGTGTTGAGCACCTCGATCGTCTTGCCGTTCAGATAACGGATGATATCGCCCGGCTTTTGCGCACTGCCGCTCGGCAAATTATCGGTGGTCGGAATATAGCCGGTCACCTGGACCGGCAGCCTAAGCTCGGGCAACCGGCTCATGGCGCCGATGATCGCCGCGCCGCCCGCCATATCGAGCTTCATGGTTTCCATCGATTTGGACGGCTTCAACGACAGTCCGCCGGAGTCGAAGGTAATCCCCTTGCCGATGAGGGCGATTTTTTTCTTCGCTCTCGCCGCGGGGCGATAGCGAATCACGATAAAGCGCGGCTCTTCCGTGCTGCCGCGATTGACCGCCAGAAGTCCGGCCAGATTCATCGCCGCGATTTTCCTCTTGTTCCACACCTCGACGCTGAGGCCGCGGCCGCGGCAATGGCGCTGCGCCTGCTCGCCCAGATAACGCGCGGTGGCGATCGACGGCGGCTCGTTCACGAGATCGCGCGCCAGCGACACGCCGGGAAAGATGTCGAGCGCGAGCTTGACCGCGCGCGCGATGCCTTCGCCTCTCCTGAGGCCGGAACGAAACAGAATCAACGACCGGAGCGCGGCGGGCGGCTTGGGCTCCGACCGATACTTGTCGAACTGATAGGAAGCCAGCAAAACACCCTCGACGATCGAGCCGGCGGAGGACTCCGGCTCCCGGTCGGGAGAAAAGAAAAACGCCATCTCCTCGGCGCCGAGCGCCGAAGTTTCTTTGCGCGCGCGCGCGCCGGCTTTTCTCCAGGAGTCGGCGGTCACTTCTTCGGCTTTGCCGAGTCCGATCAGGACGAGATTTGCCGCCGGAATTCTGCCCGCGGTGCCGTAAACGAGCGCGCTTGCATCGGCGCCCGTGAACCGGCTTTTCCTGATGCGCTCGCCGAGCCCGCCGTGAAGCAGACGATCCAGCCGCCGGATCACGGGCGCGTCGATCTGTTTCTCTTTGACCGGAATAGCCAACAGTTCGGTTTTGATCCGCTCCGGATGTTGATCTTGAAATTTTATTTCCATCCCCTGACCTCTTTCCCTACCCCTGCGGGCGAATCAAATTCATGAACTCGTTGCGCGTCTCCTGGCGGGTGCGGAAGGCGCCGAGCAGTGTGCTGGTGATGATCAAGGAATTCTGCTTTTCCACGCCGCGCATTCTCATGCAGAGGTGCTCCGCCTCAATGACGACTCCCACTCCGAGCGGGTTGAGCTTTTCCATCAACGTTGTGGCGATCTGATTGGTCAGCCGCTCCTGCACTTGGAGTCTGCGGGCGAACACGTCGACGACGCGCGCGAGCTTGGAAACGCCGATGATCTTGTGCTGCGGGAGGTAAGCCACGTGCGCCTTGCCAAAGAACGGCAGCAAATGGTGTTCGCAGAGGGAATAAAAATCGATGTTCTTCTGGACGATCATCTCCGAGTAATCTTCGGTGAAAACGGCGTTGTTGATCACCTCGTCCAGGTTCATTTTGTAACCACGCGTCAGAAATGAAAGCGCTTCGCTTACGCGCTTGGGCGTCCAGCGCAATCCTTCGCGATCGGGATCTTCGCCTATCGATTTAAGGAGCGAGCGGATGTGTTCTTCCATTGGCTTCTCCACGGAGTCTGAGTTAGTGGAACGCGATCGAAAAGTTTTCGGCGGCGCTGAAAAAAGTTATCACTTCGACCGAGGGAGGTCAAACAAAGCAGTACGCAAAGCAGTACGCAGTAAGCAGTAGGCGGTAAAGACCCGAAGATTTCTTTGCTGCTTACTGCTGACTGCCTTCTGCCTACTAGTGTAGTGTCTCACGCCGTTGACACCTTATCCTAAGTTCGACAGGCGAAGTGGAGTCTGCCACCACGAAGGACACGAAGAGCACGAAGGAAGATAAAATCATGCTTGGCGGCCTTTGCGCCTTTGCGCGAAACAATCCGAGACGAACCGGTGCGCCAAGCGCACCCTACGAAAACCTTCGTGTCCTTCGTGCCTTCGTGGTGAATCCTACTTTTCTCATTTTGGTTGCGGCTTTGCCACGCTGTGCGCTTCGTGGTGAATAGAGAAAGCTTGAAGGATAAGTGCTTTAATTTAAGAGGCGCTACACTAGAGTCTTTTATACAGCCACTGCGGCGTGAAACGGATGGCGTAGGTGTTTAGGAAGGTCATATAGTCAGTAACAAGGAGAATCCCCACAACAACCAACAGGAAACCAGCGCCCATATGGACGGCGTGAATGTAGCGGCGAAAGCTTGTGAAAAAAAGAAAAAACGAATTTAACGCCACCGCGCTGAGAAAAAACGGAACGGCCAGCCCCGCAGCGTAAGTGGTGAGCAGCAACATTCCCATGTTGATCTCTGCTGAGGTCCCGGCCAAAGTCAGAATCGATCCCAAGATCGGGCCGACGCACGGAGTCCACGCCACGGCAAAGGTGAGGCCGATCAGCACCGATCCGAGATAGCCGACGGGCTTGTCCCTCAGATGGTTCAACTGAAACTGCAGGTAGCGGCCCAACAGCGGAATTTTCAAAACCCCCAGGAGATAGGCCCCCACAAAAATGATGAGAATCCCGCCGACGATGCGGATGATCTTACGGTATCCCAAAAACAGGCTTCCCAAAAAGCTCGCCGAAGCACCGAAGGAGATAAAGATCAATGAGAAGCCGAAGATAAACGCAAGCGAGTTTGAAATCACGCGCCAGCGCACTTGGCTTGTGACTTGAGCGGCGCGCATCTCTTCCAAGGAAACGCCCGAGATGAACGAGAGATAGGAAGGAACAAGCGGCAGCACGCAAGGAGAGAGAAAGGAAAGCACCCCGGAAGTAAAAGCGACTATAAAGTTGATTTCGCTCATCGCTTGCCGTCGAGCAGATCCTGAATGAGCTGCTTGGCGCCCGCGCTATCCCACTGAGCCGGTCCCCACATTCTCGCTAGGCCCTCGCCCTTGGGGCCGATCAGATAAGTCGCGGGCAACCCCCAAGCTCCATAAAGAAGACCCACTTCGCCGTCCGGATCGAGCATGACCGGATAGGTGATTTTGAGTTCCTTTAGGAAGGCGACTGCGTCCTTAGGGTTGTCTTTCACGTCCACGGCGAGAATCGTGAATCCCTTGCTTTTATACTGCTGGTAGAGCCGCTCCATCGCGGGCATCTCTTCCCGGCAGGGAAGGCACCAAGTGGCCCAAAAATTGAGCAGGACCAATTTGCCGCGAAAATCTTTCAGCGCGCCTTTTTTTCCGGACAGATCGGCAAGGGTAAAATCGGGAGTCGGCGAACTGTCCTTCGTCGGCTCCAGATTGGGAACGACCTTGTAGTTCAGCCCGGGAGCGCGACCGCTCTGGCCCCAACTCTCTCCGTTTCCAAGCCAAAGAGCCAAAAGCAGAAGAAAAAACAATCCTATGAACCGCTGGCTAATCATATCTAACGTTGATTGATTTTCTTCACCTCTTTCAGTAGCTCGTCAGTGGAAATAAGGTCTTGTTCTCCATTGCTGGGCCTAACGCTCTTAAAACGGACGACCCCTTCCTTGTCGATAATAAAATAGGACCGCTTGGTACGGCGTGTTGCTTCATCAAATATACCAAAGGCCTTCACAACCTTTTGATCCTGAATATCGCTGAGAAGGGGGTAATTCAATTTCAGAAAATCCGCAAAGGCCTTCTGGGAAAAGGTTGCGTTGGCACTTATGCCTAAGACCTCGGTGTTCTCTATCTCAAACTTTGTATAATTGTCCGCACCGGACGACAGAATATGCGTGATTCAGGTCGGGCTATAGTCCAGCAAGTAAAAATTAATCAGCACATTCTTTCCCCGAAGGCTACTCAGCTTGATTTTTCCTCCCTTCGTGCTGGGAAGTTCAAAGTCCGGCGCCTTATCTCCTACCTCCACCGCGAGGAGCAGAGTCGGAGACAGGAGAAGCACGAGGGCCAGAAAGATTGATATGGTAGATCGCTTTCTCTTCATAGCTTCCTCCTTTCGAAAACTATTTTACTCTAGCGGGCTCATGACGGAGAAGCAACACTTCTCATTTATCAGGCGGCTGACAAACCTTGTCCTTAGGCCGGTGAAAAAAGATCCCCGGAGCAAGGCTCTCGATCACTTTATTACTTTATCCGCCCGCACGAGCAGGTTGGGCGGAATCGTCAGACCGATTCGCTTCGCTGCCTGGAGGTTGATGACCAGCTCGAAGCGCATGGGCTGCTCTATGGGCAGGTCGCTCGGCTTGGTCCCTTTCAGTATCTTGTCCACATAGGTCGCTGCGCGCCTGTACAAGTCGGCATCGTTCGGCCCATAGGATATGAGGCCGCCAGCGTCCACAAAATCCCTTGTCTGGAACAGTGTCGGAAGGCCCCTTTTTGTCGCGAGGTCCACGATCCGTGATTGGTGAGTAATAGTGAGGGTGTCCGTCAGCGTAAAAAGAGCGCCGCCGCGCTTGCTGTTAGCGGTTCGGAATGCGCTTTCGAGATCGTTGGGACCCCGCGCCTCCAGGGATTGAAGCTGCAACCCCAACGTCCTTGCCGCGACCTGCGTCTCTTCGAGATCGCGGGCCTTGTCAGGATTGGCCGCGTTCCAGAGGACGGCCACACGGGAGAGTCCGGGAACTGCCTCTTTAAGGAGCTCGAGCCGTTTCCCGCTTAGCTCCCGGGCCAAGGCAGTTAGGCCCGTGACGTTCCCTCCTGGCCGCGCAAGGCTGGCGACGAGCCCCGTAGCAACAGAATCGCCACTGGCGGCCATGACGATGGGAATCGTCCTGGTCGCTCGCTGGGCAGCAACGGCATCTAGCGTACCCGGCGTCACAATGACCTCAACCTTGAGACGGACCAGCTCAGCAGCGAGATCGAAGAGCCGATCGAGCTTTCCCTGTGCAAGTCGGTACTCAATGGCGATGTTCTTTCCCTCAACATAGCCTAGCTCGCGTAAGCCTTGGCGAAATGCCTCCTCGAGGGGCCCGAGCCCGGAGGCGGAGGTCAGATAACCTATTTTGCGGACTTTCGTCGGCTGCTGCGCTTCTGCTTGCGCCGGACCTCCGCACAGTGCCAGCATAATTAAAAGAAGACCAAGACTCTTTCTCATAGCGCCTGAAGTTTCCGTCCGATGATTGTCCTGATCCTTACTCCCGTTCAGCAAACTCCGCAAGAAGGATTCCCTCGCCCGCTTTCTTGACGATCCAGCGGTGAATGTCTCTGACGATCTCTTCTCCGCCGCCTGCGCCACCCATGATCCAGTGGCCGTGGCCGGCGTAGTCGCGAAAATCCGCGCCGATCCGATCGGCGAGCTGCCGCAGCGACGCCGGCGGCGCGACTCGATCTTCGCCGGCGGCAACGACCAAGGCGGGCGGGCGAACCGCCATGAGATCGAGTTGCACGCGGCGCTCGAAGAACTCGCGGACAAGATGCGTGGAATCAACGACCAGACATCGGAGCGGCTCCAGATGCTCGCCGGGCGGCAGCGCGTTGAGCCAATGCTTGCGGAAATCTTTTTCATCGAGGCGAAAGGGCCGCCCCAAGAAAAGGAGCGGCGAATATTTTAACCGCAAAAGCCGGAGCGCGCGCGGCAACTCCGGCATCGCCGCTCTCGAAGGCAAGCTTGCAAGCAGCACCAACGCGGAGGTTTCTACTTGCCCAGCGGCCTTCTGCGCCACGAGCCCTCCCAAATCGTGTGCCAGGAGCACCGGCGGAAATTCGCTTGCGCGGATAACTTCTTTGAGATCGTCGACGCAGTCCTGAAAGCTCAATCGGCTCAGAACCTCGAGCGCATTTTTTTCGTATCGGCCCCTGAAATTTACCGACCAGCACTCCCAACCTAAATTCGAAAAATGCGTCGCCCAGGAGCGCCAGCAGCGGCCGGAGGTCCACAACCCATGAACCAAGATCAGCGGGCATTTGAACTTCGCTCGCTCGGGAGACGAGACATCGAGGAGAATGTTGCCGATCCACTTTTCCATGAGCAAGCCCGGATTGGTGTTTTCTTCCTTCGAGACCTTCGTGTCAGCCTGAGGCTGATCAGCCTCTCTTTTTGGCTGATCCTTCGTGGTCAAAATCTTCTCACCACGAAGAGCACGAAGTTTGGATCATTCATCGGACCAAGATCGCAGCGTTTCCTCGCGATTCTTTTTCCTTGGCGTCCTTTGCGTCTTTGCGCGAGAGAACGCATTTCGGTCCTTCTCTGTTATCGCGCCAAGACGCCAAGCTCGCAAAGTTTTAATAGCGAATTGGAGTGCAAAATAACAAGGCCCTCACGGTTTGCCCGGAGGGCCTTGCACTTTGGGCAGCCAGGACGGCTACCCTATCGCCTGAGATGAGGAGGGTTTAACTCACCGCCGCCACACCACAACCAAGCTGTTTACTTTTTCTTTTTCTTCTTGGCTTTTTTCTTTGCTGCCATAGGCGCCTCCTTCTTGGATTCCCCTGAACGGGGCATCTACGCTGGAGGTAGGAGTTGTCACTCAGGCGAACAGATTTTCTTTAAACCCTCCTACATTTGGTAGATGTGGACATTATAAAGACGCTAGTAATAGTGTGTCAAGAAAAAAATGGCATTTTATTAGAATTGATGGAAATTTGTCGCGGGCAGTCTGTCCGGACTTTTCTATCGGCAGGCGCGAAATGTTTCCCGATGAAAGGAGCGGCGCGGACGAATCGCCTGTCAGCTTTATTCTTTGATGCCGACGATGTTGATTGCGGTTACCGGACGCGCGAAGCCTTTGAGCTGCAACTCTGACAAAGGCTCGCTCTCGACGAGATGCTCCACTTTACTGAGCGTCTTTTGATTCGTCAAAATCTGGCCGCCCTTGGCTTCGTCGCACAGACGCGAAGCCAGATTCGTGACGTTACCGATAGCGCCGTAATCGATGCGGCCTTCAAAACCGATGTTTCCCAGCGTTGCATAGCCGCAGGCGAGACCGACACCCAAATCCAGATCGTAACCTTTCTTGAGCCATCCGGCGCGCAGCTCGCGCGCCTCTGCGCGCATCGCTACAGCCATGCGCACCGCCCGTTCGGTGTGGTCTTCGCACGCTATGGGATCGTTGAAGAAAATCATGATGCCGTCGCCGGCAAACCGCTCCAGAGTCCCCTCGTACTTGAAGACGAGTTTTCCCATCTGGGCGTGATAGCTCCTGAGCAGCTCCATGATCTCCTCGGGCTCCGCGCTATCGGAGAACGCGGTGAAGCCGCGCAGGTCCAGAAAAACGACCGTAATCTCGCGTCGATGGGTCTTAAACATGCCGTCGTCGTCTTTTTCAAGAACGCTATCCGCCACCTGAGGCGAGAAATAACGCTTCAGACGCGCCATGCGCCCGATCTCCGTCACTTGCTCGGTCACCTTCTCGGCCAGCGACCGGTTCAAGTCCTCGAGCGAGTCATGCAGTTCTTTGATGCGCGTCATGGAACGCACCCGCGCCAGAAGCTCGAAGGAATCGAACGGCTTGACGACGTAATCGTCCGCTCCGGCGTCGAGCCCGCGCACCTTGTCCTCCTGCGACCCTTTGGCGGTCAGGAGAATCACGGGGAGCGACTTGTACCTCTCATCCTGGCGCAATCGCTTGACCACTTCGATGCCGTTCATCTTCGGCATCATGTAATCGAGTAGAATGACATCCGGCTTGAAGCTCTCCACTTTTTCGAGCGCTTCTACTCCATCGTTGGCTCGTTCGACGACGTAATTCTGGTCGGCGAGCTCCTGTTCCAGGAGATCCAGATTGAACGGCTCGTCATCGACGATCAGAACTTTGTTCGGCATCGTTCCTTACTCAATTCGCGCGCGACTTTAAAACCTCGCGCTCACCGATTGTCTTCGAGCCGATTGCGCTCGCGCACTAGATCCGCTCTCTGCCGCAACACCGCCTCTTTGCCGAGAGGATCGAAGTCGCACGGCCCGTAAAAGTCGATGAGATCGCCGTCGCGCGGGTCCTTCAGGACCGGACGATCTGAATATAAGGTGTTCTCTCGAATCGCCGGAAACTTAAGGTGGCAGTAATTGTCCGAAATCGCTGCGGACCGATAGATGATGCCTTGCGCGGCCCGTGAGGGCAGCTCGCTCGCACCCAAAGCGCCAATAAGCATCGCGATCGATACGAGAACTTTGATTTTTTTCATCTGGCCTCCTTTTTTCTTTCGCCTATTGTCGCCTCTCCCCCTACGCCCGTTTTCATTGTATCACCTTATCGGCCCGCGTTCCCATTTTAGATTTCCGATCCTTCGGCACAGCTCAGGACAGGTTTTGGATTGCTCGGTCATCGGATTACCTTATCCGCCCGTACCAGCACGTTCGGCGGAATCGTGAGTCCGATCTGCTTGGCGGTCTTCAAGTTGATGATCAGCTCGAACTTCATCGGCTGCTCCACTGGCAGGTCCGATGGTTTGGTTCCTTTGAGAATCTTGTCGACCAATTGAGCCGTGCGTCGGAATAGATCAGGGACATTCGTGCCGTAGGACATGAGCCCACCAGCCTCCGTGATCCCGCGCGCCCAGAATATCGCCGGTAGCCGGCTCTTCGTCGCTATGTCGGCTAGCTTCCCTCCCTGACTGGCAAACATTTGGCTCGTCACCGCGGTAAATGCGCCGGGGCGCTTCTTCGCCAACGCGGCGACGACACCGTCGAAATCCTTGGGATCGCGCGCTTCAAGGATCTGAAGCTTAAGGCCCAGCGCGCGGGCGGCTATTTCCAAGTCCTTTAGTTGAGGAGCGCTCACTTGATCCGCGGGATTTGACAGAACCGCGACGCTGGTGATGTTCGGAAACGCCTCCTTGAGAAGTTCGAGCCGCTTGCCGGTCAAGTCTGTGTTCAAGTTCGTCGTCCCCGTGATGTTTCCGCCGGGTTTGGCGAGGCTGGCCACCAGTCCGCTGCCGATCGGATCGGCGACGACGGTAAACACGATAGGGATGGTTGAAGTGGCTTTCTTTGCGGCCAGCGCAGCAGGCGTAGCCGCGGCCAGAATCGCGTCGACTTTTAATCGCACCAGGTCCGCCGCCAGGCCGGGCAGGCGATCGACTTTGCCTTCCGCGTTCCGGTATTCGATCGAAATATTTTGGCCCTCGACATAACCGAGCCGGCGTAGCTCCTGAAACAAGGTCTCCATGTTCTCGTTGGATCGCTGCTGATCGAAGGGCAGAATACCGAGCCGAAACGTCTTGGCCGACTGCTGCGCCTGAGCCGGAAAGCAAAGCGCCAAGATTAGAGCGCATAGCGCCAAACAACGGAGCCTCTTGCTGTTAGATCTCCTAATCGAAAATCCAAAATCAAAAATCCAAAATTGTTTCATCGAATCACCCGATCCGCTCTCACCAGCACGTTCGGCGGAATCGTCAGGCCGATCTGCTTGGCGGTCTTCAAGCTGATCACCAGCTCAAATTTCATCGGCTGCTCGACGGGCAGGTCGGCGGGCTTTCTGCCTTTCAGTATCTTGTCCACGTAAGTGGCCGCGCGGCGCCACAAGTCGGAGAAGTCCGGCCCATAGGACATAAGCCCGCCGGCATGCTCAACAAACTCTTTTGTGTCGTAAATCAGAGGCAACCGTTTCTTTTCCGCGAACTCCACGATTTGTCTCTGGTAAGAACTCACCATTACGGCTGGCACTAAAAGAGCGCCGGCGCGTTCCCTGATCGCGGCCTCGAAAGCGCTCTCTAGTTCCTTGGGATTTCGCACCTCCAGCGCTTGAAGCTTAAGCCCCAAGGCCTGAGCTGCAGCTTGCATCTGTTTCAACCTGATGACCAAGGCCGGATTGCCCGGATCCCAGACCCAGGCGACTCGTGTGACTATCGGCAATGCCTCCTTCAGCAGTTCCAACCGTTTTCCATCTAGCTCCGGGGCAAGGGTGGACAATCCCGTGATATTCCCGCCCGGTCGCGCGAGGCTGGCAACGAGCCCGGCAGCAACGGGATCGGCAACGACTGCCATGACGATGGGAATCTCCCTGGTTGCGTCCTTGGCAGCGCGGATCGGTGGTGTATCCGCTGTGACGATCACATCGCTTTTTATACGAACAAGTTCCGCCGCCAGGTTAGGGAGCCGATCGGACTTTCCCTCCGCATAGCGGTATTCGATCTGGATATTCTTCCCCTCTACGTATCCAAGATCGCGCAGTCCCTGACGGAATGCCTCGACGAAAGGATCGGGAGGCGACCCAATCCGCAATACACCTATCCGGGGAAACTTCCCCGGCTGCTGCGCTTCAACAACCGGAGCAATGGAAAGTAGAACAGTGGTCAGTAGACAGATAAGAACTTTTCTGTTCATAGTTTTTCCTGTTCGGTGTTTCAGCCTAATCCTCCTGATCCGCCTCAGGCTGAGTGCGTTGTGGCGGGGGCTGATCTGCCTATCTTTTTGGCGGAGCCTGTTGCTTCTCGCCTGACCCCTCACGCCTCACGATTATTTAATGACCTTATCCGCTCGCTCCTTGACACAGGTAGCTACCGGGAGCTACATTACCTCCATGAGATCCGTCGGGTTAAAAGTTCTGAAGAACAAACTGAGCGAGTATGTCCGTCTTGCCGCGCACGGGGAAACGGTTTTGGTGACCGACCGGGATCGCGTTGTCGCCGAGATCGTCCCTCCGGAAAAGAACCGCACCCCGGTGCTAGCGGACGCTTTGCTAGCCGAGGCCGTGCGCCAAGGTTGGATAACGCCGCCCGCTCTTCCTCCGTCCGGGCCTCCGCCGCGCAAACCCGTCATGTCCTTCCGCGAGTTGCGGCGTGAATTGGAGCGCGACCGGAGCGACCGGTGATCTATCTTGATACTTCGGTTGCCCTCGCTCACCTGCTTGCCGAAGACCGGGCGCCACCCGACCGGCTTTGGCAGGAGAATTTGATCTCCAGCCGCCTGCTTGAGTATGAAATCTGGACTCGGATTCACGCGCGCAAGCTCACTCACTCGCACTCGGACGAAGCGCGTTCGCTCCTGAGCCGCGTTGCGCTTATCGAGCTTTCCCCCTCGGTCCTCGCGCGGGCTCTGGAGCCTTTTCCAAAGCCGGTGCGGACGCTCGATGCCCTTCATTTGGCCTCTATGGAATTCCTGCGAAAGCAAGGACAAGTTGTAACGCTCGCCAGCTATGATGACAGGCTCACTAACGGCGCCCGCGCCCTGCGGTTTCCGCTCTACAAGCTCTAACGATTTTCGATTCCCGATTTGAGATTGCTCGATCATCGGATCACCCGGTCCGCCCGTACCAGCACGTTCGGCGGAATCGTCAGGCCGATCTGCTTCGCAGCCTTTAGGTTGATGACCAGCTCGAACTTCATCGGCTGCTCCACCGGCAAGTCGGCGGGCT
>CAZNES010000012.1:0-41382 GCA_964572145.1 uncultured Syntrophobacteraceae bacterium
GCCGTGATCGAGATGTTCCGATCCACAGGCAGCTCTCCGAGCGTCAACGGAGTCTGATACTCAAGCGTCGGAAAAAATTCTCCGCTTCTCTGCGCCACGTCCACCGCGGCTAAAAACTCCGTGTAGAAGCTCTTGGAAGCAAATCCAAAAGACGGGCCCTGGTAGCGCTGAATAATATCGACTAGATTGCTGGAACCCACGTCGGAGACGGCCCGCAGCATCCCTTCCCGACCATGATTATAAGCGGTGAGCGCCAACGGCCAGTTGCCCAGAGCCTCGTAGTTTTGCTTCAGGAACCGCGCCGCCGCGCGGGTCGATTCGATCGGATCTCTCCGCTCGTCCAAGGTGGGACCGACGCGCATGAATTTCTTTCCCGTGGCAGGCATGAACTGCCACATTCCCAGCGCGCCCACGCTGGAGCGAGCGTTGAGATTGAAAGAGGATTCCACCAGAGGCAAATACGCGATTTGTTCCGGCACTCCTTCTTCGCGCATGATTTTCTGCATCTGATCGAGATAGCGCCGCGAGAGCGCGAGCCCGGCAGCATAACGTTCTTTGACACCTCGCTGCGCCCTTACCCGCTCTTCGGGCACCGCAAACCCTTCCGCCTGGCCGATCACGTCGATCTCCTGCTTGATGAGCTTGCGCGCGTTGCTGTTGTCGTCGATATTGACGACTTTGTAGATTTTCAGCGGATCTTGCCGGTCGTGAAAGATGACCTCCCCGGTGCCGTAACGCGTGAATACGAGCCGCCAAAATTCCACCGCGTTCTCCAATCCGGGGAGCACGGGGAAAGGATCCTCTTGCGCCGACAACGCGCCGGGCCGCCCAAGGCAGACCGAGAGCGCCAGAGCCGAGAACAGGCAGACGAGCAGTTTTACGGATCGGTAGTTAAGCATATAAAATTGACCCATTATACCAAAAGCGCTATGGTACTGTCAAAGTACATTCCTCGTAAAGTGAACCTTAAAATCCCCTTTCTCCTTATTCTCCTTTGCCCGGCGGCGTTTTTGTGCGCCTGCCGCAGGCCGGCGGAATCCGAGCGGCTCCCCAATACCCTGGTCGTAGCCCTGGAGAGCGGCCCGACCTACCTCGACCCGCGCTACGCGATGGACGCGGACTCCGAGCGCATCAGCGCACTCATCTTTAACTCCCTCGTCAGGCCCGATAAAAACTCCCGCCTGCAACCGGAGCTGGCCGAAAGCTGGCACGCGATCGACGAGCGCACCTATGTCTTCCAGTTACGGAAGGGAGTCTCATTTCACAACGGCAAACCGCTGACGGCGGCGGACGTAAAATACACTTACGAATCCATACTCGATCCAACCAGCCGCTCTCCCAAGCGCGGCGCGTTCAGGTTTCTCGAAGGCGTGGACCAGCTCGGCCCCTATGAGGTGCGCTTTCGCCTGGCGATTCCTTTCGCGCCTTTTATGGAAGAGCTCACATTAGGCATAGTCCCGGAAGCGGCCGCGGCGGATGGCGTGGCCGGCGGATGGACGTTAATCGGTTCGGGCCCGTTCATGCTGACCGAATTTTCCCCGGGGGAGAGAGTCGTTCTCAAAGCCAACGCTTCCTATTGGGAAGGCGCGCCACCGCTCTCCGGCATGGTATTCAAGGTCATTCCCGACGCGATCGTGCGCGTGCTGGAGTTTAGAAAAGGAACCGTCGATTTTATTCAAAACTACTTCGAGCCCGACATGCTTCCGTGGATGAAAAAAAATACCCGGGCGGCGATCTTGAGCGAGCAGGGAAATATTTTCCAGTACATCGCGATGAATCTCGATCACCCCATTTTGCGACGGCGGGAGGTCCGCGAGGCGATCGGCCATGCGATCGATCGCGAGGCGATCATCCGCAACATCCTCAAGGGCCTGGCCATGCCCGCGACCGGCCTGCTCTGGCCCGAGCATTGGGCCTACGAGCCCGGCGTCAAACGTCTCGAATACAATCCCGAAGAAGCCAAACGGCTGCTGGACCAGGCCGGCTTTCCCGATCCCGACGGCGACGGCCCGCTCGCGCGCTTCAAGCTTTCTTACAAGACCACCACGCTGGATCTGAGAAAGAGAATCGCCGAGGCGCTCAAGGAGCAGCTCGCGCGGGTCGGCATCGAGCTGGAAGTGCGCGCGTTCGAATGGGGAACTTTTTACAGCGACATCGGCAAGGGGAACTTTCACCTCTATTCGCTCGACTGGGTCGGCACGAAGGACCCCGATATTTACTACGATCTCTTCCATTCCAGCAGCATGCCTCCCAACGGGCGCAATCGCGGCCGCTATAGCAATCGGGAATTGGACGCGCTGCTGGAGCGCGGGAGGCGGACTACGATCCTGGACGAGCGCAAACGCATCTACAGCCGGGTGCAAGAGATTCTCGCGGACGATCTGCCGTATATCCCGCTGTGGTGGGGAAAGAACGTCGCCGTCATGCAGCCCGCCGTGCGGGACTTCGATCTGTATCCGGACGGAAAGTTGATCTCGCTTAAGAAGGTCTCGCTTTCTACTGCGAAGTCCGCGTCGTGAAACACTACCTGCTCCATCGCGTGCTCCTGCTTTTCCCCACGCTGCTCGGGACGGTGACGGTGGTTTTTCTCCTGATCCACGCGGTCCCCGGCGATCCCGTGGAGGTGATGTTGGGAGAAACTGCGGCCAGCGCCGACAAAGAGTCGCTGCGCCGGGAGCTGGGATTGGATCAGCCGCTCGCGCGCCAATACCTCCACTTTCTGGCCGGCCTCGCCACGGCGGATCTTGGCCGATCGCTTTATAACCAGGCGACCGTGAGCCAATTAATCTTGCGGCGTTTGCCCGCGACCATCGAGCTGACGCTTGCCGCCATGACCGTCGCGTTTCTGCTGGCTTTTCCTCTGGGAATTTTAGCCGCGGCGCGGCGCGACTCCTGGATCGACCGCGGCGCGCTCTTCTTTTCGCTTTTCGGCCTGGCGATGCCGAACTTCTGGCTCGGCCCGCTGCTGATGATTTTTTTCTCGATCGAGCTGAGCTGGCTGCCGGTCTCGGGCCGCGGCGGCATCGGCCATCTGATCCTCCCCTCGCTGACGCTCGGCATGGCGATGGCCGCGATCCTGACGCGCATGATCCGAGCGGGCTTGCTCCAGACGATCCATGAAGATTATATCCGCACGGCGCGCGCCAAAGGCTTGAGCGAGCGCCGCATCTGGCTCAAGCACGCGCTCATGAACTCGCTCATCTCCGTCATCACTATCGTCGGACTCCAGTTCGGCTCGCTGCTCGCCGGCTCGATCATCACGGAATCGATTTTCAGTTGGCCGGGAATCGGCCGTCTCACGCTGCAGGCGATCCAAACGCGCGACTACCCTCTCGTTCAGGGTTGCGTTCTCGTAATCGCCGTTGCTTACCTGGCCGTCAATCTGCTCACGGATATCTGTTATCGTCTGGCGGACCCGAGAATCGCCTATGACAAGTAGAGCGATTATTTTCATCGGCGCCGCGATTCTCATCGCTCTCGTCTGCGTGGCTGCGAGCGCGCCGGCTATAGCGCCGTACAATCCGACGGAACAAAATTTGGAAAACGATCTCACCGGCTCGTCGCGAGATCATGCGTTGGGGACCGACAAGCTCGGCCGCGACGTGCTGAGCCGCATCATCTACGGCAGCCGCATCTCGCTCATGGTCGGAACGACCACGGTGACAATTTCACTGCTGATCGGATTGCTGGTCGGTTCCGTGTCCGGTTACTTCGGCGGCTGGGTGGACCAATCGCTCATGCGGCTCGTCGACGTGCTGCTGGCGTTTCCCGGCATCCTGCTCGCCATCGCGTTTACCGCCGTCCTCGGTCCGGGCCTGGACCACGTCGTTTTGGCGCTGAGCCTGATCGGCTGGACCGGCTACGCCCGTCTCGTGCGCGGCGAGATCCTCGCGTTAAGAGAGCAGGAGTTTGTCCACGCGGCACTGGCTCTCGGCGCCTCGCCCGCGCGCGTGATCGCCCTGCACATGCTGCCGAATGTTCTCCCGTCGCTCTTGATTCAAGCGACCTTTGGAATGGCAGCGGCGATCATTGCGGAAGGCAGTCTGAGTTTTTTAGGCCTCGGCGCCGAGCCGCCGTCTCCGTCGTGGGGTTCGATGCTGAACGAAGGAAGGCAGTTCATCCTGGTCGCGCCGCATCTCACCGCCTTCCCCGGCCTCGCCATCATGGCGACGGTGTTGGCGTTGAATCTCCTGGGAGACGGCTTGCGGGACCGGCTGGAGAAAAGAGGCAAATAGTGATAAACGACTTCCATGAGAAAGCTTCTTTCCGCCCACACCTGACCTTTCGCGCACAGGACAAGGATTGTCCTGGCCGAGAAAAAGATTCCCTACGAGCTTGTGGAAGTGGATCTCAAGAACAAGCCCAAAGAGCTGCTGGATCTCAATCCCTACGCCAAAGTGCCGGTGCTGGTCGACGGCGAAGCGGTGATTTACGAATCCAACATCATCGACGAATATCTGGAGGAAGAATACCCCGACATTCCTCTCATGCCGCAAGACTTGCAGCACAAAGCGCGGGTAAGAATCTGGATGGACTACTCGAACACCCGCCTGCACGCGGTCGCCCATGAAATCTTGCACGGCAAGGATCAGGAAAAAGCGCAGGAGAAGTTGAAAGACTACCTGACGGCGCTCGAGCGGGAAATGGCCGGACGCGAATATGTCGCGGGGGACTACTCTCTGGCCGACATTACTCTGATTCCCTTTTTCGTCCGGCGCCAGCGCTACCGATTCGAAATCGACGATCGGCTGCCGAATTTGAAGAACTGGATGGAGCGGGTGTTGGCCAGGCCGGCGGTCCAGTCCACCCTCTGACGCTCTAGGAGAACGATATGGCGGAACAGATCTCACGCACCGAGCGGCGGCGGGCCGAACGGCAAGCCCGGAAAGAGATCCAGCAAAGAAAAAAGCAAAAGAAAAAAGCTGCGTCGGCGGCGCAAACGGCGATCGTTTACCTCGTAGGCGCTTTGCTGCTCGCCGGAGTGGGCTATTGGGCCTACGGCAAATGGAGCGCGGGCTCGCCCGGCGAATTTGTGAAAAGCCTGGGCAACCGCCACCTCTCGGATGCGGAAGTCGGACTCACGACTTACAACAGCAACCCGCCCACTTCGGGACCGCACCTGCCGATTGTCGCAAGCTGGGGCGTTCACACGGAGCCGGTAACCAAGGAGCTGCAGGTCCACAACCTCGAAGACGGCGGAGTCGTCGTCCAGTACAATTGCCTGGCGGCCGACTCGGGATGCAAGCTACTCATCGACAAGCTGGCCGACATCGCGCGGCGCTATGACCGCGTCCTGCTCGCGCCCTATCCCGGCTTGAATGAAAAGATCGCGCTCACGGCGTGGACGCGCATCGACAAGTTCAACGACTTCGACGAGAAAAGGATCGTGCGCTTCATCGAGGCGTACATCCACGTCGATCATCATCCGGCCGGCGGCGAGTAATCAGGCGGTCATAAAGGCCCAACGACCATAGCTCGCCAGCGGCGGGCGTAAAATCATCGTGCTCGGCCCGATTAGTCTAACGCCCGACAGTGTCGGGCTATGGCGTCAACGTACTAAAGTAAGTACGCCTCCGCTCGCGGACCTTCGCAGGCCTCGGATTTGGAACCTTTCTGACCGCCTGAGATTAGAAGTTTCGAGGCGTGAACAAATCGCTTCGACTAATTACGCTTCGCGCTTTCCGGCGCTTCCTGCGCGGCGGAGCTGAAGACCGCGATCAGAGCGAAGCCGGCGAAAATCATCCACGAATATTGGAATGCGGACCGGTACACGTCCGGCTGCCGCGACCATTCCGTATAGGCCGCCGCGCTCGCAGCCGCCACGCCGTTCCAATCCAGCCAGCGCGCGAACAGCATGCTCGCCAGAGCGATGCCGACGGCGTTGGCCATATTGGCCGCCGTCACCGTGGCGCCGGCGACGGCGCCCAGACGGTCCTGCGTCACGGCGCCGAAAAGAGCGCTCAAGTTCGGCGAAGCGAAAAGCGACCAGCCCAATCCCATGCCCATCAGCGGAATGATCACCGCGAGCCGGCTCGCGTCGGGGCCGAAACGCCCAATCGCAAGAATGCTGACAAACGTGCAGGCGCATCCCGCGGTGCAGAGCCGGCGGGAGCCGAACCGGTCGGAGAGCGACCCGCCGACCGGCGCCATAAAGACGATTACTACCGAATAGAAAATCAATGTAATTCCAATCTGTGTCGGTGTAAGCTCAAGGATACCTTGAAGATAGAAAGGGAGCAGGAAAAAAGTCGCGGTCTGGCTTAGAGAGACGAGCCACAGACTGACGATGCCCGCGGTGAACAGCTTCTTGCGGAACAAACTCAAATCGAGGAGCGGGTCCGGCGCCTTGCGCTCGCAGAAAATAAACATCGCGAGAAACAATGCGAACAGAGAAAACAAGCCGACGCTCCATGGGTCGAAGCCGTAGCGCGCCGCCCGGTTCAACCCCAGGATCAAGGAGACCACGAATAAGAGCAGCGTCGTCGTCCCGGCCAGATCGATGCTGTACGTCCCTTTGGCCTCGACACTTTCCTGGATCACCTTCCACGCCATGACGGCGCCCGCCAGCGCCACGGGGAGATTGACGAAGAAGATCCAACGCCAGCCCATGCTATCGATCAAAAAGCCGCCGAGCGACGGGCCGACGATGTAGCCCAGATGAAACGCCATCGACGTGATGCCCAGCGCTTTCCCCCTGCTGCCGCCGGCGAAAACCGCCGAGACGATGGCGCGGCCGTTGGCCAAAATCATCGCGCCGCCGACCGCTTCGACGATGCGAAACAGAACCAACGGAGCGATGCCGCCGGCAAAACCGCAGAGCGCCGAGCCGGCCATGAAAATGATGAAACCGAGATTGTAAATCTTTTTTCGTCCGACCATGTCGCCGAGCCGGCCAAGGCTCAGGACCAGGCCGATCACCGTGAGCTGGTAGGCGAGCGGAACCCACTGGACGACTTGCATCGTTGCGCCAAACTCGGTCGAGAGAGTCGGCAGCGCGACGTTCACCGAGCGCGCGTCCACCGCCGCGATGAATTGTCCCAGGCAGGCGTTGATCAGGATCAGCCGGCGCGCGGCCGGCGCGAGTTCGCTTTGCTGTGTTGTCGGCACGGATTATTTCGTCCGGTCGGGATGCAAATGAGAGAGTCGAAAGCTAGTCTTTAGTGTAGCGGACCTCGAAGGTCATGCAGCCATTGGGCGATTTCCACGGGCCATGCGGCATGCCCGGCGGCCGGCAGGCATACTGCCCCGCGCTGAATTCCCGGTTCAACCGCAGGTCGATGATGCTTCCCTCTAAAATATAAACTTCCTCCCAAAAGTCGTGCGTGAGCACCCCGTTGGACGTCGTGTCGCAACCGGGATCGAAGCGCAGAACCCGGGAATAGTTTCCGGTTTTGGGATCGCCGCTCAAGATGCGTTCGTGCAGCCCCGCGCATTTGCTCTCCGGCACGTCGCGCCACGGCCTGGCCGTGACAGCGAAAAATTCCAGTTCCTCCTTTGTCATCTTCCCTCTCCTGAAAATTTATTCCGTCTCGACTCGACGGACACGATAGCCGCACCGTAGAGAACGACCGGCAACCTCGTCGATGAGCTCCGCTTCGAAATAAGGCTTTGAGACAAACGCTCCGCCGATCAGCGGAATCGTGCCGGTGTAAACGGCGGCGCCGTCAAGGAGATTCCCCAAGCTGCGGCGCAGCAGCGCGAGCAAATCTTCCGGCCCGAGCAGCGCCGCCATGCGACCTTCCTGATAGAGCTGTTCTCTGCCGCTCTCCCCGACCCAGCTTCTCAGAATCAAACCGTCCCAGCGCTCGCGCACCTCCGCATAGCGCCACACGGCGCTCGACACCGGCTTCGGGCAAACCTGCTTGGAGGCCGGAATATCGACTTTCTCCAGCTCGCGGTCCGTGTGATCGCTGCCGATCGTAACCCAGATATCCTGGCCGTTTACTAAAAGTACGACTTCCGCCTCTCCCGCAGTCCGCGCGCCGACCACCTCGATCTCGTTTGCCACCGTAAGCCGGTCGAGCGTCGTGCGAAAAATCGTCGGTATCTCCGTCGGCGCGGCAATGCCCTGCGCGGCCAGCTCGCTCACGTGGGCGCGCACTTCGTCCTGGTTGCGTCCCGTGTAGCCGGCGATGATCACCCGCGCGGGCGCGAAATTTATATCTTGTCCGCCGGACTGAATCGTGAATCGCATGGCAGGCATGGATGGTTATTCGTGTTCGTGCTTGATCATTTTCCGGATTTTTTTTCCAATGCTTTCCGCGTCGCCGGGCGCCGCGTGCGCTTCGAAGAGCGGGAAGAGCTCGCGCTCCTCGCGCCGGATGTGGCGTTCGAGAAGGTCCGCGGCTTCGAACAGGACCTTGGCCAAATGCTTCTCGTCTTCGAGCCGGACGAGCCAATCGCGAAGCTGCTCGTGCTCCGACAGCAACTCTCCGATCAACGGTTCGGACTCCGGAATGGAGGAGCGCATGAAAGGAAAAAGCTCATCCTCTTCGGCCTTAAAGTGCGGCGCGAGGCGGGCGCCGAAAAATTCTTTGAGTTCCTGCGCACGTTCTTTCAATCCCTGCGTCCCTAGAGGTTTAATGCGTCCCAATGCCTGCTTGCGGCAACGCAGCGCCAGCGCGAGACCGTGATGATGGTCGTGAGAAAGCGGTAGGAGACTCGGATTGCGCGGCATCGTCGTATATGTTTACATCGAACCACCCGCATGCTACAAGCACTCTCGGCGCGTTGCCGAGATTTCTTAAGGAGCCACCGATGCGATTTCCCGCCGCGATTTGCGCGTTCTTCATATACTTCGCGTTGACGGCCAATGCGTGGGCCGATCAGCCCGCAAAACTCATCGTCGCCCACGGCGCGATCAGCAATAACGTCGCACCGCTGTGGATCGCCAGGGAACAGGGCATTTTCCGCAAGTACGGTATCGACGTCGATCTCGTCTTTATCATCGCCGGCCGCGCCGCGCAGGCGATGATGGCGGGCCAGGTCGCGGTGTCGCAGATCGGCGCGACCCACGTGGCCAACGCGGTCATCGGCGGCGGCGACCTGACGATGATTCTCGGCCTGCAAAATAAATTGGATTATTTATTTATCGCGCGGCCGTCGATCCGCAGCGCCGAAGAACTCAAGGGCAAGAAGGTCGCGATCGGAACGCCCGCCGGTTCCGCTTCTCTCGCCACGTATGTCGCGCTGGATTATTTCGGCCTGGTGCCGCGGCGTGACAATATCACGCTGCTCGGAGTCGGCGGAGTACCGGAGCGCCTCGCGGCGCTGCGCGCGGGCACGGTCGATGCGACGAGCCTCTCGCCGGAGTTCGGCCAAACCGTTCAGGGCGAAGGCTACCGCGTGCTGCTCGACACGGGCAGGGAGAACGTGCCGTTTCAATCTTCCGGTCTCGTCATCTCGCGCAAACTGCTCAAGTCGGACCCGTCGCTCGTCGAAAATATCGCCAAGGCGATCGTCGAAGGCGTGGCGTACATTCACCATCCCGCCAACGGCAAGATGGTGCAGCAAAGCCTCGGCAAGAATCTGCGCTTGAGCAAGTCCGAGCAAATCGAAAAGGCCTACGTCGAGCTTAGAAAGGATCTGCCGCGCAAGCCGTGCCCGACGCTCGAAGGAATCGCCTCCGTGCTCAAGCTCATGGTCCAGCACGGCATCAATCCGAAAGCGGCTCAACTGAAACCGGAAGATGTCGCGGATATGAGCGTGTGTAAAAAACTCGACGAGAGCGGATTCTTCGATCACGTCTACAAACAGTGACGTGAGCGAAGAAGTTTGAATTTTGAATGATGAATGTTGAATTCCCTAACTCAAAATTCAAAACTCAAAATTCATAATTTTACGTTTTATATAACTCCCTGCTCACGCAACTTCACGATGGCCTGCCCATCGTAACCCAACGTCGCTAAAATTTCTTCTGTGTGCTCGCCCAACGTCGGCGGCGGCAGCGTCACGGCCGGCGGCGTGCGGCTGAGATCGACTCCGCTGCCCACGAGTTGCATCTTGCCCATCCGCGGATGCTCGATCTCGATGGGAAATCCATAAGCGCGCACCTGCGGGTCTTTGAAGACTTCGTCCATCGTGTTGAGCGGCGCGCTCGGCACGTCACGCTCCCGAAGCCGGTTGAGCCAGTCCTCGCGCCGCCCGGTGCGAAAGACCGCCTGAAGCAGCGCCGATAGCAGGTCATGGTTTTCCTGCCGGCCTTTTCGGTCGCGAAAGCGCGGGTCTTCCGCCCACTCCGGCTTGCCGGCGACTTCCAACAAACCGCGCCAGAATTTCTCCGGCGACGAGAGGTGAATGACGAACGGGAGTCCGTCCCGGTCGGTGAACGCAAAGACGCCGGCGGTGCGCACCCGGGTCGCCCGCCGTGGGACTTTGCCGGTCTCAAAAAAACGCACGGCGTTTTCGCTGGTGAAAGAGACCGTCGCGCGCAGGAGAGAAGTCTCCACTCTCTGGCCTTCGCCGATGAGCAGCCGGTTCACCAGCGCGCCGAGAATTCCATAGCAGGCGTAGATGCCTGTCAGGTGATCGGAAAAGGAGATGCCCATGCCTTGCGGATTTTCCGGATCGGTCAACAAACTTAACAGACCGCTCATCGCCTGGCCGACCGTGTCGTAGCCGGGCAGATCGCGGTAAGGGCCGCTCTGGCCGAATCCCGAGATCGAGCAATAGACGACCTTCGGATTGAGCGCCCGCACGGCGTCGTATCCCATCCCTCGCTTCTCCAGCGTCCCGGGCCGGAAATTTTCGATCACGACGTCGGACTCGCGCGCCAGCTTGAGAAAAATCTCCCGCGCCTCCTCGCGCCGGATATCGAGCGTGAGGCTTTTTTTATTGCGGTTGAGACTGCGGAAGTTCGAAGAATAGAGATTTTCGCCCCAGCCGCGGAACGGATCGCCCTGCCCCGGCTGCTCGATCTTGACCACCTGGGCGCCGAGATCGGCCAGCAGCATGCCGGCGAACGGACCGGTGACGTAGCTGGCTATTTCAAGAACGCGGATTCCGTCGAGCGCCCCCGCCATGACATGGCTCCTCTCAAGATGGTGACTCCCTTATTTCCCCTGCGCGGCAGGAAAGTCAAGCGGATATTTTAGTGAGAAGTGAGAGTGTGTGAAAAATCGCCGATCGCCCTTCGACGGGCTCAGGACGAACGGCTAAGTGCTTGAACTTCCATCGATGTTATCCCGTTCGTGGTGAGACTTGTCGAACCATGAACGAATTTTTTCATTCACTCTGAGCAGTGAGGAGCGCGCAGTTAAGAGTTGGCGGAAATTCCGAGCGTTGAGCCGCCCGCTTCCTTACTGTTCACCGACTCATTTTGGTAGGGCAGGGTGAACGTAAACGTCGTGCCCTCGCCCGGCCGGCTTTCGACGCGGATGTCTCCGCCCATCAGTTCGAGATATTTTTTGACGATGCTGAGGCCGAGGCCAACGCCGGAATACGTTCCGGTATGCGCCTCGTCGAGCTGGTGGAACTCTTCGAAAATCCTTCCGAGATCGTCCTGCTTGATGCCGATGCCGGTGTCGGCGACCGCGAACTCAATGCGCTCTTTTCCGTTGAGATCTCGAACGCGAATTTCAATCTCGCCTCGGGGCGTGAATTTGTAAGCGTTCCCGATCAGGTTCTGCAAGATTTCCTCCAGTTTCAAGGCGTCCGTCGTTAGAGGCCGCAAGCTGGACGGCACTTGCCACGAGATCTTGACTCGGCTCTGGTGGTTAAGCTGTTCCACGTAATTTTGCACGTGCGCCACGACCTCGTCCACTTCAAACGTGGAGAGGTCCACCGACATTTTCTTCGCCTCGACCTTCGTCAGCGCCAGCACGTCGTTGATGAGCTTGAGGAGGATGCGCGAATAGCGGAGGATTTTCTCGCTCGCGCTCTTTTGTTTCTCGGTCATTTCGCCGAACAACCCGTCGCGGCAGAGCTCGGCGTTGCCGATGATCACGTTGAGCGGCGTGCGCAATTCGTGCGACATGGAAGCGAGAAAGTCGGCCTTGGCGCGGTTGGCCGCCTGCAACTCGCGGTTGGCTTTTTCCAGCTCCAATGACTTTTGTTTGGTCTCCGAGAAGAGGCGCGCGTTCTCAACCGCCACACCGATCTGGCCCGCCATCGAGCTGATCAACTGAATCTCGCCCGGAGTCAGCCGGCGCACCGCCCGGCCGTTGCACAGAATCGTTCCCACCGAGCCGCGCTTGGTTTTGATCGGGAAGACCGCCAGAAACCGGAAGCCGGTCGTCTGCGTGTTCTTGGTCGTGCTCAACTCGCGGTAGCGCGGATCGTTCGCGAGATCTTCAAAGATCATCGGCTCGCCCGTCTCCGCCGCCTTGCCGACAATCGATACTCCAACCCGGAAGACTCTCACCCGGTCCACGTCGGCGCGGTCGCTCGGATAGTGCGCCCGCAGGTGCAGCTCGTTCCCCTCTTGACTGAGGAGGAATATCCTCGTCGTGTCGAAGTGAAAGATGTCGGTGATTTTTTCGATCACCGCCTGAAGGATGGTGTCGAGGTCGAGCGACTGGCTCGCCGTAACGGTCACGTCGTAGAGCGCCGACACCTCTCTCGCCCGCCGCACCGCCTGCTCGAAGAGACTCGCATTTTCCAGCGCGACGCAGATCTGGTTGGCCATGGAAGTCAGCAGCGCCGCGTCCTTGGGCAATAAGCGGCGCGCGTTCCGGCTTAGGAAGTTTATGACTCCGAGCATCTTGGTTTTGCTCTTCAGCGGGAAACTGATGTAGCCGCGAAACCCTTCCTGCTGCGCGAAACTGCCGGCTGCCTGCTCGCGATAGGCGGGGTCGGCCTGGATATCCTCGAAGATCACCGGCTCGCCCGACACCGCCACGGTCCCGGTGATCCCGACTCCAACCTGATCCGTCGCCGCCTGAGAGGCAAACTCCTGGCTGATGCCTTCATGCATCGCTAATCTAAGCTCCTTGCCTCCGGGGTCTAAGAGGTATACGCGGACAGCGTCAAACGGGGTGACCTCCAAAACCTTGTGAACCACATCCCGCAAAACCATGTCCGGCTCCAGGGACTGGTTCACAGTCGCCGTGACGTCATACAGCGCCGACAAATCCTGAGCCCGCGCAAGGGTCTCTTCGAAGAGATTTGCCTTCTCCGCCGCCACGCCGATCTGGTCCGCCATCGAGGTGATGAGCTGGATCTCTTCGGCGCTCAGCCGTCTTGGATTCTTGCCGATGCATATGACCACGCCGATAATTTTCAGCTTGGTTCTTACGGGGAAGAGCGCAAAGAAGCTATATCCGACGTCTTTAACCGCCCTGGTGCTGCTCAGCGCCTGGTAGAGTGGGTCGGTCATGACGTCTTCGAAGATGACAGATTCTCCTTTTTCTGCGACTTTCCCGATGACTCCCTGCCCCCGTCGAAAGCTTCTCGCTCTGGCAAACAGCCCCGGATCGGTCTCGAACGAAGCCCGCATACTTAGCTCTTCCATCTGCTCGTCAAACAGGAAGACTCGGGTCGCGTCAAAGCGAAAAATCCCCGTGATCTTCTTGATCACCTCCTCCAGCACCGGGCCGAGGTCTAAGGACTGGTTGACGGAGTTCGTAATATCGTAAAGCGCCGCGAGGTGGTGGGTGCGCTGCTCGACTCGATCTTCCAACGTGGCGTAGGAATTTCCCAGCTCCGCGGCCATGCTGTTAAACTCCTCTGCCAACTCCTCGATCTCGTCTCCGGTGCTGATCGCCACTCGATGGTCGAGATTTCCCTTGGCGATCACTTGCGCCCCGCGATGAAGCTCGCGGATCGGCCTGGTGATGCGGTTGCCCGCCCAGACGATGACGATCGATCCGATCGCCAGCCCGACGACCAGCAGCACGAGAGCGTAACGCTCCATTCGGTCAAGGTCTGCGAGCGCCACGTCGGCCAGCTCCGATATCACGACGGCCCACCCCAGCCCCCCCACCGGCGCATAGGTGCTGAGCACGCGCCGTCCCATAATTCCGGTGCCCTCTGCGGCTGGAACGACGTCTAGCGCTTGAGGGTTGCGGAGAAATTCGCGAACTTTAAAGTGGCCGGTGAGGTTGGTCCGCTTGAGCACCAGGGAGGGGTCGCGATGGGCGATCAGATTCCCCTGGCCGTCCACCAGATAGGCAGAGCCCGCTTGAGAGAAGTTGACCGCGCCGATAATCTGCCAGAGAAAGGTCAGGTTGACCTCGGCCACAATGACGCCGGCAACGCGATTGGGACCCAGCTTAATGGGGACGGCCATCGTAACATAAGGTTCCGCTTTATCCGTCGTGTAGACCGGGCTGACGTAGCTGTTGCCCGCGCTCGCCTTTTTAAAGACCTCATCCTCGCTACGATCCGCCAGATCGCCCGGGAGATAAACCCGTCTCTCCGAGGCCTTTATTTTTTCCATACCGCCGTCGTTCAACACCGCGAGTTCGGTGAAGGCCCGGTCGTTCTTCAGCACCAACAACGCGAGCAGCCGTTGCTGGTCGCTGCCGGACTGGTAAGCGCTCAGGGTAACGGCCAGGTCGAGGAGCCTCTCCTTTTTTCGCTCGATGATGGCGGCGATTTCGTTGGCGACTCTAGAGGCGACCTCGGTTTGCAACTGAGCGGCGGCTTTCCTGATTTGGCTCCGCGTGTAGAATGTGCCCGCAATCGTGTTCCCGAGGAGAGCAATGCCTAAGAATAATAGTCCGACCCAAAGGAGACGGCGGCGGATACTCCCCTTGCGCCATGTCAATAGCTCTCTTGCGCCCTTCCAGTTCATATCGTGGCAGTTCGCACTTCAGGTTACTCAAGTACCTCATCCGCGAGCAAGAGGATTTCTTTGGGAATTTTCAGTCCAATCGCCTTGGCGGTCTTCAGATTGACGACGAGCTGCAGTTTGGAAGGCTGCTCGATAGGGAGATCCGCGGGCTTTGCGCCTCGTAGAATTTTATCCACCAAGCCTGCGCCCTGCTGTCCCAACGTGTAATAGTCCGAGCTGTAGGCCGCGAGAAACCCCCTCCTCACGGTCTGGACATTGGGACCCACAACGGGGAGTTTTTCTTTGATGGCGTGCCGCACGATGTGCTCCGTGGCACCGACAAACAAGGCATCCGGCGGAATCAAAAGCCCGTCGCCCGATTTGGACGTGATAAGGAAGAGTTGCTTCCCTACGCCCTCGGCGTTTGCCGCCTTAATCTCGACCTCAACAAGCGCAAAACCGATTCTCTTCGCCGCCTCCCGCGTCGAGCCTAGGTAGTCCTCGTAATTCGCAGCCCCGGGGTTCTTGATAAAGATCAGGCGCTTGACAAGAGGGGCCATCTCCTTGAACAGCTCGAGCCGTTTTTCCGTGAGATCCAGACTGGAGCTGGTTATTCCAGCCAAGTTGTTGCCCGAGCTTGCGTAACTCTTGACGAACTTTAACGGGTTCCCTGCGCTGAGAAATACCACTGGAAGGTTGGCGCCCTCCGTCAGCTTCGCTACGGGAACAGTGGCGGTGGTCGAGGAGGTCACGATCAGATCGGGCTTCTCTCGAACGATCTTTTGAGCCAGCTTGTGAAGCGCGTCGATGTCGCCTTTGGCGTTATAAAACTCGTAGCGGATATTTTTGTCTTCCCGATACCCGATCTCCAACATTTTATTTTTGAAGCCTTCAAAAGCGGACGCGAACTGTTCCTCGGCGATCAATCCGCTTACGCGGTAGACCTTCTGGGCCTCGGCTGATCCGGAAAAACAGAGGAGAGTCGCAAGAGTCCCGGCTAAGGCGATTTTTTTCAGTCCAAAGACTTTCATTCGAATACTTCGTCTGCGCGAAGCCGAACGTTCATAGGCGCTGGCCTTGGCCGCCTCATGGGAACGGCATCCAGGCTGCCATCGAATTCTTCACAATGGGTCATCAGTAACGAAGATGCTGATAGGGGACAGATATTTTACTTAGCGCGCGCCCGAGCGGGCCCGACGGAAGAGCGCAAGACGGGCGCCCGAAGGAGCTGCCCGGTTCATTTCGAATCTGTGCCCGTCGCCGACAGTTCGGGCTCCAATGATCCCACCCGGCCATTGGAGATCATCTTCATAATTTCATCCCTGCTGAAGCGCCAGCCGCCGCCGAATTTCCTTCCGGGTATCAATCCCCTGCGCGCCAGCTTATAGACGGTCCGCAGATGGACTTGCAGCATCTCTGCGACCTGTGAAGCGGTTAGAATTTGTTCCACTTTGGTGCCTCCCTTACTGTGCTTGAAATATCTCGATTACACCAAAAATGCAGAACCTATGCCAAGCTCGCCAACTTCAATAGAACAGGTGAAAAGCTAGGATTAACGGGGGATTTTTTAGTCAAGCTGAAGCTAAGCGGAGGTATGGCGATGACGTGTTTTCGTCATATGCGCGGGAAAATACAAATTTTGTAACGGGAGAGGATGTGATTAGAGGCTTTTCCGCGGCTCATCGAACAGCGACCGGCCCGCTTCGCGAAGCATCGCCAGCCCGCGGACCTCTTGGTCGAAGAGCGGGATTACGGCGCGTACCGAGCCGTCGAATTTGCTCCAGACGGTCTTCATATGTTCCTGTTGCATCTGAACCCGATTGAGGACAAATTGCGGCGCATCGTCTCCAAGCGCCTGCCGGTCCAAAAGCATGTTGACGATGACGCCTCCGACGGGGATTCCGAAGTCGTGGAACCAGCCGATGAACCGGCTGATGACGGCGATCGGCAGCGCCTCCGGAAGGGTGACGAAAAAAAATGCGGTCTTCTCCACGTCCGTCAAACGCGCGCGCGCCTGGCCCATCCGCTCGCGGAATTGCAATAGATAGGTAAGCAGCGGGTCTGCTTCTTTTTTCTTGCTGAAAGAGAGCATCTCGCGTAGCGTCCGCGCTTCCTCGCGCGACTTGAGCATCTTATCGACCCACAGAGAGTAAACCTTGGACATGCCGAGCAGGCGCCGGGCATTGGCCGTCGGCGCGGTGTCGAAGACAATAACGTCGTACTCATCCTTCAGCATCAAGTCCACCATGTTTTCGAACATGGCCGACTCTTCGAAAGCCGGGTTCATCGTTGCGGCCTCCACGAAGTCGTCGGCCTTGGTGCTGATATCGGCGAATTTCAAAAACCACTGGATCTTCTCCCGGATCTCTTTCTTGGATTTCTCGATCGTCTCCTTGGTGTCGATCTCGTATGCCCAGAGATTTTGCGCGTCCTTCACCGGCGTGGCGGCGCCGAACACCGACTGTCCGAGAAGGCCGGAAAGGCTGTGGACCGGGTTGGTGGAAGCCAGCAGCGTTCGCTTTCCCTGAGACGCGAGCCACAGAGCCGCCGCTCCCGCCAGCGCGGTTTTTCCCACGCCGCCCTTACCGCCGAAAAAAACGTACTGGAGCGCGGGATGCTCTCCCACATACCCCGCCATCGATGTCGCGATCTGATCCATGAAAATTAAAAAAGTTTTTCCGCAAGCCGCTCGATCATGGGCAATCCCGCGATGTCTCGCTCCATCTCAGGCACGTAAGCCAGAACGTCCTTGCCCAGGCTCGCGCGGATCTGCTCCATATATTTTTGTTGGAGGTCGATCCGGTTCTTCAAATACACGGGTATGTTGCCGCGCCCCAGGTCCTCCGGCAACACCCGGTTCACCACGTACCCCGAGATCGGCACGTCGAAGCGCGCGAACAGCTCGGCCGCCTTTTTGGTATCGAGGATAATCATCTCCTCGGGCACGAGGACGAAGAAAAAAGCGGTGCGGCGCTTATCGGTCAGGATCTGGGAAGAGGCGTTGATGCGCGCCTTGATGTACTGAAGCTCCTTGAGGATATTGTCCTCTTCGTGCGTCTCCTGGCGCCGCATCGTCGCCGCCACCTGGTCGTAGCGGCCCATGTCTTCCCGGAGTTTGGTGATTTTGTTGATCCATTCGTCGTACACTTTCGCCATCGATAAATAATAGAGCGCGTGGCCCAGCGGAACGAGATCGTAGATATAGTAGTCGTAGCCGCCCTGGACGACGATATCGACGACCGCATCGAAAATAGCGCTCTCCTCCATCGCGGGCTCGGCCGAGGCGGCCGAGATATAGTTATCGATCTCCTCCGGCACGCGGTCGAAGCCGTACATGTCGAGAATTTTTTTTCGGATCTCGTCCTGGTATTCCCGAATCCGGCGGTCCGCGTCCACCTCCTCCGCCCAGAGGTTCGGCATGATCGAAACCGGCCCTTGGCCGAAAATATCGCGCTGGAAAATATCCGAGAGACTCGCTTGCGGGTCGACGGAAAACAGCAGGACCTTTTTCCCCTGACTCGCGAGCCAAAACGCGCACGTCGCCGACAGCGTGGTCTTTCCCAAGCCTCCCTTGCCGCCGAACATGATATACCGGCGCTCCGGCTGGCTCTCGAACACTTCTCGTAATGACATGGGGTGCGGCGGCTCAGCCCAGGGTATCGGTGATGTCTTTCTCGCGCAGCATGCGCCGTTTCCACGAGGTGATTTGCGGGGTCACGTAAGGCAGAAGACGGAGCGAATAGTAAGGCGGGAGGATCGGGATGCCGATCAAGTCTCCCATCGTGATTAGAATGAAGAGATGCTCCATGCTGGCGCGCGTGCGCACCGCGTGGCGGGTCATCTCGTGGGAGGACATCCCGTAGACGATGTCCTTGAAGACCTGAAAGAATCCGCCCTTCTTGGGTTTGTTTTCATCAGCCATTTTGTTCTCCAATGTGGAATCGGAATTTTGGGCGCGATGAATCGCGCCCCTACCCTCTCTTGCTTTCTTTAGACTCCGTGCAGATCGAATTCCTCTCGCTCCCAAAATTCTTTTCGCCGCGCCATCAGCCGCTTCCATTGCTCGATTTCCGGCGCGACATACGGCAGCAGCCGCAACGAATAGACGGGAGGCATGACCGGGACGCCGATCAAATCGCCGAGGGTCACGATCATGAAAATCGATTCCAGCTCGCGCCGCGTTTCCAACGCGTGGCGGGCAAATTCATAACCCGTCATGCCATAGATGAAATTTCTGAGCGCTTGCATCGTGGCCGTCCTATTCCTTTTACCCGCGCGCCGGCGCGGTCCCGGCCGCGCGCTGAGGCCGCCGCGAATATTTCAGGAACGCGCGCAGGCCGTCCACGCCGATAAGAAGCGCCGCAGCGACGAGAAGCAGCGCGACCAAAACCATCAGCCCCGAGCCGATGACGGGGACCGTCCTGCCGGCGGCGAGGTTCGGCACGTAGACGTTGAAATATAGATTGTACGCCGTGACGAGAATCGACGCGACGGTCGTGAGATACATGAAAATCGTCGGCAGACCGGCGAAGAGCCAGCTCTTCCCCTGCGAGACGAGCCAGATCGTCACCAGCAGCAACGAGAGTGCCGCCATGAGTTGATTGGCGCCGCCGAAGAGCTGCCAGAGATAGATCCACGTCCCAGTCATCACCAGTAAAATCGCGAGCACGACCGAGATGAACGAGGCTAGATGCTGGTTGCGCAGCGGCGGCAGGACTTCGCCGAGCCATTCGGTCAGCGTGACCCGCATCACGCGAAAGATGAGCTGGGTCACGACCAGCACGATGACGATGAACGCGGCGAACGCGAGCGAGACCGCGTTTTCGACCGGCATGCCCCACACGCTGATGAAACCGCCCAGCCCGTTGGCGAAGGTCGCGACCGGCGCTCCCTTCGCGCCGACGGTCACGGCCAGCAGCGCGAGCAGGCCCAACAGAAACTCAGCGAACATCGCGCCCGCGCCGATCGGGAGCATATCGGCTTCGTTTTCAATCTGGCGCGCCGTTCCCACGGAGCCGAACAAAGAATGCCAGCCCGAAATAGCGCCGCACGCGATCGTCACGAATAGCATCGGCCAGAGCGGCATGACGCCGGCAGGTCCGAGTTGTGGATTCCAGCCTTTGAACGCGGGGATCTGAAACTGCGCGACCTCCGGTTTGATAAAGGTTCCCAGCGCGGCGCCCAGCAGTCCCAGAAGCATCGACACCGCCGTGATCCAAAATCCCACGTAAACCACCGGCTGCGCCATGCGCCAGATCGGCAGCACCGAACCGGCGTAGCAAAAAGCGCAGATCGCGATCGCCCAGAAAAGCAGGCTCGGCATGATTGTCGCTTCGGCACCCTTGAAGCCGGCGAGCGTCGGATCGAAATAGGTGACGATGGGCGCGCCGCCGGTCATTGAGTTGAAGAATTCGTTCAGGCCTCTGAAGACCCCTTCGGTCAAAGGGCCGGCGAGAATGGCCGCAAAAACGACTCCGACCGTCAACACCGTCGCCGGCAAGAGTCCCACGCGCCAGCGATAAAGCATTTGCCCCAACAACAGTCCCATGACGACCAAGAGAATCATTCCCAGATGGGTTTTAGGTTGCGAGTCCATCGTCTGCGCCATGATGCCGACGAACGCACCCGCGATCAGCAGCAGGTAGAAAAAGATGAAGAGAAAGAGAATGGTCCGCGTGCGCGGCGAGATGAGATGATGCGCCACGGCGGAGAGGCTGTTGCCTTCGTTGCGCACGGAGAGAACCAGGGCGCCGTAGTCGCTCGCCCATCCCATGAACGAAACGCCCACAACGAGCCAGATAAAAGCCGGCAGCCATCCCCAGAGACTGGCGGCGACGATCGCGCCGACGATCGGTCCGGCGGCGGCGATCGACTTGAAGTGATAGCCGAATAGGATATTGCGATTGGTCGGCATGAAATCGACGCCGTCCATGTAGAGAGTCGCGGGCGTGGCGCGCTTGGGGTCCGACTGGATGACGTTGCGGTCGATCCGGCGCGCGTAGCGCGTGTAGGCCAGGTAAACCGTCGCCGCGCCGATGAGCACGGCAATCAGGGCATTCATGATTCAGATCCTCTCACCACGACGACCGTTGACTGATTTCAGCCGGATCATATACTTTCGCTAAAATCGCGGCAAGCATAGTTCACACTACGAGAAGAACTATCATGGACGATACTCAATGGTTGAGTCTGAACGATGACGCGTTGGAAAAACTGCTCATCGAGCGCTGGGTTTTCCGCGGAGTGCTGCTCGTGCTGATGCTGGCCGCCGCGATTCTTACAACCTACCTCGGCATGGAAGGGCTCCATACGCTCGTGGAGCGGGTGAGCGTGGCTCTGCTGGTCTGTGTTACCGGCGGCGCCGGCGCCGCCGTGTTCGCGATGCGAAATACCGATATCCGCATCCACCGGGAGCTTCGGCGGCGCCGCTCCTAAGCGCTCTGCGATCGCGCGAAGCAGATTAAAGACGCGGCAAAATTATTTCTTCGCTTCCACGCGCCAGAAGTAGAGCGTGTGGTCCCAGCCGGAGGAGTCCTTGATGTGCTCGGTCTTGACCGCCTTCCAGTCTCCCATGTCGAAGTCGTGAGAAACCACGCGTGAGCCCGGCTTCATCTGGCTCCAGATGTTCGGCCTTAACATCAAATTGACTTCGGGGAGGAGATACATCGTCACCACGGAAGCCCCGGACAGATCGACGGTGCGTATGTCCTGCTGCTTGATCTCGACCAGCTTTTCCACGCCGGCTTTCTTGATGTTCTCGTGGGACTCTCTGATCCGTTCCGGGTCGATCTCATAGCCGATCGCCTTGACGCCGTATTTCTTGGCCGCGGTGACCACGATTCTGCCGTCGCCGGAACCCAGGTCGTAAACCACGTCGCCTTTCTTGACCTGCGCCAGCTCGAGCATCCGATCGACCACTTCCTGCGGGGTGGGCACGTACGGAACGATTTTTTTGTCTAGGTCGTCTTGAGCCTGAGCGACGGAGCCGGTGCCGACGCTTCCCCACCAACCCGAGACGAAACCGCTCCCGGCCGCCAGGAACACGAACAATGCAAGCCACAAAAGCCGCCCTTTCGTTCTCATGCTGTCATCCTCCTTGAGTTTTTCATCGCAAACGTTGGGAAAATTATAGGATAGATTTCCATGTGTCAAGGGAGTGAGGAGGACAGTGAAAGCCATCCCCCACTCTCCGAGCCCGCGCAATAGGTAGGTGATGATTCCAACCGCCGGTGTCGGATGCGCGGGCTCTTCGACTGGGCGGCGTCCTTCACTGCGAGGCGGAGGGGCGTGAGGGAGAGGGCCACGGACGTCCGATGAGGGAGGTTCGACTCATGGTACGACTCTATCGGCCGTGGCCCGACACTTGCGCCCCGAGGAATCGCTGATCGTGAGTAACTGATCATTATTCCGCCCCATCGAAGCGCGGCCGGCGCGCCATTTCCTCGATCAGATCCTTGTACCGTTCTCTGATGATCTGGCGGCGCAGCTTGAGCGTCGGCGTCAGCTCCGCCCTTTCGATGGAAAAGTTATGCGGCAGGATGCGGAAGTTTCGGACCGCCTCGAAGGCGGAGAGCTGTTTATTTTTCTCCCTGATTTTCTCCTTGATCAAAGCCGTCACTCGCGGATGAGAAGCCATCTCCTCCGGGCTGTGAAACTCCAGCCCTTCCCGTTTGGCCCAGTCCTGGAGTTGCCCTTGGTTGAGCGTGACCAGCGCGGCCAGATGCCGCTCGCCGTCGCCCACCACCATGGCCTGATCGATCAGCGGGTCGGTTTGAAGAAGATTTTCAACCATCTGCGGCGCGATTTTCTTTCCACCGGAAGTCACGATGATATCCTTTTTCCGGTCGGTGATGCGCAAGAATCCGTCGCTGTCGATCTCGCCGATGTCCCCTGTATGCAGCCAGCCTTCAGCGTCGAGCGCTTCCCGCGTGCTTTCGGGGTCGCAATAATAGCCTTTCATGATATTCGGCCCGCGCAGCAAAATCTCGCCGTCCTCCTCGGTGCGACACTCGACGCCCGGAAGCGGCAATCCCACCGTGCCGAACTTGTAACGTTGCGGCCGATTCACATGGGACACCGTCGAGGTCTCGGTCAGCCCGTAGCCTTCGATAATCAATACGCCGACCGAGTGGAAAAATTTCCCGATCTCCGGCGGCAAAGCAGCGCCTCCCGATATGGCCAGCCGCAGCCTGCCGCCAAAGCCCGCCTGGATGTGAGAAAAAACCAGCCGGTGCGCGAGACGATAAGCCGCGCGCAAGCCCATGCCGATCTTCTTCCCTTCGGTTCGATAAACGCTCCAGCGCGCGCCCACGGACAGCGCCCAGCGAAAAATGCGCCGGCGAAAGCGGCCGCCCGATTCGGCCCTCGACCGCACCCGCTCGTAGGCATTTTCATAAATCCGCGGGACTGAAACCAAAATCGTCGGCTCGACGGCGAGCAGGTCCTTGCCGAGCGTTTCCAGCGAACGCACGAAGCCGCAGGTGAATCCCTCGGCCACGGCGAGGAAATGTTCCAGCCGGCCGAGCGAATGGGCCAGAGGCAAAAACAATAAGTTGACCTCCTGCTCGTCCCACGGAATCGCCGCCGACGCGGCCTCGAGCATGAAGAGATAGTGACGATGCGTGGTGAGCACGCCTTTGGGCGCGCCGGTGGTGCCGGAGGTATAAATGATCGTGAGATCGTCCTCCGGGCGGAGCGATGCGGCGGTTTTCTCGAAGAGGTCGCCGTGGTTTTGAGCGAAGTCCCTGCCGCACCTCTGAAGCTCGGCAAGTGAAATCGAGGGAACCGGCAACGCGGCCGCCCGCGACGCGCCGCCATCCTCGATCGAGACGATTTGGCGCAACGAGCCCGGCGACGCGCCGAGCGCATCCAGCTTCTTCAGTCGCTCGATGGAGTCGACGACCACGACCGTAGCCCCGGAATGGTCGAGGATGTGGGCGAGCTGCGCGGTCGTGCTGGAGGAATAAACCGGGACGGTCAGTGCGCCAATCGAGATGTCGGCCCAATCGACCCAACACCATTCGACGCGATTGGCGGAAAAAACGGCGATGCGATCTCCCTTGCCGACGCCGAGCGAGAGCAGGCCGAGGGCGATCTCACGAGTGCGAGTGCGCGCCTCGCGCCACGTGACGCTCTGCCACGTTCCCTCGCGGACGAAGCGATAGAGGACTCGGTCGCCGTACCGATCGGCCTGAGCAAGAAACATTTGGGCTAAGCTTTGATATTGCACAGCGATAAATTAACGTAGCTTGTCCTCTGAATATAGAGGTTTCTTGAAACCACCAGCTATTTCTGCCATTAGTGAACCGTGAAGCTCGTCGGTTTAACCGGCGGGATCGCCTCCGGAAAAAGCACCGCGGCCGCCATGCTGCGCGAGCTGGGCGCGAAAATCATCAACGCGGACGATCTCGCCCGCGCGATCGTCCAGCCGGGCAAAGAAGCGTGGAAAGAGATCGTCGCTGCTTTCGGAACGGAGGTGCTCCGCCCGGATCGCGCCATCGACCGTGAAAAGTTGAGAACGACCATATTTCAGGATGCCGCGGCAAGGAAGCGGCTCGACTCGATCACGCATCCGCGCATTCGCGCGCTGGCGCAGGCGCGAGCGCAAGAGCTCGCGGCCAATGGAGCGGCGATCGTCATTTACGAGGCGCCGCTGTTTTTTGAAAACGAAGCGCATTTGTGGCTTCGGCCGGTGATCCTGGTCGCCTGCGACGACTTCCTTCAACGGCGCAGACTCAAGGCCAGGGACCGGCTCAGCGAGGCGGAGATCGATCAGCACATCAAAGCTCAAATGCCGCTCAGCGAAAAAAGGGCGCGCGCCGATTTCGTCATCGAAAACAACGGCGACCTGGACGATCTCAAAAAGCAAGTTAAAGACGTGTGGGAGAAAATAAGACAAGCGTAAGGATTCCGCTGAAATACCCCTCCGTTCACCCTTCGACCGGGCTCAGGGCGAACGGAGGGGTATTAAAATCATTGATGTATTTCCGTTCGTGCTGAGGCTCTCGAAGCATGAACGGTCTTTTGTAGCAGAATCCGTAAGCCGTTGCGATTCGGCGGATAAAAGTTTGGTTTGTGCGTGCTGCATGCCGCCTGCTGCTCGGTGTCTTTATTTGATGCGCTCCAGATAAGTTCCTTCCGACGGATCCACCCGCACTTTGTCTCCCACCTGAATGAACGGCGGGACCTGAACGGTAACCCCGGTCTCCAGCTTGGCCGGCTTGTAAGACGCGCTGGCGGTGGCGCCCTTGAAACTGGGCTCGGTCTCCACCACTTCGAGTTCCACGGTGGACGGCAAACTGATTCCTATGGGTCTGCCGTCGTATAATTGGATCTCGACGACCTGATTGGGAAGCAGGAACTGGAGGAGATCGCCGATCTCCTCGGCCGGAAGCGAGGTTTGCTCGTAGTTCTGCGTGTCCATGAACGTATGGAGATCGCCTTCGGCGTAGAGGTATTGCATGGCGCGGCTATCCAGCATGGCCTGCTCCAGGCGATCTTCCGAGCGAAACTTCTTCTCCGTGCCGATGCCGGTCTTGAGATTCTTCATTTTGGTCTGCATGAAGCCGCGCTTGTTTCCCGGCGTCAAATGGTGGATCGCGGTCACCCGGAACAAGTCGTTCTCGTAAAGAATAATCATACCGGGCCTGAGTTGCGTTGCTTGGATCATGTTCTTTATTCCTCTCCTCCCCTTTAATCCAACAAATCTTTGTCCGGGTCAAGGAACGAGCATATCCTCGCTACGCTCGGAATTCCAAATCGCAGATTTCAAATCTCATATTTGGGATTTGAGATTTGCCATTTGAGATCCCGAAGGGCATCGGCCGACTAGGCGTAGAGACCGCGCCAGAGCATGGCGCGCGAAACCCGATGCACGCCGATCATCAGCGCCGCCTGGCGCATGCCGACTTTCTCCTTCCGGCTCATGTCGAGCACCTCGTAGAACGCACGTGTCAGTATGTCCCGGAGCCTCTTATTGACTTCATCCTCGGTCCAGAAAAAATTCTGCAAGTCCTGCACCCACTCGAAGTAGGAAACGATCACACCGCCCGCGTTGGCGAGGATGTCGGGAATAACGAAGATCTCCTTTTCTTTCAGGATCTCGTCGGCGTCCAAAGTCGTGGGGCCGTTTGCGCCCTCGGCAAGAATCTTACATTTCAAATTACCCGCGTTGCTGCCCGTGATCTGCATACCCAACGCCGCCGGGACGAGAATATCGCATTTCAGCTCCAGCAGGTCGGCATTGCCGATCGGCTCGCCCGCCGGGCAGCCCTCGAGCGTGAAATTTTTAGAAGTCTTCGTCACATGGTCGATGACCCGCTCGATCGGCAATCCCTTCGGATTATAAACACCACCGGTTCGGTCGGAAATCGCGACGACCTTGACGCCGATGCCGGCCAACTCTTTCGCCACGACGGCGCCGACGTTGCCGAAGCCCTGGACCGCGGCGGTGCAGCCGAGCAGCTCCATGTTCAAGTGCTTGGCCGCCTCGACGATCGTATAGACGACGCCGCGGCCGGTCGCCTCGCGCCGCCCATGAGTGCCGCCGATCGCGACGGGCTTGCCGGTCACGACTCCGGGAACCGCGTGTCCTTTGTGCTGGCTGTAAGTGTCCATAACCCACGCCATCACCTGCTCGTCGGTGCCCATGTCGGGAGCGGGAATATCCATTTCCGGCCCGATGTAGTTGATGATCTCGGCGGTGTAGCGCCGGGTCATTCCTTGCAATTCATTCCGCGAGAGCGCGTTCGGATCGCAGGAGATGCCGCCCTTGGCGCCGCCTAACGGCAGCCCGGCGAGCGCGCACTTCCACGTCATCCACATCGCAAGTGCCGAGACTTCGCCGAGATTGACTTCCGGATGGTAGCGAATGCCTCCTTTGAACGGCCCGAGCACGTCGTTGTGCTGCACCCGATAACCGGTGAAGACGCGCACGTTGCCATCGTCCATCCGCACCGGTACGCTGACGATCAACGCGCGATCCGGCCGCTGCAATCTGACGGCGACGTTCTGGTCTAGATTCAACTTCGCCGCGGCGATCTCGAATTGTCTGACGGCCATTTCATTGGCCGGGCTGCGCCACTCAACCGTCGCCATAAACCCCTCCCATCTGGGACCCTCCCCATTTTCGATTTTAGATTTCAGCCTGAGGCTGATCAGCCTTTTTTGGCTGAGCCGATTTTCGATTGAAATCCAAAATCTAAAATCCAAAATCTAAAATCGATCACCCCGGCGGCCACGACAACGACCGTCCGCCGAGCAGATGAAAGTGAAGGTGAAAAACAGTCTGCCCGGCGCCCGCGCCGCAGTTGGCCACCACACGGAAGCCGTCTTTGGAGATTCCCTGTTGCTCGGCCAACCGGTTTGCGACGGCGAATATCTCGCCGACAATTTCTTTATTCTCCTCCTGGAGATCGAGCAAGGTCGCTATGTGCTTGGTGGGAACGATCAGGATATGAACCGGCGCTTTGGGATTGATATCTTTGAAAGCAACAATGGAATTGTCGCGATAAACGATCTCGCCTTTGATCTTCCCTTCGACGATACCGCAAAAAAGACAGTCGCTCATCTCGCCGACTCCTTCCTGAAGGATTTTTTCTCTCGTCAATCTTCCAATTCCGCCGGACAAAAGGCGAAGACTCTTCCTCGATCGATCTCCAGCGGAACGCTCTTAAGAAAAGCTCCGAAGCACGGTCCCCAAATACACTCTCCGCTCGTGGGCTCGTACGTCGCGCCGTGATTCGCGCAGATCAGATAGCGGTTGTCCTCGGTAAAGAAGCGATTGTCCACCCAGTCGAGCGACAATGAAATATGCCTACACCGATTTAAATAGGCGTAGTGCCCGCCTTCGTAACTGACCAGAAACGCCTCGATGGTATTGCCTTCGCACTTTAGACGAAACTTTTTCGTCTTGCCATGCTCGAGCTCGCCGACGCGCGCCACAAGCTTGCGCCGGCCGCGGTTTTTCTTTTCGCTCGACTCCATGGCTATAAATCCACCAGCTCGGTAAGATCTCCCGAAGGGCAACCGACGAGAACTTCTCCCCCATCCACCAGCACCGGCAGCGGATAGAGAGCGAGTCCCTTGCACGGACCCTCGACGCATACGCCGGACGCCGGATCGTAAAGCGCGCCGTGCGTCATGCAGACGAGATGCTTGCCGTCCTCGGTAAAAAACTGATAGCGGACAAAATCCAGCGGCGTCGTCATATGACGGCAGCGGTTCACATAGGCGCGGAAATCCCCCTGGTAGTTGACCAGAAAACCGTTGATGCGATACTTCCGGCAGATCAACCAAAACTTCTTTATCGAGCCCGGCCCCATCTCGTCCACGCGCGCGATCACCCTTCCCGCCGATCTACTCTCGCGTGCCATCCGCGTCTTTTCGCGCAAGAAAATAAATCTGCGAATGGCCAGAGCCGCAAGATAGACGGCAAGAAAGAGAAGAGAAAGATAAATCGTGAGCTTCATGGAGGCAAAAGACCTACTTCGACTCCTTATCGAACGATTTGCGGATCTGCTTGACGTTCTCCGCGCTCTGGCTTCCCTTGAGTCCCATGACCTTCATCAGCTCGCTCGTCATCTCCGCCGTGACCTGATCCTGAACGCTGCCCTTGCCTTCCGGGTCGGCCTTGAGGAAAACGACGATCTTATCCTTCGACACGCCGGTCCGCTCCAATTCGTCCAAAAACTCTCCATAACCGACGCGGCCTTTCAGCCCGTTCACGCGGGCGAGAAGCTTTTTACAATCGGCGCAAATCTTCGCCCAGAGGCCGCTCCGATCGCCGCAGTAAGCGCAACGGCTCATAACGATCAGAAATTCTCGGCAAGAGATTTGGCCAACATCCCATGGAGCGTCCGGCCGAGGGTCGGATTCGAGGCAACCAGCCCGCGGCACAGGCTGTCCTGTCGATTGAAGACGATGTCGTTCCCCTGCCCGTCGATGACGATTCCGCCCGCCTCTTCTACGATCGCGACGCCGCCGCAGACGTCCCATTCGTGGAGCGCGCGAAACGTGAGCATGCCGTCGCCTTCTCCGCCGGCGACCAATGCCAGGCGAAACGCGATGCTCCCGACCGGCTGCACGTTGCAAATCTCGGCAAACGGCTGAAACCTCTTGCGCGGCTCGGAGCGGCTGACTACGAGCGAAGCGCCTTCGACGTTTGCCCGCGTCGAGACATGGATCGGGCGGCCGTTGAGCGTCGCGCCCAGACCCTTGGCGGCTTTATAAAATTTCTCCTGCGCCGGGTTGTAGACGACGCCGACCGTGGTGCGCCCTGCGACGACCAGACCGATGGAAACGGCGAACTGAGGAACCTTTTCGATAAATTCTTTGGTCCCATCGATCGGATCGATCACCCAGACGCGCGGCGTTTTGAGCCGCTTGAGGTCGTCCTTGCTCTCCTCCGAGAGCCATCCGTCTCCGGGATAGCGCCCCAGAAGAATCTCCTGAATTTTTTTATTCGCCTCCAGGTCCGCCGTGGTCACGGGATTGTTCTTGCTCTTTTGTTCAATAACGTAATCCTTGCCGAAATAGCCCATGATGATCGCGCCGGCTTCCCGTGCCGCCCTCTCCGCGGTCTCGAGCTCGTCGGAAAAGTCGTTCTGTGCTGCCATTCTTATTTTCTCTTTCTTCTCTTAGGACACCGCCAACGCGCCGCTAGTCACCGCGGCCGGCCGGAAGTCGAATAACAGATTTGCCATTCATTTGAGATTTGAGATTTGCCATTTGAGATCGCGGAGCGCTCTCCGCTGCGCGCGCTTGCGGGACCACGCGGAGCACCGAAGGGACTAGAGGGAGAGCCGCCCGCGTCGAGCCGGCCACGAGCCGCAAAATCCGCTCTCGCCTGCCATTCCACACGAGCCCATATTCCCGACGCAGCTTCGGCGGCAGCAATCCGGCCGTGATAAGGGCGGACAGTGGCGCGAATGGTTTTAAAAACAAATGCCCTGGGCGGAGAATCGCTTGGCTCAAGGCGATCGCCGTCGCGCCGACGGAGATCGCGTCGGAGTCGATCGTCTCTTTCATGTACGCGTCGAACTCCTCGAAGGACTCCGGCAGCCTCGTCTCCGGCACGCCCAACAATATCCCCAACCTCTTTGTCTCCCGATAATATTCGCCTCTCTCGTCGGCCGAAAGCGGCTTGACGAAAAGGCCGTAGGTCATCAGCGCCGAGTCCACCAACGTGGCATGCACCCAGAGGAGCAGCTCGGGATCGCGCGCAGAGTAGGGAGTTCTTGGCGGCAGCACGTCCGGCTGTCTGACCGTTCCACGTACCTGCCGGTGAACGCTCTCGAGCCGATCGAGGGAAGCTTGCGCCCGCGGGAGATCGTCGAAGACGATCGACCACATCGTCTCCATCGTCCGCATGAGACGGCCTAACGGGTCGGTCAAGAAATCGCTGTGGTCGGCCACTCCCGCCGCGACCTTGGGATGCGCGAGCTGCATCAAGAGCGCTCTGCCTCCGCCAAGAAGCAGCGCCATCTCGCGGTCCACGCGCCAGATCGCGCTCTCCGGCGTGAAGAATCGCTTATCCGCCGAACCGCTCTCACCTGTTTGGAAGTTTTTCGACACCGCTGATTTTTTCCGCGCCGGCCTGTACCATCGCTTCAATCGCACCTTCTCCGTCGCCCGGTAGAAGATTCACGGCCCGCGTGGCGTCTTCGAGCAAAACGACGCGAAAGCCTTGCTTCAAGCCGTCGAGAACCGTGTGCTTCACGCAATAATCGGTCGCCAGGCCGCCGACAAAAAGCCGCCCTACTCCCTGCGCGCGCAAAAGCTCTGCCAGCGCCGTTCCCTTTTCATCTCTCCCGTCGAATCCGGAATAACCTTCCTCGTCTGCCGCCATCCCCGCGGAAACGACCACGGCATTCGGCGGCAGCCTGAGGTCCGCGCGAAACTCGGCGCCCTTCGTGCCTTGAATGCAGTGCGGCGGCCACAGCCCTCCGTATGCCTTGAAGTGGCGGGTCTTCTCCGGATGCCAATCGCGCGTCGCGAAAATCGGTAGACGCGATTTTTGAAATCTTTCGATGTAGCGATTCAGCGCGGGAACGACTCGATCCCCGTCGGTGACCGCGAGAGCGCCGCCGGGACAAAAATCATTCTGCACGTCGACGATCAGCAGCGCGTCTTTATCTTGCATCGAGTGTCATTATAATGGAAGATAGCCGAGTTGCAACAAAAGGCATTCAAAACCATCTTCTTCGACGCCGCGGGGACGCTCATGAGACCCGCAAGACCGATCGGGCAGAGCTACACGCTGCTGGCGGAGAGCTACGGCATGAATGTTTCTCCGTCTGAAATCGCGGGGCGCTTCCGCGCCTGCTTTTCTTCCGCGCCGCCGCTCGCTTTTCCTAATGCTCCATCCGAGGACATTAAAATATTGGAGCGCACCTGGTGGAGTGATCTGGTGCGCAGGGTCTTCGAGCCCTACGGGCGCTTTGCCCGCTTCGACGAATATTTCGCCGAGCTGTTCGAGTACTTCGGCAAAGCCGGGTCCTGGTCTCTTTTTCCCGAGACTCTCGAGACGTTGTCGGCTTTGAAAAAACGGGGACTGAGGCTCGCTGTGATTTCGAATTTCGATTCGCGGCTCTTCGATATTTTACAAGGACTCGGACTCGCGCCGTCCTTCGAGTCGATCGTGATATCGAGCCGCGCCGGCCACGCCAAGCCGGCGCCCGAGATATTTCGCCGGGCTCTCGCCCTGCACGGCGCCAGAGCGGAGGAAGCCATTCACATCGGAGACAGTCCCGACAAAGACGCCGCCGGCGCGCGGAACGCCGGATTGACGGGAGTTTTACTGGACCGGAAAGCGCGGGTCAACTCGAAGTCATTTCCCAGAGTGGAGAATCTCACCGGGCTCTTGCCGTTAATCGACAACCTCAGGTGAGCGCGCCGTCGGGCATTAGGCAAGAACCTTTCTCAACCACTTTGAGGTTTTTGCAACCGACTCCTCCGCGGCAATCCGGTTGGCCTCGTTGCTTCCCTGCGGATTGTTGAGAAAAGCGTGCCGCGCGCCTTCGTACATGTGGATTTCGTATTTCTTGCCGTAGCGGTCGAGCGCCGCGCGGAACATCTCGATCTCCGTCTTCGTCGTATTCGCATCCTCCGTGCCATAGTGGCATAGGAGCGGCGCTTTGATTCCACTGAGCTCTTCCGGATCGGGAAAGAGGCTCTGATAATAAATCACTCCGGCCGAAAAAGCTTTCGACTTCGCCAGAGCGTAGAGCGCGAGCCCGCCTCCCATGCAAAACCCCATCAGGGCGATTTTCTTTTTTCCGACGAAAGGCAGCCTTCTGAGATAACCGACGCTGGCGATAATTTTCTCGACCGCTCCTGGTACGTCCAGGGATGTTTTCGCCAGGGCGCAGGATTCCGGAGTCGAATAAATTTTCCCGTGAAAGAGATCCGGCGACAGGGCGACGAATCCTTCCTTGGCGAACCTGCGCGTGACGGCGCGCTGGACGGCGTCCACTCCGCGATAACCGTGAATCAGGACGATCGCGCCTTTGGCTTCGCCGGTATTGGGCCGGGACAAAAAGCCGTCCACGATTTCTTTCCCGCTCTTGTAGGCCGCGTGCATGGAAACGATTTTTTCCGCCATTGTATCTCTCCTAATGTAGTGCCTCTAAATTATGGATCTGAGTGGCGCTCAACCAAGGTTTTTCTATTCACCACGAAGCGCACGAAGGACACGAAGAACGAACAAGCGGATTAGAAAAGCGCCCGGATTTCAACATGAGTTTTTCTTCCTTCGTGCTCTTCGTGTCCTTCGTGGTGGCATACTCCGTTTGAAATGACGAATTTAGTATGAACTGCCAACGGCGTGAGGCGATAGACTAGCCGCAACGTTTACCAGATCCCCTTGAATAACCTCCACGGTGTGCGCTCCATGTATTTACGATAGTCGTCGCCCCGGGCGCGAATAAGCTGCGCCTCTTCGACGGGTAGGAACCTCACAAACGTCCCCGACAAGAGTAGCGTCCAAAACAACTGCCCCCTGTTCGGATGGATGAGCAACGAGGCCGCCGACGCCGGTCGGAAACCACGAACGACCTCCTGTTATGTGGGCAATTCCCTGGTAGTGTCCGCGGCGATGATCCGTCTCATTTTTTCAGCAGCTTCACGTGATAGCGCCAGTCGGACTCGAAACGGTTGGACGATTCGCGCTTTTTACCGTCGCCTTGCTTGGCCCGCTGCCGGTATTCGAAGATATCGGCTTCCGGAATCGGCTTGGGCTGGCCGATGGCGTACGCCATGCCGTGGATGCGCGCCAGCTCGTAGAGATTGAGGCTGGTCACCGTCGCCTCTTCCACGCTGCCGCCCGCGACCGTCATCCCATGGCCGATGAGAAGGCAGGCTCGCTTCTCTCCCATCGTTCTCATAAAATCTTCGGCCAGCTCGTGATTCACGATCGTCACGCTGCGCGGGTAGATCGGAATCCCGTCGAGAACCAGCTTCATCCCCGGCGGGCTGTATGCCGCGTACATCGGAATCAGCGGCTTCTCGCACGCCGTCAGCGCGACGATCCAGTCGGGATGGGTATGGATGACGCTCATCACCTCGGGACGCTTGCGATAAATGATGAGATGCATCGCGGTCTCGTTCGGCGGCTCCAGTCCCTTCCGCCCTTCGAGCATGCGTCCTTCGAGATCGACCGTGATGACGTCACGTTCCGCGGCGAACTCGACCGCCTCTTCGTTCGGCCCCTTACCTTTGATCAGTACGCGGTCGGTGCCCGGAATCCGCGCGCTCACGTGCCCAAGCGATCCCCGCGTCAGCCCCTGCGTCCCGACGATGCGGCACGAAAGGGCGACTTTTTTTCTTAGATCGGCGACGAGTCGCGATTGTGTCATACGACGCTCCTCTGCTTGAACTCCTATCAGAGGTCGACGGTTTCAAGCAAGAAGTTTAGAGACAAGTGCAAAACTTTGGAGGCACCGATAAGGCGGCTGGGGATGGTTATTTTTTCTTAAGCGCTCTCCAGACGCGCTCGGGCGTGAGCGGAAGATCGTTGATGCGGATGCCGTAGCCGCGCGCGAGCGCGTTGGTGATCGCGGGCGCGACGGAAACGAGCCCGCCTTCGCCCATGCCGCGCGCGCCATGCGGGCCGGGGCCGTCTTCGTTCTCGACCAGGACGGTCTCGAACGCGGCGGGCACGTCGGAAAATTTCGGGATGCGATAATCGATCAGGTTCGAGTTGACGAGCTGGCCGTCCTCGTAAACCATTTGCTCGAACATCGTGTGTCCGATGCCCATCATCGCCGCGCCTTCCTCCTGGCCGACGCAGCCTTGCGGATGAATCGCCTTGCCGACATCCGCGACCGAGACGTAACGCTTGATCGCGATCGCTCCGGTCTCTTCGTCCACCGCCAGCTCGGCGGCGCCCATGCCGATCTCCCAAAATACCGGCAACGAGCCGGTGATCTCAGGCCCCACGTCGCCGTGGCCGATCAGCTCGCCTCCGGCGCCGCCGAAACGGCGCTCAAGCGCCTCGCGAAACGTGAGCCTCATCTCGCCGCAAATCATCGCGCCGTCGATCATTTGCACCTGGCCCGGTTTGACGCGCAGCGCCTCGGCGCCGATCTTGAGAAGCTGATTTTTGAGATCGCGCGCGGCGCGCTGGATGGCGGTGCCCATCAGCGTGGTCGAGCGGCTGGACCCTGTCGAAGCATCGTAAGGCGTGACTTTGGTGTCGGCGCCGCCGATATGGATCGCATCGATCGGAAGACTCAACTCTTCGGCGATGATCTGCGAGAGAACCGTGCGCACTCCCTGGCCCATCTCCGTGCTGCCGGCGAAAGCGGCGAGCGAGCCGTCCGGCAGGAGCCGCACCATCGCCACGGAGATCGGCGTCGCGCCCGCGTTGGTCGCGCCGCACGCGAGTCCCATGGCCGAGCCTTTTTTCTTCGCGCGCCTTTTCCATTCGCTCGTGCGCACGAGCGTCTTCATGCTGGAAGCCAGGTTCGCATCCATGCCGCGGAGCTTGGGACGAAGCTCTTCGCCTTTTTTGAGAAAGTTCTTTAGACGCAGCTCCGCCGGATCGATGCCCAGCTTCGCGGCGATCGTATCCATCTGCGACTCCGAAGCGAAGATGGTCTGCGGCGCGCCGATGGCGCGGAAAGATCCCGCCGAGCCTGAGTTCGTGTAGACCGCGTAAGCGTCGGTGCGGATGTGCGAAAATCTGTAGGGGCCGAGCACGCGCGTCGCCGCGCGGATCGCGACCGCGGGCCCGTTGTCCGCGTAACCGCCCGTGTCGAGGTAAATCTCCGCCTCGCGCGCGACGAGCGTTCCATCCCGCTTCACTCCCGTCTTGAGTCTCACTCGCGCCGCGTGGCGGCGGACGGTGAGCATCGATTCGGCGACGGAGTTGCAGATTCTGACGGGCGCTCTCGCCTTCCGCGCCAGCGCCACGACCAGCGGCTCAAACTTCGTGTAGGACTTGCTGCCGAAGCCGCCGCCGAGAAAAGGAATCACCATTCTCACTTTGGCCGGATGCAGTCCGAAGATTTTCGCGATGTCGCCGCGGACCTGAAACGGATGCTGCGCCGAGGACCGGACGGTGATTCCCTCGTCGTCGAACTCGGCGATGACCGAATGCGGCTCGAGCGCGTAGTGATAGACCATGGGAAACGTGAAGGTGTCTTCGAAAATCTCGTCCGATTCGGCGAAGCCCTGCACGACGTTCCCTTTTTCCACGCGCTCGCGGCCGCAGATGTTGCCGGCCGCGTCGTCGTGCACGAGCGGCGCGCCTTTGCCGAGCGCCGCGTCGAGACCGACCGCCGAAGGCAGCTCTTCGTAATCGACATGAATCAACGCGAGCGCTTCCTCCGCGGTGCGCAGATCCGCCGCCGCGACCGCGGCCACCGGCTCGCCGATGTAGCGAACTTTGTCGATCGCTATGACCGGACGGCCGCTGTAGTAGGGTTTGGTGTCGGAGATATCGGCGGCGGTGAGGACCGCGGCGACGCCGGGAAGCGCCTCGGCGCGCGCGGGATCGATGCCGCGGATACGGGCGTGAGGATACGGACTGCGAAGAATTTTTCCATGCAGCATACCGGGAATCACGAGATCCCCGGTGAACTTCGCCTTTCCAGTTACCTTTTCAACGCCATCGACCCGGGCGATGCTTTGCCCAACGTATCGGAGCGGCTTCTTCGGCATGCGAGCAAACTAACAAACCGATCAGCGGGGCGCAAATGAATCCGTAGGATTTTATGTTGCGTTTCGTTGAAGGCTGAATTAGAGAGCCGCCATAGGTTCAACCGGATTTGACTCACATGGCCAACCAGGGTAATGTAGTGCTGTCACTACTTTGAAGGAGATACGATCATGCGTCTTGGATTGAGAGAAGCGAACCAGCAGTTCTCAAAAGCGATGAAGGCCGTCAAGGCAGGACGGGAGGTCATCTTGACCGAGCGCGGAAAGCCGATAGCGGTGATCAAGCCGCTGCCGCAAGCGAAGACCGCCGAAGCGACGATTCGGCGCTTGGAGGCAGAAGGCATCCTTCGGCCGGCCTTAAAACGAGGACCTATGCCAGTGCCGACCTGGAAACCGATTCGAATCAAGGGCAGGCCCTTATCGGAAACGATCCGCGAGGAGCGAGACGAGCGATGACATTCGCGTATCTCGACACGAGCGCTGCGGTAAAACGATACGTCAGTGAGCCGGGATCGCTTCGCGTTAGAGCTTTATTGCGGCGGCACGATTTTCTATCGTCGGCGATAACACCGGTCGAGATCACATCCGCGCTCTGCAGGCGCAAGCAGAACGGCGACTTGTCGGAAGAGAACTTCAGGACAGTGTTGCGCCGAATTCAGAACGACCGACGACAATGGGAGCTGGTCGAGGTTGGAACGATGGTCCTTAGCCGGGCGGAGGAGATCATTCAGGGAAGCGTACCGGTAAAAGCCTTGGACGCTATCCACATAGCCTCCCTAGTGACTTTTCAGGCTGCGGCCGGTATCCGGATTCCATTCATCACGAGCGACGGGAAACAACGCGACGCTGCTGCACAAATGGGCTTGGATATAGTCTGGGTCGGCTAACGGGATGCATGGGGATACGCGCGGACCCAAAAAAACGGTCTGGTCGCCGTCAGGCGCCAGGCCGTTGAGTATTCACAGAATTGTTTACAGCCCGCTGCTATATACCGCCTTCGAGCATCTTCTTCCACTTCGTGCGGATTTTTTCTTTCAGCTCCGGGCTGGACTCGGCCACGGGCGGGAAATCTTTCATCCATTCGAACGGGCGGCAGGCGTCGATGACGGCGCGCGAATTGAAGCCTTTCTTGCCGGGCTGAATGCGCGGATCGAGCGGGCCGCTCCAGCAGCGCCGGAGGATCTCGATCGACTCGACCGGATCGGAGCGCGTGGCGATGGCCCAAAGCACGTCGAAGGTATTCGTCGGATCGATGTCTTCATCGACGACGACTACGTAGCGGCCGAGATACGCGCCGGCGTGAACCTGCGACGCGACGAGCATCGCCTGGCGCGCGTGGCCGGGGTAGCGCTGCTTGATGGAGATGATGTTGAGCAGTCTTCCGCCGCCGGCCTCGTGGCACCATACGCCGCGCACGTCCGGCACGCCGGCCTTTTCGACCTGCTCCCAAATGAGCGCGGATTTCACCATGCATTTGGCGATGGAATAGTCTGAAGGCGGCCTTCCGGGCCGGGCGCAGCAGAGAATCGGATCGTTGCGATGGTAAATTCTCTCAACGCGCAGTACGGGCTCGGGACGCGACGAGCTGGCGTAGTAGCCGGTCCACTCGCCGAACGGTCCTTCGGTCTTCACGTCGTCGGGCTTCATGAAGCCTTCGATGACGATCTCGGCCTGCGCCGGAAACGGGAGGCCGGTCACTTCGCCCTCGCAGACCTCGATCGGCGCGCCTTTGAGCCCTCCGGCGTAGTCGAACTCCGAGACGCCGTAGTCGATCTCATTGCCGGAGACCATGAACAGCACCGGGTCTTGACCGACGCAGATGATGACGGGGCAGGGCTTACCCTTCTCGAACCACTTGCGCCGCTGGATCGAGCCGTGCTTGCCGGGAGATATATAGAGGCCCATACTGCCTTTGTCGTGAACCATGCCGCGGTACGCGCCGAAGTTGACCCAACCTTCGTCGGGATCTTTCGTGATGACGAGACATGCGGTGCCGATGAAGCGGCCGCCGTCCAGCTCGTGCATGAAAGGAACCGGAAACTTGAGCAGATCGACGTCGTCGCCCTTGAGGACGTTCTCGAGAATCGGCCCTTTCTTGACAACTTTGTGGGGAATCGGTTTGTGCTCGCTCAACTTCTGGCGAAACGCTTTGACCAGATCGAGGCTGGTCAAATCGAGCGGCAAACCCAGGTTTAATGCCATGCGCTTGAAGGACGCGTTCTGCGCGAAAAGCGCGCGGTAGCCTTTGGGATAGCCCTTGACGTTGTCGAAGAGGACCGCGGGCACCGGGCCTTTGCCTTCGTGCGCGAGAAGCTCGGCAAGCGTTCCCATCTCCAGGTTCCAATCCGCGCCGTCGACCTTCTTGAGCTCGCCCATGCTCTCGACGATCTCCAACCACTCACGCAGATCGTTGTAAGTCGGCGTCCTTCCGGCTTTGATCTCCTCTTCGGCTAATTTCCTGGCTTCCAACGCGGTCATGATTACCTCCAGTAGTTATTAGTTACTTGTTACTAGTTATTGGTTGGGTGGTTGCCTGTTGCGAGTATACCATTAACCAATCAACCAGTAACTAACTCACATGCCCATGATCGACTCGTCCATTCCCTCGATATCTTCGGCGGGAAGGCCGTTGCAGCTCTGCGGGTCGAGATGGAGGTAGACCTTGTCGCCGGGGCTCATGCTGAGGAACGGATGCGTGTGGACCCGGAGCAGCGTGTCTCCCACGGCGATCTGGCAGTGGTAGGCGTCGCCCATGAAGATAGCTTCTTTAACCGTGCCTTCCAGCACGTTCTGCGTCACTTGCGGCTTCTGCTTCATGACCTCGATGTGCTCCGGACGGACCGAGAGGATCGCGGGTTGGCCTTTGGCCAGGCCGGGGGCGGGAATAAAGGAGAAAATTCCTCTTTTAGTTTCGATCTTGCCCGGTTGCGAGTCGCCGCCTATTTCGACGACCCGTCCTTCGATGAGATTGGTGAGGCCAAGAAACGTCGCGGTAAATCTTCTCTTCGGCCGCGAATAGAGCTGATGCGGCGAGCCGACTTCGATCAACTTCCCCGCGTGCATCACGGCGATCTGATCCGAGATGGCGAGCGCCTCCGCCTGATCGTGAGTGACGTAGATCGTCGTGATGTTGACTCGTCTTTGCAATGCCTTGATCTCGAAGCGCATCTGCTCGCGGAGCTTGGCGTCGAGATTGCTCAAAGGCTCGTCCAGCAGCATCACCTTCGGCTCGTTGATCAACGCGCGCGCAAACGCGACCCGCTGCTGCTGCCCGCCGGAAAGCTTGGGCGCGGGCCGGTCTTCCAAGCCCTGGAGACCGACGACCTTCAACACATCCGCCACTCGCTTCTTGATCTCGGCTTTGCTTTTGTGCTGGATCGTCAGAGGATAGGCGACGTTCTCGAACACGGTCATGTGCGGCCAGATCGCGTAGGACTGGAACACCATGCCGATGGGCCGTTTATTGGTGGGCACATAAACCCGCTCCGTGTTGGAAAACACCGTCTTGCCGCCGATGCTGACGCTTCCGACGTCGGGCCGCTCCAGTCCGGCCACGCACCTGAGCGTCGTCGTCTTGCCGCATCCGGAGGGTCCCAGAAAGGTGTAGAGAGAGCCCTCGGGGATGTCGAGTGATATCCCTTTCAAGACGTGGACTCTTTCCCTGTCCTCGCCGAAGTATTTTTCCAGATTCTCGATCCGAACCATGAAGTTCTTGTCTGCCATTACGCCCCCTACGAAAGGCGAGAGGCGATAGGCACGAGGCGCGAGTTAAAACTCACGCCTGTCGCCTCATGCCTCATGCCTCGTCTATTCCGCTATGCCCACCTTCGCGCCGAGCTTGCGCGCGATAAACGCCATCACGACCAGCATAAGAACCATCAAAACTCCGAGAGCGCAGACGTAAGTGTACTGGCCCCCTTCCCAAAGGTCAAAAGCCATGATCGACAGGACCGTGCTGTTATAAGAGTAGAGCAAGATCGAGGTGGAAAGCTCCCTCAACGCAATAATGCTGATGTAAATCCATCCCGCCACGAAGCCGGGCATGAGCAGAGGGAGTAAGATCTTGGTGAAAGTCTGAAGCCAGGTGCCGCCGCTGGTGAGCGACGCCTCTTCGAGCTCTTTGTTGATCTGGATCATCGACGCCGAGGACGCGCGAATTCCATAGGGCATGAACTTGGTGATGTAGGCGAGCAGCAAGACCCAGATCGTCCCGTAGATCGGAATCGGCAGGGTCAGATAAACCCAAATCAGGCTCACACCCAAAACGATTCCCGGCATCGCAATGGGAATAAAGGTCATATTGTCGAGGAAAACCCGGCCGGGCAGCTTCGACTTGACGGTGATCCAGGCGATCACCGACGTGAGCAGCATCACGAGCGTCGCCGAGCCGACCGATAGATAGAAGCTGTTTTTGAAAGCGGTCAGCGCCAGCGGATACGTCAAGACATACTGATAGTTGGCGAGAGTGAGCTTGGCCACGAGCTCCATCGACGGGATTCCGTAGTACGGGATGAACGAAGACCACAGAAGGATGAATACCGGAAAAATGACCGCCAGAAGGAAGATAAAAAAAGCGGTGGCGCAAGTCGCGTATTTCCATGGCCCGAGATCGATCACGCGCGGGCGGTAGCCCTTGCCCGTCACAGTGGCAAACCGCTCTTCTTTCCGCGTGACCCTTTGATAAACGAGCACCCCGGTGGCGCTGATCAAGAGCAAGGTTACCGCGTAGGCGCCGGCAAGACCGAAATCCGACGGGAACTGATGGATGGCGAGAAATATCTTGGTGGTAAAGACGGAGATCTTTGCCGGAACCCCGACTAGGGCCGGCACCTCGAAAGCCTCGATTCCCCGAATGAACATGACCAGCAGCACGCCGAACATCGCCGGCCGCATGAGCGGAAGCGTGACCTTCCTGAAAGTCGTGAACGTGCTCGACCCGGCGGTCAGCGCCGCTTCCTCCAGGGACGTGTCCATGTTTCGGAATGAGGCCGACATCAACAGGAATACTAAGGGATACAGATGAATCGCCTCGGCCCAGACCATTCCCCCCATGGAATAGATGTTGAAAGGGGACGACTCTAATCCCAAGGCCGCCTTCACGACCAGGTTGATGAGCCCGATCTTGGGGCTGAGCAGGAGAATCCAGGCGATGGTGCTCAAGATTCCCGGAATGATGAAGGGAATCAGCGCCATCACGACGAAAACTTTTTTGAACGGAGTATTGGTCCGCTCGTTGATCCAGGCGAGATAGGTGCCGATCAAAAAGGAAATCGCGCAGGTGCCGAAGGCGTACTTGAGAGAATTCCAGAAAAGAAGATAAAACTCGCGGTCGAAATACGCTTTGACGTAGTTATCGAGGGTGTAGGCAGCCCCAGGCTCGCCGATCGGGGCGCTGCGAATGCTGCCGTAGAGCAGCATGACCAGCGGGACGCCGGCCAAATAGAGGACGAACAGCGAGCAGCCTATGAGGATCAAGCTCTGGGAATTTAGAAATCGCCCCATTTACTTAT
>CAZNES010000012.1:41482-54628 GCA_964572145.1 uncultured Syntrophobacteraceae bacterium
GAGCAGCCTATGAGGATCAAGCTCTGGGAATTTAGAAATCGCCCCATTTACTTATGAAGCCTCCACGGGCTTACGCTCGTGGTATCTTTCTCAGTTCTTCGGCAAAATCCGCCGAAGCACCCTCCTTCGCTCTGCGAGCTTCGGAGGGTCCGCCCCTCACATTCATCCACGGCCTTGCGGCCGTGGTCTTCTGCGAAGGCGGATAAAAAAAGATGAAGGGTGAGGGATGAAGGATGAAAAAAATTTAACCTTTCGCCTTCCGCCTTCATCCTTTCCTGCTCACCCCGCTGTATTGATATCATGCACGGTCTGGTCCGCCGCCATGGTCTTGCGGACCTCTTCCTCGATCTGGGTCCAGAGGCGGTCCTCGTATTCCAAAAACTGCTTGCTCCGCTTTACCGCGAGGTTACGGGGACGAGGGATATCAATTTTCAACACGTCCTTTACCTTGCCCGGCCGAGCGGCAAAGATGATCACCCGATCCGCCAGGTAGATCGCCTCGTTGATCTGGTGGGTGATGAAGAGCACCGTCTTCTTCGCCTCATTCCAGATCCTCAGCAGCTCGAGCTGCATGATTTCCCGGGTTTGCGCGTCCAGCGAGGCGAAGGGCTCGTCCATGATGAGCACCTCGGGGTCCACCGTGAGGGCGCGGGCGAGATTGCACCGCTGCTGCATGCCGCCGGAAAGCTCGTGCGGGTAATGGTCTTCAAAACCGCCCAGCCCCACCAGGTTGATGAACTTCATCGCGCGCTCCCGCTCCGCCGCGCCGTCGCGATGTCCCCGGCACTCCAGGCCGAACATGACGTTCTTGATCACGGTCCGCCACGGCAAGAGACAAGCGTCCTGAAACACCATCGCGCGGTCGGTGCCCGGACCCGTCACTTCTTTGCCGTCTAAAAGAATCTTGCCTCCGGTCGGCTTGAGCAAGCCGTCGGCGATATTGATGAAGGTCGTCTTGCCGCAGCCGGAAGGTCCCACGATCGTGACGAACTCCCCTTCCTCGACGGAAAGGTTGACGTTCTCCAACGCCAGGAGCCTGCCGCCGGTGCGAGGCTGGTAGTACTCCATGCGCAGACCAACCGACTGTAATTTAGTTCTTGCCATTTTTGCCTCCTAAAAAGCTGTGCAATATTTTATCACTCTGGACCTGCTTGAAGAATTTCTCGGCAGGCAAATTTTTCATAAATCCGCTCCCCAGCGCAAGCTCCGCTCACTTTTCTTGACAAGGGGCGGATGATCGGATAGGGTCCTTTCGAATCGGCACTTTTATACGTAAAGAAACCAGAATGCAAGAGGTGGAGGCGGCAACATCGGCCTCCATTTCTTGTTGGGACTGAAATAAAGGAGAAAATTTCGATGAGCGCGGATTTGGTGATCAAAAACGGCACGGTGGTGACCCCGGAAGAAACCTTCAAAGGCGGCGTGGCGATCAAGGACGGCGTGTTCGTCGCCATCGGCACCGACGACAGCCTGCCGAAAGGCGCCGAGGAGATCGATGCGAAGGGAAAACACATTCTTCCCGGCATCATCGACGGCCACGTGCACTTCAGAGAGCCGGGTCTAAGTCAAAAGGAAGACTTTACGACCGGTTCTACCGCGGCGGTTTGCGGCGGCGTCACGATGGTGATGGACATGCCCAACGTGCAACCGCCGACGGCCGACGCGGAAAAGGTAAAAGAAAAAATAAAAATCGCCGAGGGAAAATTTTTGACCGACTACGCCTTCTACGGCGTCGTGGTCCAGACCAACACCGGCGATATTCTTCCCATGGCCGAAGCGGGCGTCATCGGCTACAAGATTTTTTTCGGCGAGACGATCGGCAACCTGCCGTTTCCCGACGACGGCATGTGCCTGGAGGCGTTCGCCAACATTGCCAAGTCCGGTCTCCCGCTCGGCATCCACGCCGAGAACCGCCAGATCATGGCGTATTACACGAACAAGCTGAAAGCCGAAGGAAAAAACGATCCGGTTTACTGGGAGCAGTCGCGCCCGGCGATCTGCGAGGCGGAGTCCGTCGCGCACGCGATTTTTTTCGCCGAGATGTTCGGCACCAAGCTGCACGTCTACCACATGAGCTCCAAGCAAGCGGCCTGGATGGTGCGCGACGCCAAAGCCAGGGGCATGAGAGTGACCGCCGAGACCGGACCGCATTATCTGTTGAGAGAACCTAAAGACATGGAGAAAGTTGGGCCGCTCCTCAAGATGAACCCGCCCGTGCGCAGCCGCGACCACGGGGAAGTTCTCTGGGACGGCCTGCTCAACGGCTACGTCGATATGATCGCGACCGATCACTCGCCGCACACGCTGGAAGAAAAAGGCTCGGATATCTACGGGAAAATGACCAAGCCGGCGATCTGGGATTGCATCTCGGGATTTTGCGGCGTCGAGACCGCCGTCCCTGTCCTGCTTACCGAAGTCAACAAAGGCCGCATGACGCTGAACCACTACGCCAAGATCACTTCGGAAAATCCCGCCAAGGTCTGGCAGATCTATCCCAAGAAGGGCGCGATCCGCATGGGCTCGGACGGCGACGTAACGATCGTCGACATGAACAAGGAAGGAACGATCGACGTCAACAAGCTGCACAGCAAGAACAAGCCGAGCCCGTGGCACGGCTGGAAAGTAAAAGGCATGCCGGTCGCGACCATCGTACGCGGCAACGTTCAGATGCGCGACGGCGAACCCGTCGGGAAGCCGATTGGGAAATTGGTGAGACCGAACCCGAAATAAAAAGCGCTGAGGAATGAGTGCTGAGCGCGTCTCCCCACTCAGTCCTCAGCATACGGCGTTGCCTAATGGTAAGCGGCAAGGTCGGATAAATTCATTTTGCCGGACTCCTCGCAAAAACAACCGCAAAAAATTTCAACCGCAAAATTCTATTTTCTAGGCGACGAGAAGATTCATCGACCCGATCCCTTCGATCTCCGCTTTGAGGGTGTCGCCGGGACCGAGCTGCTTTTGAAACGCCGGCGCGTCGGGATTGCCGGTGGCGATCAGGTCGCCTGGGAAAAGCGTGCTCACCTGAGAGAGGAAGCTCACCAGCTCGGCGACGCCGTTCACCATCGCGTCGGTGCGCGCCGACTGTCTCAACTCGCCGTTGACCCAAAGGCGCATGGAAAGATTCTGCGGATCTTCGATCTCGTCTCGCGTCGCGATCCACGGACCGACCGGCGCGAAGGTCTCGAAGCCCTTGCGCACGCAGCGCGTCCCCTGCATTCCCTTGCCGGAGCCGTAAGAGCGCGCCGTCACGTCGAGAATGATCGTGTAGCCGAACACCGCTTCGAAGGCTTCTTCCTTTTTCAGGTTGCGCGCCCTTTTTCCGATCACGACGCCGAGCTCGAGCTCAGGAAAAATATTACCCGCGCCGGGCGGAATCACGATCGCCTGTTCCGGGCCGATAATCGCCGAGGGCGGCTTCAAGAAAGTTTTTTCGAGGATCTCCTGCGGCGTCGCCGTGCCGGCCGTTCCTCTGCCGCGCGCCTCGTCGAGCCCCTGGCTGCCGCGTTTGTAATTCGTCGCCGCGGCCCAAAGCTTCGACGGATTTTTGACCGGCGCTTCGAGCTGCTTGGGATCGAGCGGAATCCTCTTTCCTTTTTCAGTCGCGCCGGCTAGCGAAGGCTTGAGACCGTCGTACTGCGCGATCAAATCGATCATCGTCGCGCCTTTCGGCAGCGCGTCGTCGATGAAGATCAATTCGTTCTGTTGCACGACGGCCAGATGGTTGGGTTTTACAGACGCAAATTTCATTTTTATCCTTTGAGGGCGCGATAAATCGCGCCCCTACATTCGGAAATCGGGCAGATCATGCCTCCGCATCTTCGTAGGGGCGCAATTCATTGCGCCCTGCTAGAGGCCTTTCCCCTTCAGCCGCTCCGCTTCCTCCAACGCCGTGCGCTGCATGAGCGCGTGGAGATCGACCGAAGTCATCGCGCAGTATTCCATGCCATACGTCGGGCGCTCCTCGGCCATGCCGTCTTCGAGCAACCGCTGGAGCACTGTGCGGTTGAATTGGCCGTGACCCATCACGCCCTCTTCGTGCTCTTCGAGGTCGGCCTCGTGGTGCGTGGAAAAATAAGTGGCTTGCTCTTTCGAGAAGCCGTAGTGCGTCGTCAGCGCTTTGAACCAGTCGCCTGCCCAGTGACCGATGCGCTCCTCCGTCGTGACGCAGGAGTACCACTCGGCCGCGGTCCCCTCGTACATCACGCCACGCATGAAATCGATCTTGGCGCGGAATTCCGCGAGCAGCGGCTGCGTGAAGACTTCTTCCTCGGTAAGGCCGAGCGCTTTGGCGGTCTGCATCATCACGAGATAGTGGCCGGGCGGCTTGGGATGAATGAATTCGTCGGCGATCTTCTCGCCGAGCGGCGCCATCAACTCCCGATGCGTTTTAAAAAACGGTAGAAATCTCTGATACGAGCAGGCGGTAAGAGTATTGATCTCGATCGTCCACGCGCCCCAGTTTTTGAAAAACAGACGGATCGTGGAGAGCGGCAACACTCCCGTAACCAACTGCTGCATAAAAGGAGTGCGGTTCACCCGCTCCTCCCACCGTGCGGCGACTTTGCCATAAAGCTCGTCAACCACCGCCTTGGCTCCCGCCGGTGTCATCTTCACTCCTGGCATAATTTTCATGTTTTTCTTTCCTTCTTCTTCCTACCGCCTACCGCCTACCGCCTACCGCCTCTTCACGGTACAGATTCAGCGCTTCCATCATCGGCCGGTCGTTGATCGAAAACAGAATCGCCTCTTCGCGGTCCGACGCATTCCGGTGGTTGTGCCAGCTCCAGAGCGGTACGACGAAACAATCGCTCTGCTCCCACTCGAACTTCTCGCCGTTAATTTCGGTGACGCCGCCGCCGCGAAAGGCGTGATAGATTGCCGTGCTCGTGTGACGATGGGATCGGGTCTTTTCTCCCGCCATGAGACTCTCGTAAATTTCGCGCCACTTCCACACGTGCGGCACGACCGTCGGGGCCGGCTCGGGAATGAGAGTGCGCTCGACCGCCCAGAAGCCTTCGAGATTTCTCTCCTCCAGCTCCCGATCGAGATCGTCCAGACCCATGATTATCTCGCCTTCCCGACGGATAGACCCAAATTTTCCAAACTTACTTTAATTTTTTGCTTCGCCTCTTCGTTAAGCGGCTTGGCCGGCCAGCGCGGAAATCTCTTCACGTTGAATCCGCGCAGCCTGAGCGCCTCGCACTGCGAGCTCCGCCCATAAGACGAGAACAACGGCTCGGTCGCACCGAGATATTCGAGGATCTTTACCTGATCGAGCGTTGCTTTCTCCCAATCGCGCCTGTCGATCGACTGCACGAGGCGGACGCCGATCTCCGGCGCGGCGGAAAGCGGCGGGCTGATCGTACCGGTGATTCCGAGCAGCATGCCGGGAAAAACGTTGCCCGCCGGCGCGAACAGCGAGAAATCTTTTCCCAAGGCGGCCTTGTATCTCTGCGCCTCGCTGATCGATCCCTTGGCGAGCTTGGTGCCGAAGACGCGCGGCACGGCTTCTTTCAAGCGCACCATCATCGCCGGCGTGATGTTGTAGCCCGAGTACGCCGGGTTGTTGTAGATCAGGATCGGCAGCTCGGTCGCCCGGTCCACGGCGCGAAAGTGCTCGATGATCTCGTACTCGTTGTGATCGCTGTAATAGTAAGGGCCGACGATCGCCGCGGCGTCCGCGCCGATCGCGCGCGCGTGCACTCCCAAATCGGACGACGTGAAAGGATCGACGGCGCCGACGTGAACCATGACCGGAATCCGGTGATCCACCCGTTTGACGGCTATTTCCGCCGTGCGCTTGCGCTGCTCGACCGACATCGCCGGCCCCTGTCCATAAGAGCCGTTGATGAAGAAGGCGTTGATTCCCGAGGCGAGATAAAAATCGAGCAGCTCCTCGAATACTCTCTCGTCCACTTCTCCGTTCTCCAGAAACGGAGTGGGCACCGGCATCACCATTCCTCTGATTCCAGACGTTGCGCTCATGATCGAATCCTCCTTTTCAGTTCATGAAACCAGAATTATCACAGGAAGAGAGATTCTTCGCTACGCTCAGAATGACATAATGGACTGTCATCCTGAACGAAGTGAAGGATCTCTCCGAGACATTATTTCATCCCCAGCTCTTTTTGCGACTGCGGCCAACACCGCGCCGGGATTTCCCAACGCGACGATGAGCAGCGAAACGATAAAAACCACGCGAGAAAACACCTCTAGCAATTCCTATTCGATTCTCTCCATCGCGTCCGCCAGCGCGCCGCGAAACGCCCGGTCGATCTCGAGCGATTCCCTGGCGCCTCGAATCACCGACCGGTAACTGTTTTCATCGACGCCGTAGCGCACGAACAGATTCCAGATCATATCCGAATGCTCGCGGTCTGCCGTCTTGTGCACCTCGACGGACGGCATGTCCTTCCAGTCGAGCCCGAGCTCAGCGCGCCACTTCTGCCCGATGCGATAGGAAAGCCCTCCTCCTTTGACGATCTGGTTGTTGTTTCTCCTCTCCAGTATGGACGAAGAGGCCAGCGCGGCGAGCCAATCCTGCCGCGTTGCGAGGTAGATCCACGCGTAATAGGCGGCGCGCGCCTGCGGTATGGGCTCGGCGCGCGCGACTTCTTCCACGGCGATCCCCAACAGCTCGCATTCCTTTATCTGCAGGGAATAATGATCCGTGTCGCATCTGGGGTCGCTCACAAGTTCTTCCCCCTCATGCCGCCAGATTACCCGCTTGACGTCGAGCGGACTCGCCCCCGACACATAAGCCCAGCAGTCTCTCCGGTTGCTGGTATAGGACGCCATGTGCAGCGCCAGAAACCGCGCTCGATTCATGTTGTATCGGACGTCGAGAAAGCGCGCGAACTCGGGCGTCTCGAACTGCGCGTTGACCATTCGGTCCAGCTCTGCGCGTAATTCTTCGGAACGAGACATCATCACTCCATTTTACCGCCGCCGCATCGACGCAGCACCTTCATCTCACTTGAGGATATCGTTGTAGAGCTTCATGTAACGGCTGTATTCGCCTTCTGGCCTGATCACGTGCAGGTTGTCGCCTTCCATAAGCTGATCGATCTCCTTCGACGGGCTTTTGATACCGCGGCGCAGAGGAATCTTCCCGGCCCTGGCCAGCGCCTGCTGCCCCTCCACCGAAAGATAGAAATCCACCAGCAGGCGAGCCGCCGCTGGATGGAACGGGTTTTTTGTGACGGCGACCGTAGAGATCGTGGCGAAGGTGAGCGCGCTGGAAAGCCAATCGACGGGCGCCCCTTTCCGTTTCATCGCATCGACCTTGGATACTTGGGCGAAGATGGCCAGAGGGTATTCACCCGCAGCCATGAGATTGATCATGTGAGTGTAGCCTTCGACCGGTCTCAACTCCTGCTGGCTCAACTTTTTGAGATAGGCCGCTCCCTGTTCCTCTCCCCTGAGAGAGACCATCCCGGTCAAAGGATAGGGAACTCCGCGGTTGGTGGCCATCTGGCCTTTGAACTGGGGCTTGAGATATTCCTCGTAGTTTTTCGGCGCCGCCCCCTTCGAGATCATCTTGGGATTAAAGCCGGTGACGAGCAAATCGGTGGTCATCCCCGACCAGTAACCGTCGGGATCCGAGCCCCCCGGGATCAAATTCTTGCCTTCCGCGGAGCGGTAGGCCGAAAGCACTCCTTGCTGTTTCAAATAGAGTAGCGCTTCGAGGCTGTTGCCCAAAACGTCCGACTGCACTCTGCCTGCGCGATGTTCCTGCATCACGCGCGCGACCTGCCGGGCGGAGCTCAAATAGACGTGGCGGACAGTGAGAAAGGGGTATTTTTCCTTGGCCGCCTTGTTGAACGCTTCAAAATCCACGACCGTCATCGTCGTGTAGAGGATGACTTCGCCTTCCTTCTTGGCCTGATCCAAGTTATCTGCTTGCGCGCAGCAGAAAGCAGGCCAGAGAACAAACACCCAGAACAAGCGATAAGATTTGCGCTTCATAACGCTGCTCCTGTCGGGACCAACCGACTGAACGGTCACACTCCGAACGCCAGGCTTTTGATGACGACGGGAACGTAGTCTTCATTCTCGACGATGGTTCCCACGTCGATGAAATCCATTTCGCCGAGCGAAACCTCATCGACGCACGGCAGGCTCAGCTCCGCGCCGAGCGCTTCCCCGATCACCCGGCCGATGTTCTGCTCGAAGACGAGCATCTGCGGGCGCTCGGCGGAATCGAGCGGAGCAAGAGCCTGACGGATTCCCTGCGCCAGCTCCTGCGCCGCGCCGTAGCCTAAAAACGGCGGCGAGACAAAGACCAGGGCGAAGGGCGCGGTCTTCACTTCCGGATCGGTCGCGGCGAGGGTCTCACGAATTGCATCCGCGGTTTTTGCGGCGATTGGCTGATCCCAGGTCATATGCACGATGGAAACTCTCAAGTTCCGCAGCGGCAGCGCCGCCGGATCGGGAACGAAAATCGTCTCGCCGCTCATCTGCATCGAATATTGCGAAGCACCGATGACCGTGGCGCGGATTCCTTCGCCCGAGTCGAGAATGCGGTAACCCCTCTTCTCCGCCTGATCTCTCACTTCCTTGCCGAGCAGAGCGCCGAGATCGCCGAACGACCCGGCCTCCCGGCCGTATATATATTCGGAAACGCCGCCGGAAAAAAGAATCCCGTCGAGCCGCGGCAGGTCTCCAAGCTGCGGCATCACCAGGATTTCGCTCCACGGCGGCGCGCCACCTGCGATCAAATCGAAGAGCGTCCGCGCCATTTTCGCGGCCACCGCGCGAAGCGTTTCCGCATCGACCTCGTCGCCCAACCGCAGCTTGCAGCCGAGCGCCTCTAAAAATCTTTTGCCCGACTGCTCCAGGCGCGTGATCCGTCTTTTTTCGTCGAAGGCGATCAGACGCGCGCCGATGTTGAAAGCCGTAACGCCGGCGATTCTTCCCTTGTCGATCAGACTGACTTTGGTCGTCCCGCCGCCGGCATCGACGTTGAGCAGCGTCGTGCCCTCTTCGCGGCTGCGGCCGACCGCGCCGGAGCCGTGCGCCGCGAGCAGCGCTTCGAGTCTCGGCCCCGCCGTCGCGCAGACGAACTGCCCCGCTTGCGCCGAGAAAAGCTCGGCGATTTTCTGCGCGTTCTCGCGCCGCGCCGCTTCGCCGGTGATGATGACCGCGCCGGTGTCGATGTTTTCGCGGCTGAGTCCCGCGTTGCGAAAACTCTCGTCGATCAATCTTTCGAGCGGCCCCGCCTCGATGTTCCAATTTTCTTTGAACGGCGTCAGCAGCACCGGCGAGCAGGCGATGACCTTGCGCTCCAAAATCTCCGGCCGGCGCCGGTGCGCCGAGGGATAGCCGATCGCGAGTTGCGAGAACATGAGATGAGAAGTCGAAGAGCCGATGTCGATCCCGACGCTCACAAGATGCGTGTGCGGCTCGGCGCTCCCCTCGTGATCGTGGCCGTGGTCAGACGTGCTCATAAAATTCGCACAGTGCTGAGTGCTGAGGATTGAGTCCTGAGAAAAAGAAGATCATCTTTACCTCAGCACTCAGAACTCAGCACTCAGCACTTTAATAATCCGCCGCTTCCCCCTGCTGCGTATGCACGTATCCCGTGCTCTCCATCGCCACGCGGCCGTGGTGAACGAGAAAGCGCGCGGTCTCGCTCCCGGTGTTGAAGTGCTGGTGCCACGCGAAGATGGGAATCACCAGCGTGTCGCCTTTCTTCCAATCGTATCTCTGGTCTTCGATGATGCTGTAGCCCGCGCCGAAAAGAACGTAATTCGTTTCTTCGTAGATGTGACGGTGCGCGCCGGAGCGCTTGCCCGCGGGGATCTCCGCGATGAGCGTGCCCAAAATCTTCACGTGGAAGCCGAGCTTCGGATCGACCGCATACGCCACGCGCCCCATCGGCGTCGCGCCGAATTTGAGCTCGCTTCCTTTGACCAGCACCTTGCCCGCTCTGCGGCGCTTTTCTTCCTGCTCCGCGTATGCAAGCTGCTCATAGTAAATCTCCGCCGGCGCCGGCTCGCCGTTGCCGGCGCGCTCCGGCTTCCATTTGGCCGAGTCGAACTTGACGCGCGCTTCGGCCGGAATCTCCGCGCCGCCGGGCACCAGCGTCTTCATCGCCTCTTCGCCCTTTTGCGCGAATATCCAGTACTCGGGATATTTTTCCTCTTCATAAATCGCGATGCCCATCGCCATTGACAGCGGCCCGGTCGTCGCCGCCAGATAGACCAGCTCGTCACCGCTCTCGTTGTGATGCCGGTGCCAGGCAAAGACCGGAACACAAATTAAATCACCGGCTTGCCAGGGATATTTGATCCCATCGATCACGCTGTAGCCATGCCCTTTTAAAATGTAGATGACCGCTTCGACCGTGTGGCGATGGCCCAGCTGCCAGCCGCTGAACTCCATCTCTTCGCCGGCCGAGCGCAGGTTGATCCAAAAACGAAAAGTCCGCTGGTTGAAGCCCAATCGCGGATCGACGATGTAGACGTGATTATGGTCCTTAAGCTGTGCCTCGATCTCCTCGGCCTTGACGTGGACCGGCGACTTCTTCCGCCGCTCCAGCTCTTCCTTGCCGAAGCGGATATGCTCCATTCTCATGCGCAGGTGGTCCTCTTTACGCGCCATTACCATTGTAAAGCCTCCCCTTTCTTACTTGATGGGCAAAAACAGCTTCTCGGCGTTCATCTTCGCGCTCGCGATTCCCTGCTCCACGCCGTAGCGGATCAAGGTCTTGATCACCTTCCGATTGGCGTCCATGCCGTAGCGCCAAGGATCGCCGCCGAAAAGCTCGCGCTCTTCCTCCCACAAGTCCCTCACCCAGACGAAATTGGAAAACGTCGGGTCCTCGTCGTCCAAGAGCGAGAGCCGCTTCGCTTCGTCCCAGAGCTTATAAAGCTTACGCGGCAGCGAGGAATTGTCGCACGCGACTTTCTCACGGATCACGATCGCATGATTGATCGGAAAAATTCCAGTCCGTCTGAAATAATCCGTCTCCAGCTCCTTGGTGTAGGAGAACAGCCGGCGGATGCCGCCGCCCGTAATCACGTCCGGAGTAATCAGCGCGTCCACCTCATGGTCGAGCAGCCGCTTGCGCAAGTCGGCCTTGCCGGAAAACTGCTCGATGACGGCTCCCGGCGGCGGCGTGAAATCAACGGCTTCCTTCCTTATGACTTTCCAGATTAGATCCTGAGTTTTCAGTCCGTACTCGTCGCCCAGCAGCCCGCGCACCCAGAGGCCGCAGGTATTGAGATAAGACGGCGCGCCGACGGCTTTTCCCTTGAGGTCCGCCGGCTCGCGGATGGGCGAATCCTCGCGCACGTATATAAAAGAGTAGCGGAAGCGCCGGTTGGGAAAAACCGGCACCGCCACCAGCGGCGCGCCGTTGCTTTTGAGCGCGAGGTAAAGCGCGAGCGACAACTCCGAGGCGTCGAAGTCGCCGGCGAGAAAGCGCCGATGGCGCTCGCCGTCGCTCTCGAACGGAACGACCTTGAGCTTCAAATCGCTCGTATCCACGCGCCCGTCCCACAGCGGCCTGGCGCGGACGTGATAGCCGGTGGCGAGGATGAAATTGCCTTTCTTCTTCGCGCTTGTGGACCTCATGCGAGACTCCTACGAAAGCGATTCCTCTGGGCGCAAGTATTCGGGCCGCGGCCGATAGTATGTACCGTAAGTCGAACCTTTCTCATCGGACGTCCGCGGCCCTCGACCCAGATCTCTTCGGACTTGACGTGCACCGGTGTTTTTTTTCTTCGCTCCAGCTCCTGCTTGGCGAAGAGCACGTGCTCCATGCTCATCCTCTTGTGATCGTCTTTGGTGATTTTCGCCACGATTTTTCCCGGTCTTTTGAAGCCCAAGCAGTATGTATCTCGGAAGTGGAAACGGGGCAAGCCCTGTGTTATAGAAAATCATAACTGCATTGATTCTTTCCAACCGAAGGAAATTTTGAACGACAAATTATGAAGCGCCCTGAACCATTTGAGATCTTCCAACCTGTTTCCCTTCGTGAAGCCAGCGCGATCGTCAAGGAGAAAGGGCCGGGCTGCCGCTTTCTCGCCGGCGGAACCGACTTGGTTATCGCCGTCAAGGAAAAAGGACTCATACCAGGCTACGTTGTCGATCTCAAAAGAATTCCCGGCCTCTCCGGCATTCGCGAAGAGACGGACGGCAGCGTGACGATCGGCGCGCTGACGACGATGCGCGAGGTCGAGACCTCGCCGGTCGTTCTCAAAAAATATCCTTTTCTCGCCCAGAGCGCGGCGGAAGTCGGCTCGGTGCAGATCCAGAATCGCGCGACGATCGGCGGCAACATGGCGAATGCGACTCCGTCGGCCGACGTAGCGCCGGCGCTGCTGGCGCTGGAAGCCAGAGCGAAGATCGCCGGCTTGAGCGGCGAAAGAACGATCGAACTGGAGCAGTTATTCCGCGGTCCGGGCCAGACGGTGATGAGCGCGGAAGAAATTCTTACCGCCATCGTGATTCCTCCCGTGAGTCCGGCGCTTGTCGGGGAATACATCAAGTTCTCACCGCGCGAGATGATGGACCTGGCTTACGTCGGCGTCGCCGTCGCGCTGGTGTTGAACGGAAATGGAAAGCGTTGCGAGAAAGCCCGCATCGCGCTCGGCGCCGTCTCGCCCACGCCGATGAGAGCGCGGCGCGCGGAGGCGTTGCTGGAGCAGCAAATCCTCACGGAAGATCTCGCGCAAAAGGCGGGCGCGGAAGCCGCGGCGGAATCCAAGCCGATCAGCGACGTGCGCTCCTCCGCCGATTACCGCAGAGAAATGGTCCGCGTCAACACGACGCGCGCGCTGCTGAACGCGGCGGCGGGCCGGGCGGAGTCGTGGATGGAGCGGAGGGATAGAAGGTACTGATAGCCAATGCAAAATGCAAAGTTCAAATTGAAAAATGCAAAATGGACGGATCGAGACCGCTGCTGATTTTGAGTTTTGCACTTTGCAATTTTCATTTTGCATTGCGTCGAAAGATGATGAGGAAGACACATGAAGAAAACGATTCGCATCACACTGAACGGTAAAAAGACAACTCTGGAAGTGCCGGCCCATCGTCTTCTGCTTGATTTGCTGCGCGACGAGATCGGCCTTACCGGGACCAAAGAAGGCTGCGGCACCGGCGACTGCGGCGCGTGCACCGTCCTGCTGAACGGCAAGG
>CAZNES010000012.1:54728-57422 GCA_964572145.1 uncultured Syntrophobacteraceae bacterium
GAAGGCTGCGGCACCGGCGACTGCGGCGCGTGCACCGTCCTGCTGAACGGCAAGGCGGTCAATTCCTGTCTGATTTTTTCCGGCGAGCTCGACGGCGCCGACGTCGTCACGATCGAGGGACTGAAGATCGGCCCCGAGCTGCATCCGGTGCAGCAGGCGTTCATTCAGGACGGCGGCGTCCAGTGCGGCTACTGCACGTCGGGGATGCTGATGATGTCCAAGGCGCTGCTCGACGAGAATCCCGATCCCAGCGAGGAAGAAATTCGTTTCGCGATTTCCGGCAACCTCTGCCGCTGCACCGGCTACGCGAAGATCGTCAAAGCGGTTCAGGACGCGGCGGCGGAGCTGCGCGCGAGGCGCACTAACGCAGGATAGCAATCGGAGGGATTCTTCGCTGCGCTCAGAATGACATTCCGTTTGTCATCCTGAACGAAGTGAAGGATCTCTCCGCGCATGAACTTCTACGGAAGGCAAGTCATGGAACCACTCACCGTCGTCGGAAAACCCGTCACGCGCGTCGATGCCGAGGAGAAGGTCACCGGCGAAGCGGTTTATGGTTACGACCTCGTCCTGCCGGACATGGTCTACGGCAAAGTTCTCTTCAGCCCAAAGGCGCACGCTAAGATCAACCGCATCGATACTGAGAAGGCGAAGAAATATCCCGGCGTCGTCGCCGTCATAACGGGAAAAGACGCGCCGTGGATTCACGGCGAGTCGATTCGCGACAAACCTTTTTTAGCGCAAGACAAAGTCCGCTACATCGGCGAGCCGGTCGCGGCTGTGGCCGCGGTGGACGAGGACACGGCGCAAGCCGCCGCCCGGCTGATCGAAGTCGAGTACGAAGACCTGCCCGTTTATACTTCTGCTGAAGAAGCCTGCAAGCCCGGCGCGATCGCGATTCACGAGAATTTCGCGAGCTATCGCAAGATGGAATTCATCGTGCCCGGCGCTCAGCCGAACGTCTGCGAGCACTTCAAACTCCGGACCGGAGACGTCGAGCAAGGCTTCCACGAATCGGATATCGTTCTCGAAGAGCGCTACTCCGTGCCGATCATACAGCACGCGGCGATAGAGCCGCACTCCGCGCACGCGCAAGTCGATCCCAAAAGCGGCCGGGTCACGATCTGGGTCGCCAACGACGCGCCCTTCCGCGCGCTGCACGAGATGGCGGAAGCGCTCGATCTTCCGAAAGAAAAAATTCGCTTCATCAATCCGCTGCAAGGCGGCGGTTTCGGCTCCAAGGGCGGTCTCAAAGTCGAGCCGCTCGCCGTCGCGCTCGCCTATCACACCAACGGCCGGCCCGTGCGCGTAAAATTCAACCGCGAGGAAACTTTCATCTCGACGCTCACGCGCCACGGCGCGATCGTCACCGTCAAGAGCGGCGTCAAGAACGACGGCACGCTCGTCGCGCGCGAGATGACTATTTATTGGGGCGGCGGCGCTTACGCCGAGAAAAGCCCGACGGTCTGCATTCGCGGCAGCTTGCCGGCGCCGGGCCCGTATCGCATCCCGCACGTGAAAGTCGATGGATACGCGGTCTACACCAACGCGCCGGTTGCCGGCTCGTATCGCGGTTACGGCATCCCTCAGGGCGCGTGGGCGGTCGAGCAGCACACCGACGAGCTGGCGAAGCGGCTGAACATGGACCCGCTGGTGTTTCGCCTGAAAAATATTTTTGTGGACGGCGACCTTTCTTATTGGGGAGAGCAGCTCAACAACGTCGGCCTGACGGAAACGCTCATCAAAGCCGCCGCGGCAATCGAATGGGGAAAGCCAAGCTCAAGCGTTAGAGGGTTAAAAATCGGCAAAGGGCTCGCGTGCATCTCCAAGCCGACGCGCACGCCGACGACTTCCAGCGCCGGCGTCATCGTCAACGCCAAAGGCGAAGCCGCCGTCCTTGCCGGCACGGTCGAGATCGGCCAGGGATGCAACACGATCCTCTCTCAAATCGCGGCCGAGGAGCTCAAGATCCCGATCGAAAAAGTCCGCATGGCGCCGCTCGACACCGACGCGATTCCGTTCGACGCCTCGACGACCTCCAGCCGGAGCACCTACCACATGGGCAACGCCGTCCGTCACGCGGCGATCGACGCGCGCGAAAAAATCGCGGAGATGGCAAGCCCGATGCTCGAAGGCAAGAAAGAAGAAATCGCATTTTCCGACGGCAAAGTCTTTCTCAAAAACCATCCGGAGATGGCGCTCACTGTTGCCGAAGTCGTGCGCAGAAAACTCGGCGCCGAAGGGACGGTGCGCGGCGACGCTTCGTACACCTATCAGATCGCCAAAGATCTCGATCTCGAGACCGGCCACAGCGATCACGCGTCGGCTTTTTATATGTACGCGACCCAGGCGGCGGAAGTCGCGGTGGACGAAGAGACCGGCCGGGCGCGCGTGCTGCGCATGTCGGCGGCGCACGACGTGGGCAAGGCGATCAACCCGACGAACTGCGCGGCGCAGATCGAAGGCGGGCTGGCGATGGGAATCGGCTCGGCGCTGCACGAGCATCTGGTCGTCGATGAAAAGGGAAGAGTGCGCAACCCGTCGTTCCTCGACTATCATCTGGTCACGGCGCTCGATCTGCCGGAGATGATCCCGATCATCGTCGAGTGCGCCGAGCCGGAAGGGCCGTACGGCGCCAAAGGTTTGGGCGAGCCGGGGCTCGCGCCGACTCCGGCGGCGATCGGCAACGCGGTG
>CAZNES010000012.1:57522-72894 GCA_964572145.1 uncultured Syntrophobacteraceae bacterium
AGGTTTGGGCGAGCCGGGGCTCGCGCCGACTCCGGCGGCGATCGGCAACGCGGTGACGGATGCGATCGGCGTAAGAATTTACGATCTCCCGCTGAGTCCGGAGCGAATATTTTGGGCGATTCACAAAAACAAAAAGAATCAGGCGGCGTAGCGAAAATGAAAAATCTAAATGTAAATTTTTGGCTCGCGCTTTTCTGTCTTCTTCTGCTCTCGCCCTTCCCTCTTCCGGCGCAGACGCAGACGCCGTTGGTCGTGGGAGTGGCCGGGATGTCGGCGGCCCTGACCCATCCGTTTATCGCCCGAGACGCCGGCATGTTTCAAAAGTACGGCATCGATCCCCGGCTGGTAATTTTCGAAGGAGGCTCGCTGCTCGCGCAAGCCTCGATGGCGGGCGAGGTAAAGATCTCCGTCACCTCCGGCCCGGTCACGATCGCTTCCCGCTCGGCCGGCGCCGATACGATCGTCGTCGCCGGTTACATCAACACGCTGCCGTACAATCTGGTCACGGCCAAGAATATTACCAGTCTGGAGCAACTCAAAGGAAAGAAAATCGCCATAAGCCGTTTCGGCTCCACCACGGACACGGCGGTGCGGCTTCTGCTGGAAAAAGTCGGCGTGAACCCTAAGGATGTCACGATCATCCAGATGGGCGCCCAGCCGAGTCGCTTTGCCGCGCTCGTGGCCGGCACGCTCGACGCCACGATCATCGCGCCGCCTTTCGACATTACAGCCAGAAAACAGGGCTACAATGTCCTCGTCAACCTGGCGGAACTCGGGATTCCCTATCCTCAGCAAGTCATCGAAACCACCGACCGCTTCATCCGCGAGAATCCACAGGCGGTGAAAAACTTTTTAAAAGGATTTATCGCCGGGATTCATTACGGCTTGACCAATAAGGAAGGCGCGAAAAAGAGCCTGGCAAAGCACTTGAAGATCACCGACCCGGAGATTTTGGAGGCGACCTACGCAAGCTACGCGCTAACCACCGACCGCCGGGCCTTTCCGAACGTCGAAGGGTTTCGCTACGGCCTTGAGGAAGTGGCCAAGCGCCTGCCCGCAGCCAAGGACAAAAAGCCCGAAGATTTCATCAACATGCGGTTTTTAAACGAGCTGGAAAAGGAAGGGTTCTTCAAGGAGCTGTATAAATAGCCGGAGTCCCGGTTCAACATCATCGGCCTAGAGGGCAGGTGCAGCGTCCTGTTATTTTTCCCCTTTGTATTGTCTGAAACCATCACTCAACTCCCGGAATGTCTTTGGTTTGTATTTCTCGAAGCTCTCTTCATCCACGTAAACGAAGTCGTATTCCACGTTTGCCTGCACTCGGTTGATGTCTTCGCACCATTGGCGCAGCCGTCGCATCTTGAGCGGCACGTCCAGATCTTCCTGCCCTTTGGTTTCGGCAATGACAATGCGCTTGTCGGATAGCTTGATTAGAAAATCCGGATAGTAGTTGGATATATCGCCGTCCGCTTTCACGTAGTCCAGCTTGAAATGCACCGCCAGATAATTCTTGGCGTAGGAAACCACATCGTCGCAGTCTTCCAGGAAGCGGGCGAACTTCAATTCAAGAGGGCTGTCACCAATGATGCGGTTAAAGACGCTCTTTTTCGGGATGAGGTAGCCCTGATCCTTTGCCACGAAGGGGCGCGTCTGACGCAGCTTGATGGTGTCGCGAATTTCGGCGTCGCCCTTGTCCTGCACGGTCAGAGCGTTGATCGCCCTCTTGAAAGTATCGATCAGAGTTTTGGTGGCGGCCAGTTCCGATAGATTGCGCAGCGTGTTGGGGCTTTCCAGGTCCACCGGGCGGTCGAACAACTGCTCTTGGACAAATGTTTTGACCTTGCCATACAGCACATCGTAACCGCTGACCAGCCGCAAGTCTTTCATCACGGTCTGCGCGAAGTAACCGATCACGCTGCTGTAATCGGCAACGCCACCCGTGTCGAGAATAATGCTATGGTTCACCTCTCCGGTAATGCTGTCCTTGAAGACGATCTCCCGCTGTTCCTCCTCGCTGAATTGCCGGTAGGCCACGCGTTGATTCCCTAGCGCGCCCACGTCCAGCGCTGCGAGATTTTTGTATTCCCGGTAGACGCGCGGGGTCAGCACGGGGATTTCAATATCCAGCGCATCAATGTCTTTTTTGTCGTTTTCCTTGTCGATCTCCACCACCAACGGCGTTTTGGGCTGTGTGCCTTCGCCCATCGGCTTGCGCTCCAGCACCACGCCTTCCGCCTGAATGGATTCCACGAAATCCATAAAGGCATTCGTGCCGACTACGCTGACGTATTCCTCCACGTCGGGGTACATCTTGCGCAGGCCGCGACCCAGGGTTTGTTCGGGCAGGATGTTGCTCTGGGCGGAATAGGCGCGCAGCCCGACAATGGTGGTCACGTTACGCACGTCCCATCCCTCTTTGAGCACCATCACGGAAATGATCGCTTTGTAGGGGCTGTCCAGCCCGTCAATCGCGTTGGCTTTGCGGCGAAGGTCCTCCAACTCCTCTTTGGCTTTGCCCGACGTTGCTTCGGAAATTTCGCCATTGTTCTTCGTGTGAATGACCAGCACCGCGTCTTTCAGATCGGGATAGTGGCCTTCGAGGTATTCGGCCACGTCGTCGCAATTGCGTGTGTCGTCGGTCATCACGAACATGATGGCCTTCTTGCCCAGCTTTTCATGCTCGGCATACGCCTTGCGCCACTCGAGCACGCCCAGGTGAATATAGTCGGCGTATTTCTCGGTGTACTTGGCGCTCTGGCGCTCCACCAGCTTGGCACGGCTTGGAGCGTCGGGCAGAACGGGGTGCTTGACCACGTTTTGCTTGATGGCTTCCACCAGCGGGTAATCCGCCACGGTCTGAACGAAGATCGCGCCGTTGTTGTGTTTGGGCGTGGCGGTCACGTCCACTTGCAGAGCGAGCATGGCCCCTTTTTGCTTCAGGCGGTTGTGGATGTCCTCGATGGACTTGAACCACGCCATGTTCGGGTCGTGAATATGGTGTGCCTCGTCGTTGAGCACAATCAGTTCGTCGATGTCGCGCACGATCATACCCAGATCCACTTTCGAGTCGGTGGTCGCCCCGCTGGGCCGTTTGCCAAGAAAGTAATCCATCGTGTTCTCATCGGCGGGCGAAGCTGGAATGTCGTCGCCGGCATAGACGCGGTGGATGTTGGTTAAAAAGATATTCCCCGTAGGACGGGTGATGCGCACCTCATCCTGTAGGTGGAGTGTCAATTGAAAATCGTCGCGCCAGTTGCGTCCGTCCACGCCGTTGTCGGGCAAGACCGGGTCGTCCTTCAAAAAGATGCGCAGTCCCTGAAAATCTTTGTAGATGCGATCCAGCACGATGATGTTGGGGGCGATCACCAGAAAGTTGCGTGCCAGCCCCGACTCCGGCTCGTAGAGCTTGTGGTAAAAACTCCAGGCCAGCACCAGGCTCAGCACTTTGGTCTTGCCGGAGCCGGTCGCCATTTTCACCACGAAGCGCCGCCAGGTCTCATCGAACATGCCGGCGGACACCGCGCCGGAACTGTCGTAGCGCATGAGGTCGTACTTGTCTTTTACGGCCACCGCGTCGTACAGATAGATGATCGTCTCCAGAGCCTCGCGTTGCGCAAAGTAATATTGGAACTCGACCATTGTGCCGTCGGCCTGGGGGAGCAGGTGCGGCGCGTTGAACCACCAGTTGAGCAGACTGCGGCTGGTGTCCGTCGCGCCAACGTAGCCGCTGTCCCGCCACTCCTTCACTTTCTTTCGCAGTTGCGACACCAGAGGCGGCATGAGCTTTTCAGAGCTGGATTCCCGCAGAGCTTCATCCGCCGGGAACCAGCGTATGGCCGGGTCGAGGATGATATAAGGCGATTCGGGGAAGTTGGGATGCAGCGCCATTATTTCTTTCCGCCAACGTTGACATCGACGATAGTCATCGTGTCGTTGCCGAAGATGTCCACCACTTTGACCGCCAGCTTGCGCCGCCCCGGCTCGCATTCATGAAAGACGCTGGTCAATTCCAGCTTGCGCTCTTTTTTGGTGCGGAAGGACTGCCACTCGTTCTCGAAGATGTAATCCCCGGTCCATCGCTCTTCCCACTCGCCGCTTTCTTCGTTCTTCACGCGGACGATCTCGCGCTTGCTCTCAAAGTTGAAATCCACCGCCCAGTAATCGATCCAGTCCGTCCATTTTTTCGTCAGCACTTCGCGTTTTACAATGCCCTTTGCGTCCTTGCTCACCTTGACGATCTGCCCCCGCTCCACGACGATCTTGCTGGCTTTGTCCTTGAGCGTCGCCTCCGCGTTGGCAATCGAATCTTGCGAATAGAAAACCGAAAAGTCGGTCAGCTCCATCGCCACGCTGCATTCGCGTTTATTCGCGTGTATTAGCGGTTTGACCTCGATAGCCGCCACATCGTGAAAGACCACCTGGTTCTTTTCCACCGCGCGCTTGTCGAACACTTCGGCCGGGATGTACTTGGGGGCAATGTCGATGCCTTTCGCGCGGGCTTCGTCCAGCACGTTGGGGAATAAGCCCATCTCGAATTCAAAGCCGAGGATGTCCACCTTGGTGATGTGCTTCTTCCGGCATTCCAGGATGATCTCTTCCACGAAAAGACGCGTCACCGGCAGGTTGACCGGACCGACCGCGACAAGCCGACCGGCCTTCTTGCCGTGGAAGGCAGCAAAGCCCTCGGTTTTTTCGGCGCGGTAGGCGCGCAAAACCAGGTCGACGAAGGCGGCTTCCTTTTCTTCCAGTTGCTTCTGCTGTTCCGTCTCGCGCAGGTTGGGGTTGACGCCGATGTAGTGCTGACGTTCGTACTTGCCCAGATTGAGGATTTCGAAGGCGCGATAGTCCTTGCCTTCGGCTTTCAACTGCCGCTGCACGCCGATCATCCGCTTGCGCGTGGTGTGAATGGCAAACTTTCCCAAGTCGCTGACGATCCACCTGCGTCCCAGCTTTTCCGCAACGGCGGCGGTAGTGCCCGAACCGCAGAAGAAATCGGCCACCAGGTCGCCTTCGTTACTGCTGGCTTTTAGGATGCGTTCGAGTAGGGCTTCGGGTTTTTGAGTGGGGTAATCCGTTCGCTGCGTCGAGGACGCTCCGATTCCTGTGATGTCGTCCCACAGTGACTGAATGGAGACACCCGAGCCTTCGTCCAAATATTGCTTCTTTTGAGGAACGGTCCCTGGCGAGGTCTGAACAATCAACCCCTTCTCCACTAGTTCCTTCATCCTCGCTTCGCTGTATCGCCAATATCGCGCGACGCCCATGATCTCATAACTTGGGTTTCCCTTGGCGGCACCGCCTGGGCCGATCATGCTGGTGAGCCTATATCTTCTCCCCGTGTCTGGTTCGGTATACTTGAAGAAAGAATTTATGTATTCCTCGGAATACGGAACAAAAACATTGTTGAAGATGTAGGCAGGGGATTTTGAGTAGACGAACACGGTGTCTGTGTTGGCACCCATATATTTGCTGCCCTGCCCAATGTTGCCTTTAACCGTGTGAGCCCGTTTCCATGTGATTTCATTGATGAAGTCATTTGTTCCGAAAATCTCGTTCATTGCCAGCCGAATAAAAGCGTTCACCCGCCAATCACAATGCACATAAATACTCCCGTCCTCCGCCAGCAAGTCCCGCATCAGCACCAGACGCTCGTAAATCATGGCGATGAAGGAATCCGCCCCCTTGCCCCAGGTGTCGCGGTAGGCGATCTCTTCCAGGATGTTGGGCTTCTTGGTGAAGGTGTCGCCGCCGATCTCGATGTCCATCGAAAAATCCGCGCCCACATCAAAAGGCGGGTCGATGTAGATCAGCTTTAGGCCGCCCTGCCGTTCAATCTCCTCGCGCAGCGGGCCGTTCTTCAGCGATGAGAGGATCAGCTTGTTGTCGCCCCAGATGAGCTTGTTGGTCCAGCCCTTGAGCTGGCGCCCACGGGAGTCAAAAAAATCAGGTTGAAATGCCGTGTCGGCTGGTTTCTCGGCACGCGGTTCGTCCACCTGCTCGATGACTTGAAACGGCAGGACAATATTGCAGACCTCGCTGGTCTTGCCGTTCCAGACCAACTCCACCTCGCGCTTGTCCTCGAACAGCAGAAAGCGAAACTTATCCGGCAGCGGCTTGTCGGCCTCTAGATAGCGGAGAATCTCTTGTTGCTCTTGTTCGGTCAGTCGCGGCATGAAGGTTTTCTTCTTTTTACGGCATTATAACCGCGAGTCGGGCCAAAAGACGCGATGAAAATATAAAACGTCTCAATCAGACGACAATTTAGCGGTCGCCTGGATTGATTTGTTAACGTTTTTGTTGCACTTCGCCAAAGTCAGATGTCGGCCAAGGGCAATCATTCGTGTAGTGCGATCTTGGCTTCCGAGCCTGAGCCTTTTCCCACATCGTTCCCTGCTACAGTCACAATTCCAAGAGTCTGGAGCATTTGAATCAACTCTGCGTCGATTTCCTTCAAGCAACCAATGCAGAGCATTTCTTTCGGCCGCGTAAAAGCCACGTATCCGAGTCTGCATTTGTCTTGCTTGTCTGCCACACGAACTAAACGATCGGTCTGCAGCCATTTCTTTAGCTCTGCAACGCCTTTCGCAACTACGAGAACCGCGTCGGCTTGCAGCCCTTTGGCCTTGCGAATCGAGGCGCACAGCTCGGTCCTTTGTGCCGGCGCCCCCCAGTAAAGTTCAGCACTCAGAAGTCTCAAGCCGTCATCAACCAGCTTGATTCGGGACTCAGACATTTTATAGCCGAACTCATCGGCAACAAGCATGACGAGTTGATCAATGCCATACTTTCCTGCATGAAGGTTCCTGAGTAGCCGGACGCCAACGGCACGCCACTGAAGACGGGACAGTCTGAATTCCTCACAGATTCTTCGTTGACTGCGATCAAGCGCAACAGACAAAAGTTCAAGTGCGTCTCCGAGTATCGTATTGCTCCTTCGTCCGTCGTTTGAGAGTGCTGTCAACTGAAACTGATCACGAACTGAATCGAAGGTCGCGTTCTCCTCCGAGAGATACAACCTTGTTCGGGGATCGTCTTCGGTTTCCACATTTGCACTCAAAGCCTGATAACACCGAACGATTTCCTCAAGAGACGTGGCCGGGATGAAAAGAACTCTGGGTTCGTTCCGCTTAGGTTTGACCGCTCGTTGCTGCAGATCTTCGCGGAACTGATTCGCGAACGTGACGATCTCTCCATTTGATCGATGGTTCTCGATGATTGGTCCCAAATCGGCCTGTTTCTTGAATCGGAAGAATGGAATCTTGTCGAACGTCGGTGGCCTCTGGCCTCGGTATGCGAAACTCATCACATACTGCTCAGGATCGCCGACAGCATATAAACTGGTCTTCTCGGCTTTGCGGAAATGTTCGAAGACCTCAAACGTTCCATTGTCCACATCTTGGAACTCGTCAACAAAGATATAAGCAAGCCGTTTGCAGATGCGGTCCCGTATGCCTGGTGTCTCCAGAATTTTTCGACTTGTCGGGATCATCGAGGAATAGGGGATAATCCCTTTCTTGATTAGGTTCTTCGTGTAAGCTGCCGCGCCAGCCGGAGAGTTTACCTTGTCATATGGATCGATCTCCGCATAGATTCGATCTTGAGGAAGCAACGTCAGGAGTTCGCCAAAGGGAGCCAAAATGAAGCGATTCACGAATGAGTGCGTGGTACCAACGAAAACGTTACGCCTAACCTGGACTTTCCTGGAAAGACGCTCGCGAATCGTGTTTGCTGCTGCGTTAGTGTAGGTGATGGCTGCAAGAAACCGGTGTGGAGGAAGCAGCTGAATCGCGGCGACGATTTCGTCGACCATCGTGTGTGTTTTTCCGGCACCTGGTCCAGCCTCGGCGAGCTTCGGTTTACGTAACGTCTTTGCCATCGCTACCCCTTGATGAAGTCGAGCGCTTGAGAAATGTAGTTCGGAATGGCCAACTTCTTGGGCAAGCGGCTGTCTTTCTTTGCCGCTTGGCGCTCATCCTCAAGAGCTGACATGAGGCTGAATGCAAACTCGGCCTTGTGGTTCTTGATCTCGGCGAAGAAAGCCTCGACGTCAATGTCATTTGCTCCTGTCGCAGTCTTGAACGCTGGGCCATTGTTTGGCTTCGTCACGGTGAGTGCACAAAACAAAAGCTCCTTTCCGTCACCAGACTTGTTCGATGAAACAAGGTCCTTTTCGAATGTACTTTTGGTTGTGACCTGAATGTCGATGTGTTGAATGTCTTTGAAGTCGGCCTGCAATGATTCGGCCCGGTTCTCCGTTTTCGTCCCTGCGTCGCTATCTGTGAGCACCACACACTTTTTGAAGAATCCGTTTTTCACGATCGTCAGAAAGTGCCGGAAAGCAACGCCGCTCACGTTGATGACGGTGCAACCGATGCTTTCGAGCGATTGACCTTTGACCTGCTCGAAGAGCATGGGAATAACAATTTGTTCCGCGATGCCCTCAACAAGAATGAGCCGCCGTGCGAAGAACATCCGGGACTTCGTCGCATCGAGATACAGACTCAGAAAACGAACGGCGTCCTTCTCCTTGACAGGATCGATTCCATCGAGGACATAGTGTGCGGCAATGGCACCGTCTGGATCGCGGCGAAACAGCACGACCGTATTCTGCAGGGAAAGCTTCGCCGCTACATGGGTGGAGTGCGAGGTCAGGATCAACTGCAGCGAGTTGGCGTAGTCTTTCCTGATAGCCTCTATGTTTTGGGCGAGGTGGTCCTCCAAATGCGGATGCAGATGGGCTTCCGGTTCCTCGATTCCAACAAGGCGAAAGCAGATGTAGTCGTCATCTCCGGCTGAGATGTTTGGCGCTTTGGCCAACTGCGACAAGACAAGTGCCAGATAGAGAAGGTTATTCCTACCGAGGCCATTGCGAGCGACGGTAATGGGGTTTGCCCCGTAGGTCATGCCAATTTTTTTCAATATCTCGGATGCCTCGGGGGCTGCAAATTGCAGGCCGATGGAATGGTCTTCACCTGGAGTGTCAAGCGACACAAGTGCGAGCAATTTTTTAACGTCTGTTTTGATTGCCGCGAGTGACGGGTCAATATCGATTTCCTGCTTCAGTTCGTCGATCAATCGTTTGACATTTGTGTATCGAGAATCGCTCCTCTGCCGAAGAACGCGAAACAATAGACGTTGTTCGCCACCGGCGACCAGTTCTCGCCCGGCATCCCGAAGTGCATCGAGAATCTCAACACGAAGCATTCGCAGCAGCCAGGATTCGCATTCATTCGAAGGACGTCCGCCTCCGTAGATCGTGTGCCGGTATTCTCCAATCGGGAGGTCGACATACCGGCTGTAATCCGGCTTCTCTGAACCAACACCGGACTCAGGGTTCGCTTTCTCGTCTTTCTCGTCTTTCTCCTTTCTGCGAGCGATTGTCTCGCGTTGCTCCTCGATCCATTTGTCACGTTTGAAGTTTCCTCGTACTGAAAACCGATACGTCACAGACGCCTCGGTCAAGTCCGTGTTACTGTACCAGTCACCGACGACTGGGTGTTGCTCGTCTTGAATGTCGCTCAGCGTTGCATGGATCTCGACCTCTGGGAACACGACCTTATCAGCTTCAATGGAATGATCGGCGACCTGCTTCTTGAAAGCGATGACCGTTAGGTAATTGATGTCGTCAATCTCAAGGTTCCGGCGCTCGATGACTGAGATCTCTTGGCTGAAGAGTAGGGAAATTGCGGCTAGAAGATTCGTCTTCCCGATGTTGTTCTCACCCAAGATGAGCGTGAACGGCCGCAGGTCCATCGTAAACGGTGGATCGCAAAAGTTCCGAAAGTTCTTGATTCTAAGATTCTTGACATACATGGCTCTATTCCTGTCTCTCCATATTGCAGACCTCGCTCGTCTTGCCGTTCCAGACCAGTTCCACCTCGCGCTTGTCCTCGAACAGCAGAAAGCGAAACTTGTCCGGCAGCGGCTTGTCCGCTTCGATATATCGGACGATCTCTTGTTGTTCTTGTTCAGTCAGTCGTGGCACGAAAATGTTCTTCTTCTAGGTGTTCTACCTGGTGTCAGACCGAGTGGCGCGATGGAAAATATAACGCCGGAACTGAGCGACCACGGGCAGTGCCAAGACTGCCTCGCATTCAGAAGAGACGTTCATCGCTGCCCGTGGTTCGCTCTAGTGATTTTGTTAGGCTTGTTCATTGTGTCTCTACTCCAACTTTCGGACTCCATAAACCTCATGCCGTCGCCGTCGAAGTGCTGGCGAAAGTCTCGCCGAGGAATGGCTCTGCCCTCCTTAAACTGTGCTGGGCAACACGAGTAGCCGCGACTTTTCTGCGCGCGAATCTGCCAGCGGGGCATGTAGGCTATGCACGTAGGAGCGACGCCTGTCCGGTCGATGGGAAAAAAGGGGATGGCCAAAATCATCTCGTCGTGAAGCTGCGAAAGCTCGCCGATATACCCGTAAGTTGGGAAGTCGCGTTTCTGCTCAGTGGGGTACTTACCCTTCACCTGAACCGGACGAATGATGACACGCTCTCCGACCTCCTTGGTGACGACAAAATCGAAGCCAACGTCGCGCTTGGGGAAGTAGATACTCCAACCGGCATCGCCGAGAATGCCGGCGACGTACAACTCTGCGAAATAGTCTCTGCTTTTGTTCGTGGGTGTGCTCATGTCTGAGCGAGCGTCGGGCTCCAACCGGTTGTTAGCCGGCCAGTTACGGGTAGCGCTTCTCAAGGGACGAGGGCACCGACGGGGTCCATCTTGTCCCGCCACCAAGCCGGACTGTACATGCGGAAGTCCAGGGCCTGCAAAGCTCGGAAATGGAGCGATGGGGCCAAAATCTCCATCTGCCTCTCCGCGGATTCTCTCTGCTGATACTTGGCGATCCATAAAGTTGCGGCGTCCCAGGCTGGTGCCCCTTGGCCATGCTGGAGCAGATCCCAAGCGGCTCGCTCACGAACGGGTGAGTACGGTCCAACGAGGTCTTTCCGGGACAGCGTATCATAAACTGCGTGCTGGTGACTGTCGAAGCGTGGAAGCTCTGAAAATCCACCCAAGACCCTGGCGGCCCTAGCGGCTGACTGGCGGACTTGTGCGTCGAGATCAAACGAAGCAAGCGTGGCCAACTTTTCAAGAATACTTGTGTCGCTCACATGTAGCTTCGCAAGGGAAAGGGCGGCCTCGCGCCGCACGGCCTCGTTCTTATCGTCAAGGAGCGGGGCAAGTAACCCGGCGGCAACCGCCTCGTCGATGATTCCCGTACCGAGCGCCTCAGCGCAGGCCTGCCTTGCTTCAGCTTTTTTTTGGTCATTGATGAACCTAAGAATCGTGCTGTGGTCGAGTCGCCCCAGGCTTGCGAGCGACCTGAGGGCCGCCACTACCGCAGTCGGGTTCCTCTCATCTAGCAGCCGTGCCAGCTGTACAGCATCATCACGCGTTCCTAAAAACCCGAGGGCTCGCGCCGCGCCTGCTCGCACATGGACATTGGGATGACCAAGCGAATGTCCGAGCATCGCCAGGCATTCGAGCTTGCTAATACCAGAAAACCAATACCATCCCAGCGAGCCAGGGGCGGATTCCGATTCGGGGGTATCGGGGTTCCGTAAGCGCTGTTCGTGGTACCCTCCACCGCCCCGCAAGAGCAAGCTCGCAAAGACCAAATCCCTCCCGGCGCCGCGAGGCTGCCAGAGCGACCGATTCAAGTACAGCGCTCTTAGCGTTTCTGCGAACAGAAGTTCCGCTGAGCGCTTATTCAGCTGCGCCGTGAATTCGACGCGTCGAGAGGCTGCGAAGAAATCCGCGAGCGCATCCCGTTCAAAGCGCTGACCGCGAAAGGCAGTTGACAAGTCGTTATAACAGTCGGCCATTGACTGGTACCTTCGATCAGCTTTGATTTCCGTGCACTTTAGCACTATGTAGTCGAACGCGAGCCATTCAGAGTGGACTTGACTTGGGAGGAAGGTGTTCGGTCCCATGGGGTATCGGCCCGTTAGAGCCTCCAGCAGGAGATAGCCGAACGCCCATATGTCGGCGCGGTGATCAACCTTGGTGGCATCTTGGCCCTTACGCTGTTCAGGTGCATAGTAGTGCATATTGTGGAGCTGGTCGGCGGGCCGGGTTTCAACGAGTTTTTTCACGAAGCCCGGATCAACGTGCGCAATTCCGAAATCGGCGAGAAGCGGAATGTCGCCGTCGCCAATGAGCACATTCTCGGGTTTGATGTCCCGGTGATACACCACTTTTTCGTGCACGGCCAGAAGGGCCTCCGCCAAGGGGAGGAAGAAGTCCCGGCAGACCGTTTCATCCTCCCTGAACTCTCCGGCGTCCAGGCGATCGCGCATCGAACCCCGCGCTTTTGGCATTACGTAACACGGCAATTGATTTCCGGCCACAGTCACGTCACCGTGGTCAAGGCACTTGACGATGTTTGGGTGATCCAGTGCAGTTAAGATTTCTATTTCCTGAAGGAATCTCTTGCGGCTTGGGTCGTTGGCTTGTTGCCATTTGGGATTCGCCGGAAGAAACACCTTGATGGCGACATCACTGACCGGGACGCTTGACGTGCGAGCGAAGAGAATGAAGCCATTTCCGCCCGCCGGAGCGGCGGCAGGCTGCGAAGTAAGAACGTACTCATGATCTCCTACTTTCAGCGTGCCTAGCTTCAGCAGCTCTTTTCGGATTTCTTCACGGTTCAGAGACATGGGTGCTCGGTCGGGTGCGATGTCCTACGTTTACGGGGTCGCCCATTACGACAATATGTGATGGCAAGACCGGTTCCCGTCTCCCACAAAGTCGGCGTGGTTACTCATCAGACACCAAGCAAAAAAATCCGACGAGTGCTTCGACGCCGACTGGGATAACGCTTTGGGTGAGAGGCGCGTTTCGCGTCCTTCTCAACCCAATATTAGCCGCGAGCCATTTCAGGTCTTATCGCATGAGCGCCTGAAATCCAGCCTGCTGGAAATGCTCATCAGTGGTTAATGCTTCGTCAATTCCACGGTCTTCCATCACGATAAAGGACACACAATCGGTCAGCGCCCATTCTTTATCCGGTCGCTCGCGATACAACTGCGAAGCCCGGGCGTAAAGTTGTTCCGATAAGGGAATAATCTCGACGCGGGAATCTGTTTGAAGCGAGTCCAGCAACAGCACCGCCGCACGACGATAGCGTTGCTTGGATAGAGCGTTGCCGATTTCAAGCAGAATGGCGCGGGTCGTAACCAAGCGAGTGCCGGCCGATTTCAACTCGTCGGCCAATTGGACAGATCGCTCATGAAAGAGGTCGTTCGGTGAAGAGAGGGCGATAGCATAGGCAGTGTCAAGAAAAACCTCAGCTTTCATGCTGATTTTCTCCGCCGTACAAATAGGTGTCGATGTTCACCGCCCAGTCGTTCGGGCCATCCAACTTCAGCGATAGGGCGGTATCCAGAAAAGAAACAGCCCCTTTGGTAATTGGCTCTACAGGTTCGATTGTAATCCGCACACGAGTATTCGGCTCAAGTGTGAGCGCGTCTTTAGGGCAAAGTACCTTTCCGTCAAAAATTGCTTCTATGGTCTTACTCATTTTCCACCTCCGATATTCCATAGCCTCATGCAACTATAGCAGACCTCGGCACTCACTGCACGGCTAACGTTCATGGGAAATGAGTGCTGCTTGCGGATGTAGTTCGGCGGCGAGCGTCCGTGGTCATGAGAGTTCAAAGACCACGCTTCGAGCGGGCTTCGCTCAAAGGAATATCTTTCTCTTCTTTTTCTTTCGATCGAGCGTCCAAGAATGACATAAACTTGTCGCTGGAACCCAATGCTGCTACCTCTCGGTCGAACTCGTCCGCTTGCTCCAGAAGGAAATCCTCCCCCGAAGGCGAACGAATGAGAAGCGTTTCGGACTTGGTAAATAGCACATTATGCTCCTTGTGACCTACGGAAAGCATCCGCAGTCCAGTCATGTTCCCGGCGGACAATTAGATCGCAGGACCGCGGATCGTGTGAGCGTCTGTTTAGCTTCCGGTAGGTTTCAGCCGCAGCTTGGGTCGACGAGACACCACTGGGTGACCGGAATCTTTTTCTTTCTTCTTCAGGTCAGCGCAGATCGCCGAGAGGTCGTAGTTAAATCTCGCCGCGTGGGCTTCTCTCACCTTGCGAACTTCATCCACTATGGGATCTGGTTTCATGGCTCGCCACCTCCTAACTCTTCCGGTGAACAAATAACGGGACTTTCATACCCTACCGCCTCGATAACAGTCCTGATTCGCGCTTTCATCTCGGCGTTGTTGATATGCCGGAAATTCCACGTCAAAAGAAAATCCATCCCATGCACGGTCGCCAGGGAGATATGCAGCGCGTCTTCGCCTTTCGATGAAGGTATTGCTCCCTCGTCCATCAAGCGCTTGCCCAATTGCTCGGCAGCGTCGTTAATCTCCAGAATTGGCACCCCCGAAATGGCCGCCAGGCGCCTTTGGGCCGCTTCAGCACCACCGGCTTTGGCCTCCTCCACCACAAGCACCGAGACGTAAAGATCAAACTTTTCTCGGGCGTCCTCCCACCATTCTTGCGTGAGGGTCTGTCGGGCGGCAGTGACAATATCTCGACTCGGCCGAGCCGTGTAGTAGCTAATGACCGAGGTCTCGACGTAGACGGAAGATGCCATAACTCGGCCAGTTTAACAGCAACCACTCGTAGAAGCTAACTATGAATATAGCAGTCAGTGAATTCCGGACTGCAGTCACTACCGTATCGCTGCTGAACCTGTGACGCCAAGCACGACTCCTTTGAAATTCTCACGGCTTGACGAGGGAACTTTAAGTTTTCTGCGACAGCCAGACGATGGGCCTTTTTCACCGGTCTACACAAATCCCATCTTGCGTCCCCAGTTCTCCGGGTCTTTCAGAAAATCCAGGATCTGCTTGCCCGCGTCTTCGGTAAAGTATTTCTTGCCGAGGCCGGCGCTGAGAACGTGATCCCAGTTGGCGAGCGTGTGCAGCGCGATGTCGTGCTCGGCCAGACTCTTCTTTCCCTCGTGGAGATCGAGCTTGTCGGAACCGTACTCGAATACACAGAGACAGTGAGTGATTTTCGATCCCGCCCCCCGGATGCCGATGTTGAAGCGGAGCTTGCTCATGCCGTCGGTGATGAGGTCTTCGACCAAGAGCACGCGCTGATTCGCTTCGAGGATGCCTTCGATCTGTTTCGTCCCGCCGTAGCCCTTGGGCTGCTTGCGGATGTAAATCATCGGCTTGCGGAGTTTGTCCGATACGAACGCGGCGTACGGAATCCCCGCCGTCTCGCCGCCGGCGACGACGTCGATCTCGCTCAGGCCGATCTCGGTCTCGGCCATTTTCGCCATCTGCGTGATGATTTCCTCGCGGACTGCGGGAAAAGAAAGCAATCGCCGGCAGTCGATGTAGACGGGCGAGA